>NZ_JCAFTR010000002.1:0-539927 GCF_059370435.1 Stenotrophomonas sp. YJH_SMC_94-11 | reverse complement strand
TGTAGAACAACCCACTCGCATCCGTCGCCTGCTGGCCTGGGAAGCGCAGTGCCAGCTCGAATGCCACACCATCGCCATCTGGATCGGCACTTGGGATCTGGTTGCCGAACACTTCGCTCTTGTTGCTCCACTCCCAGATCGAGACATTCCGTACCGGATCGATCACCACGCGCGGCGTGCCCAGATGATCTGGTTGGACGTAGGCCAACTCCGGCACGCCGGTAGCCGGCACATTGATCAGCGCCACCGGGTAGTTATCCAGCCAGATGGCCTGCTGCTGCGCCTGGCCCGTGGCCGAGTAGTTGCCCAGCCACTGTCCTGCCTCGTCGTACAGCGTGATCTGCGCCGCGCCACCGGCCGGGGTGCGCAGCACGCGCTCACCGCGATGGTTGTAACCGTAGCTTTCCAGCACGGCATCACCCTGCCTCACCGCGTTCATGCGGTTCGCATCGTTGTAGATGAACGTCTTGCTGCCGATGCTGGTGGTATTCCCCGCTGCGTCATGGTTGCGCACCTCGCCATCCACCGCAGCCAGGCGATGGCTGGTTGGGGGATAGGTGTAGCTGGCGGTGCCTGCCGAAGTGGTCAGCGGGGTGCGATTACCGGTGGAGTCAAAATTCTCAAGCCCCCTCTTCGAAGAGGGGGCTGAGAAGGCACGCTACTCTTGTGATCCACCAGCCAAATGCTGCTTTCTCCTCAAGGCAACGAGAAAGAAGGCTGTCGCAGCTAGCAACGCGCCACACGCATCCCAGATTCGGTCAAGCCACAGCATCAAAGTGAAAATGGCCAGCCACATTACAGATAGTGCAAGAAACCATCCGCGCGTCAGCTTCATAGGGCTCAATACACAGTTTGAATTCCAACCATAGCGCAGACGATACCCAATGCAACCTAATAGATTGCCGGCATCCCTTCCTCCAACTGCTGCAACGCCGGCGACAAAGGGCAAAAGCAGCGTCAGATCCGACGCACCAGATGCCGGCAAGGTCAGCCGCGTTGATAGGGGGGGCGGAAGAACCAGCAGCGCAGGCGCAGCGACCTCATGCACCATGACTTCCTGCACAGGGAGTAGGTGTTATACCTCACTACATTACCAGCACGACCCGTCGCGAGGTCGGCAGGCTGTGGCACTCCGCTGCAGACCTGACCCATCGGAAGGGCTGGCACGCGCACGGCCCAGGGGAACGGCAATGAAGAGCAGCCGAGTGACGTTGTGGGCGCTGGCCGCGATGATGGCCGCAGTGGGCACCGCGCACGCAGGGGAAATCCAGGTGGATCGAGGCGCTTACGCACTGCAGGCCGAAGAAACGGGGTCAGGCCCGATCACCGTGGTCTTTGAATCCGGTTTCGGCCAGGGCGCGGGCGCCTGGAAGGAGGTGGTCGCGGGTCTGGGGCGCAACTATCACAGCATCACCTACGCCCGTGCAGGACTCGGCAAGTCCGGCAGCGACGGTCACCCCAAGCGCATCGATGCGCATCTGGCCGATCTCACGGCCGTGATCGATACGCTCGCACCCGGTCGCCGCGTGGTGCTGGTGGGTCACTCCTATGGCGGCCTGCTGGCCACGGAGTTTGCACGCCGCCATCCGGAGCGCCTGCAGGGCCTGGTGCTGGTGGACCCGGCCACGATGGGGCAGCGCCATGCGTTCAAGCAGGCCGACAGTGCACGCGTGCAGGCAGACGATGCCCAGCTGCAGGCAATGCTGCCGCCGGCCATGGCCGCCGACTATGCCGTGCTGACCGAACAGCTGGATGCACCCGGTGCGGAAACCCCGCGCACGATGCCGGACGTGCCGGTAGCGCTGCTGACTGCAACCCAGCTGGCTGCCGAACCGCTGTTCTTCGAAGAAACCGCAGCGGGCAAGGCGCTCTGGAAAGCACAGCACGCCCTGCTCTTTTCGGGATTCACGCGCGGCTGGCATCGCTACCTGGCAACCGGCCACACCCTCCAGCGCGAGGACCCTGCTGCGGTGGTGGCCGCGATTCAATCGGTCTCCGACACCTCGAAGTAGCCGTTCCAGGCAACTGCTTCCACCTTTGTTCCCCGCTACTGCCCGCGCAGGCGCACCGCGAAGTACCGCGCCGGGGAAAGGCCAAGCGCTTTCTTGAACATGGTGATGAAGGCCGTCACCGACTCATAGCCCAGCGTCTCGGAAACGCGTTGTACCGGTGCGCCCGCGGCAAGTTCTCGAATGGCGATGAGCAGGTGCAGCTGCTGCCGCCAGCGCCCGAAGGACAAGCCCGTTTCCCGTTCGATGAGCCGGGTCAATGTGCGCTCGCCCAGGGCCAGGCGCACCGCCCACTGGCTGATGGTGCTGCGATCTGCCGGATCCGCCGACAGCGCCGCCGCCAACGCCCGCACCTTCGGGTGATGGCTGACCGGCAGCGACAGATGCTCGGCCGGCATCTGCACCAGTTCGTCCAGCAGCACCCGCGCCAACCGGTCGGTGTGGCTGCCATGCGGGTAGTCCAGCGGCGCGTCGGCCAGGTGCAGGATCATCTCGCGCAGCATCGAGGAGATCGCCAGCGTGACGCACTGCGCCGGCAGGTCGACGATGCCGGGTTCGACGAACAGGTAGCACAGGCGCGCGTTGGCGGTGGCGCGGTTGCTGTGGGGCATGCCGCCCGGAATCCAGACGCCACACTGGGGCGGCACGATCCACAACGCGTTGGCCACTTCGCAGGTCACCGCCCCATGCAGCGCAAGAATCAGTTGGCCCTTGCGGTGCTCATGCACGGGAATTTCCGCGTCGTGCTCGGCCACCTGCAGGCGGCTGGCGACCGCCGGGCGATCGGTCTCGTCCGGGTCGAGGTCAAAGCCGGGGAGCGAAATGCGAGCCATTCTCACATTGACCGGTTTTAGCGATTGATTGTCATTGTAGCGAAATTCGCCATGGCGGCCGATCACTAGCATGAGCCGCATGCCCTCCCCTACCCCTTTCCGTCCCCATGTGTTCCAGGCATTCGCCCGGTTGAAAAGCCCTGCCCTCAGGACCGACCAGGAAGCAGTGCTGTTCTCGCTCAAATGCCTGCTCGCCACGTCGCTGGGGCTGTATGTCTCTCTGCGGATCGGCCTGAATCGCCCGTTCTGGGTGATCGGCACGGTCTATCTGGTGTCGCAGCCCCTTTCCGGGGCGACACTGAGCCGCGGCCTGTTTCGCCTGCTCGGTACCGTGGGCGGGGCCGTCGCCACCGTCGCGCTGGTGCCACGCTTCGCCAATGCACCCCTGGTGCTGAGCGCCGCGCTCGCCACCTGGATGTCGCTTTGCCTGTATCTGGCAATGCTCGACCGCACGCCGCGTGCCTATGCGTTTCTGCTGGCCGGCTATACCACCAGCCTGATCGGGTTTCCTGCGGTGATGGTGCCGGCAGACGTGTTCACCATTGCCATCACGCGGGTGCAGGAAATCGCCATCGGCATCCTGGCCGCAACGCTGGTCCATGGGCTGGTGCTGCCGCGCCGGGTTTCGTCGCGCGTGCACGCACGGGTTGCTGCCGTGCTGGATGATGCGGAACGATGGACACGGGACATGCGCGCCGGTGCATCGGACACGGTGCTGGTGACGGACCGCTCGAAAGTGGCAGCCGACCTGCTTGATCTGCACGTGTTGTCGATCCACCTGCCCTTCGACAGCGCCCACGGCGTGGCCCAGGTGCAGATCCTGCGCGCCCTGCATGACCGGATGCTGGACGTGCTGATGCTGTCCAGCGCGGTGGAAGATTCCATCGCTCGGCTGCGTTCACCGCAGGCCGGCACAATGGATGCAAGCGGCTGGCGCGATCTGCTGCAGGCCAGCCTCGCCACGCAACAGGCCGAGCTCGACCTGGCCCACGCCGACTGCCGCGTGCTGCAGGCGCAACTGCACACTGCCCGGCCCGACTGGCGCCTGCATGTACCTGCTCGCCTTGCGCGACATGCGCGTGGTGCGGCGCTTCACCGGGATCATCAGCTTGCCCTGCGCAGCGCGCTGGGCGCGTTCGTGGGCATCCTGCTGAGCTGCGTTCTGTGGATCGTCACCGGCTGGTCGGAGGGCGCCACGGCGGTGTCCATCATCGGCACGGCGTGCGTGCTGTTCGGCACGATCGAAGCGCCTGCGCCGCATGTCATGCGCTACCTGGTCGGCTCCGCCATCGGTGTCGCCGTCGGTCTTGTGTACGCCCTGGTGATCATTCCTTCGCTGTCGGGTATCGCCGGCCTGGTCGCCGCGCTGGCGCCGGTACTGCTGCTGTGCGGATCGTTCCTGGCCCGGCCGCCCTTCATCATGGCCGCGCTGGGCGTGGTGCTGACCTTCCCGCTCATCGCCGGCCTGGGTGCGACCAATGCGATCAACATCGTCGGCGCACTCAACAACAGCGTTGCGTTGTTCGTCGGTACGACGGTGGCACTGTGCAGCATGCAGCTGTTCCAGACCGCCGATGCGGGCCGCAACCGCGCACGGCTGGAGCGTTCGATCCGTCGGGATATCGCACGACACGCCGCCGGACAAGGTGGCGTGACCCGCGCTTGGCTCAGCCGCATGCTGGATCGAATCGGGCTGCTCGCTCCCAGGCTGCAGGGCCTTTCCAGCGCCGCGCACGACGTGCGGGCATTGTTTGCGGATGTTCGTGCGGCACGTGCATCCAGCCAACTCCGCGCACTGGAAAGCTGCCTGGACAATCCGCAGGTCCGGGCGCTTCAAGCACTGCTGATCGAACGCCTCGCCGAGCATTTCAGGGTTCGTGCTCACCCGCCGCGCCCTATCGACACCCATCTTCTGGAACTGCTGGACCGAATGCGCGAAGCAGTGGTGACCAGCAGCGGGGCTGATCGGGAGCATCTGTCGCACCTGCTCTGCGGGTTGCGCCGCGACCTTCTCGTACCTTTGTTCACCCACCGGCGCTGACCTCATGCTTCCTGATCTTTCGATTGATGGCGTGCTGATCCCCGGCCTTCTCGCCGTGGCCGCCGCCGCGCTGGCGCTGTCGATGCTGACCTCGCGCCTGCTCGCCAGTCTCGGCCTGTACCGCTTGTTCGCCGCGCGACCACTGGTGGGCCTGTCCCTGTTCGTGATCCTGGCGGAGCTGATGATCCGGCTCGCGCCCCTGTTCGAGAAATGAGATGAAACACACGCTTGCTGTCATCGGGCGCTGGAGCGCAACCCTGGTTGTATTCGCGATTGCTGTCGTTGCCGCACTGTCCATCTGGAAGCGTTACGAAACACGCCCGTGGACGCGGGATGGACGGGTGCGCGCCGACGTGGTGCGCGTTGCATCAGACATGGGGGGGCTGGTCACCCAGGTGCTGGTGCACGACAACCAGCGGGTGAGCGCCGGACAGCTGCTGCTGGTGCTGGACCAGCCGCGCTTCGCTGCCGCACTTGAGAAGGCCGACGCAGCGGCCAGCAGCGCACGCGCCACGCTGGCGCTGGCCCGCCGCGAATCGACGCGGGACAACGCACTGGGCAACCTGGTCGCTTCGGAAACCCGCGAACGCAATGCCGCCAAGGTCGATACCGAGCTGGCAGCGCTGGCGCAGGCACGGGCCGAACAGCGCGTTGCCCAGCTCAACGTGCAACGCACCGAGGTGCGTGCGACCACCGATGGCATCGTCACCAACCTGGACCTGCACGCGGGCGACTACCTGCAGCCGGGGGCACAGGCGCTGGCGCTGATCGACACCCGCAGCCTGCGCATCGAGGGCTATTTCGAGGAAACCAAGCTGGCCTGCATCACCGAGGGCGATGCCGCCGTGGCCCGGCTGATGGGCGACGACCACGACGTGCGCGGGCACGTGGATACCATCGCCGCCGGCATTGCCGACGATCAGCGCTCAAGCACCCACAACCTGCTGCCGGCGGTGGCACCGACCTACACCTGGGTGAGGCTGGCACAGCGGATCCCGGTACGCATCCGCATTGACGATGCGCGGCCGGATACCCGCCTGATCGTCGGTCGCACTGCGAGTGTGACCATCACGCCCTCGGCACAGGGAACCTGCAAGTGAGCCTGCGAACACTACGCGGTGGGCTGCTTGCCCTGCTGCTGCCGATGACGGCCTGCGTCTCCGGCCCCGACTATCACCTGCCTGCGAATGCCGTCGCTGCCTCCACACGCGCGGCGCAGGCGTTCGTCTCGGGCAAAGAGGCATCGTTCAGCCACGACCCACCACCGGATCGGTGGTGGGAACTGTATGGCGACCCCCAGCTTGACGCCTACGTACGCGATGCACTGGCGGCCAATACCGACCTGCGCGCCGCCGATGCCAACCTTCGGCGCGCCAGCGCTGCCGTGCTGGAGTATCGCGCGCGCGGTGCCCTGCAGGCCGACGTGGATGTATCGGGCACGCTCACCCATGCCGGTGGTTACACCCTGGCGTCGGCCGCGCCGCAGTCCTATGCGCTGGGCCTTCACCTCTCCTATCCACTGGATCTTGCAGGCGGCATCCGCCGCGGCATCGAAGCCGCCAACGCCGACGCGCAGGCCATCGCTGCGGCACGGGACCAGGTCCGCGTGGTCGTCGCTGCGGCTGTCACCCGTGCCTATCTCCAGATCTGCACAAGCAATCACACCCTCGCTGCGACCCGGCATGTGCTGGCGATACAGCGCGCCACGCTGGAGGCAACCCGTCGCCTGGCTGCAGGCGGGCGTGGAACGGACTTCGATGTCAGCCGTGCCGGAGCCGCGGTCAACCGGAGCGCGGCGGCGGTACCGCACCTGCTGGCAGAACGCCAGGCAGCACTGTTCGAACTGGCCGCACTGATGGGCAGGGTCCCGGCAGACTATCCCAGGGAGGCCGAAGCCTGCCCCCAGCCCCCTGAGCTGGAGCAGGCGCTGCCGGTCGGTGACGGCTGGCAGCTGCTCCAGCGGCGCCCCGACATACGTGCCGCGGAGCGTAGCCTTGCCGCGGCCACAGCGATGATCGGCGTAGAGACTGCGGAACTTTATCCGCGGGTCACCCTGGGCGCGTCCCTGGGCACGGCGGGCATGCGACGGCAGCTGCTTTCCGCCGACAGTTTCGGGGCGAGCGCCGGGCCGCTGCTGTCATGGCACTGGCCCAACCGCCGCGTGGCCAAGGCCCGCATCGCAGCGGCCGGTGCCAATGCAGATACGGCTCTTGCTTCCTTTGACGGCGCGGTGCTGCAGGCACTTCGCCAGACCGAGACAGCGCTTTCTGCCTGCACCCAGGCGCTTGAACGCGAGCGCAGCCTGGCACAGGCGCGTGGGGACGCAGCGCGGGCCGCGGGACAGGCGCAGCAGCTCTACCGTTTCGGCAGGATCGATTTTCTCGATGTGCTTTCGGCCCAGGCCGCGCTGGCAGATGCGGAGTCCGCATTGGCCGCATCGCGCGCGGACCGGATCGATCGCCAGATGGATCTGTTCCTGTCACTGGGCGGCGGCTGGGGCGCATTGGGTCCGGCCCCGGACGGGGCCCGTTGATCCGTTCCGGGGCGGCGACTGCACGTCACGCTGTGTGTTCAGGAAAGTGCCGCGCACACCCGTATTCATTCACACTGACTGCCCTATATTCCCGCCACAGCGCCGCATGCTGCGGCCATGACGGAGGCATCCCCATGAAGACCACACGTTTGCTTGCCATCGCATTGAGCGCAGCCACCGCGTTGGCCGCGGCCCCCGCCTTCGCCGATCCGCCGCACCACGCCCGCGGCAACGGCCCGCCGCCGCATGCAGGTGGCCCGCACAACCGCGATGCGCCGCCGCCGGGCTGGCAGAAGAAGGCCTGGCGTCGTGGCGACCGCCTGCCTTGGGCCGAAGTGGACCGCCGCTACTGGGTGGACGACTACGCGCGCTATGACCTGCGCGAGCCGGGCCGCGACCGGCGCTGGGTCCGGCAGTCCGATAACGAGTACCTGTTGGTGGAGATCGCCACCGGGCTGATCATCGACGCGCTGCATCGCTGACACCTCGTGCGGTGTCCCTCCGCGCGGCAGAACGCCGCGCGGAGGGATACTTCACGACCTGGGCTGTGACGATCGCGGCGCTTATGCCCCCGACGCTGTACCTGCCTTCGCGGCCGCCCGGCATGCATGCCCTCCCGCAGTGCGATATACGCGCACATCAGCGCTGTGGCAAACAGTCCCATCGCCACCAGCAGTTCGTATCCCCGATCACCGAAGAGCAGGCGGAGGGAGACCTCCAGTGAGCACAGCCTGCCACAGCGCAGGCCCTGCTCGTTGAAGCCATGGATGAGCACCAGCACGCCCATCAGCCCGCACAACGCCATCAGGGCCAGGCTTGCGATGAAGATGAAAGGTCGATGGATGCGCATGCGTTCGTCGCGGTCTTCTAGGGTGACGTCAAGCGCGACGTTGTGAGCACGCGATCGGAAGCATCCAGCTCCACCGACCAGGCTTCGGTATCCAGGCCCAGCCGGTTCTCATACCACCATCGCTGCGCACAGCGACCACTGCATCCACGGCTGGCATAGCGGGTAAAGGGAGCACCGGCGTGCTCCACCACGTCAGGTTGCCCCAGCGCCTGGAGTACTTCAGCCTTGCCCGCCCCCGGCCGAACCGAGGCAAGCGCGCGGGAATGCCACGCCGAGATTGCCGAGCAACCGGCAACGTACGCCAGGAACAGGCCGGCAAGCCCCCACATCAATGTCCTCATTGACAGATCCCCTCCTGCGCCGCGCGCCCGCGCATCATCCGCGCAGACCTTCCTCAACGTCAAACCGGCCTGTTGCGGCGCCCGTCATCCGTGCTAGCGTGCGCCGACCGATGATTCAGGATGGACACAGGGACGCCCGTCGATGGCAGGCAAGGGCCGGAAGGACAGGATCGCGCAGGAGATCGGCCTGTTCATGCAGCAGTACGCGCGCAAGGCGCAGCGCCATGCAGAACCCTGCGACCGGCTGTACGACCGGGGCTGGAAGCGCGGCTCAAGCGCTTGCCGCCCTAGGAAGTGGGTAGGCTGCTTTCCGCAGAGCATGACGAGGATGAGCAGCCCCGTTGCATGGGCCAGGCGCGCCATTGTCGTGACGTTCTGTAGCGCGCTATGCGCCTGCGGTATGGTGATGGACAGTTCGTTCGACACCCTGCAGGAGGCGCTTGACTCCGACAGGGTGAACAAGGGGTGGATTCCCGGCTGGGTGCCGCAAGCGGCGACCGATCTGCGCGAGGTCCATGACCTCGACTCCAACACCAGCGCGCTGGCCTTCACCAAGCCCGCTGCGATACCACTGCAGCTGCCTGCGGATTGCCAGGCGACCACATTCAACAACAGTGATCCTGTTGCATTCAATCGATACTGGTGGCCTGGCAACGGGACGCTCAGCGCGTCGTACCGCGTTTTTCGCTGCGCGCCCGAATCCGGAAAATCCGTCTTCGTCGCCATCAACAGGACCGAAGACCACGTGCTCTTCTGGCGAACCTACGCGCGCTGATGCGCCAGCGCCACCTATTCCTCCCCAGGACCCCATGATGCCCAACGCACGTGCACGCTTCGCCGCCCTCGTCCTTCTGCTCCCGGCGTGGCTGCCGGTCTTAGCCGCGCAGAACGCCCCTGCCGACGTCAAGGCCATCGAACAGGTGGTCGAATCGTTCCGCACCTCGCTGATCAACAAGGACAAGCCGACCTACATGAGCCTGTTCTTCTCTGACAAGCCGGAAGATATCGGCTGGCAGTTCGTTTCCGAGGACGCGCGCCTGCAGGACATCCGCAAGGCCAAGCCCGATGCGATCAAGGCGCGGCAGATTCCCGCCAACAACTTCATCGCGCTGATTGACGGGGCGGTGGCCTCGCCGAAGCTGAAAGAAGAGACATTCTCCAACACGAAGATCGAGACGGACGGCGATGTGGCCTCGGTAGCGTTTGACTACAGCTTTCACGACGATGGGGTGAAGACCAACTGGGGCAAGGAAATGTGGCAGCTGGTCCGCACCGAACAGGGCTGGAAGATCTTCTCGGTGATCTATTCGATCCGCGATTCACGCAGCCCGGCCAACTGAACGTCTTGAGGACGCCGAGCGCGGATTGCGATCCATTCAGCCAGGGCATTGGCATCCGGCAAGGGATCGGGCAGAGTTCGGCCACGTGCAAGGACGCTCGCAATGACCCGCCTGCTGATCATCGAAGACAACCCCGAACTGGTTGCCAACCTGTACGCCTTCTTTGAGCCGCTCGGCTATGTGCTGGACGACGCCCGTGACGGCGCCAGTGGCCTGCGTCGGGCCACGCAGAACGACTACGATGCCATCCTGCTGGACCTGATGCTGCCACGCCTGGACGGGATGGCGCTGTGCCGGAAGCTGCGCCAGGAGTTCCAGAATCCGGTGCCGATCCTGATGCTGACGGCGCGCGATCCGGTCGAAGACCGCGTGCAGGGCCTGGCGCTGGGCGCGGATGACTATCTGGTCAAGCCCTTCTCGCTGAAGGAGCTGGATGCGCGGATCAAGGCCCTGGTGCGACGCGCCCAGGGCCGCCAGGTCGACAGCGTACTGGCGTGGAAGGACCTGCAGGTCGATACGCGGTCGCCGCAGGCCTGGCGGCAGGGACGCTGCATCGCGCTGACGCCCACCTCGCACAAGCTCCTGTTGTGCCTGGTACGCGCGGCACCCGCCGTGGTCCGCAAGCAGGAGATGGAATACCTGGTCTGGGGCGACGAGCCACCGGACGGCGGCGCGCTGCGTACCCACATCCATGAGCTGCGCCTGCAGGTGGACCGCAGTTTCGACACCACGCTGATCGCCACGGTGCACAGCGTCGGCTGGCGCATGCCGGCGTGACCCCCGCCGCTCTCTACCGGCGCCTGACCCTGCGCACCCGCATCACGATTTCGTTCGTGCTGCTGATGGCCGGCGCCATGGGCTTCATCGTTCTGGCCGAACAGGTGGACTACGACCAGGTACGGGCCGCCGTCGTTGGACGCACCCAGGACAGCCAAGTACGCCGCCTGCAGGACGAGCTGGCTCGTGGCCAACGCCCCGCCCTGCCCTCCGGCAGCGCACTGTACGATGCCCGGAACGTACCTGTGGTGCTGCGCCAGTATGGCCTGGGCTACCACGGCGAAGCAGCACCCAACGAGTGGCACCTGCGCGTGTTCGACAGTGGCGGACAGCGCTACTACCTGCTGCAGGACGCGGCGCCTTATGGCTATCTGGAATACCTGATCAACGCCTTTGCAGCGCTGGTCATTTCGATCTGCGTGCTCGGCGCCTTCCTGATCGGTCGCAAGGTGGCGTCGCACGTCATCGCGCCCATCACGCAGTTGGCCGATGCCGTGCAGAGCGGGCGAAAGCCCTTTCCCTGCCAGGACGCACGCGACGAGATCGGTGTTCTGGCCCGTGCCTTTGCCCGGCACAGTGATGAACTGGAGCGTTTCCTGCACCGGGAGCAGTGCTTCAGCGGCGATGCCAGCCATGAGCTGCGTACGCCGCTGGCCATCATCGGCGGCGCTGCGGAAACCCTTGCCTGCCAGCTTCCTCCTGACAGCCATCTGGTTCCCAGCGCGGAGCGCATCCTGCGTACCACCCAGGAGATGCAGCGCCAGTTGTCCTGCCTGCTGTTGCTCTCACGTTCCCCCGGCTCAGTCCCGCGCAGCGAGGTGGCTTTGCGTCCGTTGATCGAGTCCTGCGTGGAGCGCTGCCAGCCCTGGCTGGCCGGCAAGCCGGTCGGCATCACCGTTGATCCCGGTCGCGAGGTAACGATGCACACCAGTCCGGACCTGGTACACAGCGTGATCTGGAACCTGACGCGCAACGCCTGCCAATACACCGAACAGGGCAAGGTCCGGATCACCCTGGACACCACCGCACTGATCATCGCAGACACCGGCCCCGGCCTGCCCTCCAGCATCGACCCGCAGCAGTTCCAACGATTCGTGCCCGGGGTACCGCACAGCGGCGAAGGATTGGGACTGTCCATCGTGCAGCGCATCGTCGAACACCTTGGCTGGACAATGACGGTACAGTCCTCGGAGCGCGGCTGCCGGTTCGCCCTGCACTGGCCTGCGGCCCGCATCTGACGTATTCCTGACAGTGGCGTGCACATGCTCGGGGTTGTCCCAACCTCGAGAACGGCATGCAGCACCCCAAGCACAGCGGCAAGTATCCGCACGGCAAGACCGGCCTGAGCCGCATCTTGCACACCCTGGTCCATTCGCGCGATGGCTTCATCGCGACCTTCCGCGGCGAGGCCGCCTTTCGCCAGCTGCTGCTGCTGCACGCGCTGTTGATCACTGCGGCGTTCGTGCTGGACATCAGTACAACCGAGCGCGCGTTGGTGCTGGCGGTCTGCTTCATCAGCCTGCTGGTGGAACTGCTCAACTCGGCAATCGAGGCCGTGGTTGATCGCATCTCGCTGGAGCAGCACCCGCTGTCGAAGAACGCCAAGGACATGGGCAGCGCCGCACAGACCACCGCGTTGTTGATGGTCGGCGCGGTGTGGGGCGTGATCCTGCTGGGCTAGGCCGGCAATCCTGACAACTTCCTGATAAGGCCGTTTCGATACTGCGCGCACTCCTGTTCCGCGGACCCTGCTCGTGCGTCAATGCCTCCGTTTTCCACGGCCCCATCCGATCATCCTGGTCTGGGCCGCAGCGTTTTTCTTCACCACGATTGGAAACATCGCCCTCTGGAAGTCGCTGTGGGAACTGATCGATCTCAACGGTGTGCGCAGCATCCTGTTCCTGGCCACCCTGCCGCTGCTGCTGTTCTGCCTGTTCAATCTGATGCTGACGCCACTGCTGGCGCTACCCTTCGTGCGCAAGCCGCTGCTGGTGCTGCTGGTTGTCGTCAGCGCCGGCTGCAGCTACTTCATGCTGCACTACAACGTGCTGATCGACCGCAGCATGGTGCAGAACGTGTTCGAGACCAACCAGGCCGAACTGAACGCTTATCTCTCGCTGCCGCTGCTGTTGACCCTGCTGGCGCTGGGCGTGCTGCCCGCTGCAGGGCTTGCCCTGGTGCGCACCGCCAGCGGAGCGGGTTCGATACGGTCGCTGCTGGTGTGGCCGGCCAACGTCCTGGCGTCACTGGTAATGCTGCTGGTGATCGGCTTTGCGTTCTACAAGGACTACTCCTCACTGCTGCGAAATAACCGCTACATCCGCGACCAGGTGCTGCCGTTGAACGTGATGCGCCATACCCACGGTTACCTGAAAAGCCTCTACAGCACCCGCCAGCAACCGTTGCGCCCGATCGGCACGGACGCGCGGCGCGTTCCGGGCCCACGCCCGAAGCTGGTGGTCATGGTCGTCGGCGAGACCGCGCGGGCACAGAACTTCCAGCTCAACGGCTACCCACGCGCAACCAATCCCCGGCTCTCACGCACGGAAGGCGTCATCAGCTTCAGTGATGTCTCCTCGTGCGGAACCGCAACGGCCATCTCGGTGCCGTGCATGTTCTCGCAGATGACCCGCCAGCAATACGACGACGTTCGCGCGGCGACCGAGGAGAACATGCTCGACATCCTGCAGCGTACCGGCGTCAGCGTGCTCTGGCGCAACAACAACAATGGCGGCTGCAAGGGCGTGTGCGAGCGCGTGCCGACCGAGGACATGCCTGCGCTGAAGGTGGCGGGCCAGTGCGTCAACACCGACAGCACCTGCTACGACGACGTGCTGCTGCACCAGCTTGGCACACGCATCGACGCGATCAACGGCGACGGCCTGGTCGTACTGCATCAGCTGGGCAGCCACGGCCCGACCTACTTCGAGCGCTATCCGGCTGCCTCGCGGGCCTTCAGCCCGACCTGCGACAGCAACCAGATCCAGCATTGCAGCAACGAGGCGCTGGTCAACACCTATGACAACACCCTGGTGCATACCGACCGGGTACTGGCGGAGACCATCGACCTGCTGCAAGGCTACTCGGACCGGCGCGACGTTGCGCTGATCTATGTGTCCGACCACGGCGAGTCGCTCGGCGAACGCGGCATGTACCTGCATGGCACGCCCTACTTCATCGCCCCGCGCGAACAGACCCAGGTGCCGATGGTGATGTGGCTCTCAACGGAGTTCAGCCGCAACGCGGGCCTGGACATGGCCTGCCTGCGTGGGAATGCGCTGCACCGGGCGCACAGCCACGACAACATCTTCCACTCGCTGCTGGGCCTGTTCGGGGTCAGCAGCACGGTGTACCAGCGTAATCTGGATGTGTTTGCCGGATGCCGCCCGTCGGGTTCGCCGGCTGTGGCCGCCACGCCGGCGAAGAAGCGGCACCGGCTGATGCCGGTCACCGCCCGCAACGTGGCGCGCTACTGCGCCGCCAGGGCGAAATCCAGGCCCGCACACACCGCCGCCACCTGGGCGTCGTTGCATTCCTGCGGGTTGGTGCGCGGGCTGTCCGGGTAGACCTCGGTGGTGCTGGCAAAGCGTGCGTCGGTGAAGCCGGCGCAGGCGCCGATCGAACGCGACTCGCCCCAGACCACGCCCGGCGACTGCAGCGGCAGGCCGACCAGGTTGCCGTCGGCATCGGCCGGGGCGATGTGGGTGATGGGCGCCACTGCGGCAATCAGGGCCTTCTGGAACTCGGCCTGCGGATCTTCGCTGTTGCCGATCACATAGAAGCCATCGGGAATCGTGTCGCGCTCGAACGGCTTGCCGTCGCGCGCGCAGCGCGCCGGATCGAACTCGTTCAGGTCGCTGTCGGTGGTCTCGTGCAGGTCCAGGTGCACCAGCAGGTTCGCCTTGCGCTCGCCCACCCAGGCCATCAGTGCGGCGGCTTCCTTGATCTGGCCGCCGTCACGGAAGCTACGGTTCGGATCGATCGCATCCGGGTTCCAGCGCTGGATGCGCTCGTAGCCCCACGGGCTGACGCATGGCGCGACGATCAGGTTCAGCCGGCCCAGGTAACGCTCGGCCTGCTGTTCCAGGAACTGCAGGGCGCCGTGCACGCCGCTGGTTTCGTAGCCATGCACGCCGCCGGTGATCAGCGCGGTCGGCAGCGCCGGGTTCCAGTCGTGGTTGACCACGGCGAACAGCGGGTAATGGTCCGGTGCATAGTCCAGCTGGCCGTACTGGATCACGTCGAAAACGCTGTCGTCCAGGCGCTCAAGGGCGGCCACCACGTCATCGTGGTAGCTGCGCTGGCGCTGCTGGCGGGCCCGCCACTGTGCGCGTTCCGCGTCGCCCCAGGGCTGTCCGGGGGTGCCGATCGGGTAGAACTGCGCAACAGTCATGGGGGTACTCCAGGGGTCGAACGGGGGGATGCAGCCGGACATTCTAAGCCTTGTCGCGCCTGTGGGTACCGCCACCCAGGCCCCGCCTTCATCCAGCCGGGGTCATCTGGTTGTAAAATCAACGGTTTTTGGCCCCTCACCCCTTGATGGCGAACGCAGCGCAGCCGGTCCTGGGTGGACCGGAGTTCCTCCGCCTGCTCGCCCGTCTCAGCGACGGCGCGATGCCGGCCAGCAGTCCCGCCCTGACCGATCGCCTCGGCCAGTGGGTGGACTGGAGCCGTGCCGTGGCCCTGTCCGGCGCGTTGGGCGGACGCCTGCCCGAGCCCGGCGAAGCTGCCGAGCGGGCCGAGGATGTACTGGCCGACTGCGCCCAGGCCCATGCCAGCCTGCTGGCCTCGATCCGCGAGGACGCCGAGGCCGAGCGCCTGCTGGACCTGGCCGAGGCCGCTGCCGCACCCAACTTCGCTTCGCTGCGCCAGCGCTACCGGGTGCTGCAGCAGGCCATCCAGACCGCCACCGGGCGCCTGCGCGGCCGCCTGCGCGACCAGCTGGTACAGGTCTCGCCGGAGCTGGCGCGACTGGCCGAGGTTGATGCGGTGATGGAACAGACACTCACCCCGCGCGAGCACAGCTTGCTGGCCACCGCGCCGGCGGTGCTCGGCGCCCGTTTTGAACGCGTGCATGGCCAGCCCGGCTGGCGCGCGGCCTTCCGCCATGACATGCGCACGCTGCTGCTCGCCGAGCTGCAGCTGCGCTTCCACCCGATCGAAGGGCTGCAAGACGCCCTGCGCTCCCACTGACCGGAACACCATGTCCAGAACTGCTCTCCATGTCGTTGTTTTCCTTGTCGGCCTGCTGGCCGTGTGCTGGATCGGCATTGGCTACGTTTCGGTGCATCCGCTGGGTGCAGCGGTGGCGGCGATCATTGCGGCCTGCTACATCGCCGGCGGCGTGGAGCTGTACCGCTACCGCCAGGCCAGCAACGGCCTGCGCGCCGCACTGAATGACCTGTCCAGCGCGAAGGAAAGCCTCGCCCCATGGCTGGAGCGCGTGCCGGTAGGCCTGCGCAACGCCGTGCGCCTGCGCGTGGAAGGCGAGCGCACCGCCCTGCCCGCACCGGTGCTGACCCCGTACCTGGTCGGCCTGCTGGTGCTGCTGGGCATGCTCGGTACCCTGCTGGGCATGATGGACACGCTGCGTGGCACCGGCCTGGCCCTGCAGAGCGCGACCGACATGGCCGCGATCCGCGGCTCGCTGGCCTCGCCGGTGCAGGGCCTGGCGGTGGCCTTCGGTACCTCGATCGCCGGCGTGGCCAGCTCGGCGATGCTCGGCCTGTTGGCTGCGCTGCTGCGCCGCGACCGCCTGCAGGCCGTGCAGCAGCTTGACCGCGCCATTGCCGGCGACCTGCACCCGTATTCGCAGGCCTGGCAGCGCGCCGAATCGCTGCGCCTGCTGCAGGCACAGTCCGCCGCGCTGCCGGCGCTGGTCGACCGCCTGCAGGCGATGACCAGCACCTTTGAACAGCACAGTGCGGCCGCCAATGAGCGCCTGCTGGCTGGCCAGGCCGAGTTCCTGACCCAGAGCCAAGCGCTGCAGGAACGCCTGGCCCTGTCGCTGCAGCAGTCGCTGCGCGAAGGTGCCGAAGCCAGTGCCGCGGCCATCGGTGGCGCGCTGCAGCCGATGGCTGAAACCACCCTGGCCGGTCTGGCTCACCATGGCGAAGCGTTGCATGCCCGTGTCGAGCGCGCCGTGCAACAGCAGCTGGCGGGCCTGAGCGACGGTTTCGAACGCAGCCGGGTCGCCACCGAAGCCAGCTGGGCCAAGGTGGTGAGTGAACAGACCCAGGCGCAGCAGGCGCTGGTGAGTGATCTGCGCCAGCACCTGCAGGCCTTCAGCGATGGCCAGGGCACGCACGCCGAAGCACTCGTCGCGCGTATCGGCGAGCGCCTGCAGGCCGATGCCAACGGCAACGCCGAGGCCTGGCGCGCCGCCATCGAGCAGCAGCAGGCACTGAACAGCGCGCTGGTCGAGCGCCAGCAGCAGGCGCTGCTGGCGGCCGGCCAGCAGCTGGACGAGCGTGCGCAGGCATTGCTGCAGGCACTGGAGCAGCGCCACGACGCCAGCCAGTCGCTGCTGCAGGACCACGAACAGCAGCGCTCGCAGCAGTGGCAAGCCGCCCAGGCTGCCGCCGCGACTGCGCACGCCGAACTGCAGGCCAGCCTGGACAGCCGCGAACAGCAGCGCCAAGCGCGCTGGGACGCGGTCAGCGCCGAACTCCAGCAGGCCCACGCCACCCTGCATGCGCAGCTGCAGGCTGGCGACGAACAGCGCCTGCAGCGCTGGAGCGATGCCCTGCAGCACGTTTCCACCGAGCTGGCCGAGCGCCTGCAGGCCAATGGCGAACGCCTGGCTGCACAGCAGCAACAGGTCTGCGACACGCTGGCAGCGACCGCACAGCAGATCGGCGAGAACGGGCGCGCGCAGGCCAGCGCCACGCTGGCCGAAGTGTCCACCCTGCTGCAGACCGCGGCAGCGGCACCGAAAGCTGCTGCCGACGTCATCAACGAGCTGCGCAGTACGCTGTCCGAAAGCCTGGTGCGTGACAACGCGATGCTGGAAGAACGTGGTCGCCTGCTGGCCACCGTGCAGACCCTGCTGGATGCAATCAACCACGCATCGCACGAACAGCGCACTGCGGTGGACGCACTGGTTGGCGGTTCGGCCGAGCTGCTGGAGCGTGTTGGCAACCGCTTTACCGACCATATCGCGGCCGAGACCGGCAAGCTGGATGGCATTGCGGCAGCACTCACCGGCAGCGCGGGTGACGTCGGCCAGCTGGCCGGCGCCTTCGGTGAAGCGGTCGCGCAGTTCGGCAGTGCCGCCACCGCGCTTTCCGGCCGCCTGGAACAGATCGGTGGCGCGCTGGATGCCTCGCTGGCCCGTAGCGATGAGCAGCTGGCTTATTACGTGGCGCAGGCGCGCGAGGTGGTCGACCTCAGCCTGCTGTCGCAGAAGCAGGTGATGGAAGAACTGCAGCAGCTGGCCACGCGCCGCGGCAAGGCCGGTAGCGCATGAGCGACGAGCTGGAGGTCGATGGCGGCTCGCACGCACCGATCTGGGCCGCCTTCGGCGACCTGATGTCGGTGCTGCTGGGTGCGTTCGTGCTGATACTGGTCGGTGTGGTCGCGGTGCAGCTGGAGCTGTCGCAGCGGCTGGACCAGGAAGTGAAGCAGCGCCAGGCCGAAGCCAAGCGCCTGCAGACGCTGGAACAGGCGCTGGCCGGCCCACTGGCCGCCGGTCGCGTGACCCTGGTCGATGGCCGCATCGGCATCAGCGGCAGCGTGCTGTTCGCACTGAACTCGGACCAGCTGCAGCCGGAAGGCCAGGAGCTGCTGCGCAGCCTGGCCGCACCGCTGGCCGCCTATCTGGGCAGCCGCGAAGAGATCCTGATGGTCAGCGGCTTTACCGATGATGCGCCAGTGCGCGAAGGCAACCGCCGCTTCGCCGACAACTGGGAGCTGTCCGCGCAGCGTTCGCTGACCGTGACACGCACCCTGATCGCCGATGGCGTACCGGCTGACGCCGTGTTCGCCGCCGCGTTCGGCAGCGAGCAGCCGGTCAGTTCCAACGCCAATGAGGAAGGCCGCGCGCGCAATCGCCGTGTGGAAATCGCGCCGATCCCCAAGCCCAAGGCGGCGGATGGCAAGTAAGCCGCCCGCGCTGGAAGGCCTGCGCGCATTGGTGCGTGACCTCGATGCGGGGTCGCGCTCGCTGCCGCATTACCCACAGGTGCCGATGCTGCAGCAGGTGCAGCGCGAATGGTCGGAGCTGCGCAGCGAACTGCAGGTGCGCCGCTCGCTGCGCGCCGAGGCCCCGGCCGATGGCGGCCCACTGAACTCGGCAGTGCTGGTGCAACGCATGCTCGACACGATGCAGGCCACCAGCCCCGGCTACCTGCGCCACTTCATCGACTATGTGGACACGTTGTCCTGGCTGCAGGCGCTGCAGGACAGCGCCGCCAGCGGCGGTGATACCGCAAAGCCGAAACGGACACGCAAGCCGCGCTGACCATTGATTGGTAGTGCCGGCCGCCGGCCGGCAGCTACGCATCTCTGCGCGGGTCATGTGGTTGCCGGCCAGCGGCCGGCACTACCATCGCGGGTGCTCTGCGCGCCGGAACGAAATCTGCGCGGCGCTTCGGTTCTGCTGTGGTAGTGCCGGCCGCTGGCCGGCATCACATCCAGGCCGACCACGGCCGAAGCGCGCAAGCGGCGCTGAACAGCGAATGTCCGCGCTGACCATTGATTGGTAGTGCCGGCCGCTGGCCGGCAGCCACGCATCTCTGCGCGGGTCATGCGGTTGCCGGCCAGCGGCCGGCACTACCATCGCGGGTGCTCTGTGCGCCGGAACGCGATCTGCGCGGCGCTTCGGTTCTGCTGTGGTAGTGCCGGCCGCTGGCCGGCATCACATCCAGGCCGGCCACGGCCGAAGCGCGCAAGCGGCGCTGAACAGCGAATGGCCGCGCTGAACATTGAATGATGGTGCCGGCCGCTGGCCGGCAGCTACGCATCTCTGCGCGGGTCATGTGGTTGCCGGCCAGCGGCCGGCACTACCATCGCGGGTGCTCTGCGCGCCGGAACGGAATCTGCGCGGCGCTTCGGTTCTGCTGTGGTAGTGCCGGCCGCTGGCCGGCATCACTCCCGGGCCGACCACGCATACGGATACTCGCCAATCTGCCCAGCAAGACCGGCGCGCACCGGATTACCCAGTACATACAGCGCCTGCCGCGCCAGCGACTCTTCGGTCCTCACTGCATGATCGAAGTAGCCGGGCTGCCACACCGTACTTCGACGGCCCGCCAGGCGATTCAGGGCAAGTGCACTCGACGATTTCATCCGGCGCGCGACATCTGGAAGGTGAGCTGCACGCAGCTCGAACATCCAGTGGACGTGATCCGGCATGACAACCCATGCGTGTGACCGTACGAGCCCGCGTTGTTCGATGTAATGGAACTGGTCGATCACACATGCTGCTGCAGCTTCGCTTTCAAAGAGCCGGCGGCGCTGATAGGTCGTGGTTGTCAGGACATAGGCCTGGCCGATGATCGAGTGACGGCCCAGGCGGAGGCGATGGCTGCTCATGCGCCATGGTGGGTTGATCATTGGGCGTTGGCTGTCAGGCCAAGCCTCGATGGGGGTTGGGAGATGTCTGAAGTTGAATGAGGTTGCCGGCCAGCGGCCGGCACTACCGGACCTCAGCCGCGCAGGGTGGCGCCGCCGTCGACATACAGATCGGTCATCGCCACGTGCCCGGCCTGCTCGGAGAGCAGGAACATCGCCGAGTGCGCGATGTCTTCCGGGGTGGCCAGCTTGCGCAGTGGGATGCCGGCCTTGTAGGTCTCAAGGTTGCCGGCGATCACCCGTTCGGCGCCGTGCTCGTCCTGCCACATGCCGGTCTGCATCGGGGTCAGCGTGGACCCCGGGGCAACGATGTTGCAGCGGATGCCCAACGGCGCCAGCTCCAGCCCGAGGCAGCGGGTGAACATCGTGGCGGCGGCCTTGGATGCCGCATAGGCGGCCATGCCATGCCTTGGCACACCGGCCGCATTCGAGCTGACGGTAACCATCGCGCCCTGCCCGCGCGGCGACATCACCCGCGCCAGGGCACGCCCGACATGGAACACCCCGTCGGTGTTCACCGCGAACACCCGGCGCCAGTCGTCATCGCCGGTCTCGGTCACGCCGCCCACATGCAGCACACCGGCTACGCTGGCGGCCAGCATGATCGGCCCGATGCTGGACTCGACCTGATCCACCAGGCCGTCCACGGCGGCACTGTCGGTCACGTCGAGCGCAAAGGTGCGCACACGCACATCTGCCGTAACAGGCGCCTCGCGATCGGTCGCCACTACGGTGCAACCGGCCTCGGCCAGCAACCGCACCAGTGTCTCGCCGATGCCACCGGCAGCGCCGGTCACCAACGCCACGCGGCCTTTGAAACCGGTCAACTGCATGTTGCGATCTCCTGTTGTTCGTCCCATTGGCGCAAGCGTGCCGACAACCACGGCGCCAGCTGCGCCACCGCATCGCGTCCGGTCAGCTCTGCGTGCAGGAATGGCAGTTCCAACGACTGCACCCTGCGCGCGTGTGCCCGCCACAACGCCGACCGCAACTGTGGCCGCGCCTGGTGATCTCGACCGGCACGCACATGCACCAGCGTGCCATCGAACGGCCGGTGGATATGTTCACGGATCAGTCGATTGGTGCCGGTCACGGCGCGCACCACGCCATCCAGCACGACATCCGGCAGGCTACCCAGCGCACTTCCGCCACGACGCAGGAACGCGAGAATGCGTTCCCGGCTGTCCAATTCCGGATGCGCATCCGGGTCATGACCGGCAATCGCCAGCAGTGCCCGCAATGCGGCGATGGCATCGGGCTCCGGCTCGGCCCGCCAGCACTCGCTGGGATAGGCGTCCAGCAGTACAAGTTCGCCGACCGCGCGCCCGATCTCATGCAGTCGCACCGCCATCGCCTGGGCGAGGATGCCACCCACCGACCAGCCCAGCAGATGCACCGCCCCCGTCGGCTGCAATTCGACCACACGCTGTACGTAGTCGTTGGCCATCGCCTCGATACTGCTCGGCAGCCGCTGCCGCGCGTCCAGTGCCGGCGACTGCAGGCCATATACCGGGCGTGCCGGCTGCAGTGCCCGGGCCAGGGCGCGGTAGTTCCAGGCGATGCCGCCGGCCGGGTGCAGCACGAACAGCGGCGTAGGCCCGGCAGCGTCGGTCGCGGCCAGCGCGATCACCGGCCCCAGTGCGTGATCGGCCAGCGCCGGCGGCTCGGCAATACGAACCGCCAGCGCGGCCACGGTGGGCTGGGCAAACAAGGCCCCCAGACCGAGATCGCAGCGCCAGCGCTGTTCGATCGCCAGCAGCAGGTGCACCGCCGACAGTGAGTCACCGCCGAGACTGAAGAAATCCGCATCCACCGCCACCGGCGCTTCTCGCCCGAGTGCCTGGGCAAACAGCGACGCCAGCTCCTGTTCCAACGGCGTGCGCGGCGCCAGCCCGGCGATCTCCTGCCGCGGTGGTACGGGCAGCGCGTTGCGATCCAACTTGCCGTTGGCGGTCACCGGCCAGTGATCCACGCCAACGAAGGCGGACGGCACCATGTAATCCGGCACGCGTGTGGCCAGATGACTGCGCAGCATGCTGGCGTCGGCCAGTGCCGACGGCACATAGGCTACCAGCCGGGCATCGCCGGGTGCGTCGTGGCGCAGGAGCACTTCCACCCGCTCCATGCCCGGCAGTTCGCGCAAAGCCGCCTCGATCTCGCCCAACTCGATGCGCAGGCCGCGCAATTTCACCTGATGGTCGCTGCGGCCCAGGTACTCCACCGCGCCATCGCTGCGCCAGCGCGCTATGTCGCCGGTGCGGTAGATGCGCTCGCCCGCCAGGAAAGGATCGGCAAGGAAGCGTTCGGCAGTCAGGTCCTCGCGACCGAGATAGCCACGCGCCAGCTGCACACCGCCCAGATAAAGGTCACCGGCCACACCGACCGGCACCGGCTGCATCCGCGCGTCCAGCACGTAAAGGCGGGTATTCCAGACCGGGAAGCCGATCGGCACCGGCCGCGATCGATCCTGCGCCGACGCCGGCCAGTAGCTGACGTCCACCGCGGCTTCGGTCGGGCCGTACAGGTTGTGCAGTTCGGCGTGCATGCGCGCGTGGAAGCGGTCGCGCAACGCGGCATCCAGCGCCTCGCCACTGGTGAATACCCGTCGCAGCTGCAGGCCTTCGGAGGCCGGTGCAGCGAGGAAGGCATCGAGCATCGACGGCACGAAATGCGCCGTGGTGATGCCATGCCCGCGGATCAGCCGCGCCAGTTCGGTGGGGTCGCGATGCGCATCGGGCCCGGCAACCACCAGCGTGGCCCCGCACAGCAACGGCAGGAAGAACTCCCAGACCGAGACATCGAAGGTGGCCGGGGTTTTCTGCAGCACGCGGTCATCGGCGCGGATGCCGTAGTGCTCGCGCATCCACAGCAGGCGGTTGACGATGGCACGGTGTTCGACGACCACGCCCTTCGGTTCCCCGGTCGAACCGGAGGTATAGATCACATAGGCCGCATCGCTGGGCGCCGGATCGGCCCACGGCGCGGCGAAGCTCAGCGCGGTCCACTGCTCCGGCGCGAGCACCGGTACGCCGGCCATGCGCGCCGAAACCTCCGCCGCAGCCAGAACGCACACCGGCTGCGCCGAGGCGAAGATGCGCGCCAGCCGCTCGTCGGGATGGGCAAGGTCCAGCGGCAGGTAGGCCGCGCCTGCGCGCAGCACCGCCACCAGCGCGATCACCAGCGCCAGCGAGCGCGGCAATGCCACCGCCACCACGCTGCCCGGGCCGACACCCATCGCCCGCAGCTGGGCCGCCAGCGCGAAACTGCGCGCTTCCAGCGTTGCGTAATCCACGGCAGCATCGCCGAACACCAGCGCAGGCGCGTGCGGGTCCCGATCCATGCCCTGCTGCAGCAATTCAACCAGGGTGGTCTCAGGAAGCGCGTGCGCGGTGGCGTTGAAACCCTGCAGCACCTCTTGCGCCTCCATGGGCGTGGCCAAGGGTACGGCTTCGATATCGTCAGCCTGCAGCGCCGCCGACACGAAATTCAGCAGCCGCGCCGCGTGCGCCTCGACATCCTCGCGACTGTACAGCGCGGGATTGGCCTCGATCTCCAGATCCAGCAGGTGCTGGCCATCGCCACGGAAACCCAGCGCCAGGTCATCCACCGGCCCGGTGCACAGCACCTCCAGCGCCGCCTGCACGCCGGGCAGGGCCGGCGGCCTGTAGAACGGCTGCACATTCACCAGCGGGCCGTGCAGGCGCTGCTGCGTGCCGACCAGGCCCAGGTCCCGGCGCAGCTGCTCGCCCCGGTAGCGGCCGTGCCTGCGGCCCTGGCTGAGCTGGCGACCCAGGCTCCGGGCAAAGGCCTCGACGCTGCCCTCGCCGGCCGCCACGCGCAGCGGCAACACATTCATGACCATCGCCGGCACCCGCGCCGACACGTTGCCCAGCCGCCCCATGTAGGGCACGCCCAGCACCACTTCATCGGCGGCACTCATCCGCCGCAGGTACTCGGCCGCCAGCGCAGCCAGCACATCCGGCCAGGGCTGCAGCCAACGCACCGAAGCCTGCAGCAACTGC
The DNA here is from genome assembly GCF_059370435.1 of Stenotrophomonas sp. YJH_SMC_94-11. NCBI lineage: Bacteria > Pseudomonadati > Pseudomonadota > Gammaproteobacteria > Lysobacterales > Lysobacteraceae > Stenotrophomonas > Stenotrophomonas sp. YJH_SMC_94-11. The sequence goes on along the minus strand of NZ_JCAFTR010000002.1, from coordinate 515,608 downwards.
TCACGGAATGCCGCATCGAGCGGCTGTACCCAGCGCAGCGCGTCGACACTGGCCGCGAGCGTGCCGGCCAGGCCTGCGCCTGCCGGTGCGCCCTGCATGTGCTCACGCCACCACTGCCCGGCCTGCACGCGGCGCGGATCGGCACGGTAGGCGGCATCATCGGCCAGCACAGCGGACAGTCCTGGCAGTGGCTCACCCTTGCGGCCGGCGTACAACGCGCACACGCGATCGGTGAACAGCGCCATGCCGTAGCCATCGGCAGCCAGATGATGCACCCGCAGGTACCAGACCCAGCGCTGCGCACCCAGTTCAAGCAGCACCTGCTGGCTGATCCGGTCGAGGGTGGGATCGACCGGGCTCAGCCGGTCAGCGTGCATCAGGCTGCGTGCCGCAGCGGCGGGATCCGCCTCGGCGGACACATCGCGTACCGAAATCAGCGGCACGTGTACCGGGTCATGCCACTGTAGTGGCTGGCCATCGGCACCTTCGGCAAAGCGCAATGCGAAAGCCTCGGCCTCGCGCGCAGCCTGGTCTGCCGCTGCGACGAACGCGGCCACGTCCAGCGGGCCGTCGATCCATACCGCGTGCGCGGTATTGAATGACGGATTGTCCGGTGCCAGCCGCTGTGCAAACCACAGCCCAGCCTGGGCCTCGGTCAACGCCACCGGCGTGGCCAGCGCTGCGGCGTTCATGCGTTCTGCGCTGCCTGCAGTTGCTGCACCACACCCCACCACTGGCGCAGCGTGGTGTGCTCGGCCAACTGCGAGAACTCCAGCGGAAGGCCAGTGTTGCCCCAGGCCAGGACCAGGCCGAGCATGCGCATTGAATCCAGGTCCAGGTCGATCAGGTTGTCGTCGTCACCGATCTCGGCCGGCGTGCACTCCAGGACACGCGCCACGTCGGCACGCATCCGCTCCAGATCCAGCGCCTCACCCATGGCAGCCATCACAGCACCTCCAGCAGCTGATCGGTGGTCATCGGCACACCACAGGTGCGCGCGATCCAGTGCAGCGCCTGATCGTGATCGGCACGCGAGAAGTCCGCCACCGCATCAGCGGCGATGAAGGCCTCGATGTCACGCTGGAAGGCATCGACCACGGTCGCGGTGCAGCCGATATGGGCGTACACGCCGGTCACCAGCAACTGGTCGCGCCCACGCACCCGCATCAGCGTCTCCAGGTTGCTGCGCTGGAATGCGCTGTAGCGGTGCTTCACCAGCACGTGCTCGCCCGGTTGCGGTGCCAGCGCCTCGATGATCGGCTCATGGTCGGCGCTGCGACGCATGCCCGGCCCCCACAGGTCGGCCTGCAGGCCACGGTCGCGACGGTCTTGGTCACCATGCTGGGCGGTGTAGAACACCGGAATGCCCTGCGCACGGCAATGCGCCAGCAGGCGCACGATGTTGTCCACCGCCGGCCGCAAGGGCGTGCTGCCGGCGTCGAATGCGGCCAGGAAGTAACGCTGCATGTCGTGCACCAGCAGCGCGACACGATCGCGCCGGGCACGCCACGGTCCGCGCGCCTGCGGTAGCTCAGCGGCGGTCGGCAAGGGGTAATCGGTGATACGGGGCAGCGCCATCAGCGCGTTCCTCCTGTCTGTTGCAGATGACGCGCACGCAGCTGCGCACGCAGTTCGCGGCGGCTGATCTTGCCGACCGCAGTGGTATCGAAGCTGTCGACGAACACGACCTGATCGGGCACCTTGAACGCCGCCAGGCCGCGCCCGCGCATCCAGGCCTTCAGTGCCGGCGCCTTGAACGGTTCGCCCTGCGCGATCACAAAGGCGCAGCTGCGCTCGCCCAGATACTCATCGGGAATGGAGACCACGGCGGCATCAAACACGCCGGGGTGCGCCAGCAGATGATCTTCGATCTCTTCGGCGGAGATTTTCTCCCCGGCACGGTTGATGTGGTCACCGGCGCGGCCCTGCACCACCAGGTAGCCTCCGGGCAGCTGCTGCACACGGTCGCCGGTGCGATAGAAGCCGTCGTCGGTGAACGAGCGCGCATTGGCCACCGCATCGTTGTGGTAGCCCCGGATGGTGTACGGGCCACGGGTGAGCAGATGCCCCACCTCGCCTTCGGCCACCGGCTGGTCATGGTCATCGACCACGCGCACTTCGTCGTCCGGACTGATCGGCCGGCCCTGGCAGGCCACGATCAGGTCCTCCGGATCATCCAGCCGTGTGTAGTTCACCAGGCCTTCGGCCATGCCGAACACCTGCTGCAGCGTGCAGCCAAGGCCGTCGATCACCCGCCGTGCGGCTTCCGGCACCAGTTTGGCGCCGCCCACCTGCAGTACCCGCAGGCTCGACAGGTCATGCTTGCCGGTAGCGGCGGCCTGCGCCCACAGCAGCGCCAGCGGCGGCACCAGGCCGCAGCAGGTCACCTTTTCGCGGGCGATCAGCGGGAATGCGGCATCCGGCCCGGGGCCGGGGCTGAGCACCACGCGGGCGCCGGCGTACAACGCGCCGAAGAAGCCCGGCGAGCTCATCGGGAAATTGTGCGCGGCCGGCAGCGCGACCAGGTAGACGCTGTCGCGGTCGATGCCGCAGATTTCATTGCTGGCACGGAATGAATAGATGTAGTCGTCGTGCGTGCGTGGAATCAGCTTGGACAGCCCGGTGCTCCCACCGGAAATCTGCAGGAACGCCACAGACTGCGGGTCCGGATCGGCCGGCAACCGGCTGCGATCGCCCTGCAGTGCCTCCAGCCCAATGAACTCCGCCGCATCGCCGTCGATCACTACATGGCGAACCGCCGGCACGTCGGCCTGCAGCGCCCGCGCCAGTCCGCGATGGTCGAAGCCATCATGCAGCCCGGTGGTGATGTAGGCACTGGCTTCGGCCTTGCTGGCGAAGTGCACCAGCTCGGTGATGCGGTGTGCCGGCAACGCGTACACCGGCACCAGTCCGGCGCGGAACAGGCCACAGACCGTTGTGACGAAGCCTGCCGTGTTGCCCAGCTGCACCAGCACCCGCTCCCCTGGCTGCAGGCCGAGCGTCAGCAGGCCGGCACCGATCCGCCCGGCCTCGTGCCACAGCTGCGCATAGCTCAGGCGCACGTCGCCGGCGACCACCGCAATGTCATCGGCATAGCGTTCTGCACGTTCGCGCAGGAACCCCGGGAAGGTCTCGCCACGCCAATGCCCAGCCTCGCGATAGCGCGCCATCAGGTCATCCGGCCACACCTGCTGCAGTGGCAGGCGGGAAGCGTCAGTGGAGGTAGTCATGCGGCAGGCTCGATCGCAGGCGCGGATTCATGGACACCCAGCGCATTCAGCAGGGCGGCGAACTTCGCAGCGGTCTCGGCCACCTCGGCCTCGGGCTGCGAGTCGGCAACGATGCCGGCGCCGGCGAACAGGCGCAGCTGCATTCCCTGCAGGCGTGCGCAGCGGATTGCCACATACCAGTCGCCGTCACCCTGCGCATCCAACCAGCCCACGGCGCCGGCATAGAAGCCGCGCGGCACCGTTTCCAGCTCGCGGATGCGCTGCAGCGCCGCCATCCGCGGCGTACCGCAGACCGCCGGCGTAGGGTGCAGCTGCGCCAGCAGCTCGGCGGCCGACGTGTGCGGATCCTTCAGCGTGGCATGGATGCGTGTGCCCAGATGCCACATGCTGGCAGTGGCATGCAGCGCCGGCCGCGGCTGTGCATCGATGTGGCTGCAATACGGTGCCAGACCCTCGACGATCGCCTCGACCACATGACGGTGCTCGTCATGGTCCTTGGTCGAGGCCAGCAGGTCCTGCGCGGCGCGCTCGTCCTCGGCAGCATCGGCGCAGCGCCGCGCAGACCCCGCCAGCGGGTGCGACAACAGCTCGGCGCCACGCTTGCGCAGGAGCAGTTCCGGGGTCGCGCCCACCAGCCACGCTGGCGCCTGACCCACTTCCACCGGCAGCGGAACCGCATAGGTCGCCACCGAAGGATCCGCGCCCAGCCGTGCCAGCAGCACGTCCGGAGACAGCGCCCGGTGGGTGCGTGCCACCAGGCTGCGCGCCAGCACCACCTTCTGGAGGTCCAGTTCGGGCGCGCGCAGTGCCTGCACCGCCGCAGCCACCGACGCCGCGTACGCCTGCGCCGAAGGCTCGGCCTGCAGGGCACCCTCCAGCGCTGGCGCGGCCTGTGGCTGTAGTGCCAGCGCTGGCAGCAGGCGCTCGGGCTGGTACAACGCGCCGTCGGCACGGGGTTCGAATGGGACTGCGCCGACCAGCAGGCCCGGGCCGCCGCGCTGCTGGGCAAAGAACACCGAAACGCGTTCGGCCAATGTCGCCAGCGTACCGGCCGGCAGCGTGGCGCGGCAACCGCGTGCGTGCACGTGCTGGCCAGCGTGCTGCAGCAGGAACAGCGTCGCGTCGTCGCTGCTCTCCTGCGGCGCTGGCGCAGCCTCCGGCCACGCGCCCTGCATCAGGGAATCGTTCATGGGGTCTCCTTCATCCGATGCACTGCGGCCAGCGCGCACAGCAACAGCAGCAACGCGCCGACCAGGAGGTATGGCAGGCTGGGCCCGCCGCGGTACAACAGCGTGCCGAGCATCGGCCCGGCCACCATGCCCAGTCCCTGCGCGGCAGCGACAGTACCGGCGGCGGCGCCCTGCTCGTGCGCCTCCACCGCGTCGGCGGCCAACGCCTGGAACGAAGGGAATACGAAGCCCATGCCGAATGCAGCCAGTGCGTAGGCCGCAGGCAGTTGCCAGGCCTGCTGCACGCCCGCCACCGAAGCAAAGCCGATGCCTGAGATCACGGCGCCGAGGACGATCCAGCGCCGCGGATGAACCTCCAGCTTCATCACCAGCGCCTGCGCCAGGATCAGGCCAACGCCGACCGCCGTCAGCGCGATGCCGGCCATGCGCGCACCGGCCGCCGCATCCAGGCCCAGGCGATCAATCGCGAAGAAGCCAACCGTGACCTGCGCGATGGTCACGGAAACCATGGCGATGAACGCCGCCAGCTGCGGCAGGCGCAGGCGCGGGTCGAGGCGGCTCATCGGCGCGCAGCGCTGGGCGGAAACGCCCATTGCAGGCGGTGTGGCCGGCAGTCGCCAGGCCAGCAGCGCCAACGCCAGCAGTGGCAACAGTGCGGCCACGTACAGCGCCAGCGACAGGTTCGTATAGGCCAGCCAACCCGCGGCAGCCGGGCCCAGCACCATGCCCAATGCGTTGGCGCTGCCCAGGCGGGCGAGGAACTTCGCACGCTGCCCGTTCGGTGCCTTGTCGGCGATCAGCGCAGCTGCGGTAGGAGGCACCGCTGCGTAGAACAGGCCGATCAGGCCGCGCGCAGCGACCAGCACCAGCACTGACACCAGCACCGGCGGCACCGCCTGCAGGGCCACGTCGATGAACACCGCCAGCGCGATATAGACGACGGTGTAGGCAGTCATCGCCAGCATCAGCACGCGCTTGCGGCCGATGCGGTCGCTGAGCTGGCCCCACGGGCGCGCAGCCAGCATCCACAACACGCCTGCGGCGGTAACCGACAGGCCGGCATGCCACTCGGACAGCCCGAGCATGCGGACCACCGGACCGATCACGGCGACGAAGGACATCATCGCCATGGTGCCGATCAGGGCGGCCAATACCAGCGCCGGCAAGCCGGGAACGACGGGACGTGCGTGCATGGAACACCAGCCGTAGCAGGAAAGGATTGGCCGGGCGCGCCTGCGCGCCCCACCCGGCACCGACCCTGCTCAGGGCCAGACGCCACCCTCAAATGATAACGGCTCGTATTTGCATTTGATACCCATTCTCTTGAATGGGCGCGCAACACTGGGTTCAGCGCATTGCACGCAGGCCGAGCAGGCCACGGCGCTTGAACCACCACTCCAACGGCAGCGTCACCAGCGGCGGGATCGCTGCCAGCAGGGCCAGGGCACTGGCCCACCACGGCCAGCGCAGGCGCACCGCCGCGAGCAGCGTCACCGCCACATACACGAGGAAAGCCACGCCGTGCAGCGGCCCGAACACCTTCACCAGGGCCACGTTGGCCATCGGGCCGTACTTCATCCACATGCCGATGAGCAGGCCGGCCCAGGTCACGGCCTCGATGAAAGCGACCGCAGCGAACAGGCGTCCGGTTGGGTGAATGGGGGAACGTTGGGTCACGTGGGGCTCCGGCATCGGGGTATCCAATGCGAATGATACGCAGATGCACGCCGCGGCAGGTAGCGCCGGGCCATGCCCGGCGGGCGCACCGTCATCAGCAACACGGCGTGTCCACCAAGGTGGACACCTACCCGGGCATATCCGGCAGAACCTGCTCCCCGATCTCGCGCAGCACGTCATCCATCGTCCGCCCGTTATCGATCAGGTTGAACATCACATGCGCCACGCCCTGCGCATGCACGCGCAGCAGATACTCACGCAGGCCATCGCGGCCGACCTTCAGGCCCAGCGGCAGCGGCTCGGGCGGCGCCTGCGGATCTGCCTGCAGGTCCAGCAGCATCGACTGCACGAACGGCTTGCCTGGCCCGCCGCGCTGCGCCAGCGCCTGCTGCCACAGGCCGATGCGCCCTTCCTGTGCGGCCTCTTCGCGGTGATAGGTGGCCCAGCCTTCGGCCTCACGCGCTATCCACTGCAGGCTCTGCCGCGCGGTACCCACCACCAGCATCGGAATGCGGGTTGCCGGCGCTCGCAGCACGTCGAAGCCACCAGTGGCCTGCAATACGGCGGTGCGCTCATCGGCGGCCGGTGACAGCGCCGCCCGCAACAACGTCCAACGCTCACGGAAGGTCGCCGCCCTGCCCTCCAGATCCTCGCCGAATGCGGCGAACTCTTCCGGGCGGTCACCCGAACCCAGGCCCAGTACGAAGCGTCCGCCGCTGATCCGGTCCAGGCTCAACGCCGACTTCGCCACCTGCAGCGGCTGGCGCAATGGCAGCACGATGGCCGCGCTGCCGACCACGATGTGCCCCGTCGCGGCCGCCAGCATGCCCAGCCACAGGAACGGATCGTCCAGCGCACTTGCTGTCGCGTCCGGACCCTGCGGCACCATCAGCGGCACATCGCGCGCCCACAACGCGGCGAAACCAAGATCGTCGGCCAACCGCGCGATGCGCCGCGCCTGATGCGGATCGGCCAGCCCCTGCGACGCCACCGGCGTCATCAGGCCCAGGCTCAAGCCCTGCCCTGGAAACAACGCAGCGTACGCGGGATTGAAATCACTCATGCCTGCAGCTTAGCGTGCAGGCACGGGGCAGCGATGACGTGCAGCCCGCCACGGGAAGAACACTGCATGCCGACGATCCGCCCTGCCCGCGTCGATGACCTGCCCGCGATCAGCGCGGTGTGCCTGGCCGCGTTCACTGCGGCGGTTGCGCCCTCGCTCAGCGCAACCGGCATCGCCACGTTCGGCAATGTCGCCGCCGCCGATGCGTTCGGTGAACGCCTGCACGGCGACAACCATATCCTGGTGGCCGAGCAGGACGACCGTATCGTCGGCGTGGTCGAGCTGAAGGAAGGTCGCCACCTGGCGATGCTGTTCGTCGATCCCGGCTGCCAGGGACAGGGCATCGGCCATGCACTGTTCGAGGCGGTGCTGCCTCAGGTACGCGAGCCGGCCCTGACCGTACGCGCATCGCTCAACGCTGTGCCGACCTATCTGCGCTATGGCTTCGTGATTGACGGTGAGGCCTGCGAGTTCAACGGACTGGTCTACCAGCAGATGGTGCGGGCAGCCGCCTGAAGGCACGGGCCCCGGCCAATGCCCGGGGCGTCATGCCCCGGCGCATGTCCGTCATGAGCAAACTGAATCAGCGGGTTCCCTGCGCGTTCCTACAATGCCCTGTCACCCTGCCCTTCGAGATCCTGCCGATGCGCGTCGCGCTTTCCGTGTTGCTGCTGGCTTCGGCGCTGAGTGCCTGCGCCCCGGCCCCGGTTTCCACCGCCAACTCCGCCGAGGCACCTGCGCCGGTCAAGGGAATCGCGTGGCGCCAGGGTGACGTCGATGATGCCTTCGCCGAAGCCGCAGACAGCGGCAAGCCGGTGCTGCTGTACTGGGGCGCGGTCTGGTGCCCGCCGTGCAACCAGCTCAAGGCCGGCCTGTTCAAGGACCCGGCCTTCATCGCCTTGACCGGCAAGTTCGTGCCGGTCTACCTGGATGGCGACGAGGAAGGTGCGCAGGCCTGGGGCGAACGCTTCGGGGTGCGCGGCTACCCGACCCTGATCGTGCTGGACCCACAGCGCAATGAACTTACACGCGTGGCCGGTGGCAACGACGCCGCCGAACTGACCCGGGCATTGACCGTCGCCGCCGGGCGCCGCAGTGCAATCGCTGCCACTCTGGCCACCGCCCTGGCCACGCCGGAGAAGTTGGCTGCAGAAGACTGGCAGGTACTGGGCGACTACGGCTGGGAAGTCGACGCCAACCGCCTGGCCGGCGAGCGCAAGAGTCAGGACGTGTTGCGCCAGCTGTCCAGGTCGGCACCGGATGCCGCCCTGCAACGCCGCTTCGCCCTGCTGGCCTTGGCCACCGCCGACACGCCCGCCAGCTCGCCTACCGAAGTACGCGAGCTGCTGCAGGCCGTGCTGGCGCAGCCGGCCGAAGTCCGCCGCAACCGTGAGTTGCTGGGCTATGCAGGCGCACAGTTGGTCAAGCAGGCCAGCGCCGGCCCGGCCACCCGCAACACGCTGGGGCAGCAGCTGCTGGTCGCGCTGGAGCGCGCAGATGCCGAGCGCGGCGACCGCGCCGACGACGCATTGTCGCGCGCACTGACGGAAGTATCGCTGGCCCGCCAGCAGCAGCCGAAGGGCGCACTGCCCGCGCCGCTGGTTGATCGGGTCAAGCAGCGCGTGGCCGCGGCCGATGCCACCGCCTCTGATGCGCATGCACGCCAGGCCACGATCAGCGGCGCGGTCTACGCACTGCGCCAGGTCGGTGACGACGCCGGTGCCGAGGCGTTGTTGCTGGCGGAGCTGAAGCGCAGCCAGCAGCCCTACTACTACATGCCCGAGCTGGCCGAACTGGCCGAGCAGCGCGGCGACACTGCCGGTGCGCTGGAGTGGTTGAAGCGTGCCTACGACGGTGCGCAGGGCCCGGCCACCCGCGTGCAGTGGGGCGTGCTGTACGTGGAAGGGTTGCTGAAGCTGGCGCCGAACGACGCGCCGCGCATCGAGCAGGCCACCGCCTCGCTGATCGCCGAACTGGAGGCGCAGCCGTCGGGTTACCACCAGCGCACCCGCCAGCGTTTCGAGCGCCTGGCCGGGCAGCTGAAGGCGTGGAGCGGGAAGCACCAGGGTGCCGAGACGCTGGCGCGGTTGCAGCAGAGAATGCAGCAGGCGTGCGGTGAACAGGTGGATGGCGCGTGCAAGGACTGGTTGAGTTGAGTTGATGAAAACGCGGGCGGCTGGTTCGCCTGCCGACGCCTTTGTTGATACCGGTTGTGGCCGGGGGAGGGGCTGGCCGGGACACGCCGTAAACCCATCCTTGGGGGCTCGATGGCGCCATCCATGGCGCCAACGGTCCCGGCCAGCCCCTCCCCCGCCACCGGACGGTTTCCTGCGAGCGCGGGCAGCACTTCAGCGCGCCGGTGAGGTTCGAAAAGCGGGTTCTGGTAGTGCCGGCCGCTGGCCGGCAACCCGACCTTGCCGGCATGCCGGCCAGCGGCCGGCACTACCACTCCGCTCGTGCTGTCCTGCAGGAAGAATCAAAGCAATGAACGCGCACGCACCTCAATCCCGCCCCTTGACCTCAACCAATGTTGAGGTGCGATAACGATCTCCCCACGGCCAGCCCCTCTGGCCTTCCCCACGGAGATTGCTTCGATGTCGTACTCGCTTCCCCCGCTCCCCTACGCCTACGACGCCCTCGAGCCGCACTTCGATGCGCGCACGATGGAGATCCACCACAGCAAGCACCACCAGACCTACGTCAACAACCTCAATGCCGCCATCGAGCAGGCCGGCATCGCCGAGCAACCGGTCGAGGCGCTGATCGCCAACCTCGATGCCGTGCCCGAGGCGCAGCGTGGCGCGGTGCGCAACAACGGCGGCGGCCACGCCAACCACAGCCTGTTCTGGACCGTGCTCAGCCCCACCGGTGGTGCATCCGATGATGAACTGGCCGCCGCCATCGACCGTGACCTTGGCGGCTTCGATGCCTTCAAGGATGCCTTCAGCAAGGCCGCGCAGACCCGCTTCGGCAGTGGCTGGGCCTGGCTGACCAGCGATCGCGATGGTCGCCTGCAGGTGGAAAGCAGCGCCAACCAGGACAGCCCGCTGATGGGTGCAGCCGTGGGCTTGTCCGGCCACACCCCGATCCTCGCACTGGATGTCTGGGAACACGCCTACTACCTGCACTACCAGAACCGCCGCCCGGACTACATCGGCGCCTTCTTCAACATCATCAACTGGGCCGAGGTTGGCCGGCGCTACCACCAGGCCCGGGCCTCATGAGCGGCGAGACACTACCCTACGCCGGGCCGTGGGCCGGGGTGTTCCCCGCCCCGGCCCCGGTGCCATCGGTCGAGATGCCGCCGCGTGCCCTGCGGCGGCTGCTCGGCCATTTCCCGACCGGCGTGGCCATCGTCTGCGCGCGCGATGCACAGGGCAAGCCGGTCGGCCTGACCATCAACTCGTTCGTACCGGTCTCACTGCAGCCGCCGTTGGTGCTGTGGAACCTGGCGTTGCACGCACAGAGCCTGTCCACCTTCCAGCGTGCCACGCGCTTTGCGATCAGCGTGCTGGCGGCCGACCAGGAAGCGCTGGCCCGGCGCTTTGCCGATCAGCAGGTCCGCAACCGCTTCGACGGCCTGGCATTGCTGGATGACGACGAGGATGCCCCACCACGCATCGCCGGTGCGGTCGCCCATCTCACCTGCACCCGCCACGCGCAGTGGCCGGTGGGCGATCACCTGCTGCTGGCCGGCCGCATCATCGAAGTGCACGAGAACGGCGGCGCGCCACTGCTGTTTCATCGCGGCCGCTTCCAGCCCGGCCCGGCCGAGCTGCTGGCGGAGGTACGCGGATGAACATCGAAGCTCTGGAATGCATGCTTGCCGCAGGCAAGGACGGCGCGCTGCTGCGCTTCGGCCTGGGCAAGGGCTGGCTGGATGCCGGCAACCCGGTACGCGCGGCAACCCACCTGGGCCGTTGCGTGGTGCTTGATCCGCAGTACTCGGCGGCCTGGAAGCTGCTGGGCAAAGCCTGGCTGGCCAGTGGCCAGCCACAGGCGGCCCGTGAGGCGTGGCAGCGCGGCTTGAGCGTGGCCGGCAGCAAGGGCGACCAGCAGGCACGCAAGGAAATGCAGGTGTTCCTGCGACGCCTGGACCGCGAGCAGGCGGCCCTGGCGAAGGCGGGCTGAGTCGATCAGCCCGCGTTGGCAGATGCCGGTGCGGACATGATGTCCGGCATCGGCAGGCGGCGCGGCTTGCTCGGGAATGCGTGGCGCAGGATGCGCCAGACCACCTGGCCGAACTGGCGCGGCAGCGAGCCGTTGTTGTAGTGCTGGCCGTAGCGGCGGCAGATGTCCTTCACTTCCTTGGCGATGGCCGCATAGCGGTTGGCCGGCAGATCCGGGTAGAAATGGTGCTCGATCTGGTGGCTGAGGTTGCCCGACAGCACGTTGATCAGGAAGCCACCACTGATGTTGGACGAACCGCGCAGCTGGCGCAGGTACCAGTGGCCGCGCGACTCATTGCGCAGGCACTCCTTGGGGAAGGTTTCCGATTCGGCGGTGAAGTGCCCGCAGAAGATGATCACGTAGGTCCAGATGTTGCGCAGGCCGTTGGCGACCAGGTTGCCCAGCATCACGGTGAGGAAGAACGGACCCGCCAGCAGCGGGAAGAACACGTAGTCCTTCAGCACCTGGCGCAGCATCTTGCGCGCCACCGGCCGGGTCTGCAGCCACATCGCACGGGCACTCATGCGGCCCTTCAGCCAGCGGCCAAGGCGAAGGTCCTGCGCGGCCACACCCCACTGGAACAGCAGTGCGAAGATCGGCGCGATGATCGGCTGCAGCAGGTAGAACGGCTTCCAGCGCTGTTCGGGGAAGATGCGCAGCAGGCCATAGCCGATGTCATCGTCCATGCCACGCACATTGGTGTAGGTGTGGTGGCGGAAATTGTGGGTCTTGCGCCAGTTGTCGGCGGTGGCAACGATGTCCCACTCGTAGGTGTTGCCATTGAGCTTGGGATCACCGGTCCAGTCGAACTGGCCGTGCATCACGTTGTGGCCCAGCTCCATGTTCTCCAGGATCTTCGACAGCGCCAGCAGCAGCGTGCCGGTGATCGCGGCCGGCCACAGCAGCGGCATCCAGAACAGCGGCGAAAACGCTGCCAGGAACAGCAGGCCACGGCCACCCACGCCGAACCAGCGCACGGCGGCGGCCACGCGGCGGATGTAGCGGGTATCGGAGGCGCCGAGGCTGCCGATCACACGGTCGCGGATCGCGTCGAGTTCCTCGCCGAAGGCATGCATCTCGGCAGTACTCAGGGCACGGTCGGTGGCGCGGGTCATGGCAGGCGTCCTCAGAGATCCAGGGTCAGGTCGGTGGTCGGTGCGCTCACGCAGATCCGCACCGGCTGTGCCGATTCGGACTGCAGGTCGCCGGTGCGCAGGTGGCGGGTGGCGCCACTGACGCGGTCGCAGCTGCAGGTATTGCAGATGCCCATGCGGCAGCCATGCTTGGGCTTGATGCCATGGGCTTCGAGGCTTTCCAGCAACGAGCGGCCGCGCGGCACGCTCAGCTGGCGGCCACTGCGGGCAAGGGTCAGCGACACTTCGCCTTCGCTGCTGGCGTCACGCAACGGCGCCGGCGGAGTGAACGCTTCCGCCTGGAAACCCGCGACCTGGTGCGCCAGGCGTTCGCGCGCAGCGGCAACGAATCCATCCGGGCCACAGGCCAGCACGTGGCGCTGCGCCAACGGGGTGTCATCGCCGGCAACCTGCAGATCGTGAGTATCGATGCGTGCGGCAGGCACATCACCTTCGCGGGTGGTCAGCAGGTGCACACGCAGGTTCGGCTGGCGCGCGGCCAGCGCCTGCAGCTCATCACGGAACTGCAGCTGGGCGGCACTGCGCTCCCAGTAGAACAGGTCCACCGGCGCGGCCAGCGGGCGCTGGCAGGCGTCGCGCAGCAGGCTGCGCATCGGCGTGATGCCACTACCGGCCGCCAGCAGCAATACCGGAGCCGCGGCCGGCAACTGGAATTCTCCGAACGCAGCCTCCAGGCGGAACAGCTCACCCAGTTGTGCGTGGTTGACCAGATGCTGGCTGACCCGGCCGCCCTCGACCGCCTTGACGGTGATCGCCAGTTCGCGCGGTCCCAGCGCGGTGGGGCTGTAGCTGCGCTGCCACAGGCGTCCTTCAATCTCCACGCCGAGGGTGACGTGCTGGCCCGCGCGCATGCCGGCCCAGTGCCGGTTGGTGCGCAGGACCAGGGTCGCCGCGCCCTCGCCGGCCGGCTCGCGCCGGACCAGGCGGGCCACCGGCTCGCGCAGGGTCCACAGGGGATTGAGCTGGCCCGCCCAGAAATCGAACAGCGACGGCGAGACCCAGCGGTACGGAGAGAACAGGGATGGACGGACGACAGCGCTCATGGGCGCACTATACGGGCGCACATACACCTGTGTATACATGTGTATATTGAACCGGATTGGGTATGATTCAGCCTCGCCCCACCGGAACCGTCATGGCCGCCGCCACCGTCTTGTCGACGCCTGAAGATGCCAACAGCCCGGCCCGCCGTACGGTGAGCCGCGAAGATCTGCTGGCCGCCGCCCTGAAGCTGATCGGGCCGCACCGCAGCCTGTCCACGCTCAGCCTGCGCGAAGTGGCACGCGAGGCCGGCATCGCGCCGAACAGCTTCTACCGGCAGTTCCGCGACATGGACGAACTGGCCGTAGCGCTGATCGACGCAGCCGGCCGCTCGCTGCGCACCATCATCGGCGAGGCCCGCCAGCGCGCCACCTCCACCGCCACCAGCGTGGTGCGGGTCTCGGTGGAGACCTTCATGGAACAGCTGCGCGCCGACGACAAGCTGCTGCACGTGCTGTTGCGCGAAGGCGCGGTCGGCTCGGACGACTTCAAGCACGCAGTCGAACGCGAGCTGCATTATTTCGAGGAAGAGCTGCAGCACGACCTGGTGCGCCTGGCCGCACTGGACGGCGCGGTGCTGCACGCTCCGGAACTGGTAGCCAAGGCCATCACCCGGCTGGTGTTCGCGATGGGCGCCACCGCCATGGACCTGCCCCCGGAGAAGGATCCGGAGCTGGTCGAACAGATCTCCACGATGATCCGCATGATCATCGTCGGCGCCCGCACGCCCGCCGCATTCCGCCGCGGCTGACGATCGCGCCCTGGGGTCGGATCCCTTTCCAAAGGAAAGGGCTCTGACCCCAACCTCCCTGCCCACACGGCAACTCCATCCTCCGGACATGACCACCGGCAGGTTTGTGGTTGTTTTATGTAATGTTATAACACTCCTGTGATCTGACCGGGCCGGCGCTCCACTCGGAATTGCTGCGGCTTCGTTATATAGCACTTGCTATATTGATAAGCCACTGCTTTCATATGCATCAGCCAGGTCGCCCTCGCCGCCTTTCTTCCCCCAAGGACGACGCCCTCATGTGCTCTATCCCCCACCGCTTCCGAAGGTTGCCGCTGGCCGCCGCCATTGCCCTGATCCTGCCGCTGCCTGCACTGGCTGACACTCCGAAACCGACCGAACTGGACCGTGTGCAGGTCAAGGTCAGCACCGCCACACGCAGTGAACGCCTGCTGTCGGACGTGCCGATCCGCACGGAAGTGCTGCGCAAGGAAGACATCGCGCTGCGCGCCGCCACCGACTTCTCGCGCGCCGCCGAGCTGATCAACGGCCTGCGCGTGGAGAGCAACTGCCAGAACTGCAACACCAGCGAAGTACAGCTGCTGGGCCTGCCCGGCGCCTACAACCAGCTCCTGTTCGATGGCATCCCGCTGCTGTCCACGCTGGGCAGCGTGTACGGCCTGGAACAGATCCCGGCCGGGTTCGTCGACCGCATCGAAGTGGTCAAGGGCGGTGGCTCGGCGCTGTACGGACCGGGCGCGGTTGCCGGTGTGATCAACCTGATTCCGCCGCTGCCGGCGCGCAGCGGTGGCCATGTGCAGGCCGGCGTGGATGTGCTGGAGGGTACACCTCAGAAGAACGCCGACGTTCGACTGGACCTGGTCGCCAAGGACGCAGACGCCGGTCTGTCGGTGATTGCCCAGCGCAACTGGAACAGTGGCATCGACTACAACGGTGACGGCTACACCGAGATCACCCGCAAGAACCTCAAGGTCGGCGGGCTGCAGGCCTGGTACGCGCCCACGCCGGGCACGCGGCTGCGCCTGGACCTGCAGGTGACCGATGAAACCCGCCGCGGCGGCAATCGCCTGGACCAGCCAGAGTACCTGGCCAACATCGCCGAATCGCTGGATACGAAATACCGCCGCGGCAGTGTGTCGTGGGACCAGGAGATCACCGCTGACGTCGATTTCCGCCTGGCCTACGCCTTCGCCGACATCGACCGCGACAGCTTCTACGGCGGCCTGGGCGACGTGGTCACCGATCCCTCGGCGCCCGGCCATGACCCGTTGCAGCTTGACCGCAACCTGGCCGGCAGCGCGGCCTCGCGTTCATGGCGCCAGTACGGCCACACCCACAACCCGCTGCACTACATCGACAGCCAGTTGAACTGGCGGCTGGGCGCGCATGCACTGGCCTTCGGTGTGCAGTACAAGCACGAGGCGCTGCGCGACGACAACCGTACCGGTGACGGGCAGCGTCTTGCGGTACTGGAGGATGCGACCTTCCACAACCTGGGCGCCTTCATCCAGGACGAGTGGAGCCTGCGCGACAACGTCGACCTGGTGCTGGGCGCACGCGTGGACAAGAGCTCGGAGCTGGACAACGCGGTGTTCTCACCACGCATCGCGCTGGCCTGGCAGGCCACGCCGAACCTGAAGTGGCGCGCCGGTATCGCCACCGGCTTCCGTGCGCCGGAGATCTTCGTCGAGGATGTGCACGTCGATACGCTGGGCGGCGAACAGGTGCGCGTGCGCAACACGGACGGTCTGAAAGAGGAACGCGCGTTGACCACCCTGTTCGGCTTCGACTGGCGTTCGGACCCGGCCAATCCGGTGTGGAGCTGGGATGCCACCGCCTCCTATGCACGCATCCGCGACACCTTCGCGCTGGGCGAGATCCAGCGCGGCGATGACGGCCAGCTGAGCCAGCTGCGCTACAACGCCTCCGGCTCCAACGTGCTGGGGGCGGAAACCAACCTCGGCTGGCAACCCTCGCCGCAGTGGCGCCTGACCGCAGGTGCCTCATGGTACCGCTCGCGCTTCCGCGAGCCGCAACGCATCTTCGACGACAGTGGCGACGGTGGCGACACCGTGATCGAAAGCCGCGATTACCTGAAGACACCCCGCTGGACCGGCCTGGCGCAGCTCAGCTGGATGCCGGCCGAACCGTGGGAAACCTTCATCGCGCTGCGCCATACCGGGCCGATGTCGGTGCTGAACAACCGGTTGGGCGAGCTGCACCGCACACGCTCGTTCCTGGTCACCGATCTTGGTGCTCGCTGGCACCGACATCTGGGCGCGCAGGCGCAGCAGGAAGTGTCGGTAGCTGCGGGCGTCAAGAACGTATTCGACCAGCGCCAGAAAGATCTGGAAGTGGGCGCGCTGCGTGACAGCGACTATGTCTACGGGCCGCGCTTTGCACGTTCGTGGTACGTCAACCTGCGCTATGCGTTCTGAAGCACTGCGGACGCTGTTGCTGACCGGCGCGCTCCTGCTGGCCGTACCAGCGATGGCGGCAGACTTGCACGCGCAGGTCGCCGCCTCGTTGATGCGGCCAGAACAGCGATCACTGCGGCCCATGCAATGGTCGCCGCCGCCGAAGCTGGTGGCGCTGTACTTCGGCGCCGACTGGTGTGCACCGTGCCATGCCTTCGTACCCACGCTGCGCAGTGTGCGCGACGCGTTGCGCGAGGCCGGCGCCGATACCGAAGTGGTGTACGTCAGCCTGGATGAGAGCGAGGCTGCATTGCGGCGCTACATGCACGCGCAGGACATGCCGTGGCCGGTACTGGACCCGCGCCGCGCCGCGCGCATGCCCGCACTGCAGGCACTGGCCGGGCTGGGACCACCCAACCTGGTGCTGATCGATGCGGATGGGAAGGTGCTGGCCAACGGATGGCAGGGCCGGCGCTATGAAGGCCTGCAGCCAGTGTTGAAGGAATGGACGAAACGCGCGTGCGCGCAAGCGCAGGCCCGTTGCCCCAACGGCGCCATCCAACCACGGTAGCGCCGGGCCATGCCCGGCGAAAGCCATGAAGGTGGCGACGCGCCCGCCGGGCATGGCCCGGCGCTACCGTTACGGCGCCTCGCCCTCGGCCTTGCGCACGAATGCCTCGAACAACGCCAGCGTCTGTTCGCTGACATGGTGCTCGATGCCCTCCGCATCGCGCCGCGCGGTGTCTGCGTCCACGCCCAGCGCCAGCAGGAAACGCTCCACGGTCTGGTGCCGCTGGCGGCTGGCATGGGCCAGCGCCTCGCCTTCCGGGGTCAGGAACACGCCGCGGTACGGCCGCTGCACCACCCAACCATCACGGGCCAAGCGCCGCAGCATCTTCGCCACGGTGGGCTGGGCCACACCCAGGCGCGTGGCAATGTCGACCTGGCGGGCCTCGCCGCCGTCGGCCAGCAGGTCCGAAATCAGCTCGACATAGTCCTCCACCAGTTCCATCCGGTGCGCCTCGCGCACTTGCCGGAAGCTCTCGACCTGGCGCTCGGCCTCAATTAAGGGGGTGCTTTTCAGCGATGTCGAATCGTCGGTCTTGCCCACGCCTGCGCCTGTCCTTCCGGGGTGATCCGGTGTTGAACCTGAATTCTGGACCAGTAACGCGATAAAGACGATTGTTTCACGTTGCTATTGACTATAGCAGGAGCTATATTCGGACCCATGAACACCCTGGCGCCCCGCGACCCTTCGGCCTCCACTCCGGCCAGCCTGGGTGCGCTCAACGCCTCGGTCGCCGTGCCCGACAAAGGCCATTGGTGGTTCCGCCTGCTGGCCTTCCTTGGCCCGGGCTACATGATCTCGGTCGGATACATGGATCCAGGCAACTGGGCCACCGACCTCGCCGGCGGTTCGCGCTTCGGCTACCTGCTGCTGTCGGTCATCCTCATTTCCAACCTGATGGCGGTGATCCTGCAGGCGCTGTCGGCGCGGCTCGGCATCGCCACCGGCATGGACCTGGCGCAGGCCTGCCGCGCCCGCTACCCCAAGCCGGTGAACCTGGCGCTGTGGGCGCTGTGCGAGGCGGCGATCATCGCCTGCGACCTGGCCGAGGTGATCGGCACCGCGATCGCGCTGAAGCTGCTGTTCGACCTGCCACTGCTGTGGGGCGCGGTGATCACTGCGCTGGATACGCTGTTGGTTCTGCTGCTGATGAACCGCGGCTTCCGTGCGCTGGAAGCCTTCGTGATCGCGCTGCTGATGGTGATCTTCGCCTGCTTCGTGGTGCAGATCGCGATGGCTGCGCCGCCAGTGATGGCGGTGCTGGGCGGCTTCATTCCGCGCGCGCAGGTGGTGACCGATCCGCAAGCGCTGTACATCGCGATCGGCATCATCGGTGCCACGGTGATGCCGCACAATCTCTACCTGCATTCGTCCATCGTGCAGACCCGCGCCTACCCGCGTACCAATGAAGGCCGCCGCAGTGCGCTGCGCTGGGCGGTTACCGATAGCACTCTCGCGTTGACACTCGCATTGTTCATCAACGCCAGCATCCTGATCCTGGCGGCGGCGGTGTTCCATGCCAATGGTCGTTTCGACGTGGAAGACATCGAGCAGGCGCACCAGCTGCTGGCGCCGATGCTGGGCGTGGGCGCGGCGGCGACGTTGTTTGCGATCGCGTTGCTGGCCTCCGGCCTGAACTCGACGGTGACCGCGACGCTGGCCGGCCAGATCGTGATGGAAGGTTTCCTGCACCTGCGAATGCCGCCGTGGCTGCGACGGCTGATCACCCGCGCACTGGCGATCATTCCGGTGGTGGTGGTGATCCTGCTGTTCGGCGACCAGGGCGCGGTGAAGCTGCTGGTGCTGAGCCAGGTGGTGTTGTCAATGCAGCTGCCGTTCGCGATCATCCCGCTGGTGCGGATCGTGACCGACAAGGTGACGATGGGGGCGCTGGTGGCACCGCGCTGGCTGGGCGCGATCGCCTGGGTGATCGCGCTGGTGATCGTGGTGTTGAACGTGAAGCTGCTGGTGGATACCTTCAACGGCGCCTGATGCCGAACCACGGACCCTGCCCCGGTAGATCCACGCCATGCGTGGATGGCTTCTCGCATCGCGCGGAAAGCAGCCGAGCATGGCTCGGCTCTACAGATGCAGGGCGATCGCGGCCTCGATCTGCTGCGGCGACTGGAACCCGGCCAGGCGCGTGCGTTCGTTACCATCACGGAACAGGGACAGCGTCGGCGTCTGCCGCAGCCCCAGTTCCCTGAAGAACGCCTCACCCAGCACTTCCAGCTGCACGCGAAGCAAGGTGGTGCCCTGCCCCGCCACGCTGTTGGCCACGCGGTGCAGCGACACTTCCAGCATCCGGCACCCGGGGCACTGGTCCTTGTGGAAATCCACCAGCACCCGCGGGTGCTCAGCCAGCAGCTGCTGGAACTGCTCAGGCGTGGTGGCGTCGATGATCTGCATCGTGGTTGCTCCAGTAGTGGGCCAGGACCGCATCGGTCCAGGCGTCGATGGCTTCGGCATGACGCTCGCCATGCGGCATCTGTTCGATCTCCAGCGGCGGGTAGTCGCTGCGGAAATAGCGGATCAGCCGGTGCACGGCACCACAGTAGTACTCCTGCCCCCACTGCGTTTCGCCGGTGCCGAACACCGCCAGCTGGCGTGGCTGCTGACCGCGCTCGGCAATGCCAGCCACCCACGCCTTCATCTCCGCTGGCGTGCGCCCGGCGTTGTCGGTCCAGCAGCCCAGCAGCACCAGGTCAGCCTCGCCGGCAGCCAGCGGCGGCGCCTGCCGCAGGTCGTCGGCCTCCTGCCAGTGCACCGCATGACCTGCGGCGCGGCAGCGCTCGGCGATCTGCCGGCCGAGCTCGCGGGTGTTGCCGCTCAAGGAGGCGACCACCATCAGGATGCTCAGCGCGGTGCCGGGCTCAGAGGTCGTCGAAGCCGTTGTCGACGTTGGTCTTCTTGTAACTTGCATTGCGCATCTCGAAGAAGTCGGTCTTGGTCTCGGTGAAGTTGTCGGCGTAGGCCCTGATCCAAGGCATCACGTTGTCGGTGGTGTCGCTGTACAGGCGCTCGATGCCGAGCATGCCGGCCATCTTGTTGGCGCGGTACTTCACGTAGCGCACCATCTCGTCCACGTCGATGCCATCGATGCCATCCAGCACCTCTGACGACCACTGCGTCTCAAGTTCGATGGCATGTTCGAATGACTGGTGCACATAGGCGGTCAGCTCGTTGGTCTGCAGCTCCGGGTTCTCGCCGATGATGGCGCGGATCAGCTCACTGATGAACTTGGTATGCGCCAGCTCGTCGCGATTGATGAAGCTGATGATCTTGCCGGTACCGTTCATGCGGTTCTGCCGCACCATGTTGTAGAAGTACGCGAACCCGGAATAGAAATTGATGCCCTCCAGGATCGACGACTGGATCAACGACTTGAGCAGGGTCTCGGCGGTCTTCTCGCGCATGAAATCGTCATACGCGCCCATGATCGGGGCATTGCGCTTGATGATGGTCGGGTGGGTGCGGGCGATCTCGAAGATCCGGTTCTGGTTCGGCAGGTCGGTGATCGAGGCCAGCACGTAGCTGTAGCTCTCGTTGTGGATCACTTCCTGCTGGCCGATGATGGCTGCGTTGGCATGCGCGGCCGGGTCGGTGATGTACTCGGCCACGTTGTAGATGAAGCGCGTCTGCGGTGAATCCAGCGTGGCCAGCAGGCCGATGATTGAATCGTAGGCGTTCTTTTCGCGCCCTGACAGCTCGCCGTACTGGCGCGCATCCAGCTTCATGTCCACTTCGTCGGGAATCCAGAAGTTGGTCGACAGCTCCTTGTAGGCCCGATAGAACGACGGGTACGGGATATCGTTCCAGTTGAGGATGCCGCTGGTCTGGCCGTTGATGATGCCGGTGCTGCGGTTGGGGTGGCGTGGTTCGAGTATCTTGATGCGATCAAGGGGGGTTGCCATGGTGTTACCTGCAGGGGGTAGCGCCGGGCCATGCCCGGCGGAATGTGCGACGGCCGCGCGATGCGCTCGCCGGGCGTGGCCCGGCGCTACCGTGGATGGTCAACTGGCGCACCACTCGCATTCGCTGATGTCGATGTCGTTGGAGCGCACGTAGTAGGTGGTCTTCAGGCCTTCGCGCCAGGCGCTCAGGTGCAGCTCCAGCAGCGTGCTCGCACGGATGGTGCTGGGCACATACAGGTTGAAACTGATCGACTGGTCGACATGCCGCTGGCGGCGCGCGTTCTGGCGCACGCTGGCGAACTGGTCGACCTTGTAGGCGCCCTTCTCGTAGTACGGCCAGGTCTCCAGCGACAGGCCCGGCGCCGCCACCGGCCGCCGGAAGTCCTTCTTTTCCTCGTAGTAGAACGCGCTGTAGATCGGGTCGATCGATGCGGTGGAACCGGCAATCTGCGCGGTGCTCATGTTCGGCGCGACGGCCAGCAACCAGCCGTTGCGCAGGCCGTGCGTGGCGACCTCGCGGGCCAGGCTGTCCCAGGCCGCGCCGCTGTAGCCGCGGTCACTGAAATAGCGTCCGTTGTGCCAATCGCTGCCGGCGAACATCGGGTAGCTGCCCTTCTCCTGCGCCAGTTGCGCGCTGGCCTGGATGGTCAGGAAGTTGATGCGTTCGTAGAGATGGTCGGCCAATACTTCGGCATCCGGAGATTCCCACTGGATCGCCTGCTGCGCCAGCAGGTGGTGCCAACCGAACGTGCCCAGGCCGATGGCGCGGTACTTGCGGTTGGTGATCGTGGCCTGCGGCACCGGCAACGCATTGAGGTCGATCACGTTGTCGAGCATGCGCACCTGGATCGGGATCAGGCGCTCCAGCACATCGGTGGCCAGCAGGTCATCCGGCGCACTGATCGCCCGGCCGAGGTTGATCGAGGACAGGTTGCAGACCACGAAGTCGCCCGCACGGCGCGTGGTGACGATCTGGTCGCCGCTGACGATCTCCTGGATCATCCGCGTCGGGCTCATGTTCTGCAGGATCTCGGTGCACAGGTTGCTGGAATAGATCATGCCCGCGTGCTTGTTCGGGTTCCTGCGATTGACCTCGTCGCGGTAGAACAGGAACGGGTTGCCGGTTTCCAGCTGGCTGAGCATGATCCGCTTGAACAGGTCGATGGCCTTCACCGTGCGGCGGCTGATGCGCTCGTCCGCCACGAGTTCGGCGTAGCGGTCGCGGAAGCTGCCCGCGCCGCGCGTCTCGTCGTAGAAGTCCTGCAGGTACCAGCCCTTGGCCTGCTTCACCTCGTGCGGGTCGAACAGGTACCAGTCGGCGCGGCGTTCCACCGCTTCCATGAACAGGTCGGGTACGCACACCGAGGTGAACACATCGTGCGCGCGCAGGCGCTGGTCGCCGTTGTTCAGGCGCAGGTCCATGAAGGCTTCGATGTCGCGATGCCAGATGTCCAGGTACACCGCCACTGCGCCCTTGCGCTGGCCAAGCTGATCAACCGACACCGCCGTGTTGTTGAGCTGCTTGATCCACGGCACCACGCCGCCGGAGGAGTTGGCCACGCCACGGATCGGTGCGCCGCTGCTGCGCACGTAGCCCAGGTAGGCACCGACGCCGCCGCCGTGCTTGGACACGCGCGCGATATCGGTGTTGGAGTCATAGATGCCCTGCAGGCTGTCGTCCACCGTGTCGATGAAGCAGCTGGACAGCTGGCCGCCCACCTTGCCGGCATTGGCCAGCGTCGGCGTGGCCACGGTCATGTACAGGTTGGACAGCGCCCAGTACGCCTCGCCAACCAGCTGCATGCGGCGTTCGCGCGGCTTTTCCTCCTGCATCAGGTACAGCGCAATGGTCAGCCAGCGCTCCTGCGGCAGTTCATAGACCTCGCGGCTGCGGTCGCTGGCCAGATAGCGCGTGGCCAGCAGGTACAGGCCGTTGTAGGCGAACAGGCGGTCGCGTTCCGGATCGATCATCTCACCGGCCTGCTGCAGCTCTTCCTTCGAATAGCAGCGCAGGATGTCGTTGCTGTAGATGCCACGATCGGCGAGGCTTTCCTGCAGGCCCACGTAGGAGCCGTACTTCAGGCTGACATCGTAGAAGCGGTTGCGGCTGGCACGCTTGTACAGGCGGCGCAGGTAGATGCGCGCGGCGAACTGTTCCCACTCGGGCGCGACCAGGTCCACCCGCGATTCGGCCTCGCGGATCAACAGATCGACCAGGTCATCGGCGCTGATGCTGGGCTTGCGCTCGACCATTGCCTGCACCACGCGGCGGTAGTCGCTCACATCCAGCTGCGGGAACTCGGCATGCACGGCATCGATGCTTCGCTGCAGGCGCTCGGCGTCGAACGGCAGGCGGCGGTTGCCGGCCTCCTTGGTGATCCAGGTCGGTACGCGCTCGCCACCGGCGCGCAAGGCGTCGCCAGCGCCGGCCGGATCGGCCACGCGGAAGGTACTGTCGGTCATGGTGGTGAAACTCCAGGCTCGCACGCGCATTGGCGGTCGATGCCATGGCGGCCCTGGACGCGATACCGGCGCACGGGGCGAACGGGTGGATTGCCAGGGTGCGGGAACGTAGGTCGTCGGCATCTGCCTGCGCCTGCGGCCGGTATCCGGGCCGTGGGGGGCGACCTGCGTCCGCACGATGGCGGCCGCGTCGACACGGCAAGCCTTCAGGGGCGGGCCGCGGGACGTTTGCTGCATGTCCGGCGGCGGCGGCTGACCGGGAGTGACAGCCACAACATAGTGGGGATGACGCGCACCGTCAACACAAGATGCGGTAATCACGACATGCCGCGACGATCAGTCGCAGGATGCCGTGTTGCAGCGGCGACGCCTTGTCGACATGCCCTGCGTCCCCAGTTCGGTACAACATCCACTTTCCCCGGAACACCGCCCCATGCGCGCTGCCCAGTACTCCTCCTTCGGCAACCCGGCCGACGTCCTCGCCATTGCCGATGCCGCCCTGCCCGAGCCCGGCCCCGGCGAGGTGCGCATCCGCACCGTGCTGGCCTCGATCCACAACCACGACCTGCTGACCGTGCGTGGCCTCTACGGGTACAAGCCGACATTGCCGGCGATCGGTGGCAGTGAAGCACTGGGCGTGGTCGATGCACTCGGCGATGGCGTGGACGGCCTGCAGATCGGCCAGCGGGTAGCCGCCGCCTCGGTGCACGGCACCTGGGCCGAGGCCTTCGTCGCACCGGCACGCATGGTGATTCCGATGCCGGAGGCGATCCCGGACGAGATGGCCGCACAGTTGATCGCGATGCCGCTGAGCGCGCTGATGCTGCTGGAATTCCTGCACGTCCAAGCAGGCCAGTGGATCGTGCAGAACACCGCCAACGGCGCGGTCGGCAAGTCGCTGGCGATGCTGGCAAAGGCGCGCGGCGTGCACGTGGCCAACCTGGTGCGCAATGCCGCGGCCGTAGCGCAGTTGCAGGCGCTGGGCATCGATCATGTATTCGACACCTCGGTGGACGGCTGGAAGGATCGCGTGCGTGAGGCGACCGGCGAAGCACAGGCCGCGGCCGCAGTGGATTCCATCGGCGGCGACGCCAGTGGCGATCTGGTCGACCTGCTCGGCCACCACGGCACGCTGGTGTCGTTCGGTGTGATGAGTGGCGAACCGATGCACATTCCCGCCGGCGGCCTGATCTACAAAGAGGCCACGGTGAAGGGCTTCTGGGGCAGCAAGGTCAGCCAGGCGATGGCGGTGGAGGACAAGCGCCGGCTGGTCGGCGAGCTGCTCAAGCGCGCGGCCAGCGGCGAACTGACCTTGCCGGTGGAGCAGATCTTCGCGCTGGACGATATCGCCCAAGCGGCGAAGGCGGGCGCCGGTTCGGGCCGTAACGGCAAGGTGCTGCTGCGGCCGTGATCGTCTGACATTGCGTTCTGTAGAGCCGAGCCATGCTCGGCTGCTTTCCGGCCAGTGTGTGGAGCCGAGCGTTGGCTCGGCTCTACAGGGGCGTGCGGACCAACGGTCCGCACCCACCAAAGATCGGTCCGCACCCACCGAAGCATAGACCGCGCCGCCGAGAGCGCTTACTTTCGTTAAGAACCTGTGATGTATAACTGAATGCGCTTTCGTCATTGGAAGGCGCAGGTACCTGCATGCGGTACTGACGGCTCCTCCCCCGTTCGGCGTTGCCGCTTCCATGTACCGCACCACCCTGAACCTGCTTGCCGGCGCGATCGCGCTGGGCCTCACTGCTGGCACCGCCAGCGCCTCTGAAACCACTGATGCCGGCAAGGACAGCACCACCCTCGGCGCCGTGCTGGTGACCGGCTCCAACATCAAGCGCAGCGATACCGCCGGGCCGAACCCGGTGCAGATCGTCAGCCGCGAACAGATCGAGCAGACCGGTCGTTCAACACTCACCGACGTGCTGCGCAATCTGTCGGCCAATGCCGGCAACAGCTTCGACGAGCAGTACACGGGCAGCTTCGCCGCTGGCTCTGCCTCGATCGGCCTGCGTGGCCTGTCACCGAAGAACACGCTGGTGCTGGTCAACGGCTACCGCGTGTCCAACTTCGGCTTCGCACTCAATACCCAGGACACTTTCGTCGACCTCAACGCGTTGCCGATCAGCGCGGTCGAGCGCATCGAAGTGCTCAAGGACGGCGCCTCGGCGGTGTACGGTTCCGATGCCATCGCCGGGGTCATCAACATCATCCTGCGCAGGAACTTCCAGGGCGTGGAAGTCGGTGGCGGCTTCGGTACCGCCACCCAGGGCGGCTTGAACGAACGCAAGGCCAACCTGTTGGCCGGCTTCGGCGACCTGGAGCAGCAGGGCTGGAACGTGCTGTTCGGCTTGGACCTGCTCAAGCGCGATCGCCTCGACGCCGACCAGCGCGCCTATACCCGCAGCGGCGATTTCCGCGACAAGCCCGGCGGACGCCTGGCCGGCTGGTCCACCGCCGGTGGCAACTGGCTGTCCAACCCACGTGCACCTCAGCCGTTCGCCAACTGCCCCGAGGGCAGCCAGCTGCGCCCGTACAGCGACTTCGGCAGTACCCTGCCCGGCCAGGCCTGCGCCTTCAATGCGCAGCCGTTCAAGACCCTGCAACCCGGCGCCGAGCGCCTGCAGGCCTCGTTGAGCGCGACCTACCGCTTCAATGACAGCGTCGAGGCCTTCGCCGATGTGCTGTACAGCCACAACAAGGCCGACCAGATCTTCAGCGCGCCGCTGACCGTCGGCCCCGGCCTGCGCGCGTACAACCCGGCCACCGGCACGCTGATTGACGTGCCGGCGGTGCTGCCGGTCGGCCACCCGAACAACCCGGGCAGCACGCCGCTGCCGTTCGAGTACACCTTCTTCGATCTCGGCCCGCGCCTGAAGGACAACACGCAGGTGTTCTACCGTGCCCTGGCCGGCGTGCGCGGCAGCGGTGAACGCTGGGACTGGGAAGTCGCGGCGCTGACCTCGCAAAGTGCGCAGCGCGAGTACGTCGACAATTTCGTCAACCGCTATGCGTTCGAACAGATCCTGCGCGACGGAAGCTACAACTTCCTCAACCCGTCCGCCACGCCGGGCGCGCTGGATGCACTGCGCCTGCAGACCAAGCGCCCGGGCTGGTACAGGCTGCACTCCTTGAACGTGAAGGCCTCGACCTCGCTGTGGGAGCTGCCGGCCGGTGCGGTCGGCTTCGCCTGGGGCGCCGAGTTCCGCAAGGAGTCGCTGGATGCGCGCACCAGTGCACAGGTGCTGTCGGGCACCGAACTGCGCCCGGCGATCAACGTGGTCAACGGCGAACGCCAGGTCAGCGCCGCCTATGCCGAACTGAGCGTACCTCTGCACCGCACGCTGGAACTGCAGGTGGCCGGCCGTGGCGACCACTACGACGACTTCGGCAAGGCGTTCTCGCCGAAGGTGGCGCTGCGCTGGCAGCCACTGGACAGCCTGCTGCTGCGCGGCTCGTTCTCGCGCGGCTTCCGTGCACCGTCGCTGCCGGAAATCGCGCCGGGCCAGACCGTCAGCTACGGCTCGGTGATCGATCCGCTGGATCCGCTGCAACCCGGCGGCAGCCGTGGCGTCACCAACATCCGTACCGGCAACCCCGACCTGAAGGCCGAACGCTCGCGCAACTTCAACGTGGGTGCGGTGTGGTCTCCGGATGGTGATACCAGCATCGGCCTGGACTGGTACCGCATCGAGCAGGACAACCTGGTCAAGCCGGACAGCGCGCAGTTCATCGTCGACAACCCGACCCTGTTCCCGGGCCGCGTGCAACGTGATGCGCAGGGACGCATCCAGTTCATCTCCAACCAGTATGCCAACCAGGGCGAGTTGACCACCTCGGGGCTGGACCTGGACGCCAGCCGCACCTTCCGTACCGACGGCTGGGGCAACTTCACCGTGGCCGGCAGCTGGACCCACCTGCTGAGCTTCAAGCAGCCGCTGGTAGCTGGCCAGTCGCCGTACGAAGGCGCCGGCAACAACCGCCACGGCGCACTGCCGCGTACGCGCGGCACCACCTCATTGAACTGGGCGGTGGGCGACTGGAGCAGCACGCTGAGCCTGCAGTACGTGAGCGGCTACGACCAGCGCGTGGCGACGGCGACCAGCAATCCGGGGCTGCGTGACCGCGTCAAGCCGTATCACCAGCTGGACCTTTACGTGGCGTACGAGGGAATTCCGAATACCACGCTGTCGCTGTCGGTGCTGAACCTGACCGACAAGGATCCGCCGTTCGATCCGGCTGGCGGTTCCAACGGCTTCGACATCAGCCAGTACAACCTGCGCGGACAGTTCGTCTCGCTGGGTGCGCGCTACCGGTTCTGATAGGCCAGCTGTAGAGCCGAGACCATGCTCGGCTGCTCTTCGGCAACAGGAAGCCGAGCATGGGCTCGGCTCCACAGGGGTGTGCGGACCAACGGTCCGCACCCACCGCATCACCTGCTCAGGTGCAGGAACTGCAGGTGCCGTTCGTACTGGCTGATGATGTCGTTGATGATCTGCTTGCGGCTGTAGCCCACCAGGTCGTAGTCCTGGCTGCCTTCGAACAGATGCACCTCGGCGCGGTAGTAGCGCTGGTTGCGCAGCTGCTGCGCGGCAAACGACGGGGTCAGGTAGCCGCTCAGGATCACCCGGTACAGGAAGTCCTGCTGCTCGCCGTGGTTCACCGTCAGCTCCATGTCGCCAGCCTCGAAGCGGGTGGATACATCCCAGCCCTGCCCGCGCAGCTGCTCGGCCACCGCCTCCATCGCCGGCTTCACCGTGTCATCCATGAAGCGGTAGACCTGGTCGCGCACCGGGAAGTGCATGGCCTGGCTCAGGCGCTGGCGCCAGCCCTGATGATGGCGATCGTCTCCGATCAACGGCGAGGGCCGGTACTGCAGCGCGCGCTTGCGGTGCGACTCGTCACTGAACGCGCGGGTCAGGCCCCACATCATCAGCAGCAGGATCGCCGAGAACGGCAGCGATGCCAGCACCACCGCCGATTTCAATGCATCGATGCTGCCGGCCAGCAACAACCCTGCGGTCAGCACCGCAATCACTGTGCCCCAGAACACGCGCAGCCAGCGCGGACCATCGTCTTCGGGTGATCCACCATGCGACGACAGCGTGGACAACACCACCGCCCCCGAATCAGCGGAGGTCACGAAGAAGATGAAGCTCACCAGCACCGTCACCGCGATCACCGTGCGGCTCCACGGGTAGCCATCCAGCAGTGCGTACAACACGGTCGGTGGGTCATCCACCGCCAGCTGCGCCAGTTGCTGCTGGCCGTGGTGGAGCACCTGGTCCAATGCGCTGTTGCCGAAGATCGACAGCCAGGCCAGGGTGAAGCCGAGCGGGATCAGCAGCACCCCGAACACGAATTCGCGGATGGTGCGGCCACGTGAGATGCGCGCGATGAACAGGCCGACGAACGGTGCCCAGCCGATCCACCAGGCCCAGTAGAACACCGTCCAGCCGCCCAGCCATTCCGGTCGGCCGCCATAGGCGTACACATCGAAACTCTTGCCGACCACGCTGCCCAGGTAGTCGCCCAGGTTCTGCATCAGCGTGCTGAACAGGTACTGCGTCGGCCCGGCGAACAGCATGAACAGCACCAGCGCGATCGCCAGCAGCATGTTGATGTTGGCCATCCAGCGCACGCCTTTCTCGACGCCGGACACGGCCACGGCCACGGCCGCGCCCATCATGCTGACCACCAGGATGATCTGCACCAGGTTGGAGTGCGGAATGTCGAACAGGTGCGAGAGGCCGGCATTGAGGTGCAGCACGCCGAAGCCCATGTCGGCACCGATGCCGAATACGGTGGCGACGATGCCCAGCGCATCCACGGTGTAGCCGATCGGGCCATTGATGCGCTTGCCGATCAGCGGGTACAGCGCCGAGCGCAGGGCCAGTGGCAGGTTGTGGCGATAGGCGAAGTAGGCCATCGCCATCGCCGCCAGCGCGAACACGCCCCAGCCGTGCAGGCCCCAGTGCAGGAACAGCAGCTGCATGGCCTGGCGCGCGCCAGCCTCGCCTGCGGCCGGATCGCCCTGCGGCGGCTGCAGGTAGTGGGTCAGCGGTTCGGATACGCAGAAGAAGAACAGGGTGATGCTGATGCCTGCGGCGAACAGCATGCCGGCCCATGAGAGGTAACTGAACTCCGGCTCGTCATGGTCGGCACCCAGCTTGATGCCACCGTACTTGGACAGCGCCACGCCCACCACGAACACCAGGTACAGGGTCATGGCCAGCAGGTAGTACCAGCCGACGTTGAGGGCGGCCCAGTCCTGTGCCCTGAGCAGAAGGCGGCCCGCGCCGAGCGGGAACAGGCTGACGAACAGCGCGAACGCCACGACAACGATCGCCGCGAAGGCGAACACAGGCCGAAGGGTGCGCACCGGGGATTGTTGCGGCTCCAGTACTTCCATGGGGCGGCGTTCTCCGGTAGATCAAAGGGTTAGCCGACCGATTCTGGCTGAACCGCAGTGGACAGAGCATGAAGTTGCGGCCTGTGGTCGCAGGCCCGTCCGCTCATTCCGTGGTATCACGCGCGCGCTGCGACGCACCCTTGCTTGCGCGGGCCGCGCGCACCGCCTGCGGCGCGGCCACGCGCATCCTGTCCGATCACGACATCACATGCACCGCACACAGCTTGTTGCCATCCGGGTCACGCAGATAGGCCAGGAACACCTGCCGACCGGACATGTTGCGGACGCCGGGCGGATCTTCGATGGCGGTACCACCGTGAGCCACTCCAGCTTCCTGCCAGGCACGCACGGCCTCTGCACTGCCCAGACTGAAACCGATGGTGCCACCGTTGGCATGGCACGCTGGCTGCCCATCGATCGGCGCGGTTACACCGAACATCCGTCCATCCTTGAAGTACAGCAGCCGTCCCTTCTCGTCGAATACGCCCGCACGCGCGGCCATCGCAGCGAACAGGGCGTCGTAGAAGCGACGCGCGGCATCCATGTCGTTCGTTCCTACGGTGATGTGGCTGAACATGCGGGCACTCCATGTGGAAAACCGCAGTGTCGATGAGCGCGGGCGACTTCGCAAATCGCTGCATCATCGCCGCCCCGCTCGCGACCGGGCGTGCTGCTACTTGGCGGTGCTGAGCAGCAGTACCGCCGCCGTGACCAGGGCGATGCCGACCCAGCCGATCGGCCGCAGGCGGTTACCGAACAACAGGCGGCCGCAGGTGGCGGTGCCGATCACGCCGATCGCCCCCCACATCGCATAGGCCGTGGCCAGATCCATGTAGCGTACGGCCTGGCCCAGCAGGGCGAAGGCGATCCAGACCAGGACGATCGCACCGACGCCCCAGCGCCAACGACGGAAACCTTCCGACTTGGCCACCATCATGTTGGCGGCGACGTCGATCAGCGCCGAGCAGATCACGAAAAACAGGGCCAGGGTATTCATCAGTGCGCCTCCCCGAGGGTGACGCAGACGATGCCGGCCACGGCCAGCATCAGGCCGGCCAGCTGCTGCAGCGACAGGCTCTCGCCGAACACAGTGAGGCCGACCACGGTCAGCAGGGTCAGGCCAAGGCCTTCCCACACCGCGTAGGCCACGCCCACAGCAATGCGGCGCACCGACTGCGCCAGGAAGAAGTAGGACAGCGCCAACGCGCCGGCCATGATCAGATAGCCGCTCCAGCCGCCGTCGCGGGCGGCATGGGCCATGAACGAGGTGCCGACCACCTCGGCGATGATCGCCACGGTCAGGCAGGCCCAGGCGGCCAGCGCGCCACGGGCGGGAACAGTACGGGACATGTGAAGCTCCTTGCAGGGCGGGGACCGCGCCGCCTCCTCAATGGGTCCACGGCATGCGTGGAGGGTCCGGAACGCCCCGCAGACAGGGGCGACGACGGCCAGTATCATCGCCTTTTACGGTGGTATCAAAATAGATCCCATCGACAGGAGCGATGGATCAATGCCCTATTCCCCTGAATCCCTGCAGGCCTTCGTGGAAGCCGCCGCGCTGGGCTCGTTCTCGGCGGCGGCGCGCCGCCTGCGCAAGACCCAGTCAACGGTCAGTACCGCCATTGCCCATCTGGAGGCCGACCTGGGGGTGAGCCTGTTCGACCGCAGCGGGCGCTACCCCCGGTTGACCGAGGCCGGGCGCCAGGTGCTCGGCCATGCCCAGGAAATCCTCGCCGCCGATGCCCGCCTGCAGCAGTTGAGTGTGCGCCTGGCCGCGCCGGTCGAAGCGCGGCTGACCGTGGTGTTCTCCGACGTGTACCAGCTCGATCCGGAGCAGCGCGTGCTGCAGCGCTTTGCCGAAGCATTCCCGGAGATCGAACTGGAATGGCTGGATGCCGAAGGCGATGACGTGCTGGAGCTGGTCGGCAGCGGCCGCGCCGCGCTGGGCCTGCTGCCGCAACAGGAAAGCTATCCGGATGGCCTGATGGCCCGGCCGTTGGCCCATCACAGCGAACTGTCGGTGTACGTGGCGCGCGAGCACCCACTGGCCAGCGCCGGCCGTCGCAGCGCCGCACAGCTGGCGCGGCACCGGCAGGTGCGATTGAGTGCGGAGGTCGATCAATCCCACATCGTCACCGGCCTGGCCTGGACCGCCACCGACTATCTGATGGTGATGGAGATGGCCGAGGACGGCATCGGCTGGGCCGAGCTGCCGCGGGCACTGGTGCAACGTTATGACCGCGGGCGACTGGTGGAACTGACGCTGCCCGGCTGGCCGCGGCGCATCCACAGCGACCTGCTCTGGCGCCGCGACGCGCCGCCGGGACCGGCCGCACTGTGGTGGGCCGACGCGTTGGGGTGATACGAAAAAGGGGACGGAGGGGATTAAGTCGTTTGTGCCACAAACGACTTAATCCCCTCCGTCCCCTTTTTCAGTTGCCGGCCAGCGGCCGGCACTACCGGTCAACGATGGGCGAGCGCGTAATCCAGTGCCGCGCACACCGCCACCACCTGGGCGTCGTTGCACTGCTGCGGGGTTGCCCGCGGGCTGTCCGGGTAGACCTCGGTGGTGGTGGTGTACTTCGCGCCGGTGATGCCGGCGCACAGGCCCAGCTTCACCAGCGGATATTCGATCACGCCGTGGGCCACAAGCGGCGAACCGATGATCTCGCCCTTGTCGTCAGCCGGCGCGATGTGGGTGACCTTCTCCACCGCGGCGATCACCGCCTGCTGGAAGGCCGGCTGCGGGTTCTCGCTGTCATCCACCAGGTAGAAGCCATCGGGGATCAGGCCCGGTTCGAACGGCTTGCCGTCACGCGCGGCCAACGCCGGGCGGAACTCGCTCTCGTCGCTGTCGGTGGTCTCGTGCAGGTCGATGTGCAGCGCGAACTGGCCCTTGTACGGCGCGATCAGATCGATCACCGCCGTTGATTCACGCGCCGGGCCGTCGGCGCGGAAGTTGCGGTTCGGGTCGATCGCATCGAAGTTCCAGCGGTTGATGCGCTCGAAGCCCCACGGATTCACGCACGGTGCCACCAGCAGATTGGCCTTGCCGGCGTAGTCGGCGGCGTGCTTTTCGAGGAATTCCAGCGCGCCCATCACGCCGCTGGTCTCATAACCGTGCACGCCACCGGTAACCAGGGCAGCCGGCAGCGCCGGGTTCCAATCGCGGCTGCGCAGGGCAAACAGGGTGTAGGTCTCGCCAGCGTAGTCGAGCTGGCCATAGGCCACCTTGTCGAAGCGCGGGGCCAGCGCCTCGATGCGCGGCAGCACTTCCTCGTCATAGCGACGCAGGCGCTGCTGGCGGCCACGCCACGTCTCCCGTTCCGCCGCTCCCCACGGCTGGCCAGGGGTTCCGACGGGGTAGAAGGCGGCTTGGGACATGGCAGATCTCAGCGAGTCAGGAAGCAATCGCCCACTCTACCACTGGGGGGACAACGTGAACCGGCGGCGCATTCCATTGGCGAATGGAATCAGCAATAATTCTCATTTACCGCCTTCCACAGCCCGCACCGATGCCCATCCCTGCCCTGCAACCGGCCCGCCTGCCGCTGGCCGCCGCCCTCACCCTGTGCCTGCTCCCGGCCGCCACCGCCTTCGCCCAGGACGGCGCCACCACGCTGGACAGCATCCAGGTCTCGGGCAGCTGGCTGGGCACCGGCCTGCATGACAGCGTGAAGAGCTTCGCCGGCGCGCGCACCGTGGTCGACCGCCAGCGCATCGAGGCCAGCGGCGCGGCC
Organism: Stenotrophomonas sp. YJH_SMC_94-11; assembly: GCF_059370435.1. NCBI lineage: Bacteria > Pseudomonadati > Pseudomonadota > Gammaproteobacteria > Lysobacterales > Lysobacteraceae > Stenotrophomonas > Stenotrophomonas sp. YJH_SMC_94-11. Next base: position 481,821 of record NZ_JCAFTR010000002.1, on the reverse strand, counting down.
AGCCTCGGCGATGCGATGCGCCGCATCCCCGGCGTGCAGGTCACCGACAACTCCGGCACCGCGGGCAGTTCGGTGTCGCTGAACATCGGCGTGCGCGGCCTCACCGGGCGCTACTCGCCGCGCTCGACCGTACTGTTGGACGGCGTGCCGCTGGCGGTGGCGCCGTATGGCCAGCCACAGCTGTCGTTCGCGCCGACCAGCCTGTCCAACATCGAGTCGATCGACGTGGTGCGCGGCGGCGGCGCGGTGCGCTACGGGCCGCAGAACGTGGGCGGCATCATCAACTTCAGCACCCGCTCCATTCCCACCGAGGCCGGCCTGCACGGCGAAGCCGGCATGCGCTACACCGCCTACGACCATGGCGGCGGTGACAGCACCCAGTACAACGCCTTCCTCGGCGGTACCGGCGACAATGGCCTGGGCGCGGCCCTGCTGTACTCCGGCCAGGATGGTCGCGGCTGGCGCCGGGGCAGCGATGACCGCTTCAATGATCTCGCGCTGAAGTTCGCCTACGCCATCGATGCGCAGCAGGAACTGCGCGCCAAGCTGTCCTACTACGATGTGCGCTCGCTGACCCCGGGCGGCCTGACCCGCACCCAGTACGAGGCCGATCCGTTCCAGAACACCCGCCCCACCGATTTCTGGAAGGGCCACCGCACCGGCGTCGACCTGGGCTACACCAACACGCTGTCGGCCAACAGCGAGTTCGAGGTACTGGCCTATTACAACGAAAGCAGCCGAGCCAGCTCGCTGATCAACGCCGCCAATACCCAGCTGACCGTGCAGCCGCGCGACTACCGCGTGCTCGGCATCGAGCCGCGCTACACCCAGCGCCTGCATTGGGGCAGCACGGTGCATGACATCACCGCGGGCTATCGCTTCCTGCGCGAGCGCGGCAACGACCGCAGCTACACCGTCACCCGCCGCACCGGCGTGGCCAGCGCCACCACCCGCTTCGACAACGCCACCGATGCGCATGCGTTCTACATCGACGACCGCATCGCGATCGGCCAGTGGCGGATCACCCCGGGCGTGCGGATGGAATGGATCGACATGGACCGCCGCCAGGCCGGTGGTGCGGCGACCTTCAGCCGCCGCAACGACAAGGCGCTGCCCTCGCTCAACATCGCCTACCTGCTGACCCCGCAGCTGACCGTGTTCGGCAACTACACCACCTCGTTCGGGCCGGTGCAGAACATCCAGCTGAATTCGCAGACCGCCAGCAACCCGCTGAACCCGGAAATCGCCAGGACCACCGAACTGGGTGCACGCTGGCAGGACGGCGCACTGCGCGCGGAAGTGACCGTGTTCAAGATGCGCTTCGACAACCAGATCCTGCAGGTGCCGGGAATCACCCCGCCGACCTTCCAGAACATCGGCGCCACCGACCACAAGGGCGTGGAGAGTGCACTGGAGTACCACTTCGCCGAGGACAGTGCGCTGGCCGGGTTGGAGCTGTACGCCAACTACACCTGGACCAAGGCGATCCAGCAGTCGGGTGACAACCGTGGCCTGGACGTGCCGTTCTACTCGCGCGACACCGACAGCGTCGGCGCCCGCTACGCGCTGGCCGGCTGGACCTTCAATGTCTCCAGCACCCACCAGAGCGGCCAGTTCTCCGATGCCGCCAACACCTGGGAAGAAACCGCCGATGCGCGCGTGGGCCGCGTGCCGGGCGTGCGCCTGTGGAACGCGCAGGTGGCCTGGCAGGTGCCGGGCCTGGGCGACAGCGAGATTGCGCTGGGCGTGAACAACCTGGCCGACACGCGCTGGTACACCCGCAACGTTGATGGCAACGCCGGCCGCATGGTGGCCGCGCCGCGCACGTTCTACGTGCAGGGCCGCTACCGCTTCTGAGGCCATAACCGCCCGATGCAGTGACGGTGGCGATCACGGTGGCGGCGTATCATGCCGCCACCATGTCACTGCCTGTTTCGCCATCGCGCCTGCATCTGGCCTTCCAGGGCCTGCGCCTGCGCCTGCGTGGCAGCGACCTGTGGTTCATCGCGCTGGCGTTGCTGGTCGGCTTGATCGCCGGCTACCTGACCCTGCTGCAGTCGGGCATCGCGCGCTGGCTGCAGGGCACGCTGTATGGGCTGGACGACGGTATGCGCCTGAGCTCCCTGCCCTCGCTGACATGGACCGCGCTGCTGGTGCTGCCGCTGGGTGGCCTGCTGGTGGGCCTGGTCAGCCTGGCCGCGACCCGGCTCAAGCGGCCCCTGCTCGATGCGGTGGAAGCCAATGCCCTGCATGGCGGCCGCATGTCGATGCGCGACAACCTGATCGTGCTGACCCAGACCCTGCTGTCCAATGGCTGCGGCGCCTCGGTGGGTCTGGAGGCTTCGTATACGCAGATGGGCGCCGGCAGTGGTTCGCAGCTGGGCCGGGTGATGCGCCTGCGCCGCAATGACGTGCGCATCCTGGTCGGCGCCGGTGCCGCCGGCGCCATCGCCGCCGCCTTCGGTGCGCCCTTGGCGGGTGCCTTCTACGCCTTCGAGATCGTCATCGGCGCCTACACCCCGGCCGCACTGGCGCCGGTGGCGGTGGCTGCACTGGCCGGCGCGTTCGTGGCCGACCAGGCTGGCATCGAGGCCTACCTGCTGCCCGCTGCCTCGACCATCGACGTTCGCGCTGCCGACTACGCCATCTACGGCCTGCTCGGCTGCTGCTGCGCGATGGTCGGCATTGCCATCATGCGGCTGATCGCCTCGATCGAGGGCACGGTCAAGCGCAGCCCGCTGCCTGCCTGGGGTCGGCCGGTGGTCGGTGGACTGCTGCTGATACCGCTGGCCCTGGCCAGCCCGCAAGTGCTGTCGTCCGGCCACGGCGCGCTGCATCTGGACCTGACCACGCACCTGCCGCTGATCTGGATCGGCGGCCTGTTGACCCTGAAGTGCCTGGCCTCGGGCATCTCGCTGGGCTTCGGCTTCCGTGGCGGCCTGTTCTTTGCCTCGCTGTTCATGGGCACCCTGGTCGGCGCGCTGTTCGCCGGCCTGCTGGCCATGGCCACCGGCGTGCCGGTGGTCGACGCCACCTCCGCCGCGCTGGCCGGCATGGCGGCGCTGGCCGCAGCCGTGGTCGGCGCGCCGATGACCATGGCCATGCTGGTACTGGAAGGCACCCACGACTTCCTGCTGACCAGCGTGGTGATGAGTGCGGTGCTGGTCTCCAGCACGCTGGTACGGCAGTGGTTTGGTTATTCGTTCTCGACCTGGCGCATGCACCTGCGCGGGGAGACCATCAAGAGTGCCCGCGACGTGGGCTGGGTACAGAACCTCAACGCCGGCCGACTGATGCGCAAGGGCGTGGCCACCGCCCCGTCCGACCTTGACGCCGCCACGTTCCGCCAGCGCTTCCCGCTGGGCTCGGGCAGCCGGGTGATCCTGATCGACAGCGAGGGCCACTACGCCGGCATCGTGCAGATTCCGCGCGTCTACGGCGACGGCGTGAAACCGGAGACGGCGATTGGCGAGCTGGCCGAGAACCGTGACGTGTCGCTGTCGCCGTCCGCGGACGTGGTCAGCGTGATGCAGCGCTTCGACCAGACCCAGGCCGATGAATTGGCCGTGGTCGGCGCCGACGGCCAGGTGCTGGGCGTGGTGTCCGAAGCCTTCGTACGCAAGCGCTACGCCGAGGAGCTGGACAAGCGCCAGCGCGAACTGATGGGCGAGCGCGTCGACGACACCGACTGACCCCGCAAAAAGGGGACGGAGGGGATTAAGCCGCTTCTGGCACTTTCGAAATCCACGCATGGCGTGGATCTACTGTCACCTCGACCGGGTAGACTCCGGCCATGCGCTTCATTGAGACCTTCCAGGCAGGTCCCTTCGCCGACACCGTGGTCAGCCTGCTGGCCGCCTTCGTGCTGGGTACGTTGATCGGTGCCGAGCGCCAGTACCGGCAACGCACCGCCGGCCTGCGCACCAATGTGCTGGTGGCGGTCGGCGCCGCCGCCTTCGTCGACCTCGGCATGCGCATCGCCGGCAGCGCCGAGGCAGTACGGGTGATCTCCTACGTGGTCTCCGGTGTCGGCTTCCTCGGTGCCGGCGTGATCATGAAGGAAGGCATGAACGTGCGTGGCCTGAACACCGCCGCCACCCTGTGGTGCTCTGCAGCGGTCGGCAGCTGCACCGGCGCGGACATGCTGGCCGAGGGCGTCCTGCTGACCGTGTTGATCATCGCCGGCAACACCCTGCTGCGGCCGTTGGTGAATGCCATCAACCGCATTCCGATCAACGAGGCAGCGACCGAAGCCACCTACGAGGTGCGCCTGAGCGTGGATGCCGACGCCGTGCCGCGGGTGCGCGAGCGCCTGGTCGATGCGCTGGAAGCGGCGCAGTATCCGGTGGGCGATGTGCAGGTGGTCGAGCATGCCGACGCGCCTACCGATGTGATCGCGGTGCTGGTCAGTACGGCCGTGAGTGCCGATGAACTGGACGTGGTGCTGGCACGGATGGAGCAGGTGCCGGGCGTGCTGCATGCCACGTGGGAAGTCAGTACCCGCGATTGATTCAACCGCCCATCCGCTGCTGCGCGCGCAACAGTTTCCGGAACGAACCGCACTTGCGGGCATCCTCCGCCTGCGGGCAGGCCGCTGCGCGCTGCAGGTGCCGCCGCACCCGCTGCAACCGGGTGATCTGCCGCTGCAGCACCTCGGCTTGTGCCAGCAGTGCCTCGCGGTCGAGTGAGATGCACCCCTGCTGTGACGGCAGCGATGCACCGATCTGCTGCAGCGACAGCCCGGCCGCCTGGCCCAGGCCGATCAGCGCCAGCCGTTCCAGCACCTGCGCGTCGTACTGCCGGCGCAGGCCGCGGCGCCCCAGCGCATGCAACAACCCCAGCTGTTCGTAGTAGCGCAGGGTCGAGGCCGGCACGCCACTGCGCTTGACCACCTCGCCGATATCCAGTTCGCGCACGGGCTTGACCTCAAGTGACCTTCAAGCACCAAGCTATGGGCAACTACCCGGCGAGGCAAGGCCATGGCAAGCACATCTCCCATTGATCAGAACGCCCTGTGGAACGGCCCTGGCGGCCAGGCGTGGGTCAAGCTATGGGCAACTACCCGGCGAGGCAAGGCCATGGCAAGCACATCTCCCATTGATCAGAACGCCCTGTGGAACGGCCCTGGCGGCCAGGCGTGGGTTGCGCAACAGGCTGTTCTTGACGGCCTGTTCCAGCCGATGGCTGACCTGCTGGTCACCGAACTTCCAGAGACCGTTACCGAACTGCTCGACATCGGCTGCGGCACCGGCGCCAGCCTGCTGGCCGCGGCCGCAGCGCGCCCCGCGGCACATTGCACCGGCCTGGACATCTCCGCGCCGATGCTGGCGCTGGCCCATCAGCGCGCCAAGGCGGCAGGACTGGACGCGGACTTCATCGTGGCAGACGCGCAGCGCCATCCGCTGCCGCCCGCGCACTTCGACTGGATCCAGTCGCGGCTGGGCGTCATGTTCTTCGAGGACAGCCAGGCCGCGTTCGCCAACCTGCATCGTGCCACGACACCGGGCGCTGGGCTGCGCTTCATCGCGTGGCGCAGTGCCGGGGAGAATCCGTTCATGACCACCGCCGAGCGCGCCATTGGCGATGAACTGGATCTTCCGCCCCGCGTACCCGGCGCACCGGGACAGTTCGCTTTTGCCGATGGCGAGCGCGTGCAGCACCTGTTGCAGGCCGCCGGCTGGAATGGCGTGGAAGTGGTTGCGGTGGACCTGCCCTGTTCGCTCGCCCGCGAAGACCTGCCGACCTATGTCGGTCACCTGGGACCGTTGGGACTGGCCCTGCGATCGATGCCGGAAGCCCGCGCCGCAGTGCTTCGCGAAAAAGCACTGGCCGCATTCGCGCCGTTCATCGAAGGTGACCGCGTTCGTGTGGATGCCGCCTGTTGGTTGATCCGCGCCCACGCTTGAAAAAAGGGGACGGAGGGGATTAAGTCGCATATGCCCCGGTTGTGCCGGAAACGACTTAATCCCCTCCGTCCCTTTTTTTGCTAGAGGGCCTCGCCGGCGTCGGCCAGGCGCGATTCGATCAGTGCATACCACTGCTGCAGCACGTCGATCAGCATGTCCAGCTCGGCATCGGTGCGCTGTGCGCGGCCACTGCGCAGGCAGGCCTGGGCTTCCTGCAGCTGGGCCAGGAACCCGGCCACGGTATCGGCCTGCAGGATCAGGCCCGGCAGGCGCCGCCCGGGGATGCGCACCACGGCATGGTTGCCGAGCTGGCCGTACACGCTGAGCGTAGCTTCCGTCTTCATGGAGAGGGGCAGGAATTGGGCATTCATCGCGTGCACCGTTTGGAAACCTGAGCCGCAGGCAGGCGTGGACGACGGGGGAGACGTTGCCACGCCTGCCGGCGGTCAGGGGGGACTCGGGATGCCGGGGCATCGCCCCGGCGCAGGAAGGTCAATGTGGCTGTGCCATCCCGGCGATCTGCACGCGCCGGTTCGGCGCCAGGCAGGCAATCAGTTCGCGCCGGTTGCGCTGCTCGCACTGCACGATCGGCTCGGCCGCACCGCGTCCTTCGGCACTGATGCTGGCTGCAGGCACGCCCCCCTGCACCAGCGCGTTGCGCACGGCATCGGCGCGGCGCTGCGACAGTGCCTGGTTGTAGCTGGCGCTGCCAATACGGTCGGTGTAGCCGGTTACCTTGATCGACTGCACCTGCGCGGCCTCGCGTACCTGCGCCAGGATGCCCTGCACCGCCTGCTGGCCTTCGGCGCTGAGTACCGCGCTGTCGAATCCGAACAGCGCGTCGGCCGACAGCCGCAGGGGCTGCTCCGGCAGCGGTGCCGGTGCCAGTGGCGCTGGTGGCCGCGGCGGTTCGAGCACGGCCGCGCACGACTCCGGCTTCCAATAACCGCCCTGCGCGATGCCCTTGCTGTCGAAGCGCACCTGGAACTGGCAGGTGAAGTACTCCGCACCCTGCGCGGTGCGGAAATTGAACAGGTAGTTCCACTCGCGCACGTCCCACATGCCTTCATTGAAGTGCGGCGTGCCCAGCAGCGTGTACAGCTGCCGCTTGCTCATGCCCGGCGCGAAGCGGCGCAGGTCGGCGACGTCGGGATAGATACCTTCCTTCAGCGAGGCCTTGGAGGCCTCCGGGAAGTGCACGGCGGTGGCTTCGGCAGGACCGTCGGCGGCCGGCGCATGGCTGCGGCAGGCGGCCAGCAGGCCCATCCCCAGGATCAGGCCCAGCGTGGCGGCACATTGGCCGGCGCGGGCGATGCGATGCTGTTTCATGTCGTTCCCCCTGTAGACGTTTCCGCGATGCCGGGCCGCGGGTGCGGCCCGGCGGCGGGGATCACCACTGGATGCCGGCACCGACGGCCACACCGGCCTCGCCACGGCTGTTGGTCGAACCGCTGAACTTGTAGATCCAGCGGCCGCCTTCGGAGACACCGGAGATACCGACCGCCACGCCCGATTCGCCGTTGTAGCTGCCGGCGGCGATCGAGGCCATGCTGCGGCCCGCCTCGCTCGGCTGCGGCAGCGCTGCGGTGGCCATCGCCGAAGCGATACCGGCCGAAGCGCGATTGTCGGTCTTGCGCAGGTCGCGCTCGAAGCCGCCCATGCGCTCGTCGGTGTAGGCCTTGGACCAGTCCAGGGTCTGCGCCATGCCCGACTTCAACTGGTCCACATTGACCGCGTCGGTACCGGCGGTGCCGGCGGCAACGTTGCGGACCGTGGTCGGGCCGCTGCTGGTGCTGCCCAGGGTGACACTGTTGTAGTTGGTCGCGCCGTTCACCGTGGTGTCGTAGCGGATCGTGCCCTGCTGCGAAGCCTGCAGCTGGCGCACGTTGACCGCATCGGTGGCCTGCGAGCCGTCTGCCACGTTGACCACCTGGCGTTCGGCACCGGCGGCACCGACCGAGACCGTGTTGGCCCGGTTCGCCACCGAGCCCGCACCCAAGGCCACCGAGTTGTCGGCCTGCGCCTGCGAACCATTGCCCAGCGCGGTCGAGTTGGCACCGGCGGCAGTGGAGCCTGCACCACCGGCGGCCGAATTGGCGCCGCTGGCGGACGGGTCGGCCAGGTTGTTGGTGTTGTTGGCGCGGAAGCTGCCGGCCACGTTGGTGATGTTCTGGATCTTCTGGTCGGTGTACTTCTTCGACTCGTCGATGGCGTAGTTCACGCCGTTCTTCAGTTGGCCGACATTGGTCGCGTCGTAGGTGTCCGAGCCATCGGCCACGTGGGTGATCTTGCGTTCGCTGCCACTGCTGCCGACCGAGACCTCACCGGCCGAATTGCTGGCACCAGTCTGCCCGTAGGCGCCGGTGTAGCCGCTCTGTGCACCGACGCTGGCGACCGAACCGGCACCCAGCGCCACGCTGTTGCCGGCACTGCTGCTGGCACCGTTGCCGACCGCCACGCTGTTCGCACCGGCTGCGCTGGCCTGCGGGCCGACCGCCACCGCTTCCGCACCCGCCGCGGTGGCTGCGGCCGCCGTTGAGTTGACCGCCAGGTACGCACTGCCACCACCGCCATTGGTGATGCGCTGGTTGAGGACCTTCAGCGAGCCGTCGACAGCGGTGAAGGCGGCGGTGACGTTGTTGTAGTCGCCGCTGGTGAAGGTGCCATCGGTGGCGATGCTGGAGATGCTGAACGTCGGCGCGGTCCACACGTTGGTGGTGCCGTTGTAGGCGGTGGTGCCGCCGAAGTAGGTGGCGATGGTGCTGTTCGTGCTGAACAGCTGGTCGCCGGTGATGGCATCACTGCTGCCGGCCAGGATGCTGCCGGCGGCGACGTTGGTGATCTTCACCGCGCCGGTGCCGGTACCCGTCAGCGTCACGCTGTTGAGCACGTTGCCACTGCCATCGACGTCGTACTTCACGGCCAGCTTGTCGATCTCGCCGGTCTGGTCGGCAACGTTGGCCAGCGAGTTGCTGACTGCATCGAACGCGGTGCCAACATCGTTGTAGCTGCCCTTGGTCACGGTGCCGTTGGCGGCGACGTTGTTGATCGAGTAGGTCGGTGCGGTCAGTACGCCGTTGGCATCGACCGCGGCACCACCGCCCAGATGGGTGGCTACCGCCTGGTTGGCGGCAAACAGCTGGGCACCATTGATGGCCTCACTGCTGGTGGCACTGACCTGGCCCGGGCCAAGGTTGCGCAGCGTGGTTGCCGTGCCGGTCTGGCCCAGCGTGGCGCTGGCGTAGTTGACACTGCCATCGGCGTTGAGGTCATAGCGCAGCGCGCCCTGTTCCGATGCCTGCAGCTGGCCAACATTGACCGCGTCGGTCGCAGCAGTACCGGCCGCCATGTGGGTGACCTGGCGCTCGGCACCGGCCGCACCGATGGACACGCTGTTGGCACGGTCGGCCAGGCTGCCGGCACCCACCGCGATACTGTTGGGGGCAGTGGCGCGGGCGTTGGTACCGACCGCGATCGAGTCGGCGCCGGTGGCCAGCGCCTCGGTACCGGTCGAGTTCACCCGCAGGTACTTGGTGCCACCGTTGCGGATGTCGGTGATCTGCGTATTGAGGTTGACCAGCGAGCCATCGACTGCGGCGAAGGCATCGGTGGCATTCTCATACAGGCCCTTGGCGATGGCACCGCCAGTGGAGATCGTGCTGATCTCGAACAACGGTGCAGTAAAGATGCCGCTGGCCGGATCGAAAGCCGCACGACCACCGAAGAAACTGGCGATGGCACTGTTGGTAGCCGCCAGCTGGCCGCCGTTGACCGCCTCCAGGCTACCGGCGGTGACCGCGCCGGCGGCAAGATTGCCGATGGTGGTGGTGCCGGTGCCTGCGCCGAGCGTGACCCGGCGATAGTTCGGGTTGCCCGAGCCGTCCAGGTCATAGGTGACCGCTGCGGAGGCCACATCGTCGATCAGACTGATGGCGCCCTTCAGCTGGGCCACGTTGACAGCATCGGTATTGGCGCTGCCCGCGGCAAGGTTGGTGATCTGGCGCTCGCCGCCACCGGCCGTGCCCACCGACACTTCGCCGGCCGAGACCTGGGGTGCGGTGAGGCCGTACGCGCTGTAGCTGGCCTGAGCGCCGCGCAGTGCAGCGGAGCGGTAACCCAGCGCGACCGAGTTGGCCTGGTTCGAAGTGGCTTCGGCACCCAGCAGGGTCTGTCCGTTGGCGGTGCCGACGGCACTGTCACCGACGACGACCGAGTGGCCCATGCGGGCGGCATAGTCGGCCGTCGGCACGCCGGTCGGATTGCTGGGATCGTTGACGCCATCGCCGGGGAAGGCGACATTGGCATCGACCTTCGGCAGTTCATGGCGTGCATTGGCACCGATCACCACTTCCTTGGACCCGTTGGCGAAGGCGCCATCGCCCATCAACACCTGGTAGTCCTGTGCCGCGTTGACCGCCCAGCAGGAAATATCGGCCAGCGCGATGTCCAGGCACTTGGCCGCCCACGCCGGCGAGTCGGTTGGCAGAAGCAGGCCCAGCAGGCCACCGGGATTGCCGTTGTTGATGTTGTAGATGTAACTGTCGGAAGTCACGCCACCGATCAGGGTCAGGTGCGAGCTGCCGCCCGTGGCTGCGCCGCCCAGGCCATTGAGCGTGCTGCCGACCGGCGACAGGTTGACCACCGGCAGGCCCAGCACATTGACCGTCGAATAGGTCTGCATGACGTTGGCGTTGCTGAGCTTGAGATTGCCGTTGCTCAGGTAGCCGTTGCCGCCGAACAGGCTGGTGGTGGTCGGCCCGATCAGCTGGCCGACATTGCCGACCAGGCCACCGGTGCCGATGATCAGGCCAGCATTCGGGTCGGCCGGCGCGGGCGCCTTCGGACTGGTTGGCGGAATCGCCGAGGGTTGGGTCAGGCCGAGGCTGCCCAGCGTGCCTCCCACCAGGCCACCCACGGCGGTGCCCAGGTTGCCGACGGTGCCATTGAGATTGCCGTTGAGCAGGTTGCCCACCGCGCTTCCGACACTGCCCAGCGTGCTGCCCAGCACGCCGCCCAGGTCGCCGGTGGGGCTGCCGGTGGTGCCGTTGAGAATGCCGCCCACGGCGCTGCCGACCTGGCCGACGGTGCCGTTCAGTGCGCCGCCAACTGCACTTCCAACGGTACCGACAGTGCCGTTCAGAGCACCGCCAACTGCGCCACCGACTGCGCCAACCGTGTTGTTGAGCGTGCCGCCCACGGCGCTGCCGACCTGGCCGACGGTGCCGTTCAGTGCGCCGCCCACTGCACTTCCAACGGTACCGACAGTGCCGTTCAGAGCACCGTCCACTGCGCCGCCGACTGCGCCTACCGTGTTGTTGAGCGTGCCGCCCACGGCGCTGCCGACCTGGCCGACGGTGCCGTTCAGAGCACCGCCAACTGCGTCACCGACTGCGCCCACCGTGTTGTTGAGCGTGCCACCCACTGCGCTGCCAACCGTGCTGACTGTGCCGTTCAGCGCGCCACCCACCGCGCTACCAACTGCACCCGCGGCACTGTGAAGCGTCCCACCGACAGCACCCACCGCACCACCCACCAGGTTGCCGACGCCCAGTGCGCTGTGCTGCGCCGCGACGGTCGCCTGTCCGGCCAGCTTCAGGTTGCGATCGGCCACTACCTCCTGGCCGTCCGGCGCCTGCACGCGCACCTTGCCGGCGACGCCGGCATCGAAGGCGGCGTTGATGGCACGATCATGGGTTTCACCCGGCAGCTCCTCCTTGGCCGGCAGCGTGACTGCCGCCGTCGCCCGGGCCTGGCCCTGCCCTTCGATGTGATGGCCAGCGACCGCCAGATGCGTGTCGGCCTTGCCGTCGACGGTGGCTTTCAGCCCAGGCAGTGATCCGGCGGCTGCACCGCTGAGGCCGGCGGCCGCCCGGGCACCCGTATCGATCGAAGCGACCTGGCGGCCAGCGATGCCGACCTTGGCCCTGGCGCGCGCATCGGCAGCGACGCCCAGCGGCGCCTGGGCGCCGGGCGCAACGTGCGCAGCCAGCGATGCATCCACCTGTGCCGCCCTGGCCGCAGCGTTGCCCACGCCAACATTGGCGCGGACATCAGCCGCCAGCGCCGGCACGGCCACTTGCTTCGGCACGGTGTTCGCCGCCAGCTTCACCTGCACGGTGGCCGGCAACACGTCAGGTACCAGCGGCAGCGACGTGGTATTCAACTGCAGGCCCAGACGAGCATCCGCACTGATTGCGGGGCTGTTCTGCGCCTGCCGCGCGGCGGCAGCCAGGGCCACTTCCGCGTCAACCTTGACCGGCATCGGCTGCGCATACTTTGCCGCGAGTGCTTGCAGGTCACGCAGCGATTGATTGGTTTCCGAGGCCCCAGCGTGACCGCTGGCCAGCGCACACAGCAGTGCCAGCGCCAGGGCCGTGGGCATCAGCAGGAAGGCTCGCGGATCGCGTGCGGCGCTGCCGCCGCTGTCGCCGGTGGCCAGTTCCGAGGCCACAACCAGAGCATTGAGCTGGCGGTTCCATACACGCCGGTAGATGCGGTTCATGAGCATTTCCCCCGTAGGCGAACAACTGGAATGTCAGTGGACTTGCCGCTAGGCAGGTGACTGACATTTCAGCGGTTGCAACGAGGGCGGTGCACTTCAATCCGGCACGGCAATCGCGCATTCCGGCAAATCCACGGCCGGAATCGGCAGCCGGCTATGCATAAGCGGCAACACGATCGGCAAGCGGATACGCAATTCCGGCATAAACACCGCAAAAACCCTTGCCGGGCCTGGATCAGGCCGGTTGGCCGATCTGCGCGGGTGCGCGCATCAGGGTGTCGCGCGGCAGTTCGCCGAATACCTTGCGGTAGTTGTCAGCGAAGCGCGACAGGTCCCACAGCCCGCAGCTCAGGGCGATCGCCTTCACCGAGCGACGGCTGGAGTCTGCCATCGACAGGCTGCGGCAGGCCGCGCACAGGCGCAGCATGGAGAGGTAGCGGTTCGGCGAGGTTCCAAACAGGTCCTCGAACGCATAGCGCAGGCCGCGCTCGCTGACGCCGGCGGCATCGCAGATCTCGTTCATGTAGATGTTGCGACGCAGGTTGAGCCGCATGAAGTTCTCTGCACGCTGCGCGATCAGATAATGCGTGCGCCGCGCACGGGTACAGCCTGGGCGATCCGCCGCACCGGCGCCCAGCAGGGCCTGCACATGCTCATGCAGCAGGTTCTCGGTTTCATCCGGCTGCAGCCCTGCCCCCTGTCCCAGCTGCAGGTGCAGCTGCTGGTAATGGCGCGCCAGCGGCGTGGCGTCGCTGGCCAGGTTGAACAGCGAAAGTGCCTGGCCAGCAGGTGGCGTGCTGCGCAGGCTCAGTTCGGTCAGCTTGCGCTGGACGCGGGCCACCGGCACCAGCATCAGGGTCATGTGCGTGCCCGGGCTCAGGGTGAACTCACTGATGCCCTCCGGCATGATCGTCAGCGCCATGCCCGGCGTGAGCGGCACGCCGTGGCACCAGCTCATCGTTTCATCGGTGGCGTGCAGGTACCCCAGCATCGCCCAGTCCGGCGGCAGCATGAAACGGCCACGGCAATGGAAGCCGCAGCTGATGCTGCAGAACAGGGCTTCCTCGTGCACGCGCGAAGCGAACGCCGCCCGTGGCCCGTTGCCATCCAGCAGCAGCAGTTCGACATCACAGACGCGAAGCACGCCGCTCAGCGTGGCCAGGTCTATGGACCGAAGGCCGCTGTCGTCGCTGTCCTCTACCCCACCATCGACCATGACAGTGTTGTCCCCCCGTTGATCCGCCATCCGCTGCGGCCCCCACTGCCTGACAGGGCGCGCAACGATCCAGAATCCATTTCCGTTGCCACGCCGGCAGCGCCGGCGTCGATGCGATCGTACAAATCAATGCAAGAGCTTGAATGCGAGTATGCCCAATAATCGGCAAAGGTAAACCCGCGGCCCGGCATGATGAAAATGGATACACAAGTGAAGAAAATGTCGGAGCGGCTGGCACGGTTTTCGCATGGACTACAAAGCGAATCACATTATCTGCACGACAATGAATCGTTTTGCGTGCGAACGGATTTTCGTCACAGAAACCATCTGAAATTTTCAGGATTCCGGGGTTTCTGCCGAATTTGCATATAGGTTCCGGTTGCAGCCAACCGCCATTCAGGCAAAGTCGACATTACGGTGATCCGGCCATCTGATCTGGCCGCACCCAGGGGGACAGCATGACCACGCACGCATCACTGGATGCCTCGACCACCGGCCCCGGGCCGTCCGGTCGCGACCGTGCGGCCGATGTCCCGCCTGGAAACGATCACCCTGCTTGAGCACAGCGGGCCAGTCCCGCCGTGCCTCCTCCGCCAGGACGCGCGGAGGCCCACGGACGATCCCGGCGGAGCCGGGCCACCGCCCAACGCAGGTGTACTGCATCCGCAGACAGGTAGAGGGAGACATTGGTCATGAACGCATCGATCCGCAAATTCCTGAAGGAAGAAGACGGCGTCACCGCGCTCGAGTACGGGCTGCTGGCTGCCGTCATCGCTGGCGTCCTGATTGCGGTCGGCAACGACCAGATCAAGGGGTTCTTCGAAACGCTGTTCAAGAACCTCTCCGCACTGGCCACCAAGGCGTCGGGCTCGACGACCTGAGCGGCGACCGCGCGCGGCCGGCAGGGCCGCGACGGCGGGGCCCATGGAACCAGGCGAAGACCGTCCAGTGACGGACGATGGAGTGTGCGATGACAGTGCTGGGATTGTTGGCCATCGGCGTCTGCCTGCGGATCGCGATCAGTGATCTGTATGCCCGTCGGGTGCCCAACACCTGGCTGGTCGCCGCATGCGTGATCGCCACTGCGGTGATCGTGGTCGGCCAGTTCAGTGCGCCGCGCCAGCCGTGGCTGCCCCACCTGGCCGGCGCGGCGATCGGCCTGTTGGCGCTGCTGCCGTTCCATGCCCTGCGCTGGATGGGCGCCGGGGACGTGAAGTTCTTCGCCGTGGTGGGCCTGATGCTGGGCTGGCAGGCGCTGCTGCCGGTCTGGCTGGTAGCGAGCCTCACGGCTGGGTTGCATGCCGTGCTGGTGCTGGCCGGTCGCCGCCTGGGCGTGCTGCTGCCCGGTCACCTGCAGATGCAGGTCAATCGCACCAGCACGCAGTGGCAAGCGCACCCGGTGCTGCGTGACATGCAGGCCGCCCGCCAGGGACGACGTGGCATTCCCTATGCAGCCTACCTGGCACTGGCCGCCATCGGCTGGGTGCTGGCCAGCATCTACGGAGGTGCACCATGAACATCCGCAGCCCACGCCTGCAACGCGGTGTCGCCAGCATCGAGTTCGCCCTGATGCTGATGCTCGGCCTGTTGCCGCTGCTGCTGTTCACCTTCTCCGGGGTGATGATCATGGCGGCGCAACAGACCCTGGCCACCGCCTCGGCCGAAGGCGCGCGCGCCTCGCTGCGCTACGGCACCGCCAGCGAACGACGCACAGCCGCCTGCGTCGCCGCACGCACCTCGATGCAATGGTTGCTGCAGTTTTCCAAGCAGAACGTGGACTGCAGCGCGGGGGGCAGCAACGCCATCGTGGTGTCGGCACAGGCGCCCTGCGCCGGTCTGGCCACGGCCCAGTGCATGACCGTGACGGTCAGCTACGACTACGCCAACCATCCCTTCCTGCCCGGCACCGCCACGCTCTACAAGTGGGTGATGCAGGCCCCCATCCGCAGCGTCGCGGTCGCGCAGCTCGATCTCGGCAGCGGCAATTGATGATCGGTACTTTGGAGACGGTTCCATGCTCAAGTTGACCCGCATCGCTGCCGTCGCCCTGATCGGCCTGGCCGTGCTGCTGGCGCTGATCGCCTTCATGATCGGGCGCAAACCCGCCGCACCTGCAACGGTCGCACCAGTCGTTCACAGCGAGACGCAGGCGATCACCGTGGTCGAAGCCGTGGCACGCCTGCCTGCGGGCGAGCCGATCAGCGCCAACGGCCTGCGCCTGGCCCAGCGCACCTCACCCGTCCCCGGCGCCGCTACCAGCATTGCCGCCGTGACCGGCAAGGTGCCGGTGCAGGACATTGCCGAAGGCAGTGTGATCAACGGCAGCGCGTTGGCTCAGGGCTTCTCGCTGCAGCTGCGGCCGGGCGAGCGTGCACTGGCCGTGCCCGTGGACGAACTGGTCGGTGCCGGCAACCGCATCCTTCCCGGTGATTTCGTCGACGTCTTCCTCAACCTCCGCAACGCCCAACCCAACATCAACAGCCCTGGCGAAGCCGCGCAGACGCGCCTGCTGCTGTCGCGCCTGCGCGTCCTGAGCTACGGCCAGCAGGACATCGTGCCGGTAGCCACAGAGACTACTTCCGACAGCGAGGCCGACACCCGCAACGACCCGCGCGCTGCCGACATCACCGGAAGTGGCAGCACGCACAGCAGCAGCAATGAAGCGCCGCAACCCGCGCGCAGCGCGGTGCTTGCGGTACCGGTGGCCGACGCCAACCGGCTGCTGCTGGGTGCGCAGCAGGGCAAGCTTTTCCTGGCCCTGCGCAATCCCGCCGATACCGGCCTGCCCGACCTGGCGTTGTTCCCGCAATCGCGCGGAGTGATCGACCCGCTGCGTGGGCTCGACGCCGAACAGCAGCTCGCCCTGCAGCGGCCGGAGAACCACGCTTTTGCCGGTATCGACAGCGACGCGCTGGCCGGACGTGGCAGTGCACCGCAACGCGGCACCCCGGATTCACCGGCGCGCGCGCCGGCGCCACGTCGCAGTGCACCGCGCGCGTCGGGGATCGAGATCATCCGCGGCGACAGTTCCGCATCCCGTGCCTCCCTTTGACCTGCATCGAGTGCATCCATGACCGAACGTCGCCGCCGTCCACGCCTCTCCCTCCGCCAGCGCTGGCTGGCCCTGCTGCTGGTGCTGCTGGCGCCGGCAACGAGCGTGGCCGCCGATGACCTGGTGCTGCAGGCGCGCGAGCAGCGTCCCTGGAACCTGCCGGCCGACCTGGAGCGGGTGGCCATTGCCGACCCGGGTGTGGCCGACATCGTGATGCTGCGCGGGCAGCGCCAGGCGCTGCTGGTCGGCAAGATGCCCGGTACCACCACCCTGCTGCTGTGGCACCGCAGACAGGCCGAGCCACAGCGGTTGACGGTACGGGTGCAGAGCGCCGTACAGGGCGCTGCCAGCACCGGCGGTACCGGGCTGGTGTTCACCCAGCAGGACCAGCAGGGCCTCCTGCAGGGAAGCACCGACAGCATGCTCACGCACATGCAGGAACAGCGCACTGCGGCGATGGCGCTGGGCAAGGACGGCATGCTTGCCGATGCGTCCACCATCAACAGTGGGGGCGTGGTCCAGGTCGAGGTCAAGGTGGTCGAGTTCAACAAGACCGCGATGAAGCAGATCGGCATCAACTTCCAGAACCGCAACGGCGGCTTCGCCTATGGCTTCGCGCGACCCGGCACTGGCCTGCCCGGCAATACCGGCCTGCTGCCCGGCATGAAGGAAGGCAACAGCAGCAACGAGGCCGTGTCGCCGATTTCATCGGCGTTCCGGCTGGTGTTCGGCTCGACCAAGGGACTGTGGAACGCCGATGTCGAACTGCTGCAGAGCAATGGCATGGCGCGCGTGCTGGCCGAGCCGACGCTGGTGGCACTGTCCGGCCAGAGCGCCAGCTTCCTGGCCGGTGGCGAGCTGCCGATCCTGGAGCCGCAGGGGCTTGGCACCACCACCATCACCTACAAGCCCTTCGGCATCGGCCTGACCGTGACCCCAACGGTACTGGCGCCGAACCGGATCGCGCTGAAGGTGGCGCCGGAGGCGAGCGACCTGGACTACAGCAACGCGATCGTGCTCAACAACGTGCAGATTCCCTCGATCACCACCCGTCGCGCCGATACCACGGTCGAGCTGGGCGATGGCGAGAGCTTCGTCATCGGTGGCCTGGTCAGCTCCAACATCGTCTCCAACGTCAACAAGATTCCACTGCTGGGCGACCTGCCGATCATTGGTTCGTTCTTCCGCAACTTCGACTACAAGCGCCAGGACAAGGAGCTGGTGATCATCGTCACCCCGCGTCTGGTGCAGCCGCTGGCACGCAATACCGAACTGCCGCTGCCTGGCGAGCGCGAAGCCAAGCCGCATCTTCCCGAATGGGGATCGTGGTTGCTGGGGCCGGTCAGCCAGGACCCGGTGCCCGGCTTCTCGCGCTGACTTCCATGACGCCTGTAGAACCACGCCCATGCCCTACGCCACCGCCCAGCCGCTGCATCCGCAAGGACCGCCGATGAACCTGGTCCTGTACGGCATCGACCGCGAACTGCTGCCCCGGCTGGTCGCCAAGCTGCCGCCGACCACCACCCTGCACTGGCAGGACAGCAGTGCGCCGACGTCGGCGCAGGACCTGCAACGCGGCCCGCAGAGCCTGGTGCTGCTTGACTTCCGGCCCGAGCACGCGGCTGCCTCGAGCGTACTGGCACAGCAGCTGCAGCAGACCCAACCGGACCTGGCGCTGGTCGCGGTCGGCGCCACCAGCGCCGGCCAGGTCGAAGGCGTGGTGATCGCGCTGCGCGCCGGCCTGCGCGATGTGCTGGACCTGGACAGTGACAACGCCGGCATCGAGGCGGCCCTGCGGCGCGCACTGTCACCGCGCCCGGCCGCGGTGGCGCAGCATGCGCACAAGGCGCGCCTGATCGTGCTGCTGGGCGTGCGCGCAGGCGTCGGCACCAGTACCCTGGCCGCACATCTTTCGGTGCTGGCGCAACAGACGCGGGCCCTCGCCCAGGGCGATGCAGTGCAGCAGGACGGCCTGCTGATGGAACTGGCGCAGCCCGCCGGTGACCTTGCGCTGTACCTCAATCTCGACAGCCGCTTCCACTACGAGGATGCGCTGCGCAACGCCAGCCGCATCGACGCCACCCTTGCACGCACCGCGATGGCGCGCCATGACTCCGGGCTGGTGCTGCTGGACCGTGCCGGCGGCAGTGATGCCGTGCCCCCGTCCGACCCTGGCGCGCTGCTGCAGCGCCTGCGCGGGGTGTTCGCCAGCGTGCTGTGTGATGCCGGCGGCTGCCCGCTGCGGCAGCTGCCGCCGCTGTTGCTGGACCAGGCAGACGAGATCTGGCTGGTCACCGATGCGTCGATCGCCACGCTGGTCTCGCTGGACCAGGCACTGAAGCATCTTGCAGGCCAGCGCGAGCGCGAGAAACGCCTGCAACTGGTGATCAACCGCCACGACGACAGCAGCGGCATGAGCCCGGAACAGATCGCACGCCGCTTCGAACTGCCGTTGCTGGCGACATTGCCTGAACGACCGCGTGTGCGCCTTGCCGCCAGCCAGGGCCGCCTGCTGCTGCAGGATGCGCCGCGCGATCCCTACCTGCGTGCCCTCGCCCCGCTCGTGTCACGGCTGGACCCGGCTGCCTGCCCGGTCCAGCCGCATGGCCTGCGGGAAAGACTCTCCCTTGCCCTGGGTGGATCGCAATGGAAGACAAGGTAACCCCGTTCCCGCATGCCGTTGCCCGCCCGCTGCTGCACGAAAGCCCGGGCCACCTGCCGTTCGCACAGACCGAGCAGTACCAGAAGGTGCTGTCGGCCGCGCATGAGCACCTGCTCAACAGCATCGAGGACGAGCGCATCGACATCGATTCCTGGGCCCCGGATACCATCGCCCGCTGGGTGCAGGTACAGACCGTGGGCTTCATCCAGGAATGGCGCATCCCGATCAACGAAGAAGAGATGCAGGTGGTTGCCGAGGGCCTGGTCAAGGAGCTGACCGGTTTCGGCCCGCTGGACGACCTGCTCCACGACCCCTCCATCGAAGACATCCTGATCAACGGTTTCAAGGACGTGCACGTTTCGCAGGGTGGCCAGCTCCGGCGTGCCACCCAGCGCTTCACCGATGACACCCACCTGCTGCGCATCCTGCGCCGCATCCTCGCGCCGCTTGGCCGCCGGCTGGATGATTCCAATCCGATGGTCGATGCGCGCCTGCCCAACGGCGGCCGCCTCAACGCGATCATCTCGCCACTGGCGGTGGACGGGCCGATGGTGTCCATCCGCAAGTTCCGCAAGGACCCGTTCACCCCCGACGAGCTGCTTGCCAAGGGCACCTTCGACGCACCGATGCAGGCCCTGCTGAAGGCGATGGTGCTGGGCCGCTGCAACATCCTGGTCTCCGGCGGCAC
Source organism: Stenotrophomonas sp. YJH_SMC_94-11 (assembly GCF_059370435.1). Classification (NCBI taxonomy): domain Bacteria; kingdom Pseudomonadati; phylum Pseudomonadota; class Gammaproteobacteria; order Lysobacterales; family Lysobacteraceae; genus Stenotrophomonas; species Stenotrophomonas sp. YJH_SMC_94-11. The sequence continues at coordinate 461,795 of NZ_JCAFTR010000002.1, read as the reverse complement.
CAGTTCCGGCAAGACCTCGCTGCTGAATGCGCTGGCCAGCTACGTGCCACCCAGCGAGCGCGTCATCACCGTGGAGGACACCGCCGAGCTTTCGCTGAACCATCCGCACGTGGTGCGCCTGGAAAGCCGCATCGGCGGCGCCGAGGGCCAGGGCGCGGTCAGCATCCGCGACCTGGTGCGCAACAGTCTGCGCATGCGCCCGGACCGCATCGTGGTCGGCGAAGTGCGCGGCGCTGAAGTGCTGGAAATGCTGCAGGCGATGAATACCGGCCATGACGGATCGATGGCCACCATCCACGCCAACACGCCACGCGACTGCCTGTACCGCATCGAGATGCTGGCAGGCTTTGCCGGCTTCCAGGGCAGCGAGGACAGCCTGCGCCGGCAGATTGCCAGCGCCATCGACTTCATCGTGCAGATCTCGCGGCTGGGCAGCGGGCGCCGGGTGCTGGTCTCGATCACCGAGATCACCGGGGTCAGCGACAACCTGATCACCACCCAGGAAATGTTCCGCCACGAGGTGCAGATCGACGCCACCGGCCGCGAGACCGACCGCTGGATCGGCCTGGGCTTCCATCCGCACTCGCACAAGCTGGAGCCGTTCCGCCAGCAACTGCGTGAATCGCTCTACGGGGACTTCTGAGCATGGGCACCGGCCTGCTGCTGGGCGTGTTGAGCATCATCTCGGTGCTGCTGGCGCTGGCCGTCTGGCTATGGGGCACCGCCGCCAGCCGTGAGCAGCGCCAGGCCTCGCTGCAGCATGCCGAGCAACAGCTGGCGCGCGGCAGCGCGGCCGGCGCGGTACCGGCCGGGCCTGCCGTTGCGGCGGCCAACGATTCGACCCGCCCGGCCAGCACCGGAACCCGTGTACTGCCGTGGGACGGTGTCCTGCAGCGCGCCGGCCTTCGGCCGGGCTGGAAGCTGCCGCTGATGCTGCTGGTGCCGGGACTGATGCTTGCGGTCGTGGCGGCGATGCGGCTGGGCACGGCCTGGATGTTTCCGCTGACCCTGCTGCTGTACCTGCTGGGCTGCTGGCTGTGGGTGATGCGCCGGATCACGAAGCTGCGCGCGCAGCTGCTGCACCAGATGCCGGACTTTCTCGACAACCTGGTCCGCCTCACCGCGCTGGGCAACAGCCTGCAGGCCGCGTTCCAGGTGTCTTCGATGCAGACCAGCGCGCCACTGCGCGGCCTGCTCGACACCACGGTGCGCTATGCGCGCAGCGGCATGGACCTGGATCGTGCATTGAGCCTGGCCGCGCAGCCGTACCGGATGGACGTACTGAAGGTGCTGGCAGTGGTGATCGGCGTGAGCGTGCGCATCGGTGGCCGCGCCGACCAGATCCTGCAACGCATGGGCGATTTCATGCGCGACCTGGAACAGGCCCAGCAGGAACTGGCGGCCACCACCTCGGAAACACGGATGTCGGCCTGGGTACTGGGGCTGCTGCCGCCCGCCAGTGCGGTGCTGATGGCAATCTCCAGCCCGGCGTTTTTCCAGCCGGTGCTGCACGACCCGCTCGGTCACAGGATCCTGTTGATCGCGCTGGGCCTGGAACTGCTAGGGGCGTTCCTGCTGTACCGCCTGGCCAAATCGCTATGACCGCCCACAGCCGCCCCGGAGGTGCCCGATGAGCGCCAGCGCCTGGTTCGCCCTTTCGCTGCTGGTGCTGGCGGCCGGCGTCGCCCTGCTCGGTATCGCCGGCTGGGTGCGCAGCCATCGCGAGCACCGCACCTCAGCCACACTGAAAACCGCGCTGCAGCCGCGTGAGGAAGGCCGCGACACCGAGGCCACGCGCCGCGACTCGCTGGGCTGGATCGAGCGCTTCGGGCGCTCGCTCAGTGGCGGCCGCCTGGAGGCTGCGCTGCTTGCCAACGAAGACAAGCTGCTGTTGGACCTGGCTGGCTGGAACACGCGCCGTGGCACCGCGATCTATCTCGGCCTGCGCCTGCTGCTTGCCCTGTTGGTGCTGGCGCTGGCGCTGGCGTTCAGCAGCGCGCACGGGCTTGCCAAGGTGATGGTGGTGATCGGTGCGCTGGCGGCCGGGCTGCTGCTGCCCAAGTTCGTGCTGTCGTCGTGGGTCAGGCGCCGCCGCCGCGCGGTCGAGAACGAGCTGCCCCTGCTGATCGACCTGCTGCGCCTGCTGCAGGGCGTGGGCTTCAGCATGGACCAGAGCCTGCAGACCCTGGGTGACAAGCTGCGCGATGCATTGCCGGTACTCGGCGGCGAACTGCAGGAAGCCAATGTGGCCTATACCCATGGCCGCACGCGCGCGCAGTCTTTGCGGCGTCTGAGCGAGGTCTACGCCGATGATGACCTGGCCAGCCTGATGCAGTTGATCCTGCAGGTGCATGCGCACGGCGGCGCAGTGCAGGAGCCGTTGCGCCAGTTCAGCATCCGCCTGCGCGAACAGCGCCGCAACGCGTTGAAGGAAAAGGTCGGCAAACTCTCGGTGAAGATGACCGTGGTGATGATGCTGACCCTGTTGCCGGCACTGATGCTGGTGCTTGCCGGCCCGGCGCTGGTCGCGCTGGCCACCACCCTGTCCAAGATGGGATCTCCCTGATGCCTGCCCTGCGCACCTCCTGCCTGCTGCTTGCCGTCGCCCTCGCCGCCCTGGCCAGTGGCTGCGCCTCGACCACACCGAAATATGTGCGGGCGCCCAGCCTTGCGCCGCCGGAACCCGATCCGCAGGACAGCCGCAACGCCTATCTGGAGCTGATCGAACGCATGCAGCAGCAGGGCGCCTGGTATGCCTCGCTGGCCCACGTGGAGGCCTTCCGCCAGCGCTATGGTGATCGCCCTGCCCTGCGCCTGCTGCAGGCCGACGCACTGCGCGAGACCGGCCAGGCCGACGCGGCGGTCACGCTGTATCGCGAGCTGTCCAGCGGGCCGCAGGCCGCGGCGGCCGCCCACGGCCTGGGCCTGATCGCTGCACGCCGCGACGACGACGCCGGAAGCGAACAGGCGCTGGCGCGCGCCACGCAGCTGCAGCCCTTGAACACCGACTATCTGGGCGACCTGGGCTATGCACGGCTGCGTGCCGGCCAGTTCGATCAAGCCCGCGAGCCGCTGGCCAAGGCCCTGGAACTTTCACCGGGCAACGCCAAGGCAACGGCCAACCTTGCACTCTGGGCGGTACTGCGCGGCGACCAGGCCACGGCGGAGCGGCTATCGGCACAGGCCAGCCTCAACGAGGAAACGCGCCGAAGCATCCAGCAGCAGGCCCAGCAGATCCGCACGCGCCTGCAGCAACGACAGGCCGCTGCCGCCGCCAACGCAGCCACACCTGCACACACGGCCAGCGTCGAGAGTGGCGCTCGTGCATCGGGCGGCGCACGGCTGGCGGGCGAACCCCGCCGCGACCCGCGCGTCCAACGCGATCCGCAGCGCCTGCCACCCTCGATGCTGGAACGCTTCAGCGCCACCGACCACCCGACCGGAAGCACACCATGACCGCGATGCGCCAGACCCGACGCCTGTTGCCCGTGCTGTGCTGCCTGCTTGTGGCCGGTGCCGTGCAGGCACAGCAACAGCCATTGACCGGACAGATGCTCGGTGGCCCCTCGCTGTCGGCACCGGCTGCAGCGCCGATGCAGGCCGAACCGCTTCCCAGCCTGGACATCGCCGCTCCCTCCGCATCCGCCGGGGGGGCCACGGCGCAAGCGACGACCATCGCAAACGACATCGCACCAGCATCGCCCGCAGCACCGCGCGCGCGCCTGCCCAGCGGCGAGGCCACCCGCAATCTGTTCCGCCTGCAGGCCTCCGGGCAGCAGGCCGGCCAGCGCCTGCCGATCCTGGGTGACCAGGCCACGCTGAGCTATGCGCGTTACCTGAAGAGCTTTGAACACGAGATCCCGGACTTCTTTGAGACCGATGTCTCCCGGTCCAAGGACGCCTCCTCCTCCGGACGCTGAGGTCGGCCATGAAACGCCCACGACAGTTCAGTTTCAGCCGCGCACGCGGCGGCATGTCGGTCACGATGATGCTGGTCATGCTGGCGCTGGTGGCCATGCTGGGCCTGATCGAGATCGGCTATCTGTTCTGGGCCAAGCGTGATGCGCAGAAGGTGGCCGACCTTGCCGCACTGGCCGGCGCACAGCGGCTGGAGCTGTGCAGCCCGGACAACAGCGACAACAGCGCTGCCCGGCAGAATGCGGTGGTCCAGAACGGGTTCGCAGGCACCCTGCAGATCCGCTGCGGCAACTGGAGCGCCAGCCGTGGCACCGGCACCCGCTTCGTCACCAGCGTCGATGCCAGCAATCCCCGCAATGCGGTTCAGGTGATCGCCGAGCGCAGCGTGCTGCCCTTCTTCGGTCAGACTTCCAGCCTGCCCACCGTGAGCGTGCAGGCCGTGGCGCGCCGTGCCGAACCCACCGCGGTGTTTGCGGTCGGCTCGCAGCTGCTGCGGACCAATGGCGATTCAGTGCTGCTGTCCACCCTGCGCCTGGTTGGCCTGGACGTCACCAATGCCACGGTGCTGTCCTATGACGGCCTGGCGCAGGCCAACGTGACTCCGTCCGGCCTGCTGAAAGCGCTCAACATACCGGTAAGCGCCAACCTCAGCGTGGCCGACTTCAATCGCCTGCTGTCGGTCAACAAGATTTCGCTGGCACAGCTGGTCGATGCTACCGCCACCGTGGTCGGCCGTGACTCCGCAGTGGGGGTGCAGCTGCGCGCGCTGTCCGATCTGGTTGCCACCCAGCTGGACATCAACAAGCTCAACATCGTGCTTGGCAGCCAGTCCGGCGGCGGTGGCCTGTTTGCCGAAGTTGTCTCGCCCGACGGCACGGTCGGCAGCGCACTGGAGTCACAGATCAACGTGCTCAACCTGATCAACACCGCGATCTCCATCGCCAACGATGGTAACGGCGTGGCGGTCAAGGGACTGGACCTGCTGGGCATCAGGATCCAGGCCGGCGTGGTCGAGCCGCCATCGATCGCCATCGGCGGCGTCGGCAGCCGTGCCTACAACGCGCAGGTGCGGCTGATGGCGGACGTGGACAGCAACAACCTGTTCGCGCTGGGGCCGCTGCTGAACCTGCTTGGCACGCGCCTGCACCTGCCGTTGCACGTCGACGTGGCCAACGGTATGGGCACCTTGACCGGCATCCAGTGCGGCGGCAGTCCACCCAAGGCCACGATCCAGGTGGACTCGTCGGTGCTGCGCGCCTGCGTCGGCAATGTCGACCCCGCACAGCGCTTCTCCAAGGCCAATGTCTGCGATGCCACGCTGCAGGACGAACAGCTGCTGAAGCTGCTGGGCCAACCATTGATCAACGACAGGATTGCCCTGCCCGCCCTGACCAGCACGCAGACCCTGACCCTGGCCGCCGGCGAGACCGGCTCGACCCGGTTCAATCCGCTCGCAATTGGTGACGCAGTGTCGAGCCTGGTCAACGAACTGCTACGGGTGCTGTCGGGCATGCTCAATTCGCCCAAGCAGGGCATGAACGCCAACGACACCGCCAAGGCGCTGGCCGATCGCTATCTGCAGGCGGCGTTTCCCACGGGTGGGCGCTACGACATCGACAAGCTCATTCCACTGCTGCGCGACGGCGATCCCGGCAAGCAGCTGGCTCCGCTGAACAGCTGGACCGTGCCGGGTGGGCTGCCATATGCGTGCGGGCTGCTCAACCTGACCACCTGCCACAAGGACGGGCCGGTCTGGGATGCGCTGAAGGTTACGGTCACCGGCCAGGGACTGGGCGTGCTCGACGGTCTGCTCGGCTCGCTGGTCGGCGGCCTGCTGATCAACCGCTGCGACAGCCTGCTCGGCAACCTGATCGATTACAACGGCTGCGTGCGCAACAATCTGGCGTCCTACATCCAGACCGCACCGGCCGGCTTTCTCGATGGTGCCGGGGGAACGGGTGTCACCAACCCCGATGGCAGCGTCAGCTGCAGTGGACTGCTGTGCACCCTGCTCAAGCCGATCCTGGCCGCACTGCGGCCGGTGCTCAACAATATCGGCACCCTGCTGACCAACCTGCTGGCCAGCGTGCTGGGCGTTGAACTGGGCCGGACCGACGTCAATGTGCAGTCGATCCAGTGCAGCGCCGCACAACTGGTCTACTGACCGGTGACGGGCGCCCTTGGCGGCGCCCACACCCATGCTAGACTCCCGGCGGGGAACCACCTTCATCTCAACCCACACTCATCCGTGGATGGTCTAGACATGCGAGAAACTTCAGGGGGCGCGGTCTTTGCCCGGCACGCGCGCAGCGCGGCAGTGCTGGCCGTGGTCATGATGCTGGTGGCACCGGCAGCGATGGCTGCACGTGCCGACCGCGAGGCGGCAGCCGAACCGGCGCGCAGCGCGCCTGTGGTGCGCAATACCGTGGACGAACTCAAGCAGTTGATGGACTCGCGCCAGCTGACCGAGCTGCGCACCACCTACAACGGCAACTATGGCGCCAGCCTGCTGTTCAATGCCAACACCCTGACCTACTACGTCGCCCTGTTCCAGGAGAAGAACTTCTGGCGGGTGATCAAGACCGATGCGGTGGACAACGCCGAGCGCGTCTACCGCACCTTCGCGCAGCAGTCCGAACAGCTCGCCCAGGTCTACATCGACACCACCCGTCTTGAAGCCGGCAAGCGCTACACCGAGCGCCTGGTGGCCTACAACGAAGAACGCCTGCGCACCCTGCAGCAGGAAATGGAACAGCAGCAGGCGCAGTCGGCACAGGTCAGCGCGGCCCTGCAGCAGGCCCAGCAGCAGGCCGTGAGCCTCAGCACCGACGTGCAGAGCACCAACAGCCAGCTGGACGCCCTGCAGCGCCGCATCCAGATCCTGCAGGCCGAACAGGGCAACCCGGAGTTGAGCCTGCCCAAGCCGGACAGTGTGCCCGCACCGGCCGCCGCAAGCGACGGTCGCTGAGAGCTGCACTCACGGTACTCACGCGACGGCGCCCTATGGCGCCGTTGTCGTTTTCGGCACTTCAGCGTCCCGCATCACTGGCAGGCGTCGTAGACCGCGTCATCCAGCTGCCGGCGCTGCACGAAATCCAAGCGCCGACGCTTGAGCAACGCCTTCTCACGATCACGCCGGGCACGCTCGCAGGCTGCCGCATCCGTGCTGATCGTGATCAGCGCACCTTGCGCCCGCGCCGCACGCCGTGGCCGTGGCGTTGGCTTCGGTGTCGAGGCCGCTGGCGCCACAGCGCCGCGGGACAATGACTGCTCCGCGGGCACGTCCCAGCGCCATGCGGCACGCCCCTGGCAGGGTGTCTGCTGGTAGACCGGGTGCGGTCCATCCACGCACTTGTAGACATGGGTCTGTGCCGGCGCTGCCATGGGCAGCAGCAGGCACAGCATCAGCGACCATCGCATGGCGGGCATCCGTGCGTTCCTGTGGCGGGCTGCACTCATCCTCGGCATACGGCTCCCGTCCTGCCAGAGCGATACGCGTCACATCCGATGCAATCCAGCACAGCCGTGCAAGTCGGTCGCCTGCGCCTGCGCTGTACTGCCGAAGGCACCGGCATCCTGCCGAAGCCTTCCCTCCCTTCCGCCAAGGAACCTGCAATGAGCAACTTCGTCACCGTCGCCGATGGCGCCCGCATCTTCTACAAGGATTGGGGCACCGGCCAGCCGATCGTGTTTGCCCACGGTTGGCCGCTGTCTTCCGATGCCTGGGATCCGCAGATGCTGTTCATGGGCCAGAACGGCTTCCGCGTGGTCGCCCACGATCGCCGCAGCCACGGACGCTCCAGCCAGACCTGGAACGGCAACAACATGGACACCTATGCCGATGACCTGGCCGCGGTGATCGAAGCGCTGGACCTGAAGGACGCGATCCTGGTCGGCCATTCCACCGGCGGCGGTGAAGTGGCCCATTACATCGGCCGCCACGGCAGCGCGCGCGTGGCCAAGGTGGTGCTGGTCGGCGCCGTGCCGCCGCTGATGCTGAAGACCGCTGGCAACCCCGCCGGCACCCCGCTGGAGGTCTTCGACGGCATCCGCAAGGGTACCGGCGGCGACCGTTCGCAGTTCTTCAAGGACCTGACCACCCCGTTCTTCGGCGCCAACCGGGATGGCAACAACGTCACCCAGGGCATGCGCGATGCGTTCTGGCTGCAGGGCATGCTCGGTGGCGTCAAGGGCCAGTACGACTGCGTGCACGAATTCTCGGAAGTGGACTACACCGAGGACCTGAAGAAGATCGACGTGCCGGCGCTGGTCGTGCACGGCGATGACGACCAGATCGTGCCGTTCGACGCCTCGGCCAAGCTGTCCTCGCAGATCATCAAGGATGCCGAACTGAAGGTGTACGCCGGTGCGCCGCATGGCCTGACCATCACCCACGCCGACCAGTTCAACGCCGACCTGCTGGCGTTCGCACGCAAGTGAGGTATCGCGGCGGCGCTACCCAGCGCCGCCGCAAAAAAAGGGGACGGAGGGGATTAAGTCGTTTGTGCATAAACGACTTAATCCCCTCCGTCCCCTTTTTGTGTCAGATATCGCTGTGATGGTGTGGTACCCCGGTCTTCGGCAGCGGATCATGGCCACCCACGAAGTGGCGTACCACCGGTGCGCGCTCACCGCGATGCAGTTCCCGCAGCACTTCCTGGATCGCCTTGTCGTCGGCGGTGATGCGCTCATGCTGGCGCAGGTGCTCCAGCCACGACGGGGTCACGAAATACTCCAGGTGGATGCCCGGGCTGGCCACGTCCTCGACCACGCCCCAGACCACGGCGCCATCGCGGCGGCGGATCGTGCCCAGCGCGCGCATCTGCGCCTGGAACGTGGCACGATCAGCATCATCGATGCGGTACTCGATGGTAACCAGCACCGGGCCTCGATCGTTCGACACCGGCACCGACAGCTCGGGTGCCGGCCAGTGCCCGGCCGGGCGCAGGTTCAGGTCTTCGGTGCCGGCGATGCGCACGCGCCACACCAGCAACCCACCGATCACCGCACCGGCCGCTGCCACCAGCAATGCCAGTTCGGGCGAGGTGCGCTGAGCGAGCGCGCCCCAGCTCAGGCCGCCGGCGGCCATGCCGGCAGAGAACACCATGATGTACAGCGCCAGCGCACGCGCACGTACCCATGCCGGAACCGCAGTCTGCGCAGCGATCTGCAGCGACGACAGCACGGTGATCCAGGCAAAGCCATTGACCAGCATCACCGCCGGAAGCACGTACCAGCTGCGGGTCAGCGCCAGCCCGACCAGGCTCAGGGCCAGCGACAACGTCGCCAGCAGCACCAGCAGGTCGCGATCCATCCGTGCGCGCAGCTTCGGCAGCAGCAACGCACCACCCACTGCGCCGATGCCGATGCAGCCCAGCAGCATGCCGTACTGCCCAGCCCCACCCTGCATCTGCCCACGCACTACCACCGGCAACAGCGCGTTCATTGCCGCGGCGAAGAAGAAGAAGCCGACCGACTTGATCAGCACCGCCTGCAGCCGTCCGGCACGGCTCGCGTAGCGCAGGCCCGCTTTCAATCCTGCACCGAAGCCTTCCGGCGGCAAGCTCGACTGCTTTGGGTCGCGCTTCCAGCCCCACACCACGAACAGCATCGCGGCGAAGGTGATGGCATTGAAGCCGAACGCCCAGACCGCACCCAGCTGGGCGACGATCACGCCGCCGATGGCCGGGCCGATCGAACGGGCGATATTGATGCCGATCGAGTTCAGCGCCACCGCCGAGGCCAGCATCGGCTGTGGCACCAGTTCGGAGACGATGGCGGCCTGCGCGGGCATTGCCATCGCCGCACCGCAGCCCATGCAGAAGGTCAGCAGCACCAGCAACTGCGGGGTCAGCAGGTCCATCGCGGTCAACGCAGCCATCGCTGCGGCCACCAGCAGCATCCAGCCCTGGGTGGCCAACAGGTACTTCCGACGATCGACAATGTCGGCCAGGGTGCCGGCAGCGAGCGCCAGCAGCACGATCGGCACCGTGGTGGCCGACTGCACCAGGGCCACCATCAGCGGCGAACCGGTGCGCTCGGCCATCACCCAGGCGGCGGCCACATCATTGACCCAGGTGCCGATGTTGCTGGCCAGGATTGCCAGCCAGATCGAACGGAACATCTGGATCTTCAGCGGGGACCAGGCACCTGCGTCCTGTACGGGGGGTTGCGACGCGGCTGCGTTCACCATTGCCATGCTCCAACGATCGAGGCGAACAGCGTGTCCTGGCCTCCAGCCTGCTTCAGTGCAGGACCGGCGTCGACCCAGGCCAGCTGCAGCTGCCATTGCCAGTGTTCGCTGGCCTGCCAGCGGGTTTCGGATTTGTACTGGGTGCCGATGCGGCGCGCGCCACCGGCGCTGCCCGGCAACGCCACCAGCGGCGCCGGCGTGGTGTAGACCGCATCGGCACGACGATGCTTCCAGGCCATCTGTACGCCCAGTTCCGTCGTCACCGCGTCGTGCAGGCGCAGGGACAGGGTCGGCTGCAGGTCCATCAGATTGGCCGGAGCCAGCAGGCTGGCCTCGCTGAAGTAGGCCGATTTCGGGAACAGTGCATTGAAGGTGCCCAGTCGCCGGTCGTGCAGGTTGCCATCGCCACTGGCGATGTCGGCCTTCAGCCCCAGCCGCGGTTGCAGTGGCCGCTCCCTCCAGCGCCAACCCGTGTCGGTCGCCAGCGTCCAGGCACGGACGTCGAGTGGGCCGGTGGCGGCACGCAGTTCACCGCCCTGCGCCACCAGCTCACTGTTCCAGTCCAGCAGACCTGACTGGCCGAACCAGCGCGCACCGAGTGTCTGCCGGCGCTCGGTTCCCGAGCCCGCCGCAAAGCGCGCACCGTCGCGACGATAGTCCAGCAGGTACAGATCCCACTGTCCCACGCCCTGCCCGCGTGCCGCGGTGGCATAGGCACCCCACAGGTGCGCACCGTGTTCGCTGCGATCATCAAAGGCACCCGGCCGGTTCTCGACCGGCCGCAGGGCCATCAGGTCAAGCGTGCCGAGCCGCCCCTTCCAGCCCAGGCGCGCACCATCGAAGGCCAGGCGGATGTTCGGCCCATCGCGTACCGACAACAGCCGCGAGCTGCCATAGCCGGCTTCCTGCCGGCCGAGCTGCAGATGGAAGCCACCGCGCTGCCAGCGCCAGTACGCCTGCTGCACGTCCAAGGCACCACGGTCGGTGCGGCCCGGGCCGCCTGCCTTGCCATTCTCGGCATGCACGCCCAGCTGCAGTTTTGCCTGCCAGGTGTCCTCCACATAGGTGGCCGAAGCCAGTGCGCGCAGCAGGCCATAGCCGTCTTCGCTGCCGCCGATACCAAACCGGGTCGGGTCGTAGTACAGGCCACGCAGGCGCAGCGATGCGTCCAGCTGCAGCTCGCCGTTGCCCGCGTCGCTGCAGCGGCCGCCCTCGCAGGCCAGCGCCAGCGAGGGCACGGACAGCAGCGCCAGGCTCAGAACGCGAAGCACGAGCATCCCATCGCGCCCCAGAACCCGGCCAGGTCATCGGTCGGCGCCGCGTGATGCGCGGCATGACCGTGAGCACCATGCGTACTGCAGGCCACACCGTGATGGTGGCGATGGGCAGCGGCCAATCCGGTGGCGGCACCACCAACGTGGTAACCACCGAACCGGTTGACCGGCGACCAGTCCGGCATCGCCGGCGGCAGCTGCGGCGCCAGCCCAGCATAATCGCCGTCGGCGTGCACGATGCGCCCGCCGACCACGGTCAGCATGCTGGTGATGTCGGCGATCTGCGCGTCGTCGACGCGGAAGAAATCGGCCGAGAGCAGGATGAAGTCGGCCAGCTGACCAACCTTCAATGTCCCCTTCACTGCTTCGTCGCCGGAGAACCAGGCGCTGCCCTGGGTCCACAGGCGCAGCGCCTGCTCGCGTTCGAGCAGGTTTTCCTCGCCATACAGGGCCAACCCGCCCACGGTGCGCCCGGTCACCAGCCAGGACAACGTCACCCACGGGTTGTAGCTGGCCACGCGGGTGGCGTCGGTGCCTGCGCCCACCGGCACGCCCTCGGCCAACATGCGCTTGACCGGCGGCGTGTGCCGTGCCGCCTGCACGCCGTAGCGCTCGACGAAGGCTTCGCCCTGGTAGGCCATGCGGTGCTGCACGGCGATACCCCCACCCAGCGCGCGGATGCGCTCGATATTGCGCGGAGTGATGGTCTCGGCGTGGTCGATGAACCAGTGCAGGCCATCGAATGGCACCTCGCGGTTGACCTGTTCGTATACATCCAGGATGCGGGTGATGCTCTCGTCGTAGGTGGCGTGGATGCGGAACGGCCAGCGCTTCTCGACCAGCAGCTTCACCACGTCGTGCAGTTCGGGCTCCAGCTCCGGCGGCAGTTCCGGGCGCGGCTCGTTGAACAGTTCGAAGTCGGCGGCGGAGAACACCAGCATCTCGCCCGCGCCGTTGTGGCGCAGCAGGCCATCGCCCTGGCGCGGCTGCAGGATCTCGCTCCAGCCACGGAAGTCATCCACTTCCCTGCCCTTGTTCTGGGTGAACAGGTTGTAGGCGATGCGCACCGTCAGCTGGTCATCGCGATGCAGCTGCTCGATGACCTGGTAGTCCTCGGGGTAGTTCTGGAAGCCACCGCCGGCGTCGATCACCGAGGTGATGCCAAGCCGGTTCAGTTCGCGCATGAAGTGGCGCGTCGAGTTGGCCTGGTACTCGATCGGCAGGCGCGGGCCCTTGGCCAGCGTCGCGTAGAGGATCAGCGCATTCGGCTTGGCCAGCAGCAGCCCGGTCGGGTTGCCCAGCGAATCGCGCACGATCTGGCCACCCGGCGGATCCGGTGTGTCCTTGCTGTAGCCGCAGGCGCGCAGCGCGGCGCGGTTGAGCAGTGCGCGGTCATACAGGTGCAGCAGGAACACCGGCGTATCCGGCGCGATGTCGTTGAGCTCCTGCAGCGTCGGCAGGCGCTTCTCGTTGAACTGCGCGGCGGTAAAGCCACCGACCACGCGGACCCACTGCGGCGCGGGAGTACGGTCTACCTGGGCCTTCAGCATGTCCAGGGCGTCGCCCAGCGAACGCAGGCCGTCCCAGCGCAGTTCCAGGTTGTAGTTCAGGCCACCACGGATGAGGTGGGTATGGCTGTCGTTGAGGCCGGGCAGCAGGCGCCGGCCCTGCGCGTCGATCAGCGTCGCTTCATTGCCCCAGCCGCGCATGATCTCCTCGTCGCTGCCGACGGCGACGATGCGGCCTTCCTGTACAGCCAGCGCCTGCGCATGCGGCTGCTGCGGGTCGAGGGTGGTGATGCGGGCATTGCGGATGACCAGCGTGCTCATGCGACGCTCCTTGGAAGCGGAATCGAGTGCGGCACCGGCGCGACCTGCCAGGCCGAGCGCAACAGCGGCGCCGCTGGCCAGCACCACGTTGCGGCGGCCGTGATCGAGGGGATCGTGACTCATGCGAATTCTCCCGGAAAGCGTTGGCCGTCCAGCGCCCAGGCGCCGGGGCCGGCCAGCGCGAGGGCCAGCAGCACCGTGGTCCACATCAACGGGTACTCACTGCCGCCGCGCATCCAGAACCAGCCCTTGGGCAGGGCCAACAGCACGGTGAAGCCGATGAAGGCAGCCGCCGCAAGCGCGGCGATGCGGGTCTGCCACCCCAGCAGCACGGCCAGCCCGGACAACACCTGCAGCAAGGCCAACAGCAATGGCAACGGTGCCACTGCCGGCAGCCCGAAACCGCGCAGCTCGGTGGCGAAGCCGGAAAGCCCCGGCCCCCCGAACCAGCCGAACAGCTTGCCCAGCGCGTGCGGCAGCAGGAAGCCTCCTGCCGCCACGCGCAGCATCAGCAGGGCCAGGTCGAGGCCATGGCCGGCAACCATGCTCAGTGCCCGCCTTCCTGCGCACCGAACATCCGCTTGGCGTACTGGATGCCGATGCCGTAGCCGCCAGCGTGATCGCGCGCAATGCCGGTGGTCAGGTCGTAGGTTTCACCCCGTGCCCAGTCGCGCTGCAGTTCGAGCAGGTACTGCACGCTGGTCATCGGCACCGCGCCGGCCTGCACCATGCGGGTGATCGCACGCTCGTGCGCTTCCTCGCTGACATCGCCACAGGCATCGGTGATCACATACACCTCAAAGCCCTGCGCCAGCGCCGACAGTGCCGGGCCGACGATGCAGACGCTGGTCCACAGGCCGGCGATGACCAGACGGCGCTTGCCGATGCGGTTGATCTCATCGATCACAGGCTGGTCTTCCCAGGTGTTCATCGAGGTGCGATCGAACACCGTCTGGCCCGGAAAGATCTGCGGCAGTTCCGGGAACATCGGCCCGGAGAACGATGCTTCGGCGACCGTGGTCAGCACGACCGGTACATTGAAGCCCTTGGCGCCCTTGCCGATCAGCGACACGTTGTTGCGCAGCGCGGAGATGTCGATGGTGTGGGTGGCGAACGCCATCTGCGACTGGAAGTCGATCAGCACCAGGGCGTGGTCGGTCGGCGACAGCAGCGCCGGGGCGGGAGTGGCGGTGGCAAGGCTCATGGGTGGACTCCGTTGGAAACACGATCAAGGGGATGCAACAGGGCGGCATCGCCGGCAACGTACTGGCCGGGGCTGCAGCCGGTCTCCGCGCGGAAGCTGCGGACGAAATGGCTCTGGTCGAAGAAGCCCAGCTGCTGGGCCAGGCAGGCCATCGGCAGCTGCGCGCCCGGCAGCAACTGGCGCGCGCGCTCGATGCGACGGCGGCGGACATAGCGCAGCGGGCTGGCGCCGGTACCGGCGCGGAAAAGGCGTACCAGATGGAAGCGGCTGACGCAGGCGGCCGCCGCCAGCTCGGTCACCCGCAGCGGCTGCGACAGATGCTCATCGACATAGCGCAGGGCGCGCTGCAACGCGGCGGCCTGTTGCGGTGCCAGTGAAGCGGCGGGCGGATCAGGCGGGAAGAGGGTGGCCATGCGGGACGCCGCGAAGGGGTGCCCCATGGTGCGTGACCCCTGCGTGATGCCCTACCCCCGTCGGTCGAGGCCAGCACCTACCCGAATGGGGGAGGCCGACGGCCGAGCAGGCGGCGCCCGAACAACCGCGCATCCAATGAATAGGCGCCAGGGCCCAGCATCAACAGCGCCAATGGCAGCGCCGCCTGCGGCCACGGCGCCTGCTGCGCGAACATGCCCACGGCCGCCATCAGCGCCGCCAGCGGCGTCAACGCACCCAGCACGAGCATCAGCACTGCCAGCAGGCACAACGCCGACCACCCGCCCGCCTGCATGCCGGGCGTGAACAGCGCAGCGGACAGGCACAACCGCAACCACAGCAGGCCGATGCCCGGACCGCGGTCGGGGAACATCACGAACAGGCGCTGCATGGCGGGGCTCCGGAGGGCATGCCGGCGTGATAGCCGACGCCGGCGCACGCCGCCTACCCCGTTCGGGTCACCCCGGACTGCCCCACACCTGCCAGAATGCGCGCCATGCGTGGCCGCCCCTTCCCGTCCGTGCGTCGCCTGCCGACGCTGCTGACGTGCCTGCTGCTGTTGACCTCCCTGCCCGCCTTTGCCGTGCAGCGCCCTCCGGTGAGCGGCGGGCTGCCCGATTACGAACACACCGCCTGGCGTGTCGGCCAGGGCGCGCCGGGCGATATCTGGGACATTGCCCAGGACCGTGAGGGCCTGTTGTGGCTGGCTACCGGCTCGGGCCTGTACCGCTTCGATGGCCGTCGCTTCGAACGGCAGGCGGCGCCCGCCGGCAGCCAGTTCCCGTCCACCAACATGGTCACGCTGGCGCATGCCGCCGGCGGTGCGCTATGGATCGGCTACTTCCAGGCCGGCATCAGCCAGTTCACGCATGGGCAGCTGCGCAGCTACGGCCGCGAGCAGGGGGTGCCGGTCGGCGTGGTCCCACGCTTCAGCCAGGATCGCCAGGGCCAGCTCTGGGCGGCGATCAATGGCGGGCTGCGCCGCTTTGACGGACATCGCTGGCAGCCACTGCCGGCCGCTGCCGGCCTGCCAGAGCGCCGTGTGCAGGGGGTGCTGCACGACAGCCGGGGCAGGTTCTGGGTGCTGGCCGACCTGAAGATCTGGATGCGTGCGGCGGGCCAGACCGCGTTCGAGGACACCGGCATCGCGGTCTCGCAGATGGCGACGCTGGCCGAAAGCCCGCAGGGTGAAGTGTGGCTGGCCGACCGGGTGAGAGGCACCTCGCCGCTGGCCAACGCGCAGGGTCTGCTGGCAGACAGCGAACGTGAGGCGCGGCGGTTGCCGGAACTGGTTGCTGCGCGCCTGCAGTTCACTGCCGATGGCGCGCTGTGGGCCACGATGAGCCCGCACGGCGGCGTCGCCCGCATCACCTTCGACGGCACCCGGGCCGTGCGCATGGAACGCTTCGATTCGCCGCAAGGACTGACCGCCACATCAGCAGTGCCGATCATCGTCGATCGCGAAGGCAATCTCTGGATTGGCACCAATCTCGGCCTCAACCGCTTCCGCGCACGCAGCGTCCACACCCTGGCGGTGGGCCCAAGCGATCCG
Source organism: Stenotrophomonas sp. YJH_SMC_94-11 (assembly GCF_059370435.1). NCBI lineage: Bacteria > Pseudomonadati > Pseudomonadota > Gammaproteobacteria > Lysobacterales > Lysobacteraceae > Stenotrophomonas > Stenotrophomonas sp. YJH_SMC_94-11. Next base: position 445,393 of record NZ_JCAFTR010000002.1, on the reverse strand, counting down.
TACCGCTCGCTGGTGCGGGCCAGTGATGGCCGCGTGTATGGCTATGGCGAAGACCTCAAGCCCTACGACCTGCGGCGCACCCTGCTCGATGGCAGCGCCACACAGCTGCAGGCCGCCGCGCGCCAGGCACCCACGCCGATCTGGCAGTTCGACTGGGTCAACCTCGCGCGCACGGTCGCCGGCCACACCACACTGATCCCGCTGCCGGCGCCGTTCACCGGGCAGCCGCTGCATGCCCTGTTGTTCCCCGATGACGGACAGGCCTGGGTCTGCACCGGCGAACGCGGGGTACTGCACTACCAGCATGACCAGTGGCAGCGTGAAATCCGCCTGCCCGAGCAGGCCTGCTCATCGCTGGCGCTGGATGCCGATGGCCAGCTGCTGCTCGGCTATGCCGATGGCCGCCTGCGCCGCCTGGGTGCGAATGGCACCGAGACCTTCGACGCCGGGAACGGCCTGTCGGTAGGGCCGATCACCGCGATGCTGCACCACCGGGACCTTCTGCTGGTCGCCGGCGAAGCGGGGCTGGCGGCACGGCTGGGCAACGGCCGGTTCGTTCCGGTGCGCACCGACATGGCCGGTGTCCTGGAGGGCATCACCGGCATGGTCGCCGATGCCAATGGACACCTGTGGCTAAACGGCAGCCGTGGCCTGGTACGGATGGAAAGCGGGTTGCTGCGCCGTGCCCTGCGCACCGGTCTGCCAGTGACGCCACGCCTGTTCGATGCCATCGACGGCATGCCCGGCATCGCCCTGCAGAGCGGACCGATCGCTACCGCCGCCCTGGCCGAGGACGGCCTGCTGTGGCTGGCCACCAACCAGGGCCTGGCCTGGCTGGACACCACCCAATCGCACGTCAATACGATGGCTCCCAGCGTGCGCATCGGCGAGGTGCTGTATGGCAGCGAGCACGCGCCGCTACGCGATGGCCTGCGCCTCCCGGCCGGCACCAGCCAGCTGCAGATTGACTACGTGGCGCTGTCGTTGGCACGTCCGGAGCGCAACCGCTACCGCTACCGCCTGTCGGGCGTGGATGACGGCTGGCAGGACGCTGGCAGCAGCACACGTGCGTACTACACCAACCTCGCGCCCGGCAGCTACCGGTTCGAGGTGGAAGCCGCCAACGAGGACGGCATCTGGAGCACCGCACCGGCCAGCCGCAGCTTCCGCATCGCTCCCACCTTCATGCAGACCGTGTGGTTCAAGCTGCTGTGCACCGCCGCCGTGCTTGCACTGCTGGTGCTGGCGGTACGCATCCGCAGCGGGCAGCTGGCCGCACTGTTCCGCGCCCGACTGCAGGAACGCAACGGCGAGCGCGAACGCATCGCGCGCGACCTGCACGACACCCTGCTGCAGGGTAGCCAGGGCCTGATCCTGCGCCTGCACGCGATCAGCCAGTCAGCGCAGACACCGGAGCCTGTGCGCAGTCAGCTTGAGTCAGCGATGCAGCTGGCCGAGCGCAACCTGGCCGAGGGTCGCGAGCGGGTCAATGCGCTGCGCGAGGCGCCGTTCGCGGGCCGCGACCTCGCTTCGGCGCTGGCCGACGTGCACGCCGAATACGCCGGGCATGGCATCAATCCCCTGCGCCTGACCGTGGAAGGCGCGACGCCACCGCTGCAGGCCGACGCGGCCGAAGAGGTGTTCCTGATCGGGCGCGAGGCCATCCGCAATGCGTTGCGCCATGCCAATGCCAGTGCCATTGAAGTGGAACTGTCCTATGGCACGCGTTGTTTTCTGCTGCACGTGCGCGACGACGGCGCCGGCATTGCCGACGAGAACGCCGGCCATGGCCATTGGGGCCTGCAGGGCATGCGTGAGCGCGCCCAGCGCCTCGGCGCGGAACTGCAGCTGTGGACCCGCCCCGGGCTGGGTACCGAGGTCGCGCTGGCGGTTCCCGCCCGTCGCCTGTATCACCGCCGCCCATCGCGTTGGCGCTGGCCCTGGAGTAGAACGAGCCATGACTGAATCCCCTACCCCGATCGGCGTACTGGTGGTCGATGATCACCCGTTGCTGCGTGACGGCCTGGCTGCGCTGCTGGGCGCCCATTCCGACCTGCGCCTGCTCGGCGAGGCCGCCGATGGCGAGGAAGCCATCGCGCGCTATCAGCAGCTGCAGCCAGACGTGGTACTGATGGACCTGCAGATGCCACGCCTGGATGGTGTGGAAGCCATCGTGCGGATCCGCGCGATGGATCCGCGCGCGCGCATCATCGTGCTGACCACCTACCGTGGTGACGTACGTGCGGTGCGGGCGCTGCAGGCCGGCGCCAGCGCGTACCTGCTGAAGGACATGCTGCGCCATGAACTGGTCGACACCATCCGCATGGTCGCCGGCGGCCGGCGCGCACCGATTCCCCCGGCCGTGGCGGCCAGCATCGCCGCGCATGTAGTGGAAGATCGCTTGTCGCCGCGCGAGACCGAGGTACTGCGGCACGTGGCCGGAGGGCTGTCGAACAAGCGCATCGGCGAGCGCATGCAGATTTCCGAGCAGACGGTGAAGGCGCACATGAAGAGCCTGATGGACAAGCTCGGCGTGGGTGATCGCACGCATGCGGTAACCCAGGCGCTGCGGCGCGGCATCATCAGCCTGGACGACAGCGGGCACGATTAGAGGGTTGTCCGGCAGGGCTGCGCCCTGCACCCACGGTAGTGCCGGCCGCTGGCCGGCAACCTCAACAGCAAAAGCGGGCTTTCCGTGGGATGGCGGGGCGGTGTCGGAGTGCGGGGACGCTGCAAGTACGTCCCTGTAAGCTTGGCAGCCGCATCCATGCGGCTGACACCCCGCACTCCGACACCGCCCCACCCCTGACAGATTCCGATAGCGGTTGGTAGGTGTCGATCTTGGTCGACACTTCTGTCAGATATCGAAATCAATCAGGGGTCAGATCCGTTTTCCTTCGGAAAACGGATCTGACCCCAAGAGCCATTCCAACAGACCGCAGGAACCTGTCGAAGGCGGGGTGGGTCCGGTTGCGGGGGCGTGAGCGCCATGGGCCCGAGGCATGCCTCGGGCGGGTTGGGCAGGACGCCCAACCCCGGTCTTGCCGTGTGCGCAGGACAGCGCACACGAGCAAGGCGCGACCGAGCCTTCAGGGATGGATTCACGGCGTCCCCCGCAACCGGACCCACCCCGCCTCCCTACAGGAACCCCGCTGTTGCTGTTGCTGTTGCTGTTGCTGTTGCCTCCAGCAGGTGCAGGGCTGCAAGCCCTGCCGAACACCACCCCTACTTCAAACGCAGCAGCAGGCTGCCGCCCGCACACACCACCGCCAGCCAGGCCACGCCGTGCCACCCCCACTGCGCCAGCGCCAGGCTGCCCAGCGCACCACCGGCGGCCATGCCGATGAACATGCCGGTGAACAACAGCGCATTGAGCCGGCTGCGTGCCGGCGGCACCAGCCCGTAGACCAGGGTCTGGTGCGCCACCAGCGCCGACTGGAAGCCGAAGTCGAACAGCAGCGCACTCACCACCAGCAACGGCAACAGCGCGGCGGCCGGCAACCAGGCTTCGGCCAGCAGCAGGCCGAAGCCCAGCAGCGCCACCGCAATCGCCAGCCGTGCCACCGCATGGCACCCCAGTCGATCAGCGAAACGGCCGGCAAACGGCGCGGCCAATGCACCGGCCGCACCGGCGATACCGAACGCACCCGCCGCCGCACTGCCGAGGCCCAGACGTGCATGCAGCATCAGCGCCAGGGTCGACCAGAACGCGCTGAATCCCACGGCCAGCAGCGACTGGCTGGCCACCGCACGGCGCAGCTGCGGCTGCTCGCGCCACAACGCCAGCAACGAACCCAGCAACGCCGGATAGCGCAGCGTGCTGGTCGGCGCGAAACGCGGCAGTGCACGCGCCATCACCGCGCCCATCGCCGCCACGGATACCGCCGCCAGCACGAACTGCGTGCGCCAGCCCCACGCTTCAGCCACCACGCCACTGACCACCCTTGACAACAGGATGCCGAGCAGCAGGCCGGTCATCACCCGGCCGACGATCTGGCCGCGCTGCGCATCCGGTGCCAGCACCGCAGCGGCGGGAACGATGTCCTGCGCCAGCGTTGCCATCAGCCCGACCAGCAGGCTGGCCATCAGCAGGCCCGGCAGGTGCCCGGCCATCGCGGCGGCGCCCAGTGCCAGCGCCAGCAGCGCGGACTTCAACAGGATCAGATGGCGGCGGTCGAAGCGATCGCCCAGCGGTGCCAGCAGCAGGATGCCCAGTGCGTAGCCGAGCTGGGTCAAGGTTGGCACCAGGCCGGCGGCGCGCTCACCGGCGCCCAGGTCCTGGGCGATCAGGCCCAGCATGGGCTGGCTGTAATACAGCGACGCGACCGAGAAGCCGGCACCGGCCGCCATTGCCAGCACCAATGGGGCGGAAGGCACGGTCGCCGGTGCGGCCGCAACAGACAGCGAGGGGGTAGACATGGGGGAGCCCCGTAGAGGAAGTGGGCGTATCCTGCCTGTATTCGCCATACGTCTGTAGTAGGCTCTGGCACATATATTTCATACGCCACACGCATGAATGACCTCGCCACCGGCGCTGATCGCCTGGATCTGCTGCGCACCTTCCTGCGCATCGTCGATGCCGGCAGCCTGTCTGCTGCGGCCCTGCAGCTGGGCACCACCCAGCCGACGGTCAGCCGACGCCTGCAGGCACTGGAGCGGCAGCTCGGCCTGCGCCTGCTGCAGCGCTCCACCCATGGCCTGCAACTGACCGAGGACGGCCTGCGCTGCCAGCGTCATGCGCAGCGCGTGGTCGACGAATGGGAGTCGCTGCAGGCCGAGCTGAACGGCGAACCGGAAACGCTGCGCGGACGCCTGCGGGTGATGGTGCCGCACGCCTTTGGCCAGGCGCAGCTGCTGCCTACCATGCTCGCATTCCTCGCCCAGCACCCGCAGCTGAGCCTGGAGTGGATCCTTGAAGATCGTCGCCCGGATTTCATCGCAGAAGGCATCGACTGCGCGGTGCGGGTGGGCCCTGTCGACGAACCGCGCATGGTTGCACTGCCGCTCGCCGAAGTGCCGCGCATCGTCGTGGCAGCGCCCTCGCTGGTGGACGCCACGGCGGTCAGTACGCCGGAACAGGCACAGTCACTGCCGTGGATCTCGCTGGTCACCTACTACCGCGAACGCCTGCTGCTGCATGATGCGCAGGGCCGGGCGCATACGCTGTCAATCAGCCCGCGCCTGCTCAGCGATAACCTGTTCGTGGTACAGCAGGCTGCACGCGCCGGGCTGGGCGCAGCGGTGGTCTCGGCCTGGCTGGTGGCCGACGACCTCGCACAAGGGCGGCTGGTGCAGCTGCTGCCGGACTGGCAGGCACCGGCACTGCCGGTACACGTCGTGTTTCCTGCCGCGCGCCAGCAGCCGCCACGGCTGCGCGCCTTCATCGATGCGATGAAGGCCGCACTGCCGCAGTTGCACGGCATGCGGCCGGCACCGCGCTAGGTCACCGGCCCCATCATCCACGCATGGCGTGGATTTCGTTCAAGACCACAGGGTCAGAGCCCTTCCCGTTGAGAAGGGATCCGACCCTGTCGATCATTGCGCCTTCGCAGCCTCGGCATTCCACGCCGCGACCTTGGCCTTGGTGTCGGCCAGCATCTTGTCCAGCGCGGCGCGGTCATACACGTTGCCGCGCAGGATCACGCTGTCGATCTTCTCGGTGGCGGCGATGTCCTGCAGTGGGTTGGCGGTCAGCAGCACCAGGTCGGCGGCCTTGCCCCGCGCGACATCACCGTAACGGTCCATCTGGCCAAACCAGGCCGGGCCGGAACGGGTTGCGGCCGACAGCGCCTGCGGCGCGCTCAGGCCCTCCTTCACGAACAGCTGCAGTTCCTGGTGCAGGGCGATGCCCGGGAAGTTGAACGAGTTGAGGAAGCCCGCATCGGTGCCGGCAATGATCGTCACGCCCGCCTCCTGCAGCAACGGCAGCACGGCAGCCACCTGGTGGTACTGCGCGTGGCGCGCCTCGATCTGTGCCGGCGTCGCCTTCGCCGCGCGGTCCACGCGCCACTGATAGGTCGCGCGCAGGCCCGGGCCGATGTAGGCCAGGTACGGATCGTTGGCGTGGTCATCCTGGTCCAGGAAATCGAGGATACGGCCACCGTTGAGGGTCGGGGTCACGAATACGCCGCGCTTGGCGAAATCACGGTAGGCGTGCATCGCGGTGTCACGGTCGAAGCTGGCGTCGAGGCGGCGATTGGCTTCCGCGCGGTCGATGCGGCCGGCGCCGAAGTCGGCGGCGATCTTCGCTTCGTCCTTGCTGCCGGCCTTGAATGCGTAGTCCAGGTGCTCGATCGAGGCCAGGCCGGCATCGACCGCCTGCTCCACCGTCAGCGCCATCGGAATGTGGCCCGAGGCCTTGAAGCCGGCCTTGCGCGCTGCGCTGGCCGAATACAGGAACAGATCCGGCTTCAGCGTGCTGTCGGTGATCTTCACGAAGTCGACCCTGTCGTGCTGCAGGCGGGTGATCGCCTTGTCGACGTCGGCCTCGCTGCCCACTTCGATCGTGCCCTTCCAGACCGGCTTGATGCCTTCGATCTTCGCGCCCGAGCTGAGCAGGCGCGGGCCGAACAGCGTGCCCCTGGCGATCTCACCACGCCACTGCAGCACCTGCTCGGGCAGATCGCCCGAGCAGTCACGCACGGTGGTGATGCCGTGCGCGATGTACAGCGGCAGCAGCGCCTTGTTCTCTTCGATCAGCGCCGGGCCGCCACCGAAGTGCACATGCATGTCCCACAGGCCCGGGATCAGGTATTTGCCCTTGGCATCGATCTGGCGGGCCGCGCTCCACTGGCCGCGCAGCTGCGCGTCCGGGCCCACCGCGACGATGTCCTCGCCGCGGATCACCACGCTCTGCCCGGCCCGCGTGCTGGCGTGCTCGACGTCGACCACGATGGCATTGCGGATCAGCAGGTCGGCGCGCTCGGCAGCACGTACCGACAGCGGCGCCACCGCAAGAAGGATGGCAAGGGACAACGGGCGGGAACGGAACATGATGGACAGCATCCTGGTAGGCACGGCCAGCGTGCGGGTGGAAGGAGTAGCGGTTCAGCGCGCCGCGCCGTGCTGGCGCAGCAGGGTTTCAATGCCGGCATAGCCACGCTGGCGCGCGTGCGCCAGTGGCGTTACGCCATCGCCATCGGCCAGCTCCGGGTCGGCACCGGCCTCCAGCAGCAGCTGCACGATCTGCACATGGCGTTCACCACCGTCGCCAAGCAGGATCGCTTCCAGCAGCGCGGTCCAGTGCAGGCGGTTGACGTGGTCCACCGCCACACCTGCACGCAGCAGCATGCGCACGGTGCTGACGTGGCCGCGCTCGGCGGCCGGAATCAACGCAGTGCCCCCATAGCGGTTGGTGCTGCGCAGATCGGCGCCGTGCGCCAGGGTCATCGCCAGGATCTCATCCAGGCCGCGCGCGCCGGCATACAGGTAGGCACTGTCCTGCAGCGCATCCTTGGCATTGACGTCCGCCCCGGCCTCGATCAGTTCGCGCGCGGCATCCACGTTGTTGCCCTGCGTGGCCAGCAGCAGCGCCGTGCGGCCCTGGCCATCGTGCGCCTCCAGATCAGCACCTTCGGCCAGCGCGCCGCGCACCGCCTCGGCATCGCCGCGGCTGGCGGCATCACGCAGGCGCGCGTCTGCGTCGGCTCTGGAGGTGGCAGTGCAGGCAGGGGTGACCATGGCCAGCAGACACAACAACAGCACGCGCGTGAACGGTGCAGGCCAGCCAGCAGGGCAATGGAAGCGCATCACGGTGTCTCCTTTTCTCCATCGCCGCAGGGCGATGGTCGCAGGGGCCGCGCATTGCCGGCCCCTGCCCCGCATGGTAGAAGTCGGCCTGGGTATCCAGAAGTGAAATGTTCAAATGCAAGACAGTGCCAAATCGAATAGAACCCTGTTCGAACTGGACCTGCTGCGGGCGCTGGTGATGGTGGCCGACTGCGGCAGCTTCACCACGGCGGCCACGCGCCTGCATTCGACGCAGTCCACGGTCAGCCAGAAGGTACGGCGGCTGGAGGAACTGGCCGGGCATCGCCTGCTCGAGCGCGGCCACCGCGATGTACACCCCACCGACGCCGGCCACACCCTGCTCGGCTATGCGCGGCGCATGCTCGACCTGAACGAGGAAATGGCACAGGCGCTGGCCGGCGCGACGGTGGAAACTGCGGTCCGCATCGGCGTACCCGAAGACTTCGTCAACCCGCAGACCACGCGCATGCTGGCCGCCTTCAGCCGCCGCCACCCGCAGGTGAAGCTGGAGATCAGCAGCGGCCTGAGCCGTGACCTGGCCCAGGGCTTCGACCACGGCGAGCTGGACCTGGTGCTGGTCAAGCAGCGCCGCAACAGCCGCCAGGCGGTGCATTGCCGGCGCGAGCCGATGCACTGGATCGACAGCCTGCGCAGCAGTTGCCTGCAGCAGGACCCGCTGCCGCTGGTCACCTTCCCGCCGCGAGGGCTGTACCGCGACGAGATGATCCACGCCGTGGAAGCGCTGGGCCTGCGCTGGCGCATTGCCTTCACCAGTTCGTCGCTGAGTGGCATCCAGGGCGCGGTGGCTGATGGCATCGGCGTCAGCCTGCTGCCGCGCCGCGCGGTCACGCGCGAGCACCGCATCATCGATGGCGAGCGCGGGCTGCCGGTGATCGACAACTACGAAATCGGTCTGCTGCATCGTGCCGATGCCGATGATGCGGTGCGGGCACTGGCCAGCGAGCTGTGGCGGCAGGTACAGCGCGAACCGGACTGACCACAGTGGATCCACGCCACGCGTGGATGCCTTTCGCGCATTGATCATCGATATCTGATCAATCTTGCCGCACGGCGGGCATCATCGCCTCGTACAGTGCCCCCTGCTTCCGTGCTCCACGGCGTCTCGCCATGTCCGACCAACCCCCGACGCGATTCGATCCCCTGCCTGCAGCCCTGCAGACGCACCTGCAGCACCAGCGTGCACGGATCGCCTCACGCGTGGCCGCCAGCTTCCCGACGTTGCCGGTGCAATGGCCGCTGGCCGCCAGCACATTGCAGCGCGTGGTCGATGCCGAACTGATCGATCGTGACGACTGCGGCGGCTGGGAAGCGCTGGGCGTGGCGTTCGGTGACACTCTGGCCCAGCGCGTGCCGGGCCTGGCCTGGATGCAGGTCACCGATGCCTGGGGCATCGATGCGGTGCTGCGCTATGCCGACAGCAGCCTGCAGATCGGCGCCAGCACCCTGCTGCTCAAGCGCGTGGAGCAGGGCGAGGTCATCGACATCGCCCATCTGCTGGCGTGGCTGGAAGAATTCGTCGCTACCCGCGCCGACGATTACGCCTGAAAGCCGCCGGGCATGGCTCGGCGCTACAGAGGGTGGCGCGGCCTGGATCTACAGCCAGCGGCCGTCCACCACCACGCGTCGCTCCACCGGCACTGCGGCCACGGCCGCCGGACCGTGATCGGCGCGCACCGCCACGAAGGTGGCCGGCAGGCCTTCGGCAATGCCGTGCTGCGGCAGCCCGATCGCCTGTGCAGCATGGGTTGTGACCATGTCCAGCGCCAGCATCAGGTCGGCATCGGTGTAGAAGCCCGAGCGGTAGCCCAGCAGCATCGCCCGCTGCAGCAGATCGCCGTTGCCGTAAGGCCACCAGCAGTCGCGGATATTGTCGTTGCCGCCGAACACGCGCACGCCGGCATCATGCAGCGCACGCAGCGGCGGGAACGGATGATCCCCCGGCGCGTTGCTCATGATCGCTACGCCCGCCGTCGCCAGCGCCTCGCCCACCTGCAACGCGCGCGCCAGCGGCACTTCGCCCAGCGAGTAGGCATGACTGACCGCCACCCGCCCCTGCAGGCCAGCGGCCCGGGTCCGCGCGGCAATGCGCAGTAACTGGGCCAGTCCGGTTTCGCCGGGCTCGTGCAGGTGGATGTCCAGGCGCACGCCATAGCGCTCGGCCAGGCCGAACAGCAGTGCCAGCTGGCCTTCGGCATCGCCATCCAGCGTGGTCGGGTCGATACCTCCCAGCACCTCCACGCCCGCTGCAAGGGCCTGCTCAAGCACGGCGGCGGTACCCGGACAGGACATCACCCCGGCCTGCGGGAACGCTACCAGCTGGATGCGCATGAGGCCGGCACAGCGGAGCGAGGCCTCGCGTACCGCCTCGAGATGACGCAGGCCCGTGCTGCCGTCGATGTCGACGTGGCAGCGCATGGCCACCGTGCCGAAGCTGCTGCACTGGCGGATCAATGCCTCGGCACGGTCCACCATCGGCGCGGCACCCGCTACCGCGGCCTTCTCCACCGCCAGCCGCTCACGCAGGCTGTTCACCGGCTGATGCGGGTGCCAGCGGTCGCCGACAAAACTCTTGTCCAGATGGATGTGGCCGTCGACCAGCCCGGGCAGGACCGCGAAGCCCTGCAGGTCGACGCATTCCGCCCCGTCGGCCGGCGAGGCCTCGCCATTGAGGCCACTGATGCGGCCGTCACGGATATGGAAATGCAGTGGCGCGCCGTAGCGGTCTACACCGCCATGGACGAACTGAAGCGTCATCGGAAACTCCCGGAAAGCCAAGTCATGACGCCATCCTGCGCGCCCGCGCTGCCATCGGCCAACGAAATATCTGGATGCCACATATTCACTAATCCGATGAATGCGGTTGCGACGGAGCTCGCAGCCACGCCGTGCACACGCCTGAACGGGTACCATAGGCACCTGTTTCCGCTGTGATGCCGCATGGGCCCGTCCGACCGCCACGATCGTCTCCGCCGCTGGCAGGCCGCATCCCTGCTTGCCGCCGCCCCGATCGCCAGCCTGTCCGCCACTGATGCTGCGGCCGCTGCACCGCTGCAGTCGCCGCCGGGCCAGCAGCGCATCGCACCGGCTGCACTGGTCGAGCGCCTGCACCAGCGCGTGCTGTCCGGGCAGAGCGCCACCGCCACGCTGGAACACTGGTGCGCCGAACATGGGCTGGCCGAACAAGCCCGGGTGCGCGCGGTGCGCGTGCACGGCCAGGACAAGCCTGCCCCCGCCGAAGTTCTGCAGGCGCTGGGCGCGACGCCGGGTACCGAACTGCGCTATCGCCGCGTACAGCTGGTCTGCGGCAGCCGCGTGCTGTCCGAGGCCGACAACTGGTACCTGCCTGGCCACCTCAGCCCGGCCATGAACCAGGTGCTGGACAGCACCGACGAACCGTTCGGTCGCGTGGTCGGCCCGCTCGGTTTCCAGCGCCAGACCCTGGCTGACCAGACGTTCTGGCCGCCGCGGGGCGAAGGCGATCACGGCGTGATCCTCGAGGTGCGTGCCTTGTTGCGCGACCGCCAGCAGCAGCCTTTCAGCTACGTCATCGAGTCGTACCTGCAACAGGCGCTGCCCTAGGCGACCGCGCGCGCCATCACCGCGGTGTCTAGACAGCAGAAGGCCCGGCATTGCCGGGCCTTCTGTCTGCCCGCCCGGTCAGCGGAACCGGTAGTCCAGCTGCAGCCAGTACTGGCGGCCATACGGGTCGTAGTTGCCGACCGGGTAGAACGGCCAGCCGCCCCCGTTCCTGTCTGCCGGCGGGCGGCTGTCACGCAGGTTGTTGACGATCACGCCCACCGACAGGTTCTCGCCGAACTGGCGGAACACGCTGGCGTTGTAGGTCATGTACGGCGCGATGCGGCCACTGCCATCGGTCTTCGGCAGTGAACCGAAACGATTGCCGTACAGCGTGGTGGTCCAGTCACCCTGGTTCCAGGTGATGCTGCCATTGGCCTTGCTGCGCCACTGGTAATCATCCAGCGAATTGCGGATGTCACGCTCCGGATCATCGGAGAACTGCCGGTACTTGTGCTCCAGCACCACGGTGTAGGCCAGGCGCGTGGTGAAGCGGCCATAGCGGCCGGCATCGAAACGCCAGTTGCCCTTCAGGTCCAGGCCACGCACCGATTCGGAGGCCGCGTTGATCGGATTGATCAGCACGCGGGTCACCTGGTCCGGCTGCACCGTGGCATTGGACGGATTGCGGATCACCCGCGACAGTGCGTCCTGGCACAGCGGTGAACCGATATCGCGCGCTTCGCCGCCCAGCGTGCGGCCCAGGCGGCAATCGGCCTCGTCACGCAGGATACGGCTGGTATCGAGGCTGGTCACCTCGTTGTCGATGCGGATGTCGTAGTAGTCGGCGCTGAAATCCAGCCCGGACAGCGGCGACCAGACCACGCCGAAGCCGTACGACTTTGCGGTTTCCGGCTGCAACTGTGCGTTGGCGCGGTTGCTGTAGTCGATCGACAGGCCGTTGTAGTCGCAGTTGTCGTACGACTGGCCTGCAGTACGGCAGCGCCAGTAATCGGTCATGCCCGGGTTGTAGCCGCGGGTCTCGGTGGCGAACACGTAGTTCATGTCCGGCGCACGGAAGCTGGTCGCGGCAGAGCCGCGGATCAACAGGCTCTCGATCGGGCGGAACTCGACGCCGAAGCTCCAGGTCGCCTTGCCGATGTGCTCGCCGCCTGCGCGGTACTGGTCGTAGCGGCCGGCCAGCGTGGTGGTCAGCGATTGCAGCAACGGCAACTGCAGTTCAACGCCGGCCGCATAGCGATCGCGATCACCGCCGGCACCGATACCGGCGCTGGTGTTCCAGAACTCGCCGGTGCCCAGCCGCGGGTCCGGGCGGTTGCGGTAGCCCTGGCTGCCGGCCTCGACCACTGCGGCCAGCGCAGCATCGCCGCCCGGCAGTGCGAACAGGCGGCCATTGACACTGGCACTGAAGGTCTGCAGCCACGCCGCGTTGCGACTTTCCTGATAGTCGGACAGGCCCGCATACTCGTTCGGAGTCAAAGGCTTGAACAGGCGCACCGGGTCCGGCGCATAGACCTCCACGCCATTGCGCACGCCCAGCTTCGGGCCCAGCAGGTACTCGTTGATGCCGGCCAGCAGCACCGGGCGACGGGTCCGGTTCTCGTAGCGCGACCGGCTGTAGACCGCCTCGTAGTCCCAGCCGCTGTCGCCGATCTGGCCGCGTGCGCCCACGTTGAACGACCACGAGTTCTCCAGGAACCGATTGGCATTGCGCGGCAGGCCACCGATTTCTTCCGGCGCGAAGCGGCGGTACCAGCTCTCCAGGTTCCCGCTGTTCTGGTTGTAGAAGTAGTTGCGTGAGGACGTCCAGGTCGGCGCGCGCGTGTTGTTGTAGATGCGCGCGCTGCCCACGGCGACATCGGCGAACAGGTCGGTGGTGTCGTTGACGTGGAGGGTCAACAGGCCATAGCCATTGAGGTTGCGCTTCTGGGTCTGCACGGTCCAGTAGCTGGCGGCGGCCTCGTTGCTGCCGCAGTACCAGCCCTGGCGCGGGTTGTTGGCACGGAACACGCTGCCGCCATAAATGCCCGACGCTGCGTCGCAGCCGCTCACGCCCGGATCGATGTTGCGGCCGGTGGCAGCATTGCGGCGATAGGCGATCGCGGTCGCCTGCGGCGCCTTGCCGGCCGGATCATCGTCCAGTGAATCCATGAAGTCGCGTTGGCGCGCGTGGATCGCCTTGCGCACGTCGAACTCGAAGCCGAACAGCGCATCCCAACGCTCGCCGGAACTGCCACCGACCACCTGCGCGCGCTGGTTGTCCCCCCCGCCCTGCTGGGTGCCGCCGGCGCGCACGTTCACGTCCACGCCTTCAAAGCGGTCCTTGAGGATGATGTTGACCACGCCGGCGATGGCATCGGAGCCATACACCGCCGACGCACCCGCGGCGAGCACCTCGATGCGCTCGATCAGGGCGCTGGGAATGTTGGCGAGGTTGACCACGTTCACCGAGCCCTCGTAGGCCAGCGGGTAGTCGGCCTGGCGGCGGCCGTTGACCAGCACCAGCGTGCGGTTCGGACCCAGTCCACGCAGGTTGATGGTGTTGGCGGCCGGCGTGAACGTATTGCCGAAGTCCTCGCCCTGCACGTTGCCCGTGTTCTCGGTCAGCGCGCTCAGCGCGTCGAAGGCATTGCGGTAGCCCTGCGCATCGATCTGCTCGCGGCTGATCACCGTCACTGGCGAGGGCCCCTCGACACTGGCACGGGGAATGCGCGAGCCGGTGACCTTCACTTCCTGCAATGTGGTGGGTGCGCTTTCCTGCGCGAAGGCCGGCAGCGAGACCAGCATCAGGGACGACAGCGCGAGCACCAGCGGACGCGGGCGCAACGCCTTGTGGGAGGCGGACATGGGCTTCCTGGGGGAGTGGGCGGGTGGTACGGGGGAGCCGTGGCCTGTGCGGCACATAACGATCCCGTAACGAAAGTGTCCTGAATGGGTGGTTTCAACGGAAATGACCAGCCCTGATGGGCTTATGCCTGAACCGAATCAGACGGACCCACGGCACCGCCACACTTTTGCAATGAATTGCATGGTCTGGCGCGTTTCCGATACGCATCGTGCATGGATGACCAACCGCGCCACCTACACTCACCTCGCCCCGCTGCGCCCCGTCCTGCGCCGCCACCTGCTGCACCTCCAGGCAACGCCCATCACCCTGCGTTCCTTCCAGCGCACCGATCTGCCGCGCTGGCGCACCTTCGACGACCGTCGCCAGCGCGGCCAACGGCCTTCCTACGGCATTGATGAAGAGGCCCGCTTCCTCGCCAGCGTCCATCGTTCACGCCTACAGGAAGACAACGATCTGCTGGTACTGGGCGTGTTCGACGACGCGCAGGGCATCCTGCACGACCAACTGCATGTCCGCCTGCAGTCACTGCATTCGCGCTGCGCAGAACTGCAGTCGCTGCAGCACCGCAACGCCCATCCACAGGCCGCACTGCGCGCGCTGTGCCCGTTCCTGTTCGACAATGTCGGCCTGCATCGCATCTTCGTACTGCTGCCACCGGGTTGCACCACCCCTTTCGCCCAGGCACTGCAGGCCCTGGGCTTCATGCGTGAAGGCATCCTGCGCGACTACCACCTGGACGCCGAGGGATGGCATGACCGCCAGTTGCTGGCGCTTACCGCGCCAGCGTGGCGCAGCCACCTGCAGCGGATCGGCTAGCGCACCCGCTCCAGTGCCGCACCCGCGCCGGTCAGCACCGTGCAGGCGTGATCCTGCAGTTCTTCGCCGCTGGCATCGTTGCCGCTGGCGGCATCCACGCGGGTGGCCAGCAGGATGAAGCCGGGGCCACCCTGCACGTCATCGCGTCCGGCCACCACCAGGCTCCACTGGCCCACATCGCCCACGCCGCTCAGGCCATAGGCCAGCAGGTTGAGCGGATTGGCGGTCATTTCCGCACCGGGCAACAGATAGGCCTGGTACTGATGCCCGCGCAGAAGCACAGGCAACGGTGACCAGCGTGGCCCCAGGGCGCCGGCGTGTGCATCCAGGGCCTGCAGCACGTCCGTGCGCAGGCAATCGACATGGATATGCAACTGGTGCTGCGACCGTCCGTGCGGTGAATTCAGCGCCAGGCTGGCTACGTTGCGCGGTAATGGCTGGCCCAGGGCCTGTTCGGTGTGCGCGCGCGCCTGCCAGGCGGCCGCGAAATAGTTGGGCGCCCCACGCTGGTAAAGACCGCGGTTCTCGATGCCACTTACCTTGTCCAGCGGCATCAGCAGGAACTGGTAGTCACCGTGTGCATCCTTGACCAGCACGTCACGGCGGCCGGCCGCCGTCTCCACCCGCAGGCAGCTGCCGCGCGGGCCGTCAGCTGCCTGGCAGTCACGCTCGATCAGGCGCCACAGCGCATCGGAATGGACGGGAGGCGGAGGCGGCGCGCTCGCACAGGCGGACAACAGCAGCAGGGGCGACAGCAGCAACGAGCGCAGGGACACGGCGGCGACTCACGGAACAGGCACGGCAGGCGGCGCCGCACTGCATTCTAGCCAGCGCGGTGCTGCAATCAGTAGGTGCCGAACGGCACTTCAACCACGATCGGAGCCACGCCCTCGCCCGCCTGCAGGGTGTAGCGGTCCAGTGCGCCATCATCTTCGGCGTGCGGCTGGCGCTGGAAATGCAGGGGATAACGGTCATCACCCAGGCGCACGGCGCTGCCATCGGCCTCCAGCGCGGCACCTTCGGGAATCAGCAGCCCCCCCAGGTCGCTGTAGGCCCCCGGCACATCGGTGAAACCATAGTCAGCCAGTTCATCCACGCGCTGCATCGCATAGACGTGCGGCAGGTAGGGGCGTGCCGGGCTGCGGCCATTGCTGAGGTCGGTCACCCAGGCCTGTGGCAGGTGGTATTGCTCGCGCAGTGCGGCCACGCCCAGCGACGGGCTGGCCACCTGCAGGCAGCACACCGCGCGCTTGCCCTCACGATCGACAATGGCGAATCGATCGCCGCGGGTGGCGGCCTGCGGCAGCATCGCGAACGCCAGGTTGCGCTGGGCGGGTGCGTAGCCTGCCTCGGTCTGCAGGTTGCGCCAGGCACCGAACACCGGCGCTTCCGCAGCGGCGTCCGGCGTCGGCTCGATGGCAGAGGCGGCAAACGCCACGCCCAGCACCGACACTGCCAGTACTCTTCTCGCCCTGCGCTTGTCGCGCAAACTGCCTGCCGTCATAGCGTATCCAACACCTGCACCGGAATGGCCCGGCCTGCCCGCTGGCGTGCTGCCAGCCATCCCTCCCACTATGCAATGACCACGCTGTGCCGGCAATGACCGGAGTGCTGACGCCTTTCGCGCGACGGGTGCTATCGTTCCGCCATCTTCCCTGCGCAGGAGCGCTCGCATGTCCGCCTTCCGTCTGTCCCTGTTACTGCCTGCGTCGGCCCTGCTGCTGTCGGCCTGCGTCAGCACCCCTGGCCCGCAGGTCAAGGGTACCGGACACTGCGATGCCAGCCAGCTGGGCTGGGCAATCGGCCAGCCGGCCAACGAACCCAACATCCGCCGCCTGTCCAGCGAGAGCGGCGCCGGCCTGGTCAACCCGATCGGCCCCAGCACCATCACCACGAAGGACATCCGCCAGGATCGCCTGCGCGTGTACGTGGACAAGGACAACATCATCACCGCTACCCGCTGCGAGTAAGCGCTGTAGAGCCGAGCCCATGCTCGGCTGCGCTTCCGTGACAGCCGAGCGCAGGCTCGGCTCTCCCGGGCTCAGGGTTCGGTATACCCCGCGCAGTCCGGCAGCGCCTGGTCGGGGTGGAACACCCCATCATTGAAGCGGAACAGCCGCGTGTAGCTGCATGCCGGGTCCTGCTCGGTGCGCAGGTCCTTCTTCTTCAGCGGGCCCTTGGCCAGCGAATCCTCGAAACGCGAAACGCCCGCCGGAAAGCGGGTTGCCACCGTCTGGTAGCGCAGCACCGGCATGCCCTCGGCCACCGGATCCAGCCCGAGCCTGGCCGAGAACCCGTATTCGTCGTGGCAGGCGCCTGCGCGCTGCTTCATGTCCTGCTCGCTGAAACACGCACGGATCATCGCATTGCCCAGCCATGGCACCGTCAGCACGTCGTCGTCCACCTGGATGTCGTCCTGCAGGTGGCGCACGCGTGCCAACTGCAGCGTGGACGCGTCGGCACCTCCACCGGAGTACATGGTGCTGAACTTGACGATGCCGCCTACCAGCACATTCTGGTGGGCGCGCTGCTGCGGGTCGGTCACCGGCTGATCGCTGCCGATACCCGGTGCCAGGCGCACGATCCACGGCCACAGCGACAGCTCGCTTTCCTGCGGCACGTCGATGCTGACGTGGTAGGTATGCGCTTCGCTTTCGCCGGCCACCCGTTCAGAGACTTCCAGCGTCGTTGGCCGATCACCGTCCTCGGCCACCGGTTGCACACGCACGCACCAGACACGATCAAGCGTGCAGTACTGCGTGCGTACTTCGCCCTGCCCGCCCTGTTCCAGCACCTGCCCCAGCGGTTCCATCACGTTGCCGGCGGCATCGCGCTGCTGCGGCAGGATAGAAGACTGCGCCAGCACCAGCAGCGGGGTCGCCAGCAATGCAGCGCACAGGGCGGCGCGGATGGCAATGGAAGGCATGGGCGGCTCCTGTGGCTGGGATTCCGATGGTAACCGTTACCCGGACGGCGGCGGACCTGCCCGGCATCGCCCTTGTAGCGTCGAGCCATGCTCGACTGCTGTCTGTCGGGAAGAGCAGCCGAGCATAGGCTCGGCTCTACATCATCCGCAGTCGCAGCTGCCCCACCCCTTCGCCTTCGACGTCTGGCCAATACCCGGGTTGAAGGTATTGCTCGGGTCCAGCTGCCGGTAGAAACCTGCCAGCGCCGGCTTGGCCGGGTACAGGTGGCCGACGTTGTGCTCGGCCGGATACTCGGCGCCACGCTGGTCCAGCAGCGCCCACATCGCATGCTCGATCGCCACCGGGTCTTCGCCCTTGCGCGCGATGTAGTCCTGGTGGAACACGTGGCACAGGAAGTGGCCGTAGTACAGCTTGTGCAGCAGGCGGCCGTCGATATCGGCCGGCAACTGCTCGAACCAATCCGTATCGTCGCGGCGCAATGCGATATCCAGCGCGACGATGTCCTGCACCTGCTCACGATGCACTTCGCGATAGCGGACTGCCGCACCGGCCACCGCGAAGCGATGCAGGAACGCCTTGCGTCCCTCCTCGGCCGTGCAGTGGAAATAGCCGCCTTCGTGCCCGGCGAAGAACCCGCGCAACCAGCCCTCGGTTTCCGCAGCGTCCTGGGCAGAGACCTTCAGCAACAGGTGATGCTCGTAGCGCTGCCGGAACTCGCCCATGCGCTTTGGCAGGTGCGAGGGCAGCAGGCCGGTCAGCACCTGCATCACCCGGTCGGTCACCCCGCGCAGGCCCAGCCGTTCGAACCAGCCATCGACGCGGCTCTTCAATGCGAACGCCGCGGGCACACGGGAGGTACCGAGGCGATCGATCAGCAGGAAGCTGTCCTTGCCGTAGCGCTCGCCGATGTCATAGGCATCGCGGTGAATGTACTCGCCGGCGATCGGCAGGCGCTCGAAGCCGGTCAGCAGCTGGCGACGGATCGCGGTGAGGCTGTCGGTGCGATTGCTGCCGATATAGAAGACCTCGGCAGCCTCCTTCTCGAAGGTGTCCAGGCGCACCGCGAACACTGCCAGCTTGCCGGCAGATCCCGCTGCCTCGAAGTGGCGGCTGGGATCCGCATTGAAGCGTGCGGGAGTATCGGCATCGACTTTGCGTACTTCCTCGGCATAGCGTGGATCGGAAGCCGCACGGCCGTCGCCATCGCCCACGTCGGCGGCCGTGTAGTCACCGGCCTGCAGGCGCTGCAGGATCTGCTCGGGCGTATCACCCAGCGCGATGCCCAGATGGTTGACCAGCTGCAACTGGCCCTGCGCATCGACCTGCGCATACAGCGCCAGCTCGGTGTAGGCCGGGCCACGTCGCACCAGCGCGCCACCGGAGTTGTTGCAGATGCCGCCCAGCACCGAGGCACCGATGCAGGACGAGCCGATCACCGAATGCGGTTCGCGACCCAGCGGGGCCAGCGTCTGCTCCAGGCGGTCCAGCGTGGCACCGGGCAGGCACAGCACCTGGCGGCCTTCGTTCAACAACTGGATGCCGGTCAGGCGCAGCGTGTTGACCAGCACGATCGGCCGGCCATAGTCATCGCCGTCCGGGGTCGAGCCGCCGGTCAGGCCGGTGTTGGCCGCCTGCAGGATGATCGCCGCACCGCCCTGCACCGCTGCCTGCAGCACGCGCCACAGTTCCAGCAGCGTCCCCGGGCGCACCACCGCCAGCACTGGGCCATCGCCAAAACGGTAGCCGCGGCGGAAGCGGCGCGTAGCCTTGTCGCCGGTCATTACATGGCGATTGCCGACCGCATCGCGCAACTGTGCCAGCACGGCGTCGTGGCCGCTCATGGCAGGCTGACCAGCGAGTCGCGGCCGATGTCGGCGATGCGGCGCGCACCGGTCAGGGTCATCGCCACGCGCATTTCCTTGGCGATCAGGTCCAGCAGGTTGGCCACGCCGGCCTCGCCCTGCGCGGCCAGCGCATAGATGAAGGCGCGGCCCAGCAGCACGGTATCGGCCCCCAGCGCCAGCATGCGCACCACGTCCAGGCCAGTGCGGATGCCGGAATCGGCGAGGATCTTCAGGTCGCCCTGCACCGCATCGGCGATGGCCGGCAACGCACGTGCGGTGGACAGCACGCCGTCCAGCTGGCGGCCACCGTGATTGGAGACCACGATGCCATCGGCACCGAACTTCACCGCATCACGCGCGTCATCCGGGTCGAGGATGCCCTTGATCACCATCGGGCCCTTCCAGAATTCGCGGATCCACTCCAGGTCCTTCCACGAAATGGAGGGATCGAAGTTGCTGCCCAGCCAACCGATGTAATCCTCCAGCCCGGTCGGGTTGCCGCGGTAGGTGGAGATGTTGCCCAGGTCATGCGGGCGGCCGAACAGGCCCACGTCCCACGCCCAGTGCGGATGGGTGATGGCCTGGCCGATACGGCGCAGCGAGGCATTCGGGCCGCTCATGCCCGAGTGTGCATCGCGGTAGCGCGCGCCCGGCACCGGCATGTCCACGGTGAACACCAGCGTGGTCACGCCGGCGGCCTGCGCCCGCTCCAGCGCGTTGCGCATGAAGCCACGGTCGCGCAGCACGTACAGCTGGAACCACATCGGCCGCTGGATGGCCGGTGCCACTTCCTCGATCGGGCACACCGACACCGTGGACAGGGTGAACGGAATGCCGCGGCTGTCGGCCGCGCGCGCCGCCTGTACCTCGCCGCGCCGCGCATACATTCCGGTCAGGCCGACCGGCGCCAGCGCCACCGGCATCGCCAGTTTTTCGCCGAACAGCTCGGTTTCCAGGCTCAGGTCGGACATGTTGCGCAGGATGCGCTGGCGCAGCGCGATGTCGGACAGGTCGGAAACGTTGCGCTTCAGCGTGTGCTCGGCATACGCGCCGCCATCGATGTAGTGGAACAGGAACGGCGGCAGCCGGCGTTCGGCAGCAGCACGGTAATCGGTGGAGGCGGAAATGATCATGGGGTCAACCGTGGGGGGAAGGCAGGCGCGAGGCCCGCGCACGCCGGGCTTCGTTGTCATCGAGGGTGCGCAGCGTGGTGTGCACGAACTCGAGGTGGGCATGCGCGGCGGCGCGCGCGCGTTCGGGGTCGCCGGCCAGCACCGCATCCATCATCTCGCGGTGCTGGTCGGACAGCGGCGAGAAGGTCCTCGCCGAGGTGTAGAGCTTTTCGCGGCTCTGCGAGATGTTGGTCTGCAGCAGTTCGAACAGCCCGCGCATCACCTGCAGCAGCACCAGGTTGTGCGAGGCCTCGGCGATGGACAGGTGGAAGGCCGCGTCGGCCTCCGCCTCGCCAGTGGGGTCGTCCTTGCCGTGCGCGTCCATCATGGTCTGGAAGGCCTGTGCGATGCGCGCGCGGTCCTCGTCGGTGGCACGCAGCGCCGCATGCCAGGCGGTGGCACCTTCCAGCGCGTGGCGGATCTCCAGCACGTCGAAGCGGTATTCCGGGTCGCCCTGGAACAGCGGCAGGTACGGCGCCAGCGGTTCATCCAGCGCCTGCCGCGCGCGTGCCGCAGGCTCGGCCACGTAGGTGCCGCCACCGACCCGTGCGGTCAACAGGCCCTGGCTGGCCAGCTGCGCGATGGCCTCGCGCAGCGCGGTGCGCGAGACCCCCAGCTGCACCGCCAGGGTGCGCTCGGCCGGCAGCCGGTCGCCCGGCCGCAGCTGTTGTTCCTGCACCAGGCCGCGCAGCTGCGCAGCCACCTTGTCCGAAATACGTTGCGTGCTCATGGCGCCATTGTGGCCCGAAGCGCGCAGCGGGTGGTCGGCCAGCCGCGCATGGCTCAGGGAATCATCCAGGTCAGCCAGTAAGCCTGGGCCAGGGTGATCAGGCCGACCATCGTGGTGAAGATCAGGCTGTGCTTGACCGTGAAGCGGAACAGATCCGACTCCTTGCCGGCCAGGCCGACCGCCGCGCAGGCAATGGCGATCGACTGCGGTGAGATCATCTTGCCGGTGACACCGCCGGTGGTGTTGGCCGCTACCAGCAGCACGTCGGACACGCCGATCTGCTGTGCGGTGGTGGCCTGCAGTGCCGAGAACAAGGCGTTGGACGAGGTGTCCGAACCGGTCAGGAACACGCCCAGCCAGCCCAGGAACGGTGAGAAGAACGGGAACGCGTCGCCGGTATGCGCCAGTGCCAGGGCCAACGTGGCAGACAGTCCCGAGTAGTTGGCGATGAAGGCGAACGCCAGCACCATGCCAATCGAGTAGATCGGCATGCGCAGCTCACGCACGGTCTCGCCGAAGGTCTGCAGCGCCGAACGTGCAGGCATGCGCAGCACGATGATGGCAATCACCCCAGCCAGGATGATCGAGGTACCGGTGGCCGAGAACCAGTCGAACTTGTAGATGGCGTCATAGCTCAGCGGCGCATCCACGATCGGTGGCATCTTCTGCACCAGCTGGTCCAGGCCCGGCACCGGGATCTTCAGCACCCAGCCTTCCAGCGGACCGCCCGCCGCGAACAGCGACTTGAACGGCTTGATGCTCCACAGCGTGACCATCGCGGTGAGGATCAGGAACGGCGACCATGCCCTGGCGATCTGGCCGACGCTGTGGCGCGGTGCCTCCAGTGCCTGTGCGGCCGCCTCGGCGCTGGTTTCGGTGTCGAAACGGAAGATCCGCACCGGCTTCCAGCGGCGCAGGAACAGGGTCAGGCACACCAGCGACGCCAACGACGCGGTGATGTCCGGTAGTTCCGGGCCGATGAAATTGGAGGTCAGGTACTGCGCGATGGCGAACGAACCACCCGCAACCAGCACCGCCGGCCAGGTCTCCTTGATACCGCGCCAACCATCCATGATCGCCATGATCCAGAACAGCACGATGATGGTCAGGAACGGCAACTGGCGGCCGGCCATCTGGCCGATCTCGAATGCGTCCAGGCCGGTGACCTGCCCGGCCACGATGATCGGAATGCCCATCGCGCCGAACGCTACCGGCGCGGTGTTGACGATCAGGCACAGGCCGGCGGCATACAGCGGCTTGAAGCCCAGCCCGACCAGCAACGCTGCGGTGATCGCCACCGGCGCACCGAAACCGGCCGCCCCTTCCAGAAAGGCACCAAACGCGAAACCGACCATCAGCATCTGCAGGCGCTGGTCTTCGGTCACCGACAGGATCGAGGCGCGGATGATGTCGAACTGCCCGGTCTTGACCGAGACCTTGTAGAGGAACACCGCGCCGATGATGATCCACGCGATGGGCCACAGGCCGTAGACGAAGCCGAAGCCAGCCGCGCCCAGCGCCTGGGGCACCGGCATGCGGTAGAACAACAGGGCCACGCTGAGTGCGATGGCCACGGTGATCGTGCCGGCCAGCCAGCCCTTCATGCGCAGCACGGCCAGGGCAACGAAGAAGAACGCGATCGGCAGCAGCGCGATCAGGCTCGACAACCACAGGTTGCCGGCGGGGTCGTACAGGTGTTGCCAGGGCTGCATGAAGACTCTCGACTGGAAACGGAAGGAGCCCACCGCAGGCGGTGGGTCGCCGTGGCCGTTGATCATTGGTATTACCATTAATGATCGCGATCAGACCACTTGCAGCGGATTTAACCGCTACTCCGACGAAGAGCCTATTAGACCATAGGGCTAGCCTTCATATTGGTCCGACCATTAGAGCCCTTATGGTGCCGGCCGCTGGCCGACAACTCGACCTTCCCTACGAGATCCGTTTCTCCAACCGCCGCATCACCGCCAGCACCAGCACGCACAGCACGCTGACCCCGATCGCGATCACGTACTTGCTGATCCCCACCGCAATCCCGATCGCCGCCGCCATGATCAGCGAACTGGCCGTGGTCAAGCCGCTGACCTGGTCCTCGCGTGAGCCGCGCAGAATGGTGCCAGCGGCCACGAAGCCGACACAGGCCACCACCGCTTCGATCAGGCGCACCGGATCAACCTGCAGCAGATCGCGGTAACGCTCCTGCTGGAAATGCTCGGCCACCGAGTCGCCAAGACCGACGATCAATGCCGCCGCTCCGGCAATGAGCATGTGCGTACGCAGGCCGGCGGCGTGCTTGCCCATTTCCCGCTCGACACCGAGCACACCGCCGAACAGCATCGCTGCGGCTACGCGCAGCAGGATCGAGACATCCTGGGTGAGTTCCATGGGCAGGCTCCGGGTATTTCCCCGAGCGTCGCGTGGCATGCGTGGCACAGAGGTGAAGACCACCCCACAGTGCGTTCACCCGGTAGCGCCGGGCGATGCCCGGCGACGCCGCAACCCGCGTTCAGCGCATCACTGCGCGAGGTAGCCACCATCGATGGCGTAGTACGTGCCGGTCGCGAACGAGGCATCGTCGCTGGCCAGCCAGGCTACCAACGCGGCCACTTCCTGCGGCGTACCCAGCCGCTTCAACGCGTGCCGCCCTTCCAGCGTGGCGCGCACCTTCGGGTCCATCTTCTCCAGCAGTGGCGTGCTGATGAAGCCCGGACCCACCGCGTTGACACGGATGCCGTCAGCCGCATGTTCCCACGCTGCGGTCTGGGTCAGCCCGACCACGCCGTGCTTGGCCGCCACATACGCGGTGGAGCCGGCATAGCCCACCTGGCCCAGGATCGAGGCCATGTTGATGATGCTGCCGCCCGTGCCTGCAGCGCGCATGGCCTGGATCTGCGCACGCTGGCACAGGAACACGCTGGTGAGGTTGACATCGATCACGCGCTGCCAGCCATCAATCGGATAGTCGCCGCTGCTGGCCGCCGGCCCGCTGATGCCGGCGTTGTTGACCGCCACGTGCAGGCCGTCGAGTTCCTTGATCGTGCGCTGCACCGCTGCCTCCACCGCCGCCTCGTCGGTGACGTCCAGCGCGATGCCGATGGCCTGTGCACCCGAATCGCGCAACTGCGCCACGGTGGCATCCACCGCATCCTGCTTCAGGTCCCAGACCGAGATACAGGCACCGGATGTGGCCAGTGTCTGGGCCACGGCCAGGCCGATGCCCGACACGCCGCCGGTCACGATCGCGGTCTTGCCGGTCAACTGGTAATCAATCATCTCCATTCTCCATCGGTGGGGGTATCAAAGTGGCCTGCAACAGCCAACCCACCCACCCTACGCGCACGCCCGTGATGGTCGGGCTGACATCGCATCTCCAGATCGTTCCAGCCATGAAACCTCAACTGAAGTTTATGTATGGAACTACGTACGGATATGCGTGCAAAACGCCGGCGTATGTTCTTCGGCATTTTCACTTTGGCCGTAATCGCCAATCGTTTTGACCTTATCGAAGTCAAAAGCGCGCGAATCGCGGCGACAATGGGAAACGCTTCCAGATTCTTCGACACATTCAATTCAACCTGTGTTTGCGCAGAGCGATGTCCCGATATTTCACTTTTGCTGATTACCGCCAGTTCGGCGAACGCCATGGCTACGACTACCGGATCGAAGGGAGTGAACTGCGCGACGACCAATGGGCAGGGCGTGGCGACGTCCACGAACAGTCACTGCGCGGTGGCCTGGGCCTGATCGCCTCGGACGTGCACAACCGGTTCACCTACACGGCCACCGCTGTGCACGGTGCCGGCCTGACCATCCGCCTGATGCTTCAGGGCGAAGTGGATGTCCAGTTTCCTCGTCGCAAGGGGTTCACCCTGCGCGCCGGCACAGGCATGACCACCAGCCACCATGAACCTGTGTCGATGGCCGGGCTGCATCCCGGTGGCAGCCACCTGCGTGGGGTCAGCTTGAGCGTACCGGCCGATCTGGACGTGGACATGCTGCGCCTGCCGGCACTGCGACGGGTCCTTCATTCCCCTCTGCAGTGCCGCCACTGGGCCATTCCGCATGCCTTGCTGCCGACGCTCGCCCAATTGTTCGACAGCCCCTGGCAGGACGACATCGATGCGCTGTGGCGCGAAGGCGTGGCCCTGCAGGTGTTGGCCGTCGGCCTGCAGGCCGAGGATATGCAGACCGAGCATATACGCACGCTGCGCGCCGGCCAGCGCGAGCGGCTGGAGCGAGTGCGCAGCTATCTGCATGACGACCCCAGCCATGCCCACAGCCTGATCGAACTGGCCCAGCTGGCCTGCATGAGCCCCAGCTCCTTGCGCCGCCATTTTGCCCAGCAATATGGAAGCTCGGTGTTCGACTACCTGCATGAGCAGCGCATGCGCCATGCCGAACAGGGCCTGCGCGAAAACGGATGGACCGTCGAGCAGGCTGCCGCCGCCAGCGGCTACCGCCACCCCAGCAACTTCGCCGCCGCGTTCCGCAAGCGCTTCGGCCTGGTCCCCAGCCGCTGGCGTACGGGCCCCTCGAAGGTCGGCTGAAGGCCCGGGCCCTGTTAGGTGTCGACCTTGGTCGATCGGCATGCCATGGCCCAGCTTTGGTAGGTGTCGACCTTGGTCGACACGCTCTCGCGCCATCGCCGATGCCGGCCAGCGGCCGGCACTACCACGTGCTACCAGGCACGGCCCGGCGTCACCCTGCGGGCCTCAATACACCGGTAGATCGATGTAGCTGGCCTGCGCCGCGCTGTGCCACACGCGCTGCGTGGCCTTCTGGTAATCGCCCGGCTTGGCCAGGTAAATGTTCGGCACGTAGGTCTGCGGGTTGCGGTCGTACAACGGGAACAGGCTGGACTGCACCTGCACCATCACCCGGTGGCCCTTCTGGAACGTGTGGTTGGCGTTGGGCAGGTCGAAACGGTACGGCAGCACCTGGTTGGCGGCCAGCGGCTTCGGATCGCTGAAGCTCTCGCGGTAGCGGCCACGGAAGATCGCCAGCGACACCGGCAACTCATAGCCCCCCATTTCCGGCGTCGACGCTTCCTGGTCCGGATACACGTCGATCAGCTTCACCACCCAGTCGCTGTCGGTGCCGCTGGTCGAGGCCTGCAGGTGCACCACCGGCGCGCCGCCGATGCGCAACGGCGCGGTCAGCGGTTCGGTGATGAAGGTCAGCACATCCGGACGACCATCGACAAAGCGCTGGTCCTTGACCAGCCAGGTGGTCCACATGTCGCGGTCACCGAAGCGGACCGGGCGCGGCACGAACGGCACCGGCTTGGCCGGGTCGGACACGTATTCCTCGAAGTCGCCCTCGCCCGCCGCCGGTGCCTGGAACGCCAGCTTGCCGCCGGCGCGCAGGTACAGCGGCTTGCTGCTGGCGGCACACCCCTTGTCGCAGCTGCGCGGCCAACCCTTCAAGCGGTCCCAGTGGTTTTCGCCGGTGTTGTAGATCAGCACCGGTGGCGTATCGGCCTTCGGCGCGCCATCCACCAGGTACTGGTCGAAGAAGGGCTTGAGCACGTCGCGGCGGAACTGCAGCGCGGTATCGCCGTCGAACTTCAGCGCACCCAGTTCGCTGCCGCTGTAGTTCACCTGGCTGTGTCGCCACGGGCCCATCACCAGGTAATTGCGGTTGTTGCCGCTATCGCGTCCTTCCATCGCCTGATAGGCGTGGTTGGCACCCCACATGTCCTCCTGGTCCCACAGGCCCTGCAGCCACATGGTCGGCACCTTCAGCGGTGTCCTTGCCATCACCGCGTCCAGCGCCTGGCCCTGCCAGAAGCCGTCATAGGCCGGATGCTCGACCAGCTTCTTCCACCAGGTCAGCTGGTCCACGCCGGTGAAGCGCGCATAGTCACCGGCCGAACCGATGCGCAGGAAGGTGCTGTAGTCGTCGTAGCCGAGGCTGGGCAGCGGCGTACCCTTGCCGCGCTTCTCGGTCTGCATGGCGAAGTAGTTGAAGTTGACCTGGCGGAACGCACCGTAGTTGAGCCAGTCGTCGCCCATCCAGCCATCGACCATCGGGCTCTGTGGTGCGGCCACCTTCAGTGCCGGGTGCGGGTCGGTCAGCGCCATCACCACGGTGAAGCCCTCGTACGACGAGCCGAGCATGCCGACCTTGCCATTGCTCTCCGGTACGTTCTTCACCAGCCAGTCGATGGTGTCCCAGGCGTCGGTGGAATGGTCGACTTTGGTGTTGTTCAACGGCCCGCGCAGCGGCCGGGTCATCACGTAATCGCCCTCGGAACCATACTTGCCGCGGATATCCTGGAACACGCGGATGTAGCCGCCGTCGACAAACACCTCGTCACCCTGCGGCAACAGGTCGCGCATGCGCGGCGAATCACTGCGGCTGGCGCGACCGGCAGCATCATAGGGAGTCCGGGTCAGCAGGATCGGCGCATTGTGGGCGCCCTTGGGCACCACGATCACCGTATACAGCCTGGTGCCATCACGCATCGGCACCATCACCACGCGCTTGTCGTAGTCGCGACCGACATCGGGGGCAACGAACGGCTTGCCGCTGATATCCGGGGTCATCGGCGGGGTATCGGCGGCCAGCACGGTGCTGGACAGGCAAAGGGCAATGGCTACAGCGACGGCACGCACACGCATGGACAACCCCTCCCGGCAGGAAAGCCCCAAGCCTACTCCTGCCTGGCGCCGTGAAGTGTGTGCAGGCTTTGCATTCTGCGGTCGATGCAGGCAGGACTGATGGCACATGTGCCTGCGGTGCCGCTGCGCTCGTCGGCGAAAGGTAGTGCCGGCCGCTGGCCGGCAACCGCGTAACGCGCCCCAGGATCATGAAGTTGCCGGCCAGCGGCCGGCACTACCCGATCAGGCTGCCGTTACTTCATGCAACGCCAGCCAACGCCAACGGCCGTCTTCCTGCCGCAGCACGGCCAGTGCTTCACGCCAGGCCATCCCACCTTCAGCAACGCCCTGCCCTTCACGGTAGCGCAGCATTGCCAACGGTGCCGGCACCGCAATGAACTGCAGGGCATCGATTTCGATACACAGGCCCGGGCGGGCACCGTGGCCGCCAGCGAACATGCCGGCCAGTGCTTCGCGGTCCAGGCGCTGCCCAGCAATACCGACCATGCTGAAGTCGGTGCAGAAATGATCCATCAGCGCATCCAGCGTACTGGCGGCTGCTTCCGCACGGAACCAGGCCTGCAGCTTGGCAATCAGATCATGGAACTCGTTCTCTGCGGTCATCGTCATTGCATTGTCTCGGGTTGGGAAAGAGAGATCGATTGCGAACGGCGCAGCAGCGCCATCGGCAGCAGCGTCATTGCAGCGGCCAAGCCCAGCGCCACGCTGGTGGCGCGTGCCGGCAGCCATTGCATGGCCAATGCCAGCAGCAGTGCGATGGCGGCGGTGCCGAGGCAGAAGCTGAGCTGGCGGTTGAGGTTCCAGAGTGCACTGGCATCGCCCAACGCCTCACCTTCCACGCCATGGAAGGCCAGCGTCTGCGCGGTGCTGCTGCACAGGCTGCCGCCGGCGCCCATCAGCGCGAACAACAATCCGGCCAGCACGAAGGCCGGCTGCGGCAGCAGCGCCATCAACAACAGGCCGCTGGCCTGCAGGAGCATGCCGGCGCGCAGTACCGCGGCCGGACCGAAGCGAGCCAGCAGGCGCTTGCTGGCCATGATCGCGATGGCCGCAGCCAGCGCCCAGGGCAGCATCAGCGCGCCGATGCGTGCCGCGCTGTAACCGGCGTGGTGCAATTGCAGGGTACTGACCAGTTGGCTGCCGATGAACACACCGGGTACGGCGAGATACACCAGCATCGCCAGCCGCAGCCCGCGATGGGACAGCAACGACCAGCGCAGCAGTGGCTGCGCCTGCCGACGTGCATGCCGCAGGTGCGTCGCCGCCAGCAACAGCGCGGCCAGCAGCAACACGGCACCTGCACCGCGATGTCCCGATTCGCCCAGCCAGGTCAGCGCCAGCAGCAGCGCGCCCAGCGCCAGCATCGCGGTGGACAGGGCATAGGCCTGCAGGCGCGGCGCACTGCGCACGCAGTCGGCCGGCATCCAGGCCAGCACCAGACCGATGGCCACCACCGCCAATGGCAGGCTGGCCCAGAGCACGCCGCGCCAGGACAGCCACTGCACCAGCAGCCCGCCCAGTGCCGGTGCCAGGGCCGGCACCAGAAGCGCCACCAGCAGGATGCGACGGGTCAGCGCGCCACGTTGCCCGGCCGTGCATTGCCGGTACGCCGCGGCTTGCGCCACGGGAATCAGCAGACCGCCGGCCAACCCCTGCAGCAGGCGCCATCCCAGCAGCCAGCCGATCCCCGATGCGGAACCTGCCAGCGCAGCGGCAACCGCGAACAACAGCAACGCCACCAGCAGCAAGCGACGCTCGCCACAGCGCGCGGCCAGCCACGGCGCCAGCGGAATCACCACGCTCAGGCCCAGCATGTACGCTGTGCCGACCCAGGCCAGGGTGCTGACGTCGGCGTGCAGCTCCACTGCCAATGCCGGATAGGCCACCGTCGCGATGAACATGTTGACCAGATCCAGGGCGAATACCAGCAGGAAGATCGCCTCATGGCGCAGGCGGGGGGACGGCATCGGCGGCGCTCCAGCGAGGAAGCAGCCAGCATGCCGTCCGGACCCCATTGGAAAAACACGACGGCAGCTGCAACACTGTCAAATCTGTTTTGACAATGGATCGCCATGGTCAGCCTTGATCGCTTCGATATCTTCCGTGCCGTGGTCGAAGCCGGCAGCCTGACCGCTGCGGCCGATCGGCTCGGCCTCAGCCGCGCGGTGGTCAGCTTCAACCTGAAGCGGCTGGAGCAGGAGCTGGGCGTGACCCTGCTGTTGCGCAGTACCCGCCACCTGTCCCTGACCGAGGCCGGCGAGCAGTTCCTGCAACATTGCGTGCAGGCACTGGATGCTGCGCAGGCGGCGATCGATGCCGCGCGCCGCGACCAGCACCAGCTGCAGGGCGTGCTGCGCCTGACCACCACGCCGGAGTACGCCCAGCTACGCCTGATTCCCGCGTTGGAGGCGTTCCGCGCGCAGCACCCGGCCCTGCAGCTGCACCTTTCAACTTCTCCAGCGCCAGCGGACCTCATTCCCGAACGCTTCGACCTGGCGATCCGCCTCGGCCGCCTGCCGGATTCGGGCCTTCACGCCAGTGAACTGGAGCGCCACCCACTGTGCGCGGTGGCCGCTCCCTCGCTGCTGGCGCGCCTGCCCTCTGCCGAGGCTGCCGATGAGCCGGCACAGCTGGGCACCCTGCCCCGCCTGGGCTATCCGCGCCTGGCCGATGTGCAGGTGATCGCGCCTGATGGCAGCGGCGCCCTGTTTGCCACCAACCCGGGCAACGCGGTGGTACGCGTGGATGGTGCCAGCAGCCTGCGCGCGTTCGCCCTGGCCGGCGCCGGGGTCACCGTGCTGCCACGCTGGCTGATCGAGGACGACCTGGCCCAGGACCGGCTGCGCCCGGTGCTGCGCCAGCACCGCTTCCCGCAGCAGAGTGTCTACGCGGTCTACCCGCACAGCACGCAGCCCTCACCGAAGGTACGGCAGCTGATTGATTTCCTGCGCGACCGGTTCGCCACATAAAAAGGGGACGGAGGGGATTAAGTCGTTTATGCATAAACGACTTAATCCCCTCCGTCCCCTTTTTCAGACACGGCCCTGTGCGGGCCGTGTCGTCAGGCATCAGCGCAGCACCTGCTCCACCAGCTGCACGTCCACGGTCTGCAGCGGCTCGGCGGCATTGCGCGACAGCTGCACCTGGTAGGTGCCACCGTCGATCTTCCACTGGCGCGCCTGTGCATCGTAGTGGGCCAGGGTCTTCGGCTCGGCTTCGATGCGGATGCGGCGCTGTTCGCCCGGCTGCAGGTTCACCTTGTCGTAGCCGATCAGGCGGATCGGCGTGGTGCTGCCTGCCGGCAGCTTCAGGTACAGCTGGGCCACATCGGCGCCGGCGCGCTTGCCGGTATTGCGGATATCGACGCTGGCGACCAGGCGCGAGCCTTCCACGCTCACCTTCAGGTTGTCATAGGCGAACGAGGTGTAGGACAGGCCATGACCAAAGGCGAAGGTCGGGGTCAGGCCCTGGACCGCCATCCACTTGTAGCCGACGTTGGCGCCTTCGATATCGAAATCGAACACATCACCGAACGGCTTGGCCGGCTTGAAGCCGAGGCCATCGATATGCGGGCGCGGCAGCTGCGATTCGTCCGTCACCCAGGTCACCGGCAGGCGGCCCGACGGATTGACCTGACCGGTCAGCAGCGCGGCGATGCCTTCGCCGCCGCGGATGCCCGGGTACCAGGCCTGCAGCATCGCTGGCACCTGCGCCAGCCAAGGGGTGCGCACCGGGCCGTTGGTTTCCAGCACCAGCACGGTCTTCGGGTTTGCCGCGGCCACCGCCGAGATCAGTGCGTCCTGGTTGTCCGGCAGCTGCATGTCCGGCAGGTCCACCGATTCGGCGGCCCACTGCGTGGCAAACACAATGGCCACATCGGCCTGCGCGGCGGCCCTGGCCGCAGCGGCGGCATTGGTCCCGTCCACATACTCGATGGTTGCGTCAGGGCGCGCCGCACGCAGCGATTCCAGCGGCGAGGACGGGTGGAAGATCACCGGGCCCGGCCAGGTGGTCGGCAGCACGCCCGGCACCGCGTTGGTGCCCTTGGCGGTCACGCCCACCATCGAGGAACCACCGCCACCGATCACGCCCTTGTCGGCGTGGCCACCGATGATGACAATGCGCTTCACGCTGTCGGCCAGCGGCAGCAGGTTGCCTTCATTGCGCAGCAGCACGCTACCCTCTTCCACCGTGCGCTGGGCCACGGCAAAGCCGGCCTCGGCATCCACCTTCTGGTGCTGCGGCGGGTTGTCGAAGTTGCCGTGCAGGAACATCGTGCGCAGGATGCGCGTGACCATGTCATTCAGGCGCGCCTGCGGCACCACGCCGCCATGCACGGCCAGACGCAGCGGTTCGTCGAAGAACACCGCTGCGTCGAACACTTCACCGGCCGACTGCTGGTCCAGGCCGGCCAGCGCCGCCTTCGAACCGCTGTGCACGCCGCCCCAATCGGACATCACGAAACCGGGGAACTTCCATTCCTGCTTCAGCACCTGGTTCATCAGGTAGCCGTTCTCGCAGCCGTAGGTGCCGTTGATCTTGTTGTACGAGCACATCGCCACGCCCGGGCGGCCAGCCTCCAGCGCAATCTCGAACGCCAGCAGGTCCGACTCGTGCATGGCCTGTTCGCCGATGCGCACGTCGTGGAAGTTGCGCCGGGTCTCCATGTCGTTCAGCGCGAAGTGCTTCATCGAGGAGATCACGTGCTGGCTCTGCACGCCCTGGATCAGCGCGCCGACCATCGAACCGGCCAGCAGCGGGTCCTCACCGGCATATTCGAAGTTGCGGCCGTTGCGTGGATCGCGCTGCAGGTTGACGCTGCCCGACAGCAGGATGTTGAAGCGCTGCTGCCACGCCTCGCGGCCCATGGTCGCGCCACCGGCGAAAGCCACTTCGCGGTTCCAGCTGGACGCGGTGGATGGGCCCGATGGCATCGCCGTGGCGAAATCACCCGGGCGGATGCCGCCCGGATTGGTCACGCCGACGCCGGCATCGGCCGACTGCTGCGACGGAATGCCCAGCCGCGCCACGCCCGGCACGAAACCGGCCGAACCGACCGCGCCTTCCGGCAGTGGGCCACCATCCTTGCCCAGCCCGAAGTAGCTGTGCAGCATCTGGAACTTCTCATCCTCGGTCATCGCCTTCAGCAGCAGCGCGGCGCGCGCATCGGCGTTGAGGGTGGTGTCCATCCACGGCCTGTCGCCATGCGTGTCGGCGGCATAGGCCAGTGTCAGCAGGGTGGCGCGCAAGGCGCTGCCTTCCACCTTGAACGGCGCGCTGCTGGCGGCCTGGAAACCATCGCTGAAATAGCTGGCATCGGCTTCCAGCGCCACACGCGCCGGATCGAAGCCGGCGGCCTTGGCCGATTCACCGGCCACCGCGCCGAGCAGCACCGCCGGTGCACCCAGCCGCGAACGGGTGACCAGCGCTGGCAGCTGCGCGGCACCTGCACCGGCATCGGTATAGACCGCCACGGTGTGGCGGCCATCGTCCAGGCGCAGGTAGTTCAGGCCCGGCTGGTCCGGGCCGGATTCAGCGGCGATCGGCAGCCGGGTCAGTACGGCCTGGCCGCGCTGGG
The DNA here is from genome assembly GCF_059370435.1 of Stenotrophomonas sp. YJH_SMC_94-11. Lineage (NCBI taxonomy): Bacteria > Pseudomonadati > Pseudomonadota > Gammaproteobacteria > Lysobacterales > Lysobacteraceae > Stenotrophomonas > Stenotrophomonas sp. YJH_SMC_94-11. Next base: position 411,548 of record NZ_JCAFTR010000002.1, on the reverse strand, counting down.
TCTGGCCATCATCCCTGCCCGCAGCAATGAAGCGGTATTCGTAACCCAGTCCGTCGGCCAGCACCTGCAGCGGATCGACCTGGCCGATGCCGCGCTGCACCTGGCGCACGCTCACCGCGTCCACCTGCAGGGTCTTCAGCTGGGCGGCCAGGGCCGGCATCGCCTCGGCGGTCGGGGCCTGTTCCAGGGTCAGCACGGTGAACGCGGCAGGGTCGGCCCAGGCCGGAGCGGCCAGTGCAGCGGACAGGGCCAGGGGCAGTACAAGCTGCTTTGTAAACGTTTTCATCGACAGGCGTAATTCCGTTGCCAAGGCAATCGGTCCAGGGAAAGTGCCGCCGAAGGGTGCAGCGTTCATGCCGCGCAGGGGTTGCCAGGCAACCTCCCGCAGGCCGAAGGACGGGCCGGTCTGCGCGCGGGACCCTCCTCCCGCCGTGACAACCTGCCTGCCCGGGCCGCGCAGGGCGACCCAATCCTGTGAAGATTGTGCGAGGGCGTTCACACCTGTCAACAGGACCTAAGTCACAGGGGCGATCCAGCCTGTAGTTATCAGGCCATCACCGGCGGTCATCAGCGCGCCGCGCGGGGCTGCCGATAATGGAGATCCCTGGCCACGAACCGAGCCCATGACCGTCCACCGCGACTTCGACCATCTCTGGCGCGACCGCTGCGATACGTCCAGCCAGCGCGCACCGCGCGTGCTGATCCGGGTGTTCGTGGCCCCCGGTGAGCTGGAACGCAGCGTGTCCTTCTACGAGCAGCTGCAGGGCGTGGTGGCCGATGCGGGCTTTCCGTTTCCGGAGGCCGGTCTGCGCCTGGCCATGGTCGGTGCGTTCCTGTTGATCGAGGGCAGCGAGGCGGCGCTGGCGCCGTTCACCTCGACCACGGGGACACTGCTGGTCGATGACGTTCGGCCTTATCACGACAAACTGGTTGCCGCCGGCGCCGAGATCATCTTCCCGTTGCAGGTGGTCCCGACCGGGGCGGCGTTCAATGCGGTACATCCCGATGGCACGGTGGTCGAGTACGTGCATCACCGGCCGGATCCGCAGGGGCGGTGAGGTGACGCACGGCCAGGCTGCGCCCGGCCCCCGCGGTAGTGCCGGCCGCTGGCCGGCAACCTCAGAAGCAACAGCAGAAGCAAAAGCTGGGCTCCTGTGGGGTGGCGGGGTGGGCCCGTTGGCGGGGGACGCCGTAAACCCATCCATGGGGCCTTGGCCGCGGCATCCCTGCCGCGGACACCCCCGCAAACGGACCCACCCCGCCTTCGACAATTCCCCGCACGGCCTGCTGTAGAGCCGAGCCCATGCTCGGCTGCTCTTCGTTCAACTCTCGAAATATTCGATTTCGATGGAGATTCATCCACGCATGGCGTGGATCTACAATCCCTCCATGTCCTCCCCCGCCCTGCCCTGGAACGGCACGTTGCTGCTGGATGCGCACGCCGCCGTGCTGCACGGCCATGCTGGTGACAGCGCTTTGCATGCGCACTACGCCCATCAATTGCTGCTGAGCGACGGTACGCCCTGGCACGTCGAGATCGATGGCGTACAGCAGCAGGGCCAGCGGCTATGGCTGCCTTCGTTCCAGCCGCACGCGATCCTGTCGGCACCGGAAGCAGGCTGCACGGTGTTCCTTGAGCCGGCCCACGCCGATCCCACCCAGATCCAGCAGCATCTGCACGCGCTGCCGGGCAACGCGCTGGAGCTGCGCGATTGGTTGCCACGGCTGAGCCGCCCGCAACCGCTGGACCGCCGCGTGCAGGCGGCGTTGGCCCGTATCGCCCAGTACCTGCCCGGCCCGGTGCCGGCCGCCGACATCGCCGAGGCGGCGCACCTGTCGACCAGCCAGCTGCACCGGCGTTTCCAGTCCGACCTGGCGGTGACCCTGCGCGGCTGGGTGCTGTGGCAGCGTTTGCGTACCGCGCTCGCGCACCACCTGCAGGGGCACAGCCTGACCGCCAGCGCGCATGCCGCCGGCTTCGCCGACCTGGCCCATCTGTCACGCAGCCTGCGCCGCATGTTCGGCATCGGTGCCGCGCAACTGCAGGGCCTGCAGCTGCACGCGGCCTGACATCTTCGATCATTCGCGCCTGCGCAGGCCTGCAGGCAGCTCCGGCACCTCGCCATGCGGCAGTTCACGAAACGGCGCCAGCAGCTGCCCCGCGTAATCGCGTGGATAGTCCGGTTGGCTGCCGATGCCGAGGTCGCGTTGCTGCAGTCGATAGCCCGGCGCATCGAAGGCGGTCCCCAGCAGGTGATCCCAGACGGTCAGGAACAGGCCGAAGTTGACGTCGCCGGCGGTGCAGTAACGTATGTGATGGAAGCGATGCAGCGGTGCCCACGCCATCACCCGGCCCAGCACACCCGGGCGCATGTCCACGTTGGAGTGCTGCAGCAGCAGCTGGATGGCGATGGCAAACGCCAGCACCGCAGCTACCGGCATCGGCAGGCCCAGCAGCAACAATGGCAGCACGCCGCCCACCGCTTCGGCCGCCTGGTGCAGCGGGTGTTTCATCAGCCCGTTGAAACCGTACATGCGGGCCACGCTGTGATGCACCGCATGCAGGCGCCACAACCAGCCGATGCGATGGCTTGCGTAGTGCACCAGGGTGACGCCGAGATCGGCAGCGATTATCGCCACCAGTACCTGCAGCGCGAACGGCCACTGCAGCGGCCAGACCTGCCACGGAATGATCGCCGCCAGCAGCGGCACCGCCGCGATCGACAACAGGTTCAGGCCTTCGTTGACCAGCGCGTGCAGGGCATCACGCACACGGTCGCCGTGGTCGCGGTTGAACGCAGGGTCATACGGCCAGGCGCGCTCGGCGACGAACGAAACCGCAATGGCGATCGCCAGCAGGGCCAGCAGCCACAACGGATCGCCATGGCAGTGGCCGACCCAGACGACGGCAGGGGCAACGAACCCCAGCAGGAACAACGGGGCATACAGGCGCAGGATCCAGTGCTTCATGGGCAACCCGGGAAATGAGAGGCCTGCATGCTGGCGCCACGTGCGGGTTGCCGGCTTGAACAAACGGCGCAACCCGCGCCCCCGCAGAGAGGTCGCCCTGGTCGGCACCGCGTTTCCCACATCCACGCATGGCGTGGATCTACAATGGCGCCCTCATCGCGCCCGGGACCGGCATGGATTCCTTCAACCTGATGCGTGCCTTCCGCCGCATCGTCGAACGCGGCGGGCTCGCTCGTGCCGCCGAAGACCTGGGCATGTCGCCCGCCGGGCTCAGCAAACAGCTGCGCACGCTGGAAGCGCATCTGGGCGTGGTACTGCTGCAGCGGACCACGCGGCGCATGAGCCTGACCGAAACCGGCCACGCCTATTACCGTGAATGCTGCCGCCTGCTCGACGAACTGGACGCATTGGAACGTGGCATCGCCGAGCAGCGTGGCGAGGTGACCGGGCGCCTGCGCATCAATGTGCCGCAGTCGTTCGCGCTGAGCACGCTGTCGCCGCTGCTGCCCCGCTTCCTGCAGCAGCATCCGCAGCTGTCGCTGGATCTGGTGATGGAAGATCGCCTGCTCGACGCGGTCGGCGAAGGTTTCGATGTGTCGCTACGACTGCGTGCCGAGCTGGATGATTCACGCTTGGTGGCACGCCGGCTGGCCTCGCTGCAGCAGGTGCTGTGCGCGGCGCCGTCCTACCTGCGGCAGCATCCGGCACCGCAGGCAGTAGGGGATCTGCAGGCCCATAGCGTGCTGGCCTACAGCCTGTCCGACTCACCGGGCAGTTGGCCGCTGCTCGGCCCGGATGGCCAGGTGACGATCACCCTTCCGGCACGCGTGACCGTCAACAACAGCCTGCTGCTGCGTGACCTGCTGGTGGCGGGCATGGGCATCGGCGCCCTGCCTTCGTTCCTGGCCGCGCCGGCATTGGCGCGGGGCGAACTGCAGCAGGTGCTGCCCGACCACCGCTATCCGCCGCGCTTCGTGCATGCGGTCTACCCCACCTCGCGCCACCTGCAGCCCAAGGTGCGTGCCTTCATCGACTTCCTGCACGCCGAGCTGCCCGGCTGCGCCGGCCTGGATTCGTAACCGCCAGCGAAAACTGAGCTGCCCGCAGCGTGCTGTTTCGGCCACGCCGCGCTGCCTACTCTGCCGCCTCTCCTCTCACCGATGGCAGGCAGATGTCTCCCGTTCCTTCCCCCGCCACCGCAGCGCCGGTGGTCGATTTCTTCCACGACGTGGTCTGCGGCTGGTGCTTCGTGCTGGCCCCGCGCCTGCAGCAGGTCTCCGCCGAACTCGGCATCCAGGTGCGCCACCGCAGCTTCGTGCTGCAGGACTCGCGCGCGCAGATGGTCGAGGTGTTCGGCTCGATGGCGCGCGCCAAGGCGATCATCCTGCGCCACTGGACCGACTGCGCCGCGCATGAAGACATCGCGCGCATCGATATCGAAGGCATGCGCGCACAGGACTTCGAGTATCCGTCCGGCTGGCTCGGCGCACTGGCCTGCCAGACCGCAGGGCTGATCGGTGGCAATGATGCCCATGGCGCGATGTTCGACGCGGTGCAATGGGCGCACCTGCATCAGCACCGCAACATCGGCGATGCCGAAGTGCTGCTGGATATTGCCGAATCGCTGGGCCATCCACGTGGCGCCTTCGCTGACCACATGCGCAGCGACGCGGTGCGCCAGCGCGTGCAGGCCGATCGCGCCGAAGCTGCCGCGCTCGGCATCCGCTCCATCCCCACCGTGATCGGTGGCAACGGCCTGCGCCTGCAGACCCTGCCGCTCCCACACCTGCGCCAGGCCCTGGCGCCCCTGGTCGCGGCCTGAGCCGCCCCCTCCCCCACCCTGCAAGGAGATTTCCCCATGACCCCACGTACCCTGTCCACCGCGCTGGCCCTGCTGCTGGCCGCCACCGCCGCGTCCACCGTGTCCGCGCACGAACGCGTTCCCTCCGGCCAGCAGGTCGGCACCAGCCCGTGGGGGCCGAAGGACGAGATTGGCCGCCTCAACCTGATCACCGAAGCCTCGCGTGCGGCGATCCTGTCGCGGGTCAGCGGCGGCAAGGCCTATGACCTGGCCACCGAATACTACGTCGGCATGCCCAGCTGGCAGGATGCCGGCGACCCGCACTACCAGTTCTGGATGACCCACACCCCGCGCGGCACAGTGATGGACGATCCGATGGGCGTGGGCGAGGCCATGAACCTCACCCGCAGCTACACCGGCACCGCGTTCTCGATGTACAGCCACACCGGCACCCACATCGATGCGCTGAACCACTTCGGCATCCACGGGAAGATCTGGAACGGCTTCGAGGCCGACAAGCACCTCGGCGACCGCGGCTGGAATGTCACCGGCATCGAGAAATTCCCGCCGCTGATCGCGCGTGGCGTGCTGATCGACGTGGCCGGCGCCAAGGGCGTGGACATGCTGCCGGACAGCTACCGCGTCACCCGCCAGGACCTGAAGGATGCGCTGGCACGCCAGAAGGTGAAACTGCAGCAGGGTGACGTGGTGCTGATCCGCACCGGCCGCATGCGCCTGTTCGAGCAGCCCAGGGCCTACATGGCCAACCCGCCGGGCATGGGCCTGGACGCGGCACGCTTCCTGGTCGAGGACGGCGGCGCGATGATCGTCGGTGCCGACAACCTCAGCTTCGAGACCTTCCCCTCGGAGGTGCCCGACGATTACGTACCGCTGCACACCTACCTGCTGGCTCAGCAGGGTGCGCCGATCATCGAGCTGGTGGCGCTGGACGAACTGGCGCGCGACAAGGTCTACGAATTCGCCTTCATCGGCGGCCCGCTGAAGATCCGTGGCGGCGATGCCGCGCCGCTGCGCCCGGTGGCGCTGCCGGTCCGCCCGTAACCGCATCCTGTGGGTGCCGACCCTGGTCGGCACTCCTACCCCTTCAGCAACCTGAAACCCGGCCTTCCGATTTCATTAGTAATTCTACTCACAACGCGAGTAGCATGTCTGGTCTCAGCCCCTGATACCGGCCCGTCGATACTCGCGCCATGCCCGCCGTTTCCGCCCGTTCCTGCCGCTTCCAGCCCGCCCGGCGCCTCCCCTGGAGGGCTGACTGATGGGTGCCGTCGTCGCCCTCGACCGGCTGCTGGACGGGCGCCAGCTGTGGCGTGGCCCGGCCCGCCAGGGCCCCGCCAGCGACCATCTGGCCAGCGGCCATCCGGCACTGGATGCACGCCTGCCCGGCGGCGGCTGGCCGGCCAGCGGGCTGTGCGAGGTACTGCAGGCGGCGCCCGGCGTTGGCGAACTGGCGCTGGTCTGGCCGGCACTGGCCAGGCTGAGCCAGCGCGACCGCCCGATCGTGCTGGTCGCTCCGCCCTATCGCCCGCACGCTCCGGCCTGGGCAGCGGCCGGGCTGGAACTGGCCCAGCTGCAGGTCATCCAGGCCACGCCGAAGCAGGCACTGTGGGCCGCCGAACAGTGCCTGCGCTCTGCGGCCTGCGCGGCGGTACTGTGCTGGCCGCATCAAGCCGACGACCGCGCCCTGCGCCGCCTGCAGGTGGCCGCCGACAGCGGCCAGTGCCTGGGCTTCGTGTTCCGCGAGGCGCAGGCCGCGCGCAATCCCTCCCCGGCCAGCCTGCGCCTGCAGCTCGACCACGGCCAGGTGCGGGTGCTGAAGTGCCGTGGCGGCCTGCCGCCGGCACAACCGTTGCCGCTGGCCATCGCCCACTGAGGACGCGCCATGCACTGGGCCTGCCTGTTGTTGCCGCAGTTGGCGCTGGACAGCGTGCTGCGCCTGCAACCCGACCCGCAGCGGCCCTTGGTGCTGCTGCAGGGGCCGGCGCAGCGACGCGTAGTGCGTGCAGTCAGCCCGCCGGCACGCGCCGCGGGGTTGCGCCCGGGCATGCTGCTGTCGGCTGCGCAGGTATTGGTGCAGGACCTGCACCTGCACGATTACGACCCCAATGCCGAACAGCACACCCGCCAGCTGCTGGCCAGCTGGGCCTATGCCTACAGCTCGCAGGTCAGCCTCGATTTTCCGCATGCACTGGTGCTGGAAATCGGTGCCAGCCGTGCCCTGTTCGGTGACTGGCTGACGATCCAGCAGCGCCTGCGCAACGAACTGCACGAACTCGGCTTCCGCCACCGCCTGGTGGCCGCGCCTACCCCACATGCCGCGCGCGTGCTGGCCAACGTCCACGATGGCCTCGGCCTTGATGCGCAGCAGCTGCCGGCGGCGCTGGCGCAGCTGCCCCTGGCGCGCTGCGGCCTGCCCAGCGAGGCGGTGACGGTGCTTGGCCGTTCCGGCCTGCGCACGTTGGGCGCGGTGCTCAAGCTGCCGCGCGACAGCCTGGCCCGGCGCTTCGCCCCCGAGGTCCTGCAGCAGCTGGATGCATTGCGCGGGCTGCCCACCGCGCCATTGCGCTACTACCAGCCACCGGACCGTTTCGATGCGCGCATCGAATTCGAATACGAGATCGAATCCAGCCAGGCCCTGCTGTTCCCGCTGCGCCGCCTGCTGCTCGACCTGGCCGCGTTCCTGTGTTCGCGCGATGGCGGCGTGCAGCGCTTCGACCTGCATTTCGAGCATGACCTGTTGCCGGCCAGCGTGCTGACCATCGGCCTGTTGGCGCCCGAACGCGATCCCGCGTTGCTGTTCGAGATCGCGCGCAACCGCATGGAAGCGTTCGCCCTGCCGGCCGGCAGCCGCGCACTGCGCCTGCAGGCCGAACAGCTGCCACCGTTCGTGCCGGCCGCACGCGACCTGTTCGACACCCGGCCGGCACAGGCGATGCCCTGGAACCAGCTGCGCGAGCGCCTGCGCGCGCGGCTGGGCGATGACGCCGTGCAGCCGCTGGCGGTGCAGGCCGACCATCGCCCCGAACGCGCCAGCGGCATCCAGCCAGCGGCCAGGCCGCCGGCATACTGGCCACTGCGCCCCGGTTGGCTGCTGGACACCCCACAGCCGCTGCGTGACCCGCGCCTGCGCATCATCGCCGGGCCGGAGCGGATCGAATCGGGCTGGTGGGACCAGGCTGACGCGCGCCGCGACTACTACGTGGTGGAAACCGCGCATGGCCAGCGCGGCTGGGCCTTCCGCGCGCGCAACGATCCGCATGCGCCGTGGATGCTGCACGGCTGGTTCGGCTGAGCCGCCATGCGCAGCGAACTGCCCGGCTACGCCGAACTGCACTGCCTGTCGGCCTTCAGTTTCCAGCGCGGTGCTTCGATCGCCGAAGAGTTGTTCGCGCGCGCCGCTGGCCAGGGCTACCGCGCGTTGGCGATCACCGACGAATGCTCGCTGGCCGGCATCGTGCGTGCCTGGCAAGCGGCGAAGGCGCATGGCGTGGCGCTGATCGTCGGTGCCGAATTCCAGGTCGAGGACGGGCCGAAGCTGGCCCTGCTGTGCACCGACCAGGCCGCCTATGCCGGACTCTGCCAGTTGATCACGACCTGCCGGCGGCGGGCTGCCAAGGGCGAGTACCTCTGCCTGCGCGAGGACCTGCTCGGCCTGCCCAACGGCCTGCTCTGTCTATGGCTGGACCGGCAACCGGCCGCTACCGACCTGGAACTGCTGCGCACCGGCTTCAATGATCGGCTGTGGCTGGCGGTGGAACTGCACCGCGAACACGATGACGCACGCCGCCTGCAGCAGCTGCAGGCCTTCGGCGAACGCCACCGCCTGCCCCTGGTCGCCAGTGGCGACGTGCACATGCACGTGCGACGCCGCCGCGCCCTGCAGGACACGCTGACCGCGATCCGCCACCGCTGCAGCGTGGCCGAGGCCGGCTGGCGCCTGTTTCCCAATGGCGAGCGCCACCTGCGCCCGCGTACCGCGCTGGCCCAGCTGTATCCGCCCGAACTGCTGGCTGAAACCCTGCGCATCGCCGAGCGCTGCCACTTCACCCTGGAACAGCTGCAGTACACCTATCCGCGCGAGCTGGTGCCCGAAGGACACGATCCGGACAGCTGGCTGCGCGTGCTGGTCGAGCGCGGCATCCAGTGGCGCTGGAAAGGCGGCATCGAAGCGAAGCAACGCACGCAGATCGAGCACGAACTGGCGCTGATCAAGCAGAAGAACTACGCCTCCTACTTCCTCACCGTGCAGGACATCGTGCGCTTTGCGCGCAGCCAGGACATCCTCTGCCAGGGCCGTGGCTCAGCGGCCAACTCAGCGGTGTGCTTCGTGCTGGGCGTGACCGAGATCGACCCGGCACGCAGCAACCTGCTGTTCGAGCGCTTCATCTCCGCCGAGCGCGACGAACCACCGGATATCGACATCGACTTCGAGCACGAGCGGCGCGAGGAGGTGCTGCAGTACGTGTTCAAGCGCTACGGCCGCGAGCGCGCCGCACTGACCGCGGTGGCGATCAGCTACCGTGGCCGCAGCGCGATCCGCGACGTGGCCCGCGCGCTGGGCCTGCCGATGGACCAGGTCAACGAACTGGGCGCGGCGATGGACCACTGGGGCGGCAACATCCCGCTGCCGGAAACCCTGCGCGAGCGTGGCTTCGATCCGGACACGCCGTTGATGCGGCGCCTGCTGGCACTCACCGCAGAGCTGATCGATTTTCCGCGCCACCTGTCGCAGCACCCGGGCGGTTTCGTGATTTCCGAGCATCCACTGTCGACCCTGGTACCGGTGGAGAACGCGGCGATGGCCGACCGCACCGTCATCCAGTGGGACAAGGATGACCTGGATGCCACCGGCCTGATGAAGGTCGACTGCCTGGCATTGGGCATGCTCACGGCCATCCGCAAATGCCTGGCGATGCTGAAACAGCATGGCCTGCACGAAGGACGCATGGATGCCATCCCCGACGAAGACACCCCCACCTACGACATGATCAGCGCCGCCGACACCATCGGCGTGTTCCAGATCGAGTCGCGCGCACAGATGGCGATGCTGCCGCGCATGCAGCCACGCAACTTCTACGATCTGGTGATCGAAGTGGCGATCGTGCGTCCCGGCCCGATCCAGGGCGACATGGTGCATCCCTACCTGGAGCGGCGCCGGATCCTGCGCGAACAAGGCCCGGACGCGTTGAACGACCCGGACAACCCGCTCTACCCACCGCAGCTGGAACGCGTGTTCGCACGTACCCTGGGCGTGCCGCTGTTCCAGGAGCAGGTGATGCAGCTGGCGGTGGATGCGGCCGGCTACACCCCGGGCGAGGCCGATGCCCTGCGCCGTTCGATGGCGGCCTGGAAGCGCCGCGGCGGGCTGGAACCACATCGCGAGAAACTGCTGGCCGGCATGCTGAGAAACAACTTCAGCCGCGAATACGGCGAGCACCTGTTCGAGCAGATCAAGGGATTCGGCGATTACGGTTTCCCGGAAAGTCATGCCGCCAGCTTCGCCCTGCTGACCTATGCCAGCTGCTGGCTGAAGTGCCATCATCCCGCCGCGTTCACTGCCAGCCTGATCAACAGCCAGCCGCTGGGTTTCTACAGCCCTGACCAGCTGCTGCAGGACGCGCGGCGGCATGGCATTACCGTTCTTCCCGTGGACGTACGCCACAGCGACTGGGACTGCACGCTGGACTTCAGCAGGGGGCCGGCGGCGATCCGTCTGGGCCTGCGTCTGATCGACGGCTGCAACGAAGATGCCGTACAGGCCATCATGCGCGAGCGCGCGCGGCGCCCGTTCGACGACGTCGGCGACCTGTGCCAGCGCACCGCGCTGGACCGCCGCCAGCAGGGCCTGCTGGCCGATGCTGGCGCACTGCGCGGGCTCAGTGGCCATCGCCATCGTGCACGCTGGGATATCTCGGGCGTAGAGAACCGGCTGCCGCTGTTCGACCAGGCCCGTGCCACTGCCGAAGCCCGCGTGCCCCTGCCACTGCCCAGCGCCTGGGAGGACATGCAGGCCGACTACCGCAGCACCGGCACCACCCTCGGCCGCCACCCGATCTCGTTCCTGCGCGCGCAGCTGCGCAGCCGCGGCTGCCTGGATGCCGCGCAGCTGGCCGGGCACGGCCATGGCCGCCGCGTGCGCATCGCCGGACTGGTGCGCATGCGCCAGCGCCCGCAGACCGCCAGTGGCGTTACCTTCCTCACCCTTGAAGACGAGACCGGGATGGTCAACGCCGTGGTCTGGCGCCACCTGGCCGACCGCCAGCACCGGGTGCTGGTCGACACCCAGCTGATGCAGATCGATGGCCGCCTGGAGCGCGTTGATGGCGTGCAGCATGTCATCGTGCAGCGCATGCACTGCCTGGATGAGCTGCTGCAGGGACTGCGCAGCCACAGCCGCGATTTCCACTGACGATACAGATCGTCACACAACGAACTGGCCTTTGCCCGCCGGCATCCGCTATCGTCGGCCTATCCAAGGAAGGACGACCCGATGCCCCGTGTGCTGCTGCTGACCACCCTGGTGATATCGACCCTTGCCCTGCTCGTTTCCGGCTGGACCGCCTGGAGCCTGCATCGCAGCCAATCGCCTGAGCGGATCATCGAAGCGCGCGGCCTGGTCATCCACGATGGCACTGGCCAACCACGGCTGATCCTCGGTGCGCCGGTGCCGGACCCCCTCAGCAGGGGCCGCACCCAGGGACCGCGTGCAACCGCGCTGTCCGGCCTGATCCTGCTTGGCCCCGACGGTTCCGAGCGCGGCGGTTATGGCACCAGCGACCGCGGGGGCGAAGCCCTGCTCACTCTGGACGATGCCACCGGCACCACCGAAGTCTTCAAGGTCGTCGCCAATCCGGACCGTGGCGCCAGCCTGATGGTCAAGCACCAGAACAATACCGGCGCCATGCTCACGTCCTGGCAGGGCAAGCCGGAGCTGATGTTCGTCGATGACAGTGGCCAGTCCTACTACGTGCGCCCCAACGCCAACGCCGCGCCCTGATCTGCTTCCAGCGTCGAGCATGGCTGGGCGCTATACCCCACACACCGCCGCCAGGTCATCGGCCAGCTGCCGCAGTTGCGCCACCCCCAGCGCCGCGCAGGTGATGCGCAGGCCATGCGCTGGTGCAGCCACCGCAAACACTTCGCCAGCACGCACATGCCATCCGCGCGCAGCCAGCGCCAGTACCTGTGGATGGCTGTCGGCCGGCAACGGCAGCCACAGGTTCAATCCCTCCATCGGCAACGGCGTCGGCACGCCACGCACGCGCAGCAGTTCCTGTAGCGACTGCAGGCGCTGCTGGTACCGCTCGCCTGCCGAGGCGATCTTTGCCCGCTGCGGCGCCGATGCCAGCACCGAAGTGGCGGCATCCTGCAGCAGATGACTGACCCAACCGATGCCGGACGCCAACCGCAACCGCAACCGCATCGCGGTCTCGTCATCACAGGCCAGCCAGGCCAGGCGCAGGTCGGGGCCGAGCGGCTTGGACAGCGAACGCAGCAGCGCCCAGCGCCGGCCATCCAGCGGCAGTACCGAGTGGTAGGCCTGCTGCGAGAGCAGTGCGTAGTGGTCATCGATCAGCACCGCCACCTGCGGATAGGCCGCCAGCAGCTGGCGCAACGCCCGTGCCCGCTTCGCATCCAGGCTGGCCCCGGTCGGATTGTGCGCCCGTGGTGTCAACAGCACCGCGCGTGCACCGGCCTCCAGCGCCTGTCGCAGCGATTCGACCTGCATGCCATGCGCATCCATCGTCACCGGCAACGGCGCATGGCCGACGGCATTGAGCACATTGAGGCTACCGAGGAAGCATGGATCCTCCACCGCGATGCGATCGCCCGGCAGCAGCCATGCCGCCAACAGGCGCTCGATGCCATCGACCGCGCCATGGGTCAGCTCCAGCGCGTACCCCTCGGGGCAATCCGCATCCAGCGAGGCGCGTGCCAACGCCTGCAACCTCGGGTCGACCGTGCCCACGCCATACAACCGCGGTGCCGCCGCGGCCAGGCGCAGGCTGGGCAACAGGCGCGGATCCGGGTTGCCACCGGCCAGGTCCTGAAGCGCCAACCCCGGCGTACTGCCCTCGCGCGCCAGCATCGGCGGCAGGCCACGCACCACCGTGCCGCGCCGGCCTGCGGTGCTGGCCAGGCCGGCCGCGTCCAATCGCTTGTAGGCGGCGGCCACGGTGTTGCGATTGACCCCCAGCTGATCGGCCAGATCGCGAACCGGCGGCAGCACGCTGCCGGCCGGCAGACGGCCTTTGCCGATGCCATCGCGGATGCTGTCGAAGATCGACTCGGCGCTATGCCCGGTGATTTTCATTTTGTCCTATGCCAAAATAATTCTTGTCCTGTGCCAGTGTATCCCACCCTGGCCGCCCTGCATTGGAGGTGCCCGCATGCCCCTTGCCGCCGCCGACTGGCCCGTCGCCCAGTCTGTTGAACAGATCGCCGCCAACCTGGGCACGGTGCGCCAGCGCATCGCCGATGCGTGTGCCCGCGTCGGCCGGGACCCGGCCAGCGTGCGCCTGCTGCCGGTCAGCAAGACCGTCGATGACGCCCGCATCCGCATGGCGGTGGCCGCCGGTTGCCGCGAGCTGGGCGAGAACAAGGTGCAGGAGGCGCAACGCAAGGCCGAGACGATGGCCGATCTGGGCGTGCACTGGTCGGTGATCGGGCATCTGCAGACCAACAAGGCGCGCTACGTGGCGCGCTTCGCCAGCGAGTTCCAGGCGCTTGACAGCCTGCGCGTGGCCGAAGCGCTGCAGCAGCGCCTGCAGCTGGAAGACCGCACGCTGGATGTTTTCGTGCAGGTCAACACCTCCGCCGAACCCAGCAAGTACGGACTGGAACCCGCTGCCGTCGAGGCATTCGTGCAGCAGCTGCCAGTCTTCGACCGGCTACGCGTGCGTGGCCTGATGACTCTGGCCATCTTCACTCCCGAAGTCGAACGTGTGCGCGCGTGCTTCGTGCGCCTGCGCGAACTGCGCGACCAGCTGCAGCGTACCGCCCCACCCGGCATCGACCTGTCGCAGCTGTCGATGGGCATGTCCGGCGACTTCGAAGTGGCCATCGAGGAAGGCGCCACCGTGGTCCGTGTCGGCCAGGCCATCTTCGGCGCACGCGCCACCCCGGACAGTTTCTACTGGCCCAGCAATGGAGCCCCGGCATGAAGCACGCGGTTGTCCTGCAACACGTTGCCTTCGAGGACCTTGGCACCCTGCAACCGTTGCTGCTGGCCCAGAGCTGGCAGCTGCAGGTGCTGCAGGCGGGTGTAGATGCACTCGATCCGGCCGAAGCGGCTGACCTGCTGGTGGTGCTGGGTGGCCCGATCAGCGTCAACGATGTTGATGTTTACCCGTTCCTCAACGATAGCATCGCGCTGTTGCAAGGGCGTTTGCAGCAGCAGCGGCCCACGCTGGGCATCTGCCTGGGCGCGCAGCTGATGGCGCGTGCACTCGGTGCCGACGTCGCCGCCAGTGGTGGCAAGGAGATCGGCTTTGCGCCACTGCTGCTCACCGATGACGGTCAGCGCTCGCCACTGCAGGCCCTGCAGGGCATTCCGGTACTGCATTGGCATGGCGAGGCATTCGAACTCCCAACGGGTGCACGCCGCCTGGCCAGCACGCCGGCCTGCCGCCACCAGGCCTTTGCCATCGGTAACCATGCGTTGGCACTGCAATGCCATCCGGAGCTGGACGCGCGCCAGTTCGAGCGCTGGCTGATCGGTCACACCCTGGAACTGGCGCAGGCCGGCATCGATCCGAACGACCTGCGCACGCAGGCGCGTCGCTATGGCGCGCCACTGGCCGCGGCCGCCACCGCGATGTTCGACCATTGGCTGCAGGACCTGCCGGAGCTACCGCGATGAACTACCGATTGCAGATCCACCGCGATGGCGCCTACTGGGGCCACTTCGACTGCAGCGGCCCCGATGCCATGCAACGCATGGACGCCATCGCCGCACAGCTGCCTGCAGACCAGGGCTTCCAGCTGAAACGGCAGAATGGCATCGGCGAAGAGCGCATCCTGTCCAGCAATGCCGATGGCCTGCGCGTACTGGCTTCGCAGATCCAGTACCGCGACCTCTGACGATCGTCACGGTAGTGCCGGCCGCTGGCCGGCACCCGACGGGCAACAGATTTGCCGGCCAGCGGCCGGCACTACCCCGGCTGTTCGCCCGCGTGCGAAGCTTCACCCATGCTGACCCTGCAACGCGGCAGCCACCACGGACTGCTCATCGCACCGCGCTGGCCCTCTACCCGCATCCAGCTGGAAGAAGAAGTGCTGCAACGTTTGCTCGACGCGCAGGCATTGCTGCCTGCCGGGCTGGGCCTGCTCGTCACGCGCGGCTTCGAACCCAGCCACAGCCGGCTCGGCGGCTTCCGTCGTGGCGTGCGTTGGCTCGGCATCGCGGTGTTCCGCGCCTGCTATCCGCAGCGCCATGATGAAGTCGGTGCCATCTTCGGCGCCAACGGCCACGACATCGATGGCCGTCATATCGATGTCTCAGTGGTATTGCACGGCAAGCGGCTGCGGCTGCTGCCACTGGGCGTGTTCACCCCGCCGCGCTGGCAGCAGCGTCGCACCGCCCGCCATGCCGAAGCGATCGCCCGGGTGAAGCGCAGCCTCCAGCACTGCGGTTTCGAGCTGCATCACAACCCCACCGAAGCCCTGCAGATCCACTGCGACTTTCGTCCGCGCTGACCTCGCAGTCGGCCACGCATGCCGCGCCTCGCGTCCATGGATGCAAATGATTCTCTTTTGCTGTAAGGTGTAGCCGCTGCCCTTGCCGCCGCGGGCTGTTCCCTTTCCCAGTTGTCGCCCGCCCCGTGTCCACGCCTGTCGAACCGAAGGATGTCGCGCAGCTGTGCGCGGCCCACTACCAGCCGCTGCACGCCCATGTCCGCCGTAAGCTCCCGCAACGCAGCGACGCCGATGATGTCGTCCAGGAGACCTGGCTGCGCGTCGTCAGAATCGCCGCCAGTGGCCTGCTGAGCAATGGCCGCGCCTACCTGTACCGCGTCGCCCACAACCTGAGCCGCGGCACCCGCGCTGCTGGTGGCCGGTCGCTGGCATGTACTGCGCGGTACTGGCATGCCGGGCTACCTGCCAGCGGGCACACCAGCGCTGGTGATCGCGCTCGCTTAAGTCGGTGCATCCGTCGAGGCGGCCGACGCCGACCTGCTATGGGTGCTGGACGATGAGTGAGCGCGGCCAACACTGGCAGGCGATCGCCATCAGCATCGGGCTTCACCTGTTGCCCCTGCTGCTGTTGGTGCACTGGGTGGCCGCGCCGCCATTGCTGCCGCCGCCCGAGCAGGACGTGCGCATCAGCCTGCGCCTGCTGGCACCGGCGACGCCGCCGCAGCCAGTGGAAGAACGCCAGGCCGACACCCCCAGCCAGGCGCAGCAGGCGCGCGAATCCCAACCCACGAAGTCGCCCCCTCCACCGAAGCCCACCGCCGCACGCGAGGGCGAAGTGGCCGCCAGCGAACGCAGTGGCGCTGGCCGGCAAGCCCTGCCGGTCGCCCCGCCTGCGGCCGCGACCGATGCAAGTCCCGCACCGGCATCGATCACGGCCGCGCCGCCCGCTCCCGACGCCCCACCGGCGGACTTCCAGGCCGGCGCCGCCAGCGACCAGTGGGAAGCCCGCCTGATGGCGCGGCTGGAGCGCTATCGCTACTACCCTGCTGCGGCCCGCTCACGGCGCCAGCAGGGCACTGCCTGGGTCAGGGCCAGCATCGATCGCCAGGGACGCCTGCTGGCCCTGCGGTTGGAGCAGTCCAGTGGCCAGCCGATGCTTGACGGCGCCGCACTGCAGACCTTCCGCCGCGCGCAGCCGCTGCCGCCCATTCCCGATGAACTGAAGGCACCACAGGAACTGGTGGTGCCGGTGGAGTACTACCTGCGCTAAGCGTTGTGGAACTGTGCCGCAGTCTGCGACCTCAACCCAGGTTCAGGTCAAACACATCCGGCGCAACAGAGCAGTCCGCCGTGTGCAACGATCGCAGCGTGCTGTATCGCCGGGCCCATGCTCGGCTGTTCCATGCGAACGGCAGCCGAGCATGGGCTCGGCTCTACAGGCGAACAGAACCTGGCCGGGCAAGGCCCCGGCGCGAAAGAGGCAGGGCTACGTCCACGCCGGATCCGCAGTGAAATCGATGGTCAACCAGAACGTGCTGCCCCGCGCATCCAGCCGCACGGCGATCTCATCGCGCATCGCATCGACCTCGCCCACCGAGCCCAATGGCGTACCGGGGTCTGCCAGCACATGGATCTCGATGAAGCGCATCCGCCCCATCTTCGCCACGTGGCTGGTGAAACCGGCATAGCCACGCTCGGACACGAATGCCTGCATTACCTGCTGCACGCGCCGGTCCAGGTCATCCGGCGCCACCTGCAGCACTTCGCGCATGGCCTTCCATGCACTGCGCGCCGGCACTGGCAGTACCGCCAGGCTGATCAACGCCAGCACGATCGAATCCAGGTACGGGACCCAGTGGTGCCACTCGCCGCCATGCAGGACAAGGGCCAGCACGAAGGCCAGCACCACCGCCAGGCTCATCAATCCACCCAGCAGCCAGCCTCTTACATCCAGCCACAACAACGCCGAGCGCAGGCGCCGCGCACGCTGCGCGACGAACGTCGCCATTGCCAGGTTGCTGGCACTCAGCAGCGCCGCCCACCACAGCGCGGGCCCGAATTTCACTTCGTGCCCGCCCGTGGTCAAGCCGATGACCGCGTTGGCCAGCGCGTACACGCAGGCCAGCGACAGGACCACCCCACCGAGTGCTTCGACCATCGGCTCCAGGTGCCAATAGCCATACTGGAAGCGCGGGCTCTGCTCCCGCGCCACCAGCCGCAGTACCGACAACGAAACCAGGGTCAAGGCAACGTCGACCAGGCTGTACACGCCGTCGAACAGGATGGCCTGCGATCCCACCAGCAGGCCACCGATGAAGCCGACCGCGCTCACCGCGATGGTCACCCCGATGGAGAACTTCAGGATGCGTTGCTCGCGCGCGGTATCCATCGCTCGCCGAAGGGCCGACCGTCCCCCGGTCAGGCCTTCAGCACCTCCACCCTGTACGAGGTCACATCGCCATCGTGCTCGATGATGAGCCCGTGCACATCCGACTCGAAGCCCGGGAAACGCGCATTCTGTTCACGGGCAATACGCAGTGACTGGATGATCGGCTCGTCGCTGTCGCCGAATCGCTCGCCCGGCATGATGGTCGGAATGCCCGGCGGATACGGCACCAGCATGGTCGCCGCGACGCGACCACTGAGCTGCTCGATGTCGACCCGCTCGATCTCGCCCTTCACCAGGTGGTTGTAGGCATCGGCCGGGGTCATCACCGGCGTCGGCAGATCCACGTACATCTCGCGCATCACCTTGGCGACCTCGAATTCCTGGTTGAACGCGTGCAATGCATCGCACAGGTCACGCAGTCCCCAGCCGGCGTAGGCAATCGGATAGTCCGCCGCCAGCGTCGGCAATGCCTGGCTCAACGGCGCGTTGCAGTCGTACAGCTCCTTGAAGGCCATCAGCTCGGTGACCAGCGTGCTCCACTTGCCCTTGGTGATGCCCATCGAGAACAGGAACAGCACCGAATACAGGTTGGTCTTCTCCACAGTGATGCCGCGGCCCCACAGGAACTTGCTCAGCACCGCCGCCGGAATGCCCAGCTTGCCCATGCTGCCGTCCATCGCCAGGCCCGGGGTCAGCAGGGTCACTTTGATCGGGTCGATCAGCACGTAGTCATCGACCAGATTCTCGAAGCCGTGCCAGTGCGCGTCCGGCTGCAGGTACCACTCCTCGCGCTTGGCCACCAGCGGAGCCGGCGTATCGCCCTTGTCCAGGCTGCGCTCGACCTTGGTCGGCTGCCACACACTGAACCACCAGTCGTCGCGGCCGAGGTCGTCACGCACGTGCAGCATCGCGCGGCGGAAGGCGATCGCCTCGTCATGCATTTCCTGCACCAGCGAACGGCCGGCCTCGCCCTCCATCATTTTCGAGGCCACGTCACAGGCCGCGATCACCCCATAATGCGGGCTGGTCGAGGTGTGCATCATGAACGACTCGTTGAAGCGCTCGGCATCCAGGTCGCGCTGCGCCGAGTTGCGTACGTGGATCATCGACGCCTGCGAGAACGCGGCCAGCAACTTGTGGGTGGAATGCGTGGTGAAGATGATCGCATCCTGCTCGCGCGGCTTGCCCTTGGCCATGCCGTAGTGGTTCTCATAGAACGGATGGAACGCGGCGTAGGCGTACCAGGCTTCGTCGAAGTGCAGGAAGTCGACCGCGCTGCCGATTTCGTCGGCGATCTTCTCGGCGTTGTAGCACAGGCCGTCGTAGGTCGAGTTGGTCACCACCGCAATGCGCGGCTTGGAACCGGCCTTGTAGGCCTGGCTGGCCAGCGGGTTGGCGGCGATGCGCTGCTGCAGCGATTCCGGTGTGAACTGATCCAGGCTGATCGGGCCGATGATGCCGTGTGCGTTGCGGCTTGGGGTGAAGTACACCGGCACCGCGCCGGTCATGATCAGCGCGTGCAGCAGCGACTTGTGGCAGTTGCGGTCGACGAACACCACGTCGCCGCGGGCCACCGTGCCATGCCAGACGATCTTGTTGGCGGTGGAGGTGCCATTGGTGACGAAGAAGGTATGGTCGGCACCGAAGTTGCGCGCCGCCTCTTCCTCGGCATCCTTGATCGGGCCGGTGTGATCCAGCAGTGAGCCCAGCTCCGGTACCGAGATCGACAGATCGCTGCGCAGGGTGTTCTCACCGTAGAACTGGTGGAACGCACGGCCGACCGGCGACTTGGTGAATGCCACGCCGCCTGCATGGCCCGGCGTATGCCAGGAGTAGTTCGACTCTGCCGCATGATGGATCAGCGCCTTGAAGAACGGCGGCAGGAGATTCTTCATGTAGTCTTCGGCCGCGCGCATCACCTGCCGCGAGATGAAGCTCTTGGTGTCTTCAAACAGGAAGATGAAGCCGTGGATGTACTTGAGCAGCTTGCTCGGCACCTTTTCGATGGTGCGGCGCTCGCCGTACAGGAACACCGGCAGGTTGGCGCGGCGCGCACTCTGCTCGCGCAGGAAGGCGGTGAGGCGCTGGAACTCGCCATCCACCTCTTCGCTGCCATCGATCGATATCAGCACCGCCGAGGCCGCCACATAGGTACGGGCTCCGGCACGCGCATCATCCAGGTTCAGCCCGCACAGCACCCGCTGGTCGTTGCTGCGCAGCTCTTCCACCAGGGCGCGGATCAGGATGCCGCCGATGCGCGGCGACTCGTAGTCGTTGTCGATGACAATGACCGGGTAGTCCAGGGACTTGAAGTACACGTTGATTCTCCTTGTCGAACTCAGGAACGCTGGGCGCCGGCGCTGATGGCCGATGCCTCGCGGGCGCGCTGCCGCTGCTGGCGGCGCTCCTCGCTGAAGAATGGATAGAACACGGTGATGAACAGCACGAACAGGAAGGCGTACTGCACGATGGTTCCCGACGAGCCGTAGATCGCCCACAGGCAGTACACGACGGTCAGGCTGGTGAGGGTCCAGAACGCACCGGTATGGACCAGGGTGTGCGAACGCTCGACCACGAAGTAGCAGGCCACGCACGAGTAGATGTAGGGCAGCAGGGTCAGCACCACGGCCGCCGACGTGATCACGTCGAACTGGGCCGACGCGGTTTCCGAGGTGGACGTCACCAGCACCGCCAGGGTCATCAGCACCGCCACGATCAGCACGCCCTTGACCGGCACGTCGTCCTTGTTGGTCTTGCTGAAGATGCTCGGGAACAGGCCATCATCCGAGGCCGCCTTGGCACTCTGCGCGGTCAGCAGGATCCAGCCGCCCAGCGAACCGGCAGCGCCGATGAAGGCGCACAGGCTGACCAGCGCGCCGCCCCAGCCGCCGACCGCCTTGGCCGCCGCCAGCGCGAACGGCGCGTCGGAGGTCTGCAGCTCGCCATTGGGCACCATGCCCATGATCACTGAGGAACTGGCGATGTAGGCGATGGCAGCCAGGAACACACCGGCCAGGGTGGCACGGGCCACGTTCTTCTCCGGGTTCTCGACCACGCCAGCCGTGACCGAAGCCGATTCGACACCGATGAAGGCCCACAGGGTCAGTGCCGCGGCACTGGAGATCGCACCGAAGTTGGACTCACCGGACACGTTGTAGGCGCCCTTGAAAATGTCGGCATCGAAGAAGAACCAGCCGAAAATGGCGATGCCCAGGATCGGCACCAGCGCGAAACTGGTGGTGACCGTCTGCACACGGCTGACGAAGGCCGGGCCGATCACGTTGGCAAAGCTCAGCGCCCACACCAGGATCAGCACCGCGATGCAGCGCACCAGCGGCTCGGACAGGATCGGGAAGAAGTAGCTGAAGTAGCCCACCGCGGCGATCGGGATGGCAACGTTGCCGATCCAGTTGGCGAACCAGTAGATGGTATTGGTCTGGAAGCCCATGTAAGGCCCGAACCAGTCACGCGCATAGGCATACGGACCGCCCGCCTTCGGCGCCAGCTTGCCCAGCTTGGCGAATACGAAGGCCAGCAACAGCGCACCGGCCGTGGTGATCAGCCAGCCCCAGATCGATGCGGTACCGATCTTGGCCAGGCTGGACGGCAACAGGAACACGCCTGAGCCCATCATGTTGCCGGCGACAAGGAAGGTGGCTCCGACCACCCCGATTTTCTTTGCTTCTGCCATGACAATCTCCTGTACTGGCATGAACCCGGTGCGGCCGGGCGTGGGGACGGTTGCGCTGGCGTAACGCCGCTGGCGCTTACTTGATGAAGTTGTATTGCAGGCTGCCCTGCACCCGGACCGTGTCGCCGCGCGCACCGCCCTGCTGTTCTAGGCGGCCGTACAGCAGCTCCATGCCCATCGTCCACGACGGCGCCGGGCTCCAGATCAGGTTGAACACGCCGTATCGGCTCTGCCGGAAGGCGTCAGCAGCGAGTGCCGCGTTCCGCTCCAGGGTCAGCTGGCCGAAGATCAGGTTCGAACGCCACAGCTCGGACCAGTAATGCGTGTAGCCGACGAAGCCGCCGTGCAGGTCCAGCGCGTCGAGATGGCCATCGGCACCGACCACCGCGTCCAGCCCGGAGCCGGTCAGGTCCGCGGTGTAGCGGCTGAGGCCGCGCCCGCCGAGCGCGCCGAACAGCAACAGATCGCGCTCGCCTACCGATGCCGAGCCACTGAACTGCAGGCCGCCGGCCATGCGCCGGTCGCGCTCGCCCTCGCCGTCATAGGCCAGGCTGCGCGCCACCGCGCCCAGCTGAAGATGGCCCCAGTCACGCTCCATGCGTGCGGTCACGGTCACATCCGGCAGCCGGTTCACTGCGGCCCGTTCATCACTGGCACCGGCCAGTTCGGTCTTGGGGTCTTCGGCGGCCAGCGTCAGGGTGTTGCCCTTGCCCATCGCGAAGCTGTGGTGGATGCCGGCCACCAGCAGATAGCCCGCGCCGCCGGGCCCGGCGAAATCCAGCGTGTCGGGCAGGCTGTCCGGGTCCATGAAGCTGGAATAGCCATAACCGGCATAGGTATTGCCGAGCTGGCCATAGGCATGACGCAGGCGGAACGCGTAGCCGTCGCTGCTGCCGAAGAAGTCGTTCTCCAGGTAGAAGCGCAGGTTGCCGTGCGTGGTCGGGCGCCGCGCCTCGAAGCTGAAGCGGGTCTGCTTGGCGTGGATGTTGAAATTGGAAACATCGCGATGGCTGCCGCCCACCGGCATCGACGAAGGGATGAACTGATCCTCGTCACCGGCCGCGCGCGAATCGGCAATCGCATCGAGCTTGGCATAGCCGCCAATGCGGATCACCGTGTCAGTACCTGGAATGGCAAAGAAGCCCTTCAGATCCGGGTCGGTCGGCCCAGCAGCGCTGTCGGGACGCGAGGCCGCCGTTGAGGGATCGGCCACCGATTCGCGCTGCGGCAGCACCGGTTGCGCCACACCCGGCACCTGGGTGGGATGCAGCAGGTTGGCGCTGCTGCCAGGTGGTGTCACCGGCGCCGCTACCTGCGCAGCGGCCGCGACAGCGCCCTCGCGTTGTTCGAGCTGATCCAGGCGCTTCTGCATGCCCTCCAGTGCCTGCCGCATGGCAGCGATTTCCTGGCGCAATGCGTGCGCATCCTCCTGGCCATTCTGCTGCGCATATGCTGGCGTGACCGCCAGCGCGGTCAGGCAGGCCAGACTCAGTACCGCAAAGCGCATTGCATCCTCCCTGGACGAACATTCGCAGCGCACTGACGGCGCGCGCGCAGGCGCAGCTCCGACGTTGCGTTGCCGTTGCTGGAAATGCGGGTACTGCGTCGACGACACCGGCCAGCCTGCGCGTGGCAGGCAACAGGACGATGACACTGCCCCGCCCGTACCGATATCGACGCCATCAGGGCCGCACTGCCGGAGAGGTGGCGACCGCAGCAGTCTGGGTAACAACCAGGGAGTGAGAACGTCGTGAATGGCTGTGCCGACTGCCCCGGTTCAGGGCGTGTCAGGCGCGGCATCCCTGGCGCGTTGACGCTGTATTCCATGCGTCACAGGCTAGTCCGCCTGTCGTTTTTGGCCTTGATTGGAATCAAGGCGCGATGCTTGATGTCAGTCACGATTCAGACGTGACGACGAACAGGTGGTGCGCAGCCTGCATCACCCGCACAAGTGACGAAACGCAACAGGCCCGCATGCTGCCATGCGGGCCTGTGGTGTCGCATCACGACATGGGTGCCGATCAGCGCGGGCCCAGCACCGTCTGCAGGTCAGCGCCCTGTGGCAGGCCGGCGCGACGCTGCACCTGGCCCTGTGCATCCTGGAACAGGATGCCCGGCGTGCCCTGGAAGCCCATTTCAATCATCAGCACCTGGTTGGCGTCGAGCTTGGCGGCGATCTCGCGGCTGATGCTCGGCAGGGCCTTGATGCCACCACGGTCGAACTGGTGTTCGTTCTCCAGCAAGGCCGCACTCGGGTCACGCGCAGACAGGATGGCCGCAGCCTTGGCCGGGCTGTCCTCGCGAATCACGCCGACCATGATGTGGCGCAACTGCACCTTGCCGGCGTCGACCCACGGACGCGCCGCTTCCCAGAACTTGTGGCAGTACGGGCAGTTGGCATCACTGAAGGTATAGACCACGCGCGGCGCATCGGCCTTGCCGTCACGCACCCAGGCACTGGCCTCCAGCTTGGTCCACATCTTGGCCGACATCGGTGCTGCGACCAGCTTCTCCACCGCCTCGGCGGCCACGTCGTTGCCCTCGGCATCGAACAGACTGCCTACCAGCACATGCTTGCCGTCGGTGGTGACATAGGCTGCGGCCGGCTGCTGCCCGCCCACCACACCAGCGAATCCACGCAGGCCACCCGGTGCATCGAACTCGGCAACGACTTCAAAACCGTGCTTCTCGATGCCTTTCAGCACTGCGGGGCGCTCGGCCTTGGCCGCTGGGGCCTGAGCGCTCGCTGCCGGCGCGGCCGCCTTGCCCGGCGGGGTCTGGGCCTGGCTGCAGGCGGCCAATGCCAGCATGACCGGCAGCAACAGCACCGCCGGAGCGATGCGCAGGGAAGTCGACAACATGGGAACTCCGTAGTGAGATGCCCGCGCAGGCTACCGCAGCCGGCGCAGTTTGTGTTCAAGACCCGCCGCCGTCAGTTCGCCAAGGTGCAGTTCACGCAGGCGGCCTTCGGCGTCGAAGAACAGCGTCGACGGATAGGCCTGTACACCCAGCACGGTTGACGCCGACGCGGTATCGTCCAGCAATACGTTGCCCAGCCAGAGCTGTTCGGATGCGATGAAACCCTTCACTTCGTCCAGGGTTTCCCCCTGGTTGAGGAACACGAACTGCACGTCAGTGTGGGTCTGCTGTGCGGATGCCAGTACCGGCATCTCGCGACGGCAGGGACCACACCAGCTGGCCCAGAGATTCAGCACCATCGGTTTGCCACGGAACTGCTGCAGATCGATCCTGCGCCCCTGCAGATCCGCCACCTGTACCGCCGGCAGCGGCATCCGCTGCTCCTGCCATGTTGCCAGCAGGTGGCTGCCCGCCGCCCACAGCCCCACACCCACCAGCGCCCCCGCCAACACCGGCGCACGTAACGCGCGCCACAACCGCAGCCGCCAGGTGCCCCACGCCAGGCCCGCAACCAGCACGACTGCAAGGTGATACCCACCGTCGGCGATCTGCAGGATGCTCCAGGGGGCCTCACGGTAGAGCGCGAAGTTCAAGGCCACGAAGCTGATGCGTCCACACAGCAGGCCGATCAGCAACATGTCCAGGACCAGGCTGGCCCCGGAAGGCACTGCCATCCCGTCCTTCGGCCGCGGCCACAGGTGGGCCACCGCCATGGCCAGCAGCACGCACATCAGGATCAGCACCACCGGCATCGGCACCGGTCCAACACTCGACATCAACCCACCCGTCCCATCATCTCGTTGCCTGCATGGTCAAAGCGTCGCGCCCAGGTTGCAAGTACGACGCCCACCGCAGGCTTCAGGCCGCGCTGCGCGGCATCTGCATGCCAGGCGCCGGTTGCAGCCCGCGCAGGCTGCCCGCCACCGACGACAACAGCGGCCGTTCGCGCCGTTTGTTGTTGACCTGCCGCCGATAGTTGGCCGGCGTCATTCCAACAATGCGCAGGAACAGGCGGCGGAATGCGCTCTGGTCTGCATAGCCCACCCCCCAGGCCACTTCATCGATACCCGCCCCCTGCTGCAGCAATGTCTGTGCCTTGGCGATACGCAACCGCTGGCAATACTCGATCGGACGCAGGCCGGTGGCCTTCAGGAAGCGCCGCTGCAGAGTCCGTGGCTCCAGTCCGGAAACCTCGCAGATCGCTCCGAGCGTGGCCCCACGCGCAGCGGTGGTATGCAGCCAGCGTTGCGCCTTCAGTACGTCGCGATCGCCGTGGGCGAAGTTGGCACTGAAACGCTCCAGATCCTGCTGGATCGCCGCGGGCACCGTGATCCCCAACTGCTGCGCCACGGAACTCGCTACGCCCTGGCCGTGCAGCCGGTACAGCAGCCGCAGGGCGAGGAAGCGCCAGGCTTGGGAACCGGCCACTGTCAGCAGATCACCGTCGTCGACCAGCGCGCGCTCACTGGGCACCCAGCTGGCCGACTGCCCCTGCAGGCCCGGATGGCGCCCGAGGTCCGGCCCACTGACGGTGCGCCCGGCAAGCAGACCCGCGCGTGCCAGCATGCTGACACCATCGCTGGCAGCTGCCAGCAGACTGCCGCCATCGTAATGCGCGCGCAGCCAATCCAGCAGGACCTCATCGGCGCGCAGGCAGACGCCTTGACTGATCTGGCCAGGCACGGCGATCACGGCGGGAATGTCCGCCTCGAGCATCTCCGCGCCGGCAATGCGATGCACGCCGGTCTGGCTGGCTGGCACGACCCAGCGGGTTACCAGGACACGCTTGAACGGGCGACGCTGCTGCTGGGCAAGCCGGTTGGCGACATGTGCCATTTCGGTCAGCACAGAGGCGGCCGACGGGTCGCCTCCCGGGTACTCGACCACCGCGACCTCTACGAATCCTTCGTTCCTGAATCCTTCCACAGAGCATCTCCTCGGTTCGTTGCGGGCCATCCAGCGGCCGGTTCAGGCGCAGGGTAGGAACTGCCACGACGGCGGGGCTATGAAGAAAGTTGCAAAGTGCGCTGAATGCGCCGTCAGCGGCGGGAGCTTGACCCTGGACCGCACTCAAGGCTTCAGAATGACCGGCAGCATCCGCAGGAATCCGCCATGAACATTGGTCAACTGGCGCGCCAGGCCGGCGTACCGATCGATACCGTGCGCTACTACGAGCGCCAGCAGTTGCTGCCCACCGCGGCACGCTCGGCCGGGGGCTACCGCATCTTCGGTGAGCAGGACCTGCGCCGGCTGCGCTTCATCCGCCGCGCCAAGACACTGGGCTTCAGCCTGGAACAAATCGCCGAACTGCTGGCACTCAGTGATCGCCACCCGCAGGACATGGGCAGCGTGCGCGACGCGGCACAGGCCCGCCTACAGGACATCGCGCAGCGCATGGCTGAACTGCAACGCATGCACAGCGCGCTCTCGCAGCTGGTCGACGCCTGCCCCGGCCACGGCACCCTGGATCAGTGCCCGATCCTGGCGGCGCTGACCGACGGCGCCGACTGAGTACGTGCGATCGTCGCCCCCCCTCGCAACGCACGTGAAGAAAAGTGCAACAAATGCTTGCCAACCCTCTGGGGCAAGGCTATTATTTCGCTCCTCAGCGACGTGGGGCCATAGCTCAGCTGGGAGAGCGCCTGCATGGCATGCAGGAGGTCAGCGGTTCGATCCCGCTTGGCTCCACCAATCTTTCGGCATTAGGCCGTCGAAAGGTCGCTAAAGAACATTGATGAGAATTGCGTCCCCATCGTCTAGAGGCCTAGGACATCACCCTTTCACGGTGGCGACCGGGGTTCGAATCCCCGTGGGGACGCCACTCATCACGAACAACGAGGACCCGGCCGATAACCGGGTCTTTTTTGTTCACCGCCTACCGGCATTCAGGTTGTGGCGTTGCGGTTCCCCTGCCCTTGGTGGCGAAGGTTGAACCGGGACGAAAAAAGTTCGAAAAAAGCTTCCACAAACGTGAACACGCAGGTATGATAGGCGGCTCGGTAACACGGGGCCATAGCTCAGCTGGGAGAGCGCCTGCATGGCATGCAGGAGGTCAGCGGTTCGATCCCGCTTGGCTCCACCACTTTCGACATTAGGCCGTCGAAAGTTCTACAACTTGAAGTTTTTCGTGCGTCCCCATCGTCTAGAGGCCTAGGACATCACCCTTTCACGGTGGCGACCGGGGTTCGAATCCCCGTGGGGACGCCAGTTTCAAAACGGACTCTGCTCCTGGCAGATATCCAGAGTTTCATGGGGCCATAGCTCAGCTGGGAGAGCGCCTGCATGGCATGCAGGAGGTCAGCGGTTCGATCCCGCTTGGCTCCACCACTTCGACATTAGGCCGTCGAAGGATCTACAACTTGAAGTTTTCGTGCGTCCCCATCGTCTAGAGGCCTAGGACATCACCCTTTCACGGTGGCGACCGGGGTTCGAATCCCCGTGGGGACGCCAATTCTTGAAAACCCCGGCTTCGGCCGGGGTTTTTCTTTGCCCGCGATCTGCCATCAAACCGCCCTGCGCGTAGATGGCTTCACCCCGCCCACGGCTCAGAACCGCCGATACATCCCGATCGATGCCGGTGCAGTCGGTGCGAAACCAAACTGTGCATACAGCCGATGCGCCTCGCCATCGGCCAGCAGGCTGACGTACGCCGACGGCGGCAGGTTGGCCTGCATCCAGCCGTCCAGCCGCCGCATCACTTCCTTGCCCAGGCCCTGCCCCTGCAAACGCGGCAGCACCGCGATATCACAGACCTGCAGGTGGCAGCCGCCATCGCCGACGATACGGCCCATCGCCACAAGTTCTGCACCCTGGTAAGCGCACACGCCGAACAACGTATTGGGCAGCGCGCGGGCGGCTGCTTCGCGGGACTTGGCGCTGAGGCCTGCGAGCACGCGCAACTGGCAGTAGTCCTCGACCGTGGGTACGGCTTCGCGGAACTGGCAGGTGATGGAACCATTCATGCGGCATCTCCGGATGGGTCGGGCTATCCTGCCGCATCCACGTCGCAGCCGCTGCGACCCAGGCCCAAAGAGTCCCATGTGCTATTCCGCCCTGATCCGCGCTGACTACGCCAAGCTGGTACGCGAGTTCGGCGCCATCCTGTCGCTGGAGGACTTCGCCGAGCTGTACGCACACGATCCGGGCAAGAAGCGGCCGAAGACCCCGAAGGCGATGGATGACGGATTCGCCGGTGCGCGTACCGAACAGGGGCGGGACATCGTGGCGAAGATCCAGCAATGGCATGCGCAGGAGCAACAGGCACTGGAGGCCGAACTGGCCCGGCAACGCGAACGACGCGATATTGCCCATGCCACGCTGGCCACCCGGCCCACGCAGAAGGCGCGCAACGACCTGCGCGTGGCCGGCAACCGCATCGAGCGCGCACAGGCCCGGCTGGAAGACCTGCATCGGGTGCAGCTGCTGCCGCGTGACAACCGCATTTTCCCCGGCACCTACGCACCGGTGATGGTCAGCGAGAACGGCCAGCGCGTGATCAAGCCGATGCGCTACCAGTGCCGGCTGCCGGACAAGCCGGCGCGCAACGACGTGCTTTACCCCGGCACCTACAATGCGCGGCGCGACAGCCTGGAAGGTTACTGGCGGGGTGCGTTCGGACTGCGCCATGGCGTGGTGGTGGTACAGGCGTTCTACGAGCACGTGCCCCGCCACGCCATCGCCGGCCGCACCCTCGGCGCCGACGAAAAGGAACAGGACGTGGTACTCGAATTCCGTCCCGATCCGCCCCGCGACCTGCTGCTGGCCTGCCTCTGGGCAGAATGGGAAGGACCGGAAGGCCGCCTGCTGTCGTTTGCCACGATCACCGACGCACCGCCCAGCGACGTCGCCGCTGCCGGGCATGACCGCGGCGTGGTACCGATCCGCAAGGAACACCTCGACGCCTGGCTCAACCCCGAACCGGATGACCTGGCGCGCCAGTACCGCATCCTCGACGACCGCGAGGAGATCCGTTACGTGTACGAGGAAGCGGTCTGAGCGCCGGACGCAATTGAAAAACCCCGCCTGGGCGGGGTTCCTGGATCAGGGGTTGCCGCCACACATCGCAGGCCTGAGTATTCAGGCCTCGGCAGCAGACCCCTGCCAGCGCGCGGCGGACTGCTCAGGCCTTGACGCCGGAGCGGCCCACCGCACGCGCCAGCGCGCGTGACAGATCGGCCGACAGGTAGGGCTTGACCAGCAACAGGCCGGCCAACATCGGTGCTGGCAGCTGCTCGGCCAGCATTCCGGTGGCCAGCACGAACGGAATGCCACGTGCCGAAAGCGCTGCAGCCACCGGTTCACTGGTCTCGTTGCGGGCCAGGCGGTAATCCAGCAGGGCCACATCAGGAGTGCTCTGCTCCAGCAGCCGCAGGGCCTCGGACACACTCGCTGCGAGGCCAACCACGACCGCTCCGGCATGCACCAGCTGCATCTGCAGCAGGGCCGCACTCATTTCGTCGTTCTCGACCACCAGCACCCTCAGGTCCTGCAACACTGTCATCGGCTACCGCTCCTGGAGGCAATTGCACGCTGGGAGTATAGCTATCAAGGGGCCAATGCCGACAGGAACCGCCCTCATAGGCCCTCCTACTATGCATCGCCTGCCGACCTCGGTTACACTCGCACGCTGCCTGCCGGTGTGGCGGAATGGTATACGCAGCTGACTCAAAATCAGCCGGGGGTGACCCCATGAAGGTTCGAGTCCTTTCACCGGCACCACTGCATCAAAGGCCAGGTCCATGACCTGGCCTTTTGCATTTCCCGGGTCCGAGCGCCCGACACTGGCAAGCATGCCCAGCATGCCCTGCCCGCGCGGCTGCCGCTCCTGCGGGCGTCCGACGCCGTCGCCCGGTCCCACTACTTCTCGCTGCCAGGCGTGATCGAGCACACCAGCTGGGGCGACGTTTCCGAACGGGCGATGGCGCTGCAGATCGCCCGCCATCTGCCTGACGCATCCGATCAGCGCCGGGCGCTGGGACGCCAACAACCTGCAGGCGGTTGCCGCGATCCTCGACGGCTGCCCGCAACGCGGTGATGACCTGCTGGCCCGCGACGGCGGCGAGGAATTCATCGCCGCCCTGCGAGCGCCTGCGCGCCGCCGTGGAAGCCGCCGCGCTGCCCGCCGCTGAGGCCCATGTGACCATCAGCATCGGCGTAGCCTGGCAGGCTGCGCATGAGCAGGCCGCCCCACAAGGCCGGGGAACAACACGCCAATCGGCGCGCCTAGACCGCGCGCAGCACCGCCCCACCGTGCAGGTGCCCGGCCCCGCCCTGCACCCGGAAGCTGGCCACCGTCTGCAGCAGCTGCGCCGACTGCTCTTCCATGCTGCGCGCTGCGGCCGAGGCTTCCTCGACCAGCGCGGCGTTCTGCTGGGTGCCCTGGTCGATCAGATCGACGGCATGGTTCATCTGCTGGATGTCGTCGCTCTGCTGCTGCGCGGCAGTGCTGATCTCGGACATCAGATCACTGACACGGCGCACATTGACCACGATCTCGTCCATGGTGCGTCCGGCGCTCTCAACCTGCGCGGTACCGGCGCCGACATTGGCCACCGACGCATCGATCAGCTGCTTGATCTCCTTCGCGGCACTGGCCGAGCGCTGCGACAGTTCGCGGATCTCGGTGGCGACCACGGCGAAGCCACGCCCGTGTTCGCCGGCACGCGCTGCTTCCACCGCCGCGTTCAACGCAAGGATGTTGGTCTGGAAAGCAATGCCGTCGATCACGCCGATGATGTCGACGATGCGCCGCGAGGACGCGTTGATCACGGCCATGGTCTCGACCACTTCGTGCACCACGTTGCCACCGCGGGCAGCGACATCAGCAGCACCACCGGCCAGCTGACTGGCCTGCCGTGCGTTGGTCGCGGTGCGCTGCACGGTCTCGGCCAGGCCCTTCATCGACACCGCGGTCTCCTCCAGCGACGCGGCCTGCTGCTCGGTGCGCTGCGACAGATCGCTGTTGCCCTGCGCAATCTCGGTGGCACCGACGACGATGGTGTCGGCGGCGAACTTGATCTGGGCGATGATCGCGGCCATCGCCTCCACCAACGAATTCACGCCCTCGCACAGCTCGGCGATCGGCCCGTTCTTGTCGGCAGTGGCCACGCGCCGGGTCAGGTCGCCCTCCTTCGCGGCCGCCACCACTTCACGGGTCTGCGCCACGGCACGTTGCATGGCCTGGTTCTCATGCACCTGCGCGGTGATGTCGGTGGCGTACTTGACCACCTTGAACGGCTTTCCGTTGAGATCCAGGATCGGGTTGTAGGACGCCTGGATCCAGACCTCGCGCCCGCCCTTGCCGAGGCGCCGGTACTGGCCGGCATCGTATTCGCCACGGCCGAGCTTCTCCCAGAACTGGCGATACTCGGCACTGCCACGATACTCGGGCTCGACGAACAGCGAGTGGTGCTGGCCACGCACGTCGTCCAGGCTGTAGCCGGTGGCGGCCAGGAAGTTGTCGTTGGCCGAAAGGATGCGGCCGTCCATGCCGAACTCGATCACCGCCTGCGACTTGTCGATCGCCGCCAGCTGCCCGGCCGAGTCGGCTGCCTGCAGCTTCTGCGCAGTGATGTCGGTGGCGAACTTGACCACCTTGTAAGGCCGCCCCTGCCGGTCCAGCACCGGGTTGTACGAGGCCTGGATCCAGATCTCGCGCTGGCCCTTGCCGAAGCGCCGGTACTGGCCAGCGTCATATTCGCCACGCCCCAGCCGCGCCCAGAACTCGCGGTACTCGGCGCTGCGCGCCTGCTCGGGATCGACGAACAGGGAATGATGCTTTCCCTGGATCTCCTCCAGCCGGTAGCCCATCGCCTGCAGGAAGTTGTCATTGGCCTGCAGGATGGTGCCATCGAGGGCGAACTCGATGACCGCCTGGACCCGGTGAAGCGCCGCGACCTGGGCTTCCAGCTCGGCACGGCCATCGGACACGGCCTCGGCGCCGGTGCGGTGCTGGGGAGCCAGCGCGCCCAGCAGGGCACGCCACGGCGACCAACGGGTATGCAGCTCGGCCGGCGCCTGCGCGCCCGCCGTGAAGCCTGGAATGAGCATTGTCTGATCCTCGGTGTCCGGTAAGCGGTTGCGACCCGACGGGCGGGATGCCCGGCGGCAACTTCAGGTGCCAGGGACTACAGGTGCCAACCGGCACCTCTCGAGCGACTGCCACGAACGTCTGCTGCGGGTGCGATCGGCATCTGGGAGCGGCGGAACACACAGCGCGGGCCGCCCATCGGGGACGGCCTGGGGTCCTGCGGCGGGTGACTGGAGCGGGATCCAGAGGGAGTATCGGCGAGGGGATCGGTGGCTTTAGCCGGATTACGCGACGTCCGTCGCAACTTCAGATGCGGCTGCAGGGGCGCGCTAGACAATCGCGATGTACTTCACATTCTGCTCACGCTCGGCGGGGCACGGGGTGTCGTCACGGAACATATCGCGCGTTGCCGCCGTCACTGGGCATAGCCTTGCCCGGCACGCCGATGCAGTTCAAGCCCAAAAGGTTTGCATGACCAACGGGCGATTCCATGGCAGGTGAAAATGGCCAGCATGCAGCGAACCGCAGGACGCTCACTGACACGGAGATCGCATGTTCCCACGCTTGGCCAGCCTCTTGATCCTGGGCCTGTGCAGTACCGGCGCCCTCGCTGCCGATGCCACCTATCGGCCCGCCTTCCAGCCGGACCAGCTGAAGGGGCCGCCTGCAGGGCGACCGAACGAGGTACTGGTACTGGGCACCGCCCACCTGTCCGGCCTGCCCAAGTCCTTCCAGCCCGCCTTGCTTGAACCGTTGCTGCAGCGACTGGTCACCTGGAAGCCCGAGCTGATCGCCACCGAAGACCTGTCAGGCCTGCAGTGTGATTTCATGCGTCGCTACCCGGCACGCTATGCCGAGAGCGTGGCCACCTACTGCTTCGACACCACCGCTGCGCAGGCTGCCACCGGCCTGGACGTGCCTTCAGCGAACGCCCAGGCCGAGCGCCTGCTTGCGACATGGCCGGACGAGCCGGCGCCCGCCCAGCGTCGTCGACTCGCTGCATTGTTCCTGGCAGCGGGCGAACGCGGCTCGGCGCAGGTGCAGTGGCTGCGCCTGCCTGCGTCCGAGCGCAAAGCCGGTGATGGATTGACCCCCGCCCTGGTCGAGATCCTCGATAAAGGCCTGGTTCGCCGCAATGAAACCAACCTGATCGCCGCCGAAGTCGCCGCCCGCCTCGGGCATGAACGGCTGTGGGCCGTGGACGACCATACGGCCGATTCCCCCACGCCCGCCGAGGATGAAGCGGCGGCCAGCGCGACCATCACCGGTGCCTGGAACAATACGCACTCGCGCGCGCGACGGGAGGCAGATGCACGCCTCGTGGCCAACCTGGACAAGCCTGGCGGCGTCATCGCGCTGTATAGGGACTACAACAGCCCGGCGGCAGCGATGGCCGCGTACCAGAGCGACTTCGGCGCGACGCTCGTCGAGCCGTCCTCCAAGGCGTTCGGCCGGATGTATGTCGGTTACTGGGAAACCCGCAACCTGCGCATGGTCGCCAACATCCGCGACGTGCTGGGCCTGCACCCTGGCAGCCGAATGCTGGCCATCGTCGGTGCCTCGCACAAGGGCTACTACGAGGCCTACCTCAATCAGATGCACGACGTGCAGCTGGTCAGTACTGACGCAGTATTGCGTTGACCAGGATAGGTGCCGGCCATGCGCTGGCACTATCCTGCAAGGCCCGTCTGCAGGTGCCGACATGCTGAAAGTGATCGCCGAGGATTTCATCCATCCCGATGCCGTGGATACCGTGCTTCCCCTGTACCGCGAGCTGGTCGCATGCACGCAGCGCGAGCCGCTCTGCCTCGGCTATGAACTGTTCGTCGACCAGAAGGACCCCGGGCATTTCGTCTTCATCGAGCAATGGCCGGACCGCGACGCACTGGATATCCATTGCGCCAGCGAGCACTTCCAGCGTCTGGTGCCTCAGATCAACGCGTTCCAGCGCGCACCGTGCCGGGTCCTGCTGATGGACGCCGCACGGGTGTAGTGCCGGAAGCGAGACGCCCGCCGACGCTGCGGCCGTGCCGCCACAGCAACAGGCAGGCTGCAACCGTGCACGCCAGGCTCAGGACCAGCAGCGCGACCGCGCCTTGCTGCAGCACGGGCAACAACGCCTGCGCGTACGGGTCGCCGCGCAGCTGTTCGGCGCGCAGGCAGGTGGCCAGCGCCAGGCACCAGCCGATCAGGGCCGGAATGAACTTGCGCACCGCAACCGGGTTCCAGGCATTCATGGGTTCACCTGCTTGAGTGGAGATGCGCGCAGTATTCGCGCGCGTCCTCTCACAGGCTGAGATCAGTCCTGGGCGGCATCGGCATCGTCGCCTGGAAGCCCCGACAGCTCGCCCTGCACCTGCACGTTGTTGCGCCCCAGCGCCTTGGCCCGGTAGCACTGTGCATCGGCAGCGGCCACTGCCTGGTCCACGCTCATGCCCCCCGCCAGGGGCGCGATGCCGATGCTGGCACCGACCCGCAGCCGGTGCTGATCCCATGGAATGGACAGCGCTGACAGGGTCTGCAGGAGCTCACCGCCGATCCGTGCGGCACGACGCGGCGTACACCCGGACAGGATCACCGCGAACTCGTCGCCGCCCAGCCGCGCCACCACGTCCGAATCACGCACACCATGTCGCAGCACACTGGCCACCGCCCACAGCACGGCATCGCCGGCCAGGTGGCCCCAGGTGTCGTTGACCGGCTTGAAGCGGTCCAGATCGATGTACATCAGCGAGGCGGCCTGCCCGGTGCGCTCGACGCGGGTGATCGCCTGCTGCAGGTGCACCTCGAAACCGCGGCGGTTGCTCAGTTCGGTGAGTGGATCGATCTCGGCCAGGTGGCGGGCTTCGCGCTGCCGCGCCCGCTGCTGGGTGTCGTCGCGCAGCACCCACACCGCGCCGCGCACATGGCCTTCGTCATCGCGCAGCCAGGCCCGCGTCAGGTCCACCGGCACCGTTGCCGTGCCCAGGCGCAGCAGCAGGTCGGCATGCAGGTCCACCGCGTTGCTTTCCGGGTCCAGGAGTACCTGCACATCCAGCACCGAGCCGGGCGCGTACTCGGTGGTCAGCGCCAGCACGTCCTGCACCCTGTGCCCGGCCAGCGACAGCGCGCCATCACCGGCCAGGGTGCGTACCGCGGCCGCGTTGGCATAGTCGATGCGGCCGTCAAGGTTGACGCTGAGCACCAGGTCGGCCACCGCATCCAGGGTGATGCGGCTGCGCTGTTCGCTCTCGAACAGGCGTTGCTCACTGCTGCGCTGGGCGGTGATGTCCTGGATCTGCGACACGAAATGCAGTGGCTGGCCATGCTCGCTGCGCACCAGCGACACTGACAGCCGCGCCCAGATGATGCGGCCGTCGCGGTCGAGATAGCGCTTTTCAAGGTGGTAATGGCTGCGCCGTCCGGCCAGCAGGTCCTGCACCAGGGCCAGGTCGGTCTGCAGGTCATCGGGATGGGTCAGGCGCTGGAAGTCGACCTGCAGCAGCTCTTCGCGCGGGTAACCCAGGATCCGGCACAGCGCATCATTGACGTCCAGCCAACGCCCCTCCAGCGACACCAGCGCCATGCCCAACGCCGCCGACGTGAATGCACCGGCGAACTTCTCCGCCGACAGCCGCGCCTCAGCCCGTGCCTGCAGGATCTCGGTGATGTCGATGGCCATGCCGACGTAGCCGATGCGTGCGCCTTCGGCACCTTCCATGCGGCTGATCGACAGGCGCACCTGGCGTGGCAGGCCCTCCTTGCGCAGCAACGTCCACTGCCGCGAGTAGGTCTGCCCGTCAGCGCGAGCACTGAGCGCTTCGAACACGTCGGGAAGGTTGCCCTCGGCATCGGCCAGCGGCTCCAGCCAGGCTTTCAGTTCCTCCGGATCGTGGAACGCATCGAGCCGGCGCTGGCCGACCACCTCCGCTGCGCTGTAGCCCAGCAGGCGCTCCGCACCCGTGTTGAACAGGGTGATGGTGCCATCGGTATCGGTGGCGATCACCGCTACCTCATCGGACGCATCGACCACGGCCTGCAGGCGTTGCCGGGTCTCGGCCGCGTCCTGCCTCGCCTGCTGCAGCTCGGTGACGTCAGCATGCGCGCCGGCCATCCACAACGGCTTGCCCTGCCCATCCCATTCGAAGACCCGCCCGCGGTCCTGGATCCAGATCCACTGCCCGTTCTTGTGGCGCATGCGCAGCAGGCAGGCGTAGTTGTCGCTGCGGCCTTCGAAATGCTCATCCAGCGCCGCATCGGACAGCGCGATGTCATCGGGATGGACCAGCTTCAGGAACGTCTTCTGGCAGATGGGTTGCAGCTCTTCCAGGCGGTAACCGACGATCTCAGCCCAGCGCGCGTTGACCCGCATCTCGCCGGTCTGCACGTTCCATTCCCAGGTTCCCGCGGCGGTACCGTCGATGATCATCGCCAGGCGGCGACGCTCTTCTGCCAGCTCCTGCAGGCGGCGCTCCAGCAGTCCATTGCCGTGGGTGCCCTGGCCCGGCATCATTCCGGTCCCCTGCCGGCACGGGCAGGCGCCGACCGCAGCGGAACGCTGCGGCCTGCAACGAAGATGGCGGGTCGTGCTGGCGTCATGGCCCTCCCCAGCAACAGCGGGGTGGCCGGACGCCTCCCCTCAAGCGCAAGTGTGCGCAATCACGGGGAAAATCGACAAGTCCCCCGCCACGAATCAAGTGTGACGGGGAACGCGGTCCTCAACTGCGCTTGGCGCGGGCGAAGGCCTCGGCCAGGGCGTTGTTGGCCGGCGGCGCCGACGCGGCGGGACGGCTGCCATTGCCTTGACCCCGGTTCGGCCCGCGGTTCTGGCCGCCTGCATCGCGGCGCGGCCCCTGCCCATGGCCGCGCTCATCACGCTGGCCCGGGCGGCTGGTCGCTTGCCCGGGGGTATCGTCCAGGCGCCGGGTCAGGGCGATGCGCTTGCGCGCCACGTCCACCTCCAGCACCTTCACCTTGACGATATCACCGGCCTTGACCACGTCGCGCGGGTCCTTCACGAACGTATCGGAAAGCGCCGAGATGTGGATCAGGCCGTCCTGGTGCACACCGATATCGACGAAGGCACCGAAGGCCGCCACGTTGCTGACCACACCCTCGAGCACCATGCCCTCGCGCAGGTCCTTGATGTCCTCGACGCCCTCGGCGAAGCGTGCCGCCTTGAACTCGGGACGTGGGTCCCGGCCCGGCTTCTCCAGTTCCTTGAGGATGTCACGCACGGTCGGCACGCCGAAGGTGGCATCGGTGAACTGCTCGGCCTTCAGGCCGCGCAGGAAGCTGCCATCACCGATCAGCGCCTTGATCGGGCGCGCGGTGCTGGCCACGATGCGCTCGACCACCGGGTAGGCTTCCGGGTGTACCGCCGAAGCATCCAGCGGCTCATCACCGTCGGCAATGCGCAGGAAGCCCGCGCACTGTTCAAAGGTCTTCTCGCCCAGGCGCGCGACCTTCAGCAGGTCCTTGCGGCGCTTGAACGGGCCGTTCGCATCACGGTGGCGCACGATGTTCTCGGCCACCGTGGCCGACAGGCCAGACACCCGCGACAACAGTGCAGCCGAAGCGGTGTTCACGTACACGCCCACCGCGTTCACGCAGTCCTCCACGCGGGCATCCAGCGCGCGCGCCAGGCGGTACTGGTCCACATCGTGCTGGTACTGGCCGACACCGATCGCCTTGGGTTCGATCTTCACCAGTTCGGCCAGCGGGTCCTGCAGGCGGCGGGCGATCGACACCGCCCCACGTAGCGACACGTCCAGCTCCGGGAACTCCCTGGCCGCGAACTCGGACGCCGAATACACCGACGCCCCGGCCTCGCTGACCACTACCTTCTGCAGCTTCGGGTTGGCAGCGGCCTTGATCGCTTCACCAGCCAGCTTGTCGGTTTCGCGGCTGGCGGTGCCGTTGCCGATCGCGATCAGTTCCACGTTGTGCTTGGCGCACAGCTGCTTGATCGTCTGCAGCGACTGCTCCCACTGGCGACGCGGCTCGTGCGGGTAGATGGTGTCGGTGGCGACCAGCTTGCCGGTAGCATCGACCACGGCGATCTTGCAGCCGGTGCGGATGCCCGGGTCCAGTCCGAGCACGGTCTTCGGGCCGGCGGGTGCCGCCAGCAACAGGTCCTTCAGGTTGTCGCCGAACACCGCGATGGCTTCGGCTTCGGCCTTTTCGCGGGCCTGGTTGAACAGGTCCAGCAGCAGATGGGTGTGCAGCTTGGCGCGCCAGGTCAGCCGGCACGCATCCAGCAGCCAGCGGTCGGCGGCGCGGCCCTGGTCGGCGATGCCGGCCTTGCGCGCCACGCGTCCTTCGGCGTACTGATGGCCAGCCTCGGCATCGCTGCCCGGGTCCAGTTCCAGGAACAGGATCTCCTCGCGGCGCGCACGGAACAGTGCCAGCAAGCGATGCGACGGAATCTTCGCCAGCGCCTCGGCATGCTCGAAGTAGTCGCGGTACTTGGCGCCCTCGGTTTCCTTGCCCTCGGCGACGCGGGCACGGATCACCCCGGTCTCGCCCAGCCAGGTGCGCAGTTCACCGACCAGCGCGGCGTCTTCGCCCCAGCGCTCCATCAGGATGGCGCGCGCGCCTTCCAACGCGGCCTTGGTGTCGGCCACGCCCTTGTCGGCGTCGACGAAGGTGGCCGCGAACGCCTGCGGGTCCTGCGTCGGGTCGGCCAGCAGGCCATCGGCCAACGGCTCCAGGCCGGCCTCGCGGGCGATCTGCGCACGGGTGCGGCGCTTGGGCTTGTACGGCAGGTACAGATCTTCCAGCCGGCTCTTGGTGTCGGCGGCCAGGATGTCATTGCGCAGCTCGTCACTGAGCTTGCCCTGCTCGCCGATGCTGGCCAGCACCGCCGCACGGCGGTCCTCCAGCTCGCGCAGGTAGGTCAGCCGGGTTTCCAGGTTGCGCAGCTGGGTGTCGTCCAGGCCACCGGTCACTTCCTTGCGGTAGCGCGCGATGAACGGAACGCTGGCGCCTTCGTCGAGCAGGCCGACTGCGGCGCGTACCTGGGCGGACTGGGCACCGATCTCGTCGGCGATGGTCTGGGCGATCTGCTGGGCGAGCGCGCTCTGGGCGTTCTTGGCGTCGTGCATTGCTTCAGGTCTGTGCCGCGTTTCGGAAGCCCCCATTCTGGCAATCCGCGACGGAGCCGGACAAGGCATTGACAGGGGGCGAGGTTCAGCGGCGAAGCCGGATTGGACGCCGGCATCCTGGCAAAGAGCGGGCTCGGACTGGCCCGGGGCTGGGATGCCGGCGCGGGCGCGCGATGGTGGGCGCGCCCTGCCGCGTGTTGCGTCGGTCAGCGATAGTGGCGAGCGGCGCGCTGCATGACGATGTCGTCACGCATGCCTTCCAGGGCCATCAGGCGGACCTTGCCGACACCCTGCAGTTCCATGAACCGCTCCGTGTAGAACTCCGGCCCCAGCGCGGTGTCGGCGCGGGATTTGCTGAAGCCGTAGGGCACCACGCCCTTCTCGCCATCCTTGCTACCACCGACATAAAGAACGATTGCCATGTGATGTATTCCTCCAAATTGCTACTGCGTACTGCGCTCGATGAGCGATGCTGCGAGCTCATCAAGGAAGAGCTTACCGCGTCGAACCTGACTGGAACGTCACGAAGGCTAATGACGATCGGTTGCATGCAGATGACTGCGGGATCGCAGCAGAATGCTTACGGATCTTTAACTTTCAGCTAACGAATCCACGGGGGATTCCCGCCAACGGCGCAGCCCCTCGTGGGTGGTTTGGTTGGTCGCGGAAAGCCGGTTTCCTGTGGGCTGGCCGGGAGGGTGGGTAGGCCGGGGACGCCGTGAACCCAACCCGACCGACCAGCGCGAGGGTTTTGCATTTGACAACCAGGCATCACCACCCACGAGGGGCTGCGCCGTTGGCTGGAAACTACGGCCACCAACCATTCCCGAACCGGGCGAAATGATCGGCCGCGCGCTCGAACGGGTTGCGCGCGCTCACCCCGCCGCACAGCAGGTACA
Organism: Stenotrophomonas sp. YJH_SMC_94-11; assembly: GCF_059370435.1. Lineage (NCBI taxonomy): Bacteria > Pseudomonadati > Pseudomonadota > Gammaproteobacteria > Lysobacterales > Lysobacteraceae > Stenotrophomonas > Stenotrophomonas sp. YJH_SMC_94-11. The sequence goes on along the minus strand of NZ_JCAFTR010000002.1, from coordinate 371,106 downwards.
CCGGCAGGTACAGCGGCCCCAGCACCATGTACTGGTAAACGTGCGCGCGCTCGTGGTCGTCCAGCCGGATCAGCGGCTCCACGCCCCACCCCGCCTGATGCGCATAGGTCCGGCAGCAGATGCCGAGGTCATGGCCGGTATGCAGGATCACGTTGCCCAGGGTGATCGCACCGCCCGGCCCCCACGGCCAGTGATCGAACACCACGGCGCAGTCCCGCCCGCTCCAGCGCAGCGTCGCGCCGCCAAGCATGCCGGCCAAGCCGCCGATCAGGCCGATCAGTGTGTTGGGCAGCGTCCATGCGGCGCCCAGCATCTGCAGCGCGCGCAGCCAGAGCGGCCAGGATCGAGCGGCGGTGTTCAATCCGCCTCGTTCGGAATCAGCAGCCACAGGATCAGGTAGATCAGAATGCCGGGGAAGGCGGCCGAGCCGATCGATACCAGCACGAACACGATCCGCACCAGGGTGGGGTTCCAGCCGAAGCGATGGGCAATGCCGCCCATCACGCCGGCAATCATGCGGTCGTTCAATGAACGCGACAGCGTCTTGGGCGTGGTGTTCACGGCGGTGTCTCCTCGGCTTGCGGGCAGAATCAGTCGAGCACGCCGCGACTCTACACCGCCTCTGTGTCTACGGCGTGCGGAGACGCAGCGCCTGCAGGCGCGCACCGAACCAGGCGGCCGCGGTCTGTTCAGGCTGCCCCGGGCACTGGATGCGGTAAGGCTTCCCGCTCATGCTGCTCTGGCTGGCGGCGCGCTCGATGAACTGCTCGGCGCTGTCCACCATGTCCTTCTTCAGCAGGTAGTCGTACTTGCGCTGCAGATGGGCGCGCGCATCGCCGCCGTCGTACCAGCTGCCATTGCGCTGGAAACGGCACTGCGAGCCGTCCAGGCTGGAAATCAGCTGGGCGATCTCCCGGCGTGCATCGGCACTGGGTGCGGCGTGGGCAAATTGTGCTGCCAGCAGTGCCGCAAGAACCAACGAAATCCGGTACGTCATCATCCCCCCAGGTCCGTCGAGCATGGCTCGACTCTACAGGTCACGCGCCTTCAACCAGCCATCGATCGTGGCCGGCACTTCGCGCTGGGCGCGGCCGGACACATAGATACCAATGTGGCCACCGCGGAAACTGGACTCGGTGTAGTCGTCCGTGCCCAGGCGCCCACGCATCGCGCGCGAGGCGTCCGGCGGTACCAGATGGTCCTGCTCGGCATAGATGTTCAGCACCGGCAAGGTCACCTGCGACAGATCCACGGCTTCCTCGCCGATCCGCACCGTACCGTTCACCAGGCCGTTGCCCTGGTAGAACTGCTTGATGAAGTCGCGGAACGCCTCGCCCGCCAGGTCCGGCGAATCGAAGATCCATTTTTCCATGCGCAGGAAATCCTCCAGCGCCGCCTTGTCGTCGAGGATATCGAGCAGACCGACGTACTTCTGCACGTTCAGGCGGAATGGCTTGAGCATCAGGTAGCTGGCATTCATCAGGTCAGCCGGTATGTTGCCCAGCGTATCCACCAGCAGATCCACGTCCACCTGCCGCGCCCAGTGCGAGAGCATGTTGTCGGCCGTCTGGAAATCGACCGGGGTGACCATGGTGATCAGCTTGCCCAGCTTCCGCTGGCGCAACGCTGCGTAGCAGAGTGCGAACACGCCGCCCTGGCAGATGCCGAGCAGGTCGATCGGGCCGCCACTGCGCACGCGCAGTGCATCCACCGCACCATCGATATAGCGCAGCAGATAGTCCTCCAGCGTCTGGAAGCGCTCCGAGCGATCCGGGTAGCCCCAGTCCAGCACGTACACGTCCTGGCCCAGTGCCAGCAGCTTCTGCACCAGGGAGCGGTCGGCCTGCAGGTCGACCATGTACGGCCGGTTGACCAGCGCGTAGACGATCAGCAGCGGCGTGCGCCGGGTCGGCGCCTGTTCGCCGACGAAGCGGTAGAGCACCACCTTGCCGTCGCGCCACACTTCCTCGCGGGCGGTCACGCCATAGTCAACGTCTTCCACCTGCGGCAGCAGCTTCAGCCCTTCCATCAGCTTGCGCTGCATCGCCAGGGTTTCCTGCATCAGGTCATCGGCGTTGAAGCCCAGCGGTCCCTTCATCGGTCACGTGCCCGTGAGGTGGTGCGAGATTCGGACTTTTTGGCAGCCGCCTTCTTTGCCGGCGCGGCCCTCTTCGCGGCCTTGCGGGCGGCTGGCTTCACCTTCGCCGGCGTCGGCTGCGCCACCGGATCGACCGCAGCGGTTCCAGCCAGCACCGCCACTTGTGCCTGCAGCCGGCGCAGGCTGCGCTCCAGCTCGGCGATGCGGCGGTGTGCGGCATCCATCTCGCTGCGGGTCGGCAGGCCGATGCGTTCACTCATCTGTTCCACCTCGCGCTGCAGGCCGGCGCGCAGACGCATCTGCGCATTGCCCAGCGCGGCGTACACCTGCTGGAACGGTCCGGACATGGCGACCTTGGCGTAGGCCTCCTCGGCCACTTCGATCCACAGGTCGAACATCGCGCGGGCGCTGGTCAGCTGGCTGCCCGGCTGTTCGTGCTCGGCCAGGCGCTGCTCGAACAGCGCGAAGGCCTCGTCCAGTGCCTGCTTGATCTGATCGACATAGGCGCGCGAATGCTGCTGGTATTCCTCCTGCGCACGCAGCAGGGCCTGCCAACGCGCCTGGTGCTCGCGGCCGGGGCCGAATGCCGGGCTATGCAGCCACGGGCCCGCCTGCAGCTGGAACTGCTGCAGCCATGCGGCGAATTCAGGTACTGCGGCACCGGCGTGGGTGCTGCCGCGGGCGCCCTGCAGCATCCATTGCAGCATGCCGTCGCCCTGCCCCTGCACCGCCTCGCGCCAGGCCTGGGCCACGTCGGCACTGCTGGCGTCGCGGCCGGCAAACCGAGCGGCGACCTCCTGCATGGTGCCGTACCAGCTGCCCGCCTGTTCGCGGAACCGGCGCACGGCATCTTCCGGCGCGCCGGGCGCCTGTTCGGGCAGCAATTGGCCCCACCAGTCAAACAACCGTTGCCAGCTGCCGGGGTCGTCACCGGCAGGTGCAGCGGGCGCGCCCGCATGGCGCAGGGCATCACCCCAGGCGCCGAAATACTGCCGGGCCAGCGTCTCGAAATCGCTGCTGCCGGCATCGTGGGCCGAGCTGGTCATCGCAGGCCTCCGCAGGGCTGGCTCATGGCTTGGGGATACGCAGGGTCTTGCTGATCATCAGCGACCCGGACAGGGCGAACAACAGCACCATCGGGTGCAGCTGCCACGGTCCGATCTGCCACTGGCCGAACCAGATGTTCTGGCCGATGGCATCGGTGCCGGCGGCGATCGCCAGTACGATCACCAGCACCAGGCTGGTCGGGATCGGGGTGCCCTCGAAATACGTGACCTTGCCCTCATCGCCGGTCATTGCCTCGGCTGTGACGTTGTAGCGTGCCAGGCGGCTGACGCCGCAGCAGACGAAGTAGCTCAGCACCAGCCAGTCCCAGCCACCCTGCATGCCGCAGGCATAGGCCAGCGCCGCTGGGGCCACCCCGAAGGAGATCACGTCGGACAGCGAGTCCAGCTCGCGGCCCAGGGTGGAGCTGGACTTGCGCCAGCGCGCGATGCGCCCATCAAGGGCGTCGAAGATGAAGGCCAACGGGATCAGCGCCATGCCGAACAGCAGGTAGCCACGCTCGCCGTCCTGCAGGAAGCGCATGGCGGCAAATACCGCACCGGTGCCGCAGAAAGCATTGGCCAGGGTGAACCAGTCGGCCAGCTGGAATTCGCGCAGCATCGAGAAGTGACGTTTCATGGGGACTCACGGAGCATCAAGGCCCACAGGTTACCGCGAGCGCCGTCGCTGGTGACAGCGCTGACGGGGCCCACCCTTCACCGCCCCCTCACCCGCCCTCACCGACGGTGAATTTTTCGCCACCCATCTTGACAGCCTAGGGGGGTGGCGCCTGTCGCGGCTTATCCACAAAGTTGCCCACGCGTAATCCACACCCCCTGTGGACAACCAGATCTCACCGACTGCGACGGTGGACATTTCCTCATCACCCTGACGCGGGGTTTCCCTACTTCCCAAGCCGCGAGGTCGGCGCTATGGTCACCGGCGGGCCCGCCGCCGCCACGTCCGATTCCTGGTGACGGGCGATGATGATGCCGGATGCTTCCACCCTGGCCGCGCAGCTGCGAAGGCCCCGCCGCAGCGCCGCACTGGCGGTCAACACCCTGTGCTTGTACTTCCGCCTGCTGCTGGCGCAGCGGCGCTGAAGTGGTAGAGCCGGCCGCTGGCCGGCTGCACCTGCCATTCCGGGGTGCCGGACGGCGGCAGGCAACTACCCAGCCTGCACCCGCCGCCAACGCGCGAAGCACAACACCTGCATCACCAGCATGGCCAGCAACCCCAGCGGCCACGCCCACCACACGCCGGCCAGCCCGTGCTGCGCCTGCATCCACATCGCCAACGGCAGTTCCACCAGCAGCACCGCTGCCATACCCAGCAACGCTGGCAACCATACCGTGCCGCTGCCGCGCATCACCCCGACAAGCACCGCGCTGATTCCCATCGCCAGCACGCCCCACACCACAGTGCGCAGCTGCAACGCAGCCAGCTCGCGCACGTCGGCTGCCGCCAGGATCAGCCCGGTCAGCCCGCGCGCCAGCGCCACAACCAGCACCACCACCACGCTCAGCGTCGCCAGCGCCACCAGCACACCAGTACGGGCGATGGCCGGCAGCCGTGCTGTACGCCCGGCGCCCATCGCATGCGCCGCGAGGATGGTGGCGGTGATCCCCAACGACATTGCCGGCAACTGCACCCAGTTCATCAGCTGGTTGACCGCACCGTAGGCGGCCGTAGCGGTGTAGCCGTAACGGTTGATCCAGCCCAGCAACACGATCTCGGCGACGGCCAGGCTGAGCATCTGCAGCGAGGAAGGTATGCCGATGCGCAGCATCGATCGGATGATCGCGCCATCGAAAAGAATGGCATGCAACAACTCAGGGCCCGGTGCCAGGGGATGTCCTGCCCGATGCCAACGCAACAACAGCCAGCCCAGGGCCAACAGCGAGGCACACGCCGCCGACACCGCCGCACTGGCCGATCCCAGCCGCGGCAGGCCGGCCCAGCCCAGAATCAGCAGCGGCGTGCACAGCAGGCCGACCACCGTGGCCAGCAGCAGCGCCTGCAGCGGCGTCTTCGCATCGCCTACTGCGCGGCTCACGGCAGTGGCCAGCCACAGGAGGAAGAACGCCGGCGCCGCCAGCAGCAGCACGCGCGCGTAGACGATGGACTCACCGAGGATCGGTGCCGGTGTACCCAGTGACATCAGAAGCTGTGGTGCGAAACCGCTCCCCAGAGCCATCACCAGCACCGACAGCACAAGGATCAGCGCCACCGCGCTGCCGGCCACCGCGCGCGCCTGTTGCGGGCGGCCCGCGCCCCAGGCCTGGCCGATCAGCACCATCGCGCCCGTGGCCAGGCCCATCACCAGGGCCAGCAGCAGGAAAAAGACCGGGAAGAACGCCGCGGCCGCAGCCACCGCCTGTGTGCCAAGCAGGTGGCCGAGATAGATGTTGTCCAGCGTGCCTGCGGCCAGCTGCAACGCATTGGTCAGCAACATCGGCAGCAGAAGCGTCAGGTAGGTGCGCCACAGCGGGAGTGCTGCCGGAGGTGTCGGATGTACAGGGGGGCTCATGGGATTCTCTGGGCAAGGCGCCGCCCTGCCCGGCGTTTCCGCCAGCAAAGCAAGCACAGGGGAAGCGGACCGCGGCCCGCGATCAGATGACGCCGTCGCTCAGCAACGGCGCGATGGCTCAGCCGTCAGCGCTGTCGAACGCCAGACGCAGGGCGTGGTCGCGCACATCCCTGGGCCAGGAATGCAGCACCGCTTCCAGGCCCGCACGGTCGTGCGCGAACAGCACGCGGATGGCCTCCTCGAAGCCCGGCAGGTCACCGGCGATGGTCTGCAGGAAGTGATAGGTACGCTCGCTGTGGCGGCGCTGCCGATCCTCGTCGGCACCGGCGCGGCTGGCCGCCTCCACCAGTTTTCGCAATGCCACCGAGGCGCCGCCCGGCTGCTCGGCCAGCCAGGCCCAATGGCGCGGCAGCAAGGTCACTTCACGGGCGACCACGCCCAGCTTGGGGCGGCCACGGCCACGCGGGGTCGCAGCGTCTTCGGCAGTGATTTCGGCATCCGCCTCGTCAGAGGGGGGAAACGCTTCGGCTACCCGCGCCAGCAGTTCCTCGTCACTGCCGCGCGTATCGAAATCGCGGGTGCGACCGGTGGCGTTGTCGAACACCAGCAATGGTCCGGCAGCGTTGTCGGCGCGCAGCCGCTTGAGCGCCAGTGCCGCCACTTCCGGGCTGCCGCAGGCAACGAGGCGATGGCCGTCGAAACAACTGAAGGGAGGGAGTCGGGACGCAGGCATGGCAATGGCATCAGAGGTGATGCGCGAATATTGCCCGGGTAATTTATGATTGTCAATATTGCCCGGGTATTAATCGACCAAAAGAGCGTGCCAACCCAGATTGGCACTCCCCGGAATGGTTGGCACCTCCCCGATTCACCGGGTCACAGCCGGCTGTAGGACCAACTGACCATGCGCCCGTCCTTGTACGGCATCACGCCGTGGAACGGGCGCGGGTCGGCGTCGAACACCAGCGGCAGGAAGTTGCGGTCGCCTTCCCACATCGGCAGCGTGTCCAGCTTGTCCAGATCTACCCACTCCAGCGTGCCTTCGTGGTTGCCGCCGTGCGGGGTACCTTCGAAGCTGTCGATGACGAACACGAAGCCCAGCCAGTCTTCGCCGTGCTTGCCGAAACCGGGCCAGCTGAGAGTGCCGCGCAGGCGCATGCCGGTGCAGTCGATGCCGGCTTCCTCGGCAATCTCGCGGCGCATGCTGGCCGCCACGTCCTCGTCCGCTTCGATCTTGCCACCCAGGCCGTTGTACTTGCCGAGGTGATGGTCACCGGGGCGCGTATTGCGATGGATCATCAGCACCTGGCGACGATCGGGCGACAGCACATAGCCCAGAGTGGCGACGATCGGGGTGTACGGCATGGGGCGGCATCCAGCGGCAGGTCAGCCGCGGATTATGGCCGATCAGCGCACGAGCGACAGGCGGCGCTCGGCAGGCGCACCGGCGCCATCGGGGTCACGGCGCAGCGTTGCGACGCCGTGGCCGCGCTCGGCCAGGTATTCCAGCCACTTGCCGAGGAAGGTGTTCATCCGCATGCGATGACTGATTAACTCCGCCGGCGGCGGGTACAGGCCCATGGTGTCCTGCCAGCGGCGGCCGACGTAGCAATGGGTGGTCTCGGCCTGGCGCGCGTCACGGTACAGGCGAACATAGGCCGAGGGATCCGGCTCGCCGGTGACCGGGTCGGCAATGTCGTAGGTCAGCCGCAGTTCCACCGTATAGCGGTGGCACTCGATCACGTCCAGGCGGACATCCAGGCCGTCGCCGATCGAGGAAATGTAGCTGCCCGCCGCCAGTCCCGCCGGTTCGAACAGGCGCACCAGATGGCGGTAGTTCTCCGCGTACAGGCCCATGAGCCAGCTCAGCCGGCTCAGGCGGGGAATGCGTTCGGTACGGGGCAAGGCTCGGGCCATGGGTCGATCCTACACGTTGGTGCTTCAACGTGGGGGCGCCTCAAGCCACAGCCAACCCGTCGGTCGCTGTCACCACTGTAGAGCCGAGCCCATGCTCGGCTGCTGTTCTGGGAGAACCCGGTGGCCCAGCCGAGCGCGGGCTCGGCTCTACGGGCGCAGCCAGGCGTGCCGGTAAGGATCAATACAGCTCGCGCTGCAGCCCCAATGTGGCCAGCACCTTGCTGGAAATCTCCTCGATCGAGGTGTGGGTGGTGCTCAGGGTCGGGATCCGCTCCATGCGGAACATGGTCTCGGCCGCGGCCACCTCCCGCTTGCAGGTGTCCAGGTTCGCGTAGCGCGAGTTCGGACGGCGCTCCTGGCGGATCTGCTGCAGGCGGTCCGGATCGATGGTCAACCCGAACAGCTTGCGCCGGTAGTTGCGCAGGCGCGGCGGCAGGCGGTCGCTTTCCAGGTCTTCGTCGGTCAGCGGGTAGTTGGCCGCGCGCACTCCGTAATGCAGAGCCAGGTAGATGCAGGTGGGCGTCTTGCCGGCGCGCGACACCGCCACCAGGATCACGTCGGCATCGTCATAGTTCACCGCGATGCCGTCGTCATGGGTCAGGGCGAAGTTCATCGCGTTGATGCGGCGGTGGTACGTGTCGAAATCGACCATGCCGTGGGCCTGGCCGACCCGGGCCAGTCGAGGGCTGGCCAGTTCGCGCTCCAGCGGCTCGATGAACGGCGCGAACACATCCAGCATCAGGGCACCGCTGTCGGCCAGGATCAGGCTCAGGCTCTGGTCCACGCAGGAGTTCACCACGATCGGCCGGACCTGGTACCGCTCCCCCGCCGCCTGGATCCGGGCGCAGGCTTCACGCGCTTTTTCAGGGTCGTCGACAAACGACATCCGATCGGTAATGAAGCTGAACCCGGAGAACTGGGTCAGCAGGCTATGCCCAATGGTTTCAGCGGTGATACCGGTTCCATCGGAAACGTAGAACACCGGACGGATGGTCGACATGCGCGCTTTTACCCCCTACGAAGCTTAAAAAGGCCGCCAGCACAAGCTTGTGCCGATGGTGCTCTGCCCGGCATCATATCGGCTTCTTCCTACGGACGCGGCCACTCAGCCCGCCTCGGGCGATGGCCAAACGGAGCATCGCGCTTGAACGAGAACATCCTGTGGTTGCACGAACTGCGTCTGGCCGATCTGGCCCGCGTAGGCGGCAAGAATTCGTCCCTGGGCGAGATGATCGGCAACCTGGCCGGTCTGGGCGTTTCGGTGCCGGGCGGTTATGCCACCACCGCTGAAGCCTTCAAGGACTTCATCGCGCACAACGACCTGTCCAAGCGCATCTTCGACAGGCTGGCCACGCTGGACGTCGAGGACGTCAACGCGCTGACCGCCGCCGGCAAGGAAATCCGCGGCTGGGTAATCGACGCCCCGCTGCAGCCGCAGCTGGACCAGGACATCCGCACCGCCTACGCCAAGCTGAGCGCCGAGAATGGCGGCGGCGACGTGGCCGTGGCCGTGCGTTCGTCTGCCACTGCCGAGGATCTGCCGGATGCGTCCTTCGCCGGCCAGCAGGAAACCTTCCTCAACGTGACCGGTGCCGACGACGTCGTGCACAAGGTCAAGGAAGTGTTCGCCTCGCTGTACAACGACCGCGCCATCGCCTACCGCGTGCACCACGGCTTCAAGCATGAGGACGTGTTCCTGTCCGCCGGCGTGCAGCTGATGGTGCGTTCGGGCGTCGGTTCCTCCGGCGTGCTGTTCACCCTGGACACCGAGTCCGGCTTCCGCGACGTGGTGTTCGTCACCTCCTCGTTCGGCCTGGGCGAGATGGTCGTGCAGGGCGCGGTCAATCCGGACGAATACTACGTCTACAAGCCCACCCTGCAGGCCGGCAAGCCGGCGATCCTGCGCCGCTCGCTCGGCAGCAAGGCGATCCGCATGGTGTATTCGGATGTCCCCGGTGAGCGCGTCCGTATCGAAGACACGCCGGCCGAACTGCGCACCACCTTCTCGATCAGCGACGAGGACGTGCAGGAACTGGCCAAGCAGGCGCTGGTCATCGAAAAGCACTACGGCCGCCCGATGGACATCGAGTGGGCCAAGGACGGTGTCAGCGGCAAGCTGTTCATCGTGCAGGCGCGCCCGGAAACGGTGAAGTCGCGCAGCCACGCCACCCAGATCGAGCGCTTCGCGCTGACCGAGAAGGGCGGCAAGGTGCTGGCCGAGGGCCGTGCCGTCGGCGCCAAGATCGGTTCGGGCGTGGCCCGCGTGGTGAAGACGCTGGACGACATGAACCGCGTGCAGCCCGGCGACGTGCTGATCGCCGACATGACCGATCCGGATTGGGAACCGGTGATGAAGCGCGCCTCGGCCATCGTCACCAACCGCGGTGGCCGCACCTGCCACGCCGCGATCATCGCGCGCGAGCTGGGCGTGCCGGCCGTGGTTGGTTCGGGCAACGCGACCCAGGTCATCGAAGATGGCCAGCTGGTCACCGTCAGCTGCGCTGAAGGCGATACCGGCTTCATCTACGAAGGCAAGCTCGGCTTTGAACGCACCACCACCGATCTGGGCAACATGCCGCCGGCGCCGCTGAAGATCATGATGAACGTGGCCAACCCGGAACGTGCCTTCGACTTCGGCCAGCTGCCGAACGCCGGCATCGGCCTGGCCCGCCTGGAAATGATCATCGCCAGCCACATCGGCATCCATCCGAATGCGCTGCTGGAATACGACCGCCAGGACGCCGCGACCAAGAAGAAGATCGACGAGAAGATCGCCGGCTACGGTGATCCGGTCAGCTTCTACGTCGACCGCCTGGCCGAAGGCATCGCCACCCTCACCGCCTCGGTCGCCCCGAACGCCGTGATCGTGCGCCTGTCGGACTTCAAGTCCAACGAGTACGCCAACCTGATCGGCGGCAGCAACTACGAGCCGCACGAAGAGAACCCGATGATCGGCTTCCGCGGCGCCAGCCGTTACGTCGATCCGAGCTTCTCGGCCGCCTTCGCGCTGGAGTGCAAGGCCGTGCTGCGCGTGCGCAACGAAATGGGCCTGGACAACCTGTGGGTCATGATTCCGTTCGTGCGCACCCTGGAAGAAGGCCGCAAGGTCATCGAGGTGCTGGAACAGAACGGCCTGAAGCAGGGCGAGAACGGCCTGAAGATCATCATGATGTGCGAAGTGCCGTCCAACGCACTGCTCGCCGATGAGTTCCTGGAGATCTTCGACGGCTTCTCGATCGGCTCCAACGACCTGACCCAGCTGAGCCTGGGCCTGGACCGCGACTCGTCGATCGTCGCGCACCTGTTCGACGAACGTAACCCGGCGGTGAAAAAACTGCTGTCGATGGCGATCAAGTCGGCACGTGCCAAGGGCAAGTACGTTGGCATCTGCGGCCAGGGCCCGTCCGATCACCCGGATCTGGCCGAATGGCTGATGCAGGAAGGCATCGAGTCGGTGTCGCTGAACCCGGACACCGTGGTTGATACCTGGCTGCGCCTGGCCAAGCTGAAGGCCAACGGCTGATGCCGTGATGGGCTGACGTCGCGTTCATCGACGTCCGCCCATACTGCTGCTGCACGCAAGCCCCGCCTCTGCGGGGCTTGCTGTTTCTGGCGTCCACGCACGCCCGGCCCCACGCAGACATCGCTACGCAGCAAAGGACTTCCGCATGATCGCCGCCGCACCTCCCGCCCCCGCCGCAACGCCCTGGTTCCACTCGCTCGACTGGGAACGCCTGCTGGAGACCTATGGTGTGCCGCTGCTGGCCGCCATCGTGGTGCTGCTGGTGGGCCTGTGGGTGGCGCGTCGCCTGTCCAACGCGATGCCGCGCGCCACAGCGCGCATGGGCGTGGACCCGATGCTGGGCAGCTTCCTGCGCAACGTGGTGTACGCCGCATCGCTGGTGATCGTGGTGGTGCTGGCCATCGGCACGCTGGGCGTGCAGATCACGCCGCTGCTGGCCGTGCTCGGCACCGCAGGCCTGGCCGTTGGCCTTGCCCTGAAGGATTCGCTGTCCAACATCGCCTCGGGCGTGATGCTGGTGACACTGCGGCCGTTCCGCGTCGGCGACGTGGTCACCGTTGCCGGACAGACCGGCACGGTGCGCGAAGTGCGCATTTTCCAGACCGTCATCACCGGTGCCGACAACCAGCACACCACCATTCCGAACACGCTGATCACCGCCGCACCGATCATCAACCTGACGGCCGAGCCGACCCGCCGCGTCGAACTGGTGATCGGCATCGGCTATGAAGACAACATCCAGCTGGCACGCGACACCGCGCTGGCGCTGATGAAGGCGGACCCGCGCGTGCTGCAGACGCCGGCACCGGACGTGGTGGTGTACGAGTTGGGGGCGCACGCGATCAACCTCGGCATCCGCTGCTACGTGAAGTCGGCCGACTGGTTCGGCACCAAGGTCACGCTGCTGGAGCAGCTGAAGCTGGGCTTCGACAAAGCCGGCATCAACATCCCGTATCCGCAGCAGGACATGCACCTTTACCTGCATGGCAAGGATGGCGGCGTGGTCGAGGCGGACGCGCTAGTGCGCGACAAGCCCTGATCCCAAACAGAAATGCCGGCCAGCGGCCGGCACTACCCTGCCCCGCGCCCCCTGGTAGTGCCGGCCGCTGGCCGGCACCCACCCATCTCCATGCACCGGTAGTGCCGGCCGCTGGCCGGCAGCCTTCAGGATCAGGCCGCGACGCTCTCTTCCAGCGTCGGATAATCAGTGAAGCCCGCCGCGCCACCGCCAAAGAATGTCGCACGATCCGGCGGATTCAGCGCCGCACCGGTACGCAGACGCTCCGGCAAATCCGGGTTGGCGATGAACGGGCGGCCGAAGCCGATCAGGTCAGCCCAGCCTTCAGCCAGTGCCTGCTCGGCGCGTTCGGCGGTGTACTTGCCAGCGTAGATCAGCGTCCCCGGGTAGACCATGCGCAGCGCCTGCTTGAACGCCACCGGCATCAGCGGTGCATCGTCCCAGTCGGCTTCGGCGATGTGCAGGTAGCCCACGCCCAGCTCAGCCAGCAGGTGCGCCGCGGCCAGATAGGTCGCCTGTGGCGTATCGTCCACCGCGCCCTGCAACGTGGTCAGTGGCGCCAGACGGACACCGACGCGGTCACCACCGGCTACGGCCGTCACCGCCTGCACGACCTCTCGCAGGAAACGCAGCCGGTTCTGCAACGCGCCGCCATAGCCGTCGGTGCGCCGGTTGGCCTGCGAGTCGATGAACTGGTTGATCAGGTAGCCATTGGCACCGTGCAGCTCGACGCCATCGAAGCCTGCGTCCAGCGCGTTGCGTGCCGCCTGGGCGTAGTCGGCGACGATGCCGGGAATCTCGTCTTCGCGCAGCGCGCGCGGCATCGAATGCTGGATCATTTCGCCCACCCCGGCTTCGGGACCTGCCCCGGTCGGGTCGACGAACACCTGCACGCCTTCCGCCAACAACGCCGACGACGATACCGGGGCGGCGCCGCCCGGCTGCAGGGCCACGTGCGAGACCCGGCCCACATGCCACAGCTGGGCGTAGATGCGGCCGCCAGCGGCGTGCACCGCATCGGTCACCCGACGCCAGCCCTGCACCTGTTCCGGGCTGTGGATGCCCGGGGTCCAGGCATAGCCCTGGCCCTGCGGGCTGATCTGGGTGCCCTCGCTGACGATCAGGCCGGCACTGGCGCGTTGGGCGTAGTAGGCGGCCATGTCCGCGGTGGCGACGTTGCCGTCGGCGGCACGCGAGCGGGTCATCGGCGGCATCACGATGCGGTTGGGCAGGGTCAAGGCGCCCAAGCGGTGGGGAGTGAACAACATGGCGGCGATCTCTTGCGGGGGGACTGCCGCAAAGGATGGGGATGCCAGCTGCCAGGCAACAGGCATGCACTGGCAAAACAGTTGTTCCCCGAAGGCAAGGATGGCCAGCCGGGGGGCAGAGCCCCTTCCTGCGGAACGGGATCCGGCCCCGCGCGCAACCGGGGTCGGGTCCCTTTGCAACGCAAAGGGCTCCGACCCCGAAGCCGGTTACAGCGTGGGTTCGATCAGCACGCCGCCATGCGCCACGCGGTCATAGCAGGCGCGCACCACATCTTCCCCGTACTTCAACTCCAGCCGGCGCACGATGAAGTGACCACGCGCCATGTCCTGGTAGTAATCGGTGAACATGGTATTCAGTGTTGCACCCGCGGCGGCACCAACGATCGGCACCGCCTGCGCAGCGAATTTCTCGGTAACAACCACGCCGAAGCGCGCCGCCACCTTCTCCACCATCTTCGCCAGCAGCTTGCCGGCTTCCTTCGGCGCCACGCCCAGCGTCAGGTCGCGGCCGGTCACCACCCGCCCGGCCAGCTCGGCCGACAGGTGGCGCATCACATCGGTGGTGAAGCCGCGGGCCAGGTAATAGCCCGTCTCGCTGGCGTCATCACGCGGCGAGTTGCCGCCCAGCGCGAACACTTCCAGGCACGCCTGGCGGGTGCTGAACTCGGACAGGTCAAACCCCTCGCTGCGGGCGACGTCGGCCACCGCACGCATCATGATCGTGGTCGACACCGGCAACTCGATGAGCAGGGCGGCAAAGCCGAAGGCACCGCCGACCGCACCGGAGGTGGCTGCCGCCAATTTGTGCCAGCGGGTCGACGCTCCCTTGCCGGGCGAGTTGTCCATGCTCCACAGGGCTGCCTGCGCCGACTTGGACAGTGCCGCCTGCACCGCACCGTGGATGCGGTTGGAGACCGAACTGGGCAGCGCCTTCACCGCGAACTCCAGCGGCGTACCGACCAGGTTCGCCATGCGCGCGGTCAGGGTCGGCGCTTCCAGCAGCGCCACCGCGCGCTGCAGGTCGGACCAGTCGCGGGCGTCATGGGCGATGTCGCGGGGAAGCAGGATGGGCTCGTTCATGGCGCCGATCTTAGCGCCCGGAAGTTGAACGGTTCGTCGTGGGTCACCACAGAAGGCGCGGATCCCGCGCCTTGCCGGCCAGCGGCCGGCACTACCCGTTGGTGTGTCACCCGGTGGCGCCGGGCCATGCCCGACGGCGTCGTTCAGGCAGCCGGCAGGCCCGACAGCGCGCCCATGAACTGGCGGTAGTGGCGCAGCTCGGCAATTGAATCGTGCACGTCGCTCAGCGCGGTATGGTTGCTGTTCTTGCCGACGCCGGCGGCCACGCTCGGCGCCCAGCGCTTGGCCAGTTCCTTCACCGTGGACACGTCCAGGTTGCGGTAGTGGAAGTACTTCTCCAGCCTCGGCATCTGGCGGTGCAGGAAGCGGCGATCCTGGCAGATCGAGTTGCCGCACATCGGCGACAGGCCGGCCGGAATCCACTGCGCCAGGAAGTTCACCGTCCGCGCTTCGGCTTGGCCCAGGGTGGTGGTGCTGTCCACCACGCGCTGCCACAGGCCGGAACGACGGTGCTGGTTGCGGTTCCACTCATCCATCGCTTCCAGCGTTTCCAGTGGATGGTGGATGGCAAACTCGGGGCCTTCAGCCAGCACATTGAGCTGGGCATCGGTGACCACTGTAGCGATCTCGATGATCGAATCGTTGTCGGTATCCAACCCGGTCATCTCCAGGTCGATCCAGATCAGTCGCTCGTTGGCCGCGCCGGTGTCCGCCATTGTGTCGCCTCGTTGCTGGGCAGGCGCGCGGCCTACCGGTGAAGGAAAGAGGCGCCCATCATACCCGTTCGCCCCTCAGCCCTCGCCCGCATGGTCTTCCAGCAGCAACGGCGGCTTGCCGCGCTTGGCGCGGAAATAATTGGTCAGGCGCATGCTGGCCTCCTTGGCCAGCACCCCACCGTGGATTTCCACCCGGTGATTGTGCCGGGCATCACCCAGCAGGTCGAACACGCTGCCGCAGGCGCCGGTCTTGGGGTCGCTGGCGCCGTAGACCAAGCGGGCGACGCGTGCATGCACGATGGCCATCGCGCACATCGCGCAGGGTTCGAGGGTCACGTACAGGGTGCTGCCGAGCAGCCGATGATTGGCCAGCCGCGTGCCGCCGGCGCGCATGGCCACGATCTCGGCATGCGCACTGGGATCGTGCGAGGCGATGTTGAGGTTCCAGCCCTCGCCCAGCAGCTGGCCATCGGCGCCCACCAGTACCGCACCGACCGGAATCTCGTCGAACTCGCGCTGCGCACGCTCAGCCAGCGCCAGCGCATGGCGCATCCAGTGTTCATCGGCGTCGTGCACCGGTACACCCAGGGCATCGGTCATGGCGGTTCTCGCGTGTCTGCAGGGCCAGGATGGCCGCCGGGGCCGCATTGTACGCCCGCGGCCGTGCAGGCGGCGCGGGTATCGGCGGTGCCATTGCGCGCGACCGGCGGTCCAAGCAGCGAGCGCGCTGAAGCCAGGCTGCAGGCCTCATACTGAGCCCTTCCGCAAGCACCTTGGTGAACCCATGACCACCCTCCGTCCCTCGCGCGCCGATGACGGCGCCGCCCTCGTCGACCTCTGGCGCCGTGCCGTCGACGCCACCCACGACTTCCTCAGCGCCGAAGACCGCCAGGCCATCGATGCCGAAGTCGCCAGCTTCCTGCCGCAGGCGCCGATGACCGTTGCGGTCGACGCTCAGGACCGCCCCCTTGGCTTCATGCTGATCGACGGCACGCACATGGAAGCGCTGTTCATCGATCCGGACGTGCGCGGCACTGGTATCGGCCGGCAACTGCTGCAGCACGCGCTGGCCCGGCATCCGCAGCTGAGTACCGACGTGAATGAGCAGAACGCACAGGCCGTTGGCTTCTACCTGCGCATGGGCTTCGTCGAAACCGGGCGCTCACCGCTAGATTCGCAGGGCCGTCCGTATCCTCTGATCCATCTCCGGCACGACGGCTGACATTGGACGGATATTCGAGGCCCGCCCCCGATCATCAGGCCGTGGCTTCGAATGCCGGTGAGTACTGCACCTCTCCCTGCGCCATCGACGGCCTCAGGTGCAGCGCCTGGAAGTACTCTGGCGGCACACCCGGCAGCACCAGGCCGGGCTCGGCGCGGAATCCGAATCGACCGTAGTACGCGGGTTCTCCCAGCAATACGCAGCCCTGCGCCCCCTGCTCACGCAGTGCCTCAAGCGCCGCATGCATCAGCGCCGCGCCGACACCCTGCCCCTGCCATCCGGGCAGCACCGAGATTGGTCCCAGGCCAAACCAGCCCGTACTGCCATCGCTGACCGTCACCGGCGACAAGGCAACATGCCCGACGACCTGCCCGTCCTTCTCGGCGACCAGCGAGAGACTCAGCTCTCCACGCGAACGCAGTGCATCCACAATGAACTGCTCGGTGTGGCTGCTGTGCGGGGCTTCGCGGAAGGCTGCCTCGGTGAGTGCGTGGATGACAGCGCGGTCTTCGCGGATTTCAGGGCGGATCGTGCAGTTCAAGGAGAGCGCCTTCAATGAAGTGATGGATATGTGAATGATTGATTTCAGTCACGGATTCAGCCGCAGACCTGCCTCCGGCAGCAATGCCAACGTGATGATCGCGAGCCTTGTGCGGCAAGCGATCCGCCCGGGCAATGCCTCGCCGGGGCGTCAAAAATCCGTCTCCAAGGGTGGCACAGCGCTCCCGGCACGTTCCATAATCGAGAAACCTGCCACCCAGGAAGGATAGATGGACATGGACGCACGATGCAGGCTCGCGCCATGCGTGTAGCTCGCCCCGAACCCAGGGGGCGGCCGCTGCTGGCATTGCTCGCCCTCGTCCCGCTGGCGGCATGTTCGCCCTACGCCGACGCCGAGCGTGACGTCGCCGCGGGTGGACGCGGCCTGGCCAAACTCAACCCGGCGCCGAAGCAGGCCTACGAACTGGTGCTGACACTGAAGGACGCGCCGGGCCCGTTCGCGATCGTGGAGGGCGTGGCCCAGTACGACGTCAGCAACTACGAAGACTGCGGGCGGATACTGCCTGCAACAGGCACTGCGGGCCGCATCACCAGCCAAGAGCCCGTCACCCTGCACAAGGTCAGCGAGAACGAGTACCGCGGTACGTTCTACCTGGACCGCATGCTGGATGAGGACTACTACGGGCGCGGCGCCTGCGATTGGACGCTGACGGGCGTCGGTGCGATGTTGCGCGCTACGACCAGCAAGGCGGATACGCGATTCCTGACGTTCGTCGACAAAGAGCAGGTGGAAGCGGAGAAGCAGTTGACACGGTTCTACCCGCGCGCAGATTACCCGCGAATCGCAGAGATCCCCGGATACGGAGCGAGCGGTCAAGATGATCCGACCCGCTATCACGCCGATCTACGCAACGCGCTGTTCTCATCCACCACCACTGTGCAGAAGCTCGTGCCATGAGCCGCCAGTGCCACATTCACCCTTACACACCAGGAGCCCGACATTGCGCCACAAGATGATTCCGTGCCTTGCTCTGCTTCTGTTGACCGCCTGCCATCCGGAGACCGCCATGAACCAGGAACGTGCCGCTGCTGAAGCCGATGTCGCCCAGGGTGGGCGCGGCCTCGCCAAGCTCAACCCCAGCCCGCGCAAGGCTTATGAACTGGTGCTGCGCCTGAAGGACGCCCCGGGTGATTTCGCTGTAGTTGAAGGCGTGGCCCAGTACGACGTCACCAACGAAGACCAGTGCGGCCACATCGAGCCGGCCACCGGCACGGCTGCACGGATTACCAGCCAGGAGCCGGTGGAACTGCGCAAGGTCGCTGATGGCGAGTACCGGGGCACGCTGTATGTGGACCGCATGCTGGATGAAGACTACTACGGTCGTGGCGTGTGCAAGTGGGAGTTCACCGGCGCCGGGGCAATGCTGAAGGCAACGGGTGCTGAAGAAGAGACCCGTTTCCTGACTTTCGTCAAGGCCGAACCGCTGACTGAAGGCAAGACCCACACGCTTTACTATCCGGACGCAGCCTATCCGCGGGCACCACTTGCTGCCAACTATCCGGCCACCGGCAAGGCTGACCCGGCTGACTACGTTGCTGAACTTCAGGGCAAGTTGTTCACGATGAGTCTCAGCGCCAGCGAGGTCACCCCATGACCATCAGCACGCAGGATTATGCGGCGCTTTCCGACGATGCCTACAAGGATCGCGCTGTCGGCCGGAGGCGTCCGGGGGAAGAAGAGCTCGTCACGATCAACGGGCATGAATACAAGATTCTCGATCACGTCAATAATCGGCTCAATGGTTACCAAGGCACGGTTTATCAGCGAGCCGACACCAACGAGATCGTGGTCGCTCATCGCGGCACCGAGCAGATAGCTCGTGATGCCATCCTGACCGACGGCGGCATGGTCGTCGCCCGCACCAATGTGCAAGCGCCCGATGCCATTGCGTTGACCAAGAGTGCACTGGATTACGCGAAGCAGGACGCCGCCTTTGGAGGCCGTGCTCCTGAGGTCACTGTCACCGGCCACTCCCTCGGCGGCGCTCTGGCCCAGATCACCTCGCACCATTTCAACGTCAAGGGCGAGACCTTCAACGCCTATGGCGCGGTCAGCCTCAGCTACCGCATCCCGGAAGGCGGCAACACCATGATCAACCATGTCATGGCCTCCGATCCGGTCAGCGCGGCGTCGCCGCACTTCGGCCAGGTGCGCATCTACGCCAGGCCGAATGAAATCAGCACGCTCGCCGCGAACGGTTTCAGCAATCACTCGTTGCGCGCCCTTATCCCCGACCGGCCGATCATCGCCGCAGGCAGCTCGTTCGGCGCGCACAAGCTGGGCAACTTCCTCGGTGACGGCTCGGTGCTGCAGCACCCGGAAACGCAGAAGCTGGCAAAAGACAACGCCAGGATGATCGAGGAGTACCGCGACGACGTTGAATCACTGCGCCGTGGTGTCACCCGCGCGGCGCGGGGCATTCCAGGCGGCGCCGTCGACCTGTACGACCACATCCGCGGCCCGCTGCAGCCCGGTGAGCCGGCACGCCGCGAAGCGGAGAAGAACGGCCATCACACCAGCATGCTGCGAATGGACGATGCCAACCATGTGGGCAACCCACTGTTCAACGACGCGATCCGTGGCGTGCACGCGCAGGATGTCCGCGTCGGCCGGGTACCAGACGTGATGAGCACGCAACTGGCAGGCAGCCTGGCCGCCGAAATGCACGCAGCAGGCGGCAAGCGCATCGACGAAGTGGTCATGAATGCCGATGCCTCGCGCAGCTTCGCCGTGCAGGGCCAGGGCGGTGACCCCGCCCACCTTCGTGTGTCGGTGGATACGGCAGTGGCGATGAACACCCCGCTGGAACAGAGCAGCCAGCGCATCGACCAGCAGGCCGCCGACCAGCGCGTTGCGCTGGAGCGCGACCAGCAGCTGGAACAGCAGCGGAACCAGACCCGCAGCCTGCAGGCCTGATGCAGCGCGGGAGCCGGTCAGCCCGGCTCCCGCATCACTTCGAGACTCCGGCTCAGGGGCTGGACGCTGCCATTGGCACGGATGCTGCGGCCGTCACGAACAGATCGGGCCCGGAATCCGGGAATCCGCCACAGGCGCGATCGCCGGGTGCCACCGGGTCACAGGGCCACTGCGCGCGCGCGACCTTCTCGCGCAGCTCGAAGCGATCACCGGTCCAGACCACGAACGCGATGTGCTCACGGTTCCAGTCACTGTAGGCGCGCGGACCACCCTTCTGCGCCGACTCCGGGTATTGCACGAACCAACGCATGGCCGGGCCGTACTGCAGCTTGCTGTGGTCCAGGCTGATCCGGCCCTCACGCGACAGCTGGCGCGCACGATCGGCCTCCGTGACCGGGGGCATCGTCGGCATGGCATCGGCGGTCACATCCCGCGGCGCCGCATCCCCGCGGACCTGGTACACACGCTGGGCCACATAAGCCTCGCGGCAATCACCTGCGGGTACGCGGACCGGCTCCGCGCCGTACTCATCACGGTTGGCGACCTGGTCGCTGCAGGTGAACGGCGCCGACACCAGATAGAACGTGCTGTCGGCGTCGCGCCCTTCCAGCGAACGCACCCAGATGTCGCCCATCCGCACGATGAAGTCCGGGCGCTGGCCATAGCCCGGCACAGCCTTGAACCAGGCCTTCTGCCGCACCTCACGCTCGCGCCAGCTGCGCGGCAGGTGGATGTCCTGCGCGGGCAGCGCGACCAGCAACGCGGCCAGATGCGCCGGCATGGTGCCCTGGCAGGCGCCAATCAGCAGGTCGCCCTGAGTCGCCAGCCGCCCGGCCAGATCCACCGGGCAGCGGGCACCGAGCGCCCGCTCGGTCGCCTGCTCTGGCGGCAACGGCACGATGGCCAATGCGGGCGGAGCGGGGGCTACCGCGGGAACGGTTGGCTCGACGGAGGCGGGCGGTGCAGCCACAGGTGCCGCCGCTGCGGGCGCAACGGGCGCCGGCGCCGGATCCGCAGTCGGCGCCGGCTGTGCATCCACCACAGGTGTCGCAGGGGGTGTCACGGCAGCCGACACCTCGGGCGTCGGCGCCGCGACAACGGCGTCGGCCGCCGCGGGCGCTGCAACGGGCGCCGCCTCTGCAGGCGCCTCAACGGTAGCCTCGGCAGCGGGGGGCATCTCCACCACAGGTGCCGCTGCCTCCTGAGCCTGTGCCGACGCTGCGGCAAGTCCAAGTGACAACAGCCAGACCGGCGGCAGGCAGCGCACGGATGCAGTGCAGCGGGCAGCGGCGTGCAGGGTATTCGAGGGAACGATTCGCATGTGGTGTCCTTACGGGTGGGTTTCCATGTCGGCGCCACAGGGCGCCACGCGTCGTACGTAAAGCGCCTGCGGGCACTCTGCCCGCCGGCATCAGGTGCTACAGGGATCGAGAGCGCTGCTCCTGCTCGCGGGCGAGCACGGCCGCAGGGTCCTGCTGGGCGACACTGGCGGCCAACTGCTGGCTGCTCTGCGCCAGCGGCTGCTGCGCCGCCTGTTCGCGCTCGACCGAAGCGCGCAGCATGGCCGGGTCACCCAGCGCGCCCTGCACGGCAAACAACGTGCGGCCGTCGTTGCCAGCCAGGAGATGATCGATGCGCGACATCCCCGCCTTCTGCGCGCTCAGCGCCAGTGCGCCGGCAGCATTGTCCAGTTCCTGCACGCTGCGCAGACCGCTTTGTGGTCCCATCTGCTGGAGATGGTGGCGGGCGCCCTGGAACAGGGCATGCCCCGGCGCGCCAGGCTGCGACATGTCGCGCACGGTGGCCTGCTGGGCCGGCGCCCCGACTTCGCCCCGCTCCAGCCGCGCCATCACATCAGGCGTCAGCTTCTGCTGCCACACCTCGAATCGCTGCTGGCGGGCCTCGATGCCGTTCAGGCCACCATTGATCGCGCGCGTCGCTTCGCGCACGTCCTCGCGCGCCGCTTCCGGCACCCGCGTCTGCCACTGCCACACGGCAATGCGGCCAGCGTGCTCGGGCTGCGCGGCCAGTTCCGGGTGGTTCACCAGGTCCAGATCCAGCGCCTTGCCGGCACGCTCGTAATTCTCCTTGCCGACCAGAGGCAGATAGCCACGGCCGTGATACTTCAACGCATCGCCAGGCGCGTCATTGCCCATACGCCCGCCATACATCAGTTCGGCCAGGTTCTCCGGCCGACCACGCAGCGCCTCCTGGCGCGCGCTCTCAAGCGCACCATTGCCATTGCGCCACGCCGCTTCCACCGGGATCTGCGAGATACCCCGGGTGAAGTTGAAACTTTCATTGAGCCGGCTCAGGCCACGGGACTCGTGCCCGGCCTGCGCCATGAAGTTGGCCAGTTCCCGGGACGAGGTCATGCCGGCCTCCGTGGCCTGCCGCAACAGCTGCGACTCCCTATCCTGCGACACGGTGAAACTCCTGCTCGATCATCGTTGGATACTCCCGCCTCCTCACCGGCATGGCACTCAGGGCAAGCTGACGTCGGCGACGACGGACGGATCGAAATCCTCGAACCGCACCCGGCCAAGTTCGGCAGCCGAGAAGTCACGCGTATGGGTGGCCTCGGTCTCGGTGTCGACCACCCTGCGCTGCACGCCATGCACCCAGCACGCCTGCTCGGCAGGTGCATACCGGAACGTGTAGACGCTGCTCCAGCGTTCGCGACTGCCGCCGTTGGTGATCACACTGAACGCACCATCCTCGATGGTCACGTACGCGAAGGGATCGCCGGCAATGCCTCCCCGGGTGGAACACGGCACCAGCTTGTCGTTGCGCGCCGCCAACTGCCATCGGCCCGTGGCGTCGCCCAGCAGCAGCAACAGCACCCGGTTGGGACCGTGCTCGCCGGGCAGCAAGCCCTCCGGAGGAGGTTGGTCGATCACCAGCAGCTGGTCCTGGAAACCATTGCCAGTCAGATCACCGCGCACGGCTTCCAGCAGGTTCGCGCCGGACGGAACGAACGCCAAGGCATTGTCCATGTGTACGCCACTCCCCTTCTCCATCCCCTGCAACTCCTTCAATCCCGTCCTGCCAGTTCCCGAGCGGAGGCCGGAAACGGGGCGATGCCTCGCACGTGCCCTGCGGCCGCCATGGCGGATGATAGCCCCGAGCCCACGGCAACCGCGATGGTGGCAAGCGTCACCCGCATCGCGGGGGGGCACAGTCCTCATGGACGGAAAAGCTCCTGCGTTCGATGGCACCGGCGCGCCGGGATTTTGACGCGCACGCAGCTTACTTCGAGGAGGCGGGGCTCGTCGAAGGGGGCTTGGGATGAAAAGCGCACTTGATCACATAAAAAGCGCGGTTAACGTGAATGGATGCCTACCCACCCCTGCCGTCGGGCACCGCGCTGGAGTGTGCCCGGGCGTTCACAACAGCCACATGGCTGCGCATATGCCATGGGGACGCTCAGCGCTGTCTGGAAGAATCTGGCTGCCAATGTGAGACGCATCAGCAAACAAAAGTGTCGTGGGGATCAGGCCCATGCCGCCCCGCTGCGCCAACTGTGCGGGCATGCGATTGCTAAAGGCAACGGCCAGAGAATGCTTGTTCACCAGCGCTATTGTGCTAAGCGAAGTCGACGCCAAAATCACCATGCCCCAAACTGGGGCATCCCCCATGCAACTGCATTCAAGTGACTAGTGACGACACCCAGCATTACCACCTTGATCAGCAGTTCCGGCCTGCCCATAAATGAGATGGCCTGCTCTTCAGCAGGCCATGCCCATCATGCAAAGGCCGATTCATAATCCCACCTATGACTCAACTGGCATAGATCAGAAAGATTCAAATATTGGCTCAGCACAATCCGTGTACAACACCTTGCATTGCCCACCACCGTTCTTCGCACAGTAGGAGAGAACCCGCCTGGTCGCCTCCTCTCTTGAGCCGGCGACCGAGATTGAAACTATGCCCTTACTGCCCGGCTCGGGATTGGCATATGCAACGCACTGATTCTTATAGGTCGTACTAACTTTGCAGTCAGTCGCGCCATGGGTTGCGCAACGCGACAATGCCTCAGATTCCGCCTCTCGTTTAGATCGCTTTCCCACTGAAGCCCCCATGTCGCCGGTTACCACAGCGTCTGCAATAGCCCCCCAAGTTTTGATCCAACGACCAGTCGCAACAGGACCACTTTGCCCTTCCCCTGCCCCTGAGCCAGGTATTGGGGCACAGCCACCAACCCCCTTCTGCTCGTCGCCCACTGGATACTGCCCAGGCGGGCATCGGCCTTCTGCTTGGGCGTTCCCGGCTAACAATAAGATCAGGAAAATCCCAGTCGCGATAATGAAGGCCGAGATATTCTTCACGTCACCACTCCGATACATATGGAAATTACTGCTTACCAGGATGAGCCGCTCGCAAGCCAGTATCAACCACTCTTGTTGAATCTGATTGTGGCAAAGTCATGCGCGCAGCTGAGTGCTTATCGTGGACACCATCATCCGCCCCTGCGCGCCCCTTCTCCGGAGCGGCCGGCGTGTAGTAGCTACCCGGCGGCTGCCCATTCGGGCCCGGCGCCTGCGCCACCGGGCTGCCACCTATCTGCGAATATGCCATGAAGCTGCCCAAGGTGCCCTGGAAGAACATGGCCGCCATTGGGGGCGCAGTCAGAATCAACGTCGTCAGGATCAATCCCATGCCGCCCTGCTGCATCGCCTGACTGGTCATACCGTCACTGGACGCGCCCATGAGCGGGAACTTGTTCACAAGCGCCGTCATCCAGAACGAAGCCGACACGCGGATCACCATGTCCAGCGCGATCGAGACCATCGCCGCCAGTACCGCCATGGAGAACATGGTTCCAATACCGTAGAACAGCCATCGCTGGAACAGCTGCTTGGTCTGGTCGAACAGAAGGCACAGAATGAACAGTGGTCCCAAGCCGATGAACAGGGCCATCGCGACCTCATACAGCAGCAGCATTGAACCTGCCGTCACCGCAGGGCCACCCGTGCCCAGGCCGATGAACCACATCGCGCGGGTCTTGTCAGCCTGCAGCTCGGGATCATTGAGAATCTTGATGCCATCGATGCTGGACAGCGCCACCTGCATCCAGGCAAGGCTCTTGTCGATCTGCGCCTCGGGCTTTTCATCCTTGCCGGTCACAACGTGCGTGATCAGGCCCTTCACGTCTTCCGTCAGGAATTCATGGAGGTCGCGACCGAACATGCCCATGCTCGTCGCCACCGCCACGATCAGGGCGGCGCGCGCCATGTTGGTCACAAGGATCATCATCGAGTCCCGGCTGCGGCCGGTGACGATCCGATAGCCCTGTACCAGCACCCACAGGGTCATCAGGGTCAGCGCGATGCCGCCGACCCACGTCATCATGTTCTCCATCAAATGGAAGCCGAACTTGCCAATCCTGTCGCGCAGGTAGTCAAGAATCAGCTTGAAGAACACGAAGTCGCCGATCGACTGGATACGCACAGCGTGCTCCATCAGATCCTGGAACCCGCCCGAAAAATCAAAGTTGGCAATCGACCTGATCGTCATTCCTGCAATCCCTTGGTAATACCGCTTTTGCACCGGTGGCCGCCCCTTGCACTTGCTCTGGCCACCCCACCGCCTGCCTCAATCGATGGACAGTGCAGCCTTCAGCGCGACTGTCTTCACCAGATCGCTCGCAAGGGTCTTGGTGGGATCTCCCTTGAGCGCCGCCTGTGCCACAATCTTCTGGTTGGCTTCCATGACTTCAATGTAGGCATCGTAAGAACGCATGCGTCCTTCCCAGCTCTGCGCTGCCACTTCCAGGTTGTTGGCCATGCGGGTCGCTTCGCTGTCCGAACCCTGGACGTTGCCCTGATCATTGCTGAAGATGCGCAGATCGAATATTTCCTTCAGGCCCGACTCCATCTGGGGAATGGACTGCGCGAGGAACATGACCGAATCGTTGTACTTGCGATTCTGCATCATGCGGATGTTCACGCAGATCTGGGTCTGCTGCTCCTTCATGTCACCGGTCGGATTGAACACAAGACTCTTGAAAAGATCGCCGGGCGAGAAACTGCTCTTGCTGCCACAGGTTTCCGCCACCAGATAGTCCGCAGGCACGGGTACCAACGGCTGCCCCTCCGGCAGGCCGATCTTGCGCATCTGAGCCTGCACCTTCACCAGCGCCTGAGCGTACTGGTCCAGCGTCCTTTTCCAACGCTCTGCCTGCTCGGCATACTCGGCAGCGTCGGCCGCGTAACTGGTGATCGAGTTCTTGTACTCATAGATGGCCTGCATCAGGTTCGAGTAATCAAACACCGGCCAGCCTGCGTTCGCCGTCGTGGTTGCCAATGACATCACGGCGCCCAATGCCAGCGCGCTCAGTCTCGTGCTGCGCGGCATACGGGCCTGCTTACTGTTCTTGTGCGGACTGTTCATCATCGTCTCCATAGTCGGTCGTTCAAGAGCGTCGGGACACCCGACTCACGCCACAGCTTCCGTACTCGCCGTCTTGCCCGAACCCTTTCGATTCTTGTAGAAATCTTCCAGCCACTGCTCCGGCGTCAGCTCATCCACGGTGATCCGGTTGCGGACTGCAGCGGTCTGCAACACCCGATGCATGATGTCGATGTTGTCGGTCGAGGCCGAGATCACCGAGAGGATGTCGTCCATGCCACGCAGGTTGAGCTGGCAGACGCTGGACGCATGGCCCTGCTTGACCAGGAAGCAGCGCGAGCGCTCGTCCAGGGCGGTAACCACCCTGAACTCGGCCTCGGTCAGCTTCAGGCCGTCCATGTAATCGCTCTTGCTGGCATTCGGGTTGGGCAGAAGGATCAGCGTGGCGGTCTGTTCAATCAGCGCGGCGGAGATGTCACTCTTCAGTGCATCTTCCGGGCTCTGCGTTGCGAAGATGCCCAGACCGTTCTGCTTACGGATGGTCTTCTGCTTGTTCTTCGCGAATTCCTTCAGGCCACCCTCGCCGTCCAGGATCTTCCAGAATTCGTCCATCACGTAGATCAGCGGACGACCATCGATCAGCGACTCCAGGCGGTGCAGCAGGTAATTGATGACCGGCACGCGCACTTCGGGGTTGTCGATGATGTCGGTGTAGTCGAAGCCGATGATGTTGGCCTTGCTCAGGTCAACGGTATCGACCGGATTGTCGAAGACCCAGCCCAGCGAATTGCCCGAGGTCCAGCGGCGCATGCGCGCGTAGAGCCCGTCGTCACCCATGTTGGGCAGGCTCTTCTGGAAGTTGGTCATGCTGCGCAGGTGCATCGGCGTATCGAGCATGCTCTCTACAGCGCGGTAGATATCCTCTTCCTCGCGGGCGCTGTACTCACGCTTGCCGGCCAGCACCTTGATCAGGTCGGCCAAGAACTGCACGTTGGCTTCATTGTTTTCGCACTGGAACGGGTTGAAGCCGGTCGGCGCGCCGTTCTCCAGGGCCAGATAGTTACCACCGCAGGCACGGACGAAGATCTCCGCACCACGATCCTTGTCGAAGAAGAAGATGGTCGGCGACGGCTCGTACTTCTGCACCTGGCTGAGCAGGAAGTTGATCAGCGCGGTCTTACCGGTACCGGACTTGCCGATCACCATGGTGTTGGCGATCGCCTTCTCGCCCAGCGAGTTTTCCGACGGATGGGTCGCGTGGAAATTGAAATAGTACGGCTGGCCGTTGGTGGTCTGCAGCGTGGTGACGCAGTCGCCCCACGGGTTATTGTGCTGCTTGCCGGTCGCGAAGTTGTGCAGCGGCGACAGGCCCAGGAAGTTCAGCGAGCTGACATTGGCCAGGCGGGTGCGATAGCGCCAGTTGGCCGGCAGCTGCGAATAGAAGGACGAGGCGACCGCCAGGTCTTCCTTGGTCGACACGAAACCCGCATTGGACAGCTCGGCGCGCGTCGTGGCCACGTTCTGCGACAGTTTGGCCTGGCTGTCGCCGTAGACCGTCATGATGAAGTGGTACTCGCCCAGCACGAAATTACCCGACGACAGCTGGTCCATCGCCTGGTCCAGCTCGACGATCTGGCTGACTGCCTTGTCGCCGGAGGAGATCATCATGCCCTTGGTGCGGTCGAGCACCTTGAGCGCGTCCTGACGCCCCATCGGGCTGAACGAATGGGTGATGACGTACTCGTAGTCCAGGTACTTCAGGCCGTTGAGGATGCCCGGGTAAGTTCCCTCGGCATACTCCTTGATGTTCAGGATGGCGCCGAAGTGGTTGGTACCATTGGGGGTATTGATGACGAAGTCACCGGTCTTGGACGAGAACATGTGCCGGCTGACCGGCAGGTAGTCCTTGATTGGTGCCGACAGCACCGGGACCGGCTCGTCAATGCGATTGATCAGGTAGCCGAACAGCTCCAGCGTTTCCGAGAACACCACGCCATTCTTGGCCTCATACATGCCCAGGCGATACGGCGCGTAGTCGCGGATCACGGCCTCGACGTTGCCGGCCAGTTCCATCAGCTTTTCGACTGCCTGCTCCTGCTCCGCGCGCAGCTTGTCCACGTTCGCCGACTTCTCGACGAAGCGCTTACCCGCCACCACGGGGCGATAGATCATGGTCAGGTACAGCTCGTTCTGCATGATGCGCTGCGAGGACAGCATGCCCATGTACTGATCGGACACGTCCTGGTTGAAGCGCTGCTTGTAGTTGCTCTTGCCCTTCAGGGTGCGGCGACGACGGATGTCATGCACCCAGAACGCCACGTTCACGAAGTCGGGAGCACGCAGCGTCTGCAGCAGGCGGTTGAACGTGTTGTGGCGATGCTCCAGCTCCCACTCCTCACGGCCGACGAACGGCAGCCCTTCCAGATGCCAGGTCAGCAGGTAGTCGCCGCCCGTGGTCTTGACCACGTTCGGGGCGACGTGCGACGACAATGGAATGAACTCGCTGATGGAGGTGTCTGGGCTGAACATACGACTGCTTCCAAAGAGGTACTGCCAAGAAGTTTCAACAGACCCGACGGGCGCTGGCGCCCGCCGGGCCGGATCCGGACCTCAATCCATTCGGGCCGGCTTGTCGCGGTAATGGTTGGGGTTGAACACCCACATGCCATCGTGTTCCTGCACGTTGCGGACTTTCAGCTTGAACATCAGGCGCAGGCCCAACAGGCGGAAGATCATTTCGTCACGCTTGGCCATCTGCCGCATGATGAAGACCGCCACCGGAATGGTGAGCAGGAACCAGAAGTTCGTGTACATGCTGAGCAGCAGCAACCCACCTGCCACCATGAAGAATGGCAGGTAGGGAACGCCCAGGAACATGGCCGGGCGCGTGCAGCCGCGGAACACGACGTTCTTATGCACTGTAGTACTGGATCGCGTTGTTGATCAGGTAGTACGTCGTGCTGCCGCCGGTGCACTTGCCGTCGCTGCCCTCGCCCAACAGCATGCGCGCGATCTGACCAGCGGCACCGATCAGCACGCCACCGATCAGGATCGGCGCGACGTCACCGATGCGCTTGTGCGCGAAGGCGATCTGGTAGCCGGCGAAGATCACCGCAATGGTCACGACGGCGATGGAGGCCATGTTCAGCAGGCCGTTGATGTTGGAGAAGAAACCGCAGACCTTCTTGTCGGTGCCGCCGAAGTCGGTGCCGGTGGCGAACACCTGCGGGGCGAACAGTGCGCCAACGAAGATCGTGGCCATCAGCAGGGTCTTCAGCGTGCGCTGGGCCTGGACGAGGTCGAGATTGGATCGCTTCATGGATTGATTTCCTTGTTGATGGACTAACACAACTGAATCGGCCAGCCGAGGGACTGGCCGCACCACGACTTCGTCAGAACACGAAGGCCGCATCCCCTGCGGGAATCTGCTGCACCGGTGCGGCCTGCACCGGCGCGTTGAATGAATTGTCGCCACCGGCGACAGGCTGGTTGCGCTCGCTCCAGGGCCGCAGCATCACGGGCCCCTCATTGCTGGCACCGGCGGCGCCCGGCAACTGCTGCGGCATGGCCATGGCCTGCGCAGCACGCTGCTGAGGCAACTGCTGCGGCATACCACTGGACTGTTGCTGCGGATAGGCGCCCACCTGGGCCGGCTGCGCCTGCGGCTGCATCATCCGATCCACCGAACCCAGCACCACCTTGGAAAGCGCCTGGTCGGCGAGATTCAGCAAACTACCCCGCGCCATCGCCCCGGTGGACGGGTACACGACATAGGCGCGTGCGGGATCTTCCGACGGCACGTACACCGGGCCGTTGGATTGAGCAACGATGCGCGCCTGCGCCGGAGAGGCCAGCTGCGGATGATGTTCGACCTTCACGCTGCGGCGCTCGCCGCGGCTCACCACGTCGATCGGCGCAACACCATTGCTGGCAACCTGCTGGCCGCGGCGGATCGAGTCGTAGATCTTCTGCACGTAGCCGTGACGGAAGCCGGTCTCGAAGTTGCCCGAGTAGTAACAGCTGAACGACTTGCCCCAGTCACCACCGGAGCGTTTGTAGCACTCGGCGAGAATGCGCGAACCGGCCTGCAGGTTCGGGCACTGCTGGAAGGCCTTCTCGTAGGAATCCAGCCCGTATTTGCCCAGGTTGTAGCGATTGACCTGGGCCAGCCCGATCGAGAAGTTGTAGCCCTTCTCTTCCAGCATGCGCACCGTCGCCAGCGCTTCATCCAACGCCTTGGGCTGGCGCACCAATGCACCGCCGACCACGCCGATGGCGTAGGGATTGCGCGACGATTCGACGTTGATGACGTGCTGCATCACATCCATCGACACGGCCATGTCCGGGCACGCCATCATTTCCAGTCCTGGCAGCATCCCTCAGCCCTCCTGCCCCTGGGCACGCCCAGGATTGAAGTCGATGCCGGTGATGTAGCGCGAGCCGGCATGCGCCTTGATATGCACGACGATGTCGATGGTCATCATCAACAGCCGCTTGATCACGTTGAACTCCAGGCCCGAACCTTCGGCTGACGCCTTCACCATCAGTGCCAGCTGGTCCCAGGTCTGCTCCGGGCTGCCGGCATGGCAGCTGGTGATCGAGCCCGGGTGGCCGGACGCGCAGTTGCGGATGAAGTAGAACGCCTCGTCACCGCGCAGCTCGGCCAGGATGATGCGTTCGGGCTTCATGCGCAGACAGGCTTCCATGCAGCTCTTGGCTGTCACATTGCTGGTGCTCTGCCCGCCCTTGGAGTACAACAGATGCACCACGTTGGGCTGGGTCAGGAACAGCTCGCGTGCGTCCTCGATGGTGACCAGGCGCTCGTTGTCCGGGATATGGTTGACCAACGCCTTCATGAAGGTGGTCTTGCCGCTACCGGTCGCACCGGATACCACGATGTTCTTGCGGTACATCACCGCACGCCGGAAGAACTCGGCGTACTCGCGCGAATGGCGCAGCTCCAGCAGCTCGCGATCCTGCTCGCTGATGCTGCCATCACTCTCCAGGATCTGGTTGAAGAAGCCATCTTCGTGATACTGGCTGAGCGACTTGGTGTGCTTGGACGGCAGACGGATGGTGATCGACACCTTGCCTGCATCACATGCCGGCGGAATCACGAACTGCGCACGCTGGCCGGTGGGGAACGTGAGCGACACGACCGGATCGGCATCGGTGATGCGCTGGCCGGTGTTGCTCTCGTTCACCACCGCCGTGCAGAACTGCCGGGCCCGCTCGAAGGTCAGGCTCGGCACGTCCACCCGCTGCCACCCGGCCCGCGTTTCCAGGTACAACTCACCGGGACGGTTGATGCAGATTTCCGTCACTTCCGGAGAGGTCATGTACTCGGCGATGCCCAGCACTTCGTACTGATAGCGCAGGAAATCGCTGGAGACGAGGGCGAGGGGTGACACTTCGGCGTCCATGATCGTTCGTTGGGTTACCGGCGGGGGTGCAGCACGTTGGTGAAGTCGACGTCCTTTGCAACGTAGACGTTCACGATTGTGCCCTGGTTGATGGTGACGGTCGGCGGACGACGGTTGCTGCTGAGAGCCTCATTGGCCAGGCGCTCCATCGTGCGTGCGGTAGCACTCTCATAGGGCGACTGCACCGTCATGCCATTGTTGGCGATGGTCGTGGTCTCCGGACCGTGCTCGGCGGCCGCATACTTGAAGGCATCGGAAATCAGGCTGATCATCAGCGCCGAAGCGATACGGCTACCCCAGTGCGCGCTGTACTGGCCCGGATGACCGGCGCCGCCCAGCTGATCCACGCCCGGGCTGGACATCGCAACGTCGATGCCATTGGGGGTGGTGATGCGATCCCAGATCACTTCCACGCGCTTGCCCATCGGACCGCCGCCATAGGCGCCATAGATCTTGGAGCCCTTCGGCAGAAGCAGGTTGCGACCGTTGATCGAGTACACCGGCTCGGTCAGCAGGCACGAGGTATAGCCGGCGAGGTCGGTGATGATGCGGGTTTCCAGCACGCAACGCAGGTAGGTGCCACGCACCAGCAGCGCGTCGGGGCTCTGGATGTAGGTGGCGCTGGAGACATCCTCGACGTCCGGGCCGCGGCGAACCTTTGCGGGGGCGGTGTTGCCGTTCTGCGCCTGCAGCGTGGCGAGCATGGCCTGTTCGTAGGATGAAGGAGCACCCCCAGCCTGACCCTGCCCTTCACCCATGCCACCCACGCCGCTGCCAGACCCGGCAATGCGGCGATCAAGCAGCGAGGGGCCACGCTCGATCTCGCGCTCCTGACGCGCGCCCATCATCGCTGGCGAAATAGCGTTGCTCTCCTGTGGCGGCGGCGGCGGCA
The DNA here is from genome assembly GCF_059370435.1 of Stenotrophomonas sp. YJH_SMC_94-11. Classification (NCBI taxonomy): domain Bacteria; kingdom Pseudomonadati; phylum Pseudomonadota; class Gammaproteobacteria; order Lysobacterales; family Lysobacteraceae; genus Stenotrophomonas; species Stenotrophomonas sp. YJH_SMC_94-11. Next base: position 338,546 of record NZ_JCAFTR010000002.1, on the reverse strand, counting down.
ACATCGGAATCGGATCAACCGGTTGCATGGCCTGGGAGGGCACCGGACTCGTCTGCACGGCGTCCGGCAGCGTCGGCGTAGACACGCGCGCAACGTCCGGCACCTTCTGCACAGCGTCCTTGTCATCCTGGCCCTTGCGGAACAGCAGGAAGCCCATGGCCACCAGCAGCAGCACGATGCCGCCCAGGAACAGCAGCGCCTTTCGGTTCAGCCGCTGCTCTTCGGCCGAGCGCAGCTGCGGCGCGGCCGCGTCCAGATCCGGCGCCGGCTCGGCCTGGGCCGTGCCGAAATAGGGATTCGACGGCGCGTCCGCGGCACCCTGTGCGCCGTACGGGCTCTGGCTCTCGTCGCGTCCGTTGTTCGGGTCGTTTCCGGGAGTGTTCTGCTGGCTCATTTCTTCACGTTCCTTCGCAGGCCGACGACGAAGTCGCCGTGGCGGATGACCAGGTACGGGTGCGTCCCGTGCACGATCAGCGTATTGCCTTCAACCGTGGTGTTGACCACAAAGTCTTCACCGTATTCCGTTTCACGACCAAACACGGCCGGGAAGATGCCGGTCTTGTATTCCGGCGAGTTCGGCAGTTTCAGGTAGGTGAAACGGCCATCGTCATAGGCGTTGACCGGGATCAGCCACCCCATCTTCTTCGCCTTGCTGGTCGAATATGAGTAGTTGAAGTTGTACTGCCGGTCCTTGGCCAGCTCCGAGCTCAACAACGGCTTGGCCTCTTCCTCGACCGCTTCCTGGGCGACGCCGAACACCGTGTCATTGGGATAGACGAAGGCGATCTTGTACTGCACGCCCGCGCGGCGGGCCTGCTCCAGCTGGCGCCAGTCGGTGGCCACCACCTTCAGTTCGAAGATGTAGGAATGGGTCTCGGTGCGCACCATCATGTTGGTGTCGACGTCGACGTTCTTCGGCTTGAGGTAGAACACGTTCTCGCGGCGGGTCAGTTCCCAGCCGCTGCTGAAGCCGGTGCTGTAGTCGAGGATCTTCTCGTTCGGGCTCAACTCGATCTGGGTGGTGAGCCCCAGGCCAGTGCGAACCGGATAGATGCGGTCCTTCTCGTACTCGTAGTGGTCAACCGCCTGCGCCATCGCCGCTGCTGAGAACAGCAACGACAACATCGACAGCAGCGCCAGCGCGCTTCCCCTGATATTTCGACTACTCATCGGTTGCTTGCTCCATCAGCAGTTCCGGTGGAATTGTTCTGCGCCGGCCTCATGGCCGGCTGTCCGGGCATGGCCTGCCCCGGCATTGCTTGCCCCTGCACCGGCTGACCCGGCATCGGTTGGCCCTGTACAGGCTGTCCCGGCATTGCCTGACCCGGTACCTGGCCGTTGGCTGGCACCGCGACCGGCTGGCCGGTGGCCGGGTCGATCATGGTGGCCGCGGCCGGATTGTTGGGATCGTAGACACCCTGCGCCTGCTGCGCGGCCTGCGCGGCCTGCTGCGCCTGTGCCTGCATGGCGCCGTCATCCGGCACCGGCACGCCACGCGAGTAGTCGTTGTCGACGCGGTACTCGGTGACCTGGAACGCCAGCGGATTGAGGATGCGATCCTGCTCGGACAACGCCAGGTTCTGGTTGTACTCGAAGCGCATCGTCACCAGCTGGTTGTCCAGGTAGGTAGAGACGCCGGTGCGCTTGTCCAGCAGGCTGCGCTGGATGCGCACCGAAGCGCCGCGGAAGCTGCCGTTCGGTTCTGCGCCCAGCGGCGTGATGCTGAGGATCTTGACCCGGATCGCGCGTTCGCGGCCATACATCACGAACGGGTTCTGCGGATTGTTGCCGGCATACCGGACACGCATGGACTGCGCCACCGGATCGGTAGACATCACGAACACCAGTTCCCAGTCACGCAGCCCCATCACCGCCGAGTCGTACGATTCGCGCGCGAGCACGTACTGGGCGACGTTGCTGCGATTGATCGCTTCGTTGGTGGTGATCGTCTCGCCCTGGAAGGTGCCACTCAGGCGCGCGACGGTCGCGGTACCCGTGTAGGCATCGGCCATCACCAGGAACGGCACCTTCTCCTTCAGCGGCAGCATGTAGTAGTAGCCGCCCGCCAGGGCGAGCGACATCAACAACGAGCCCGTGGCGACCCACCACGCGCGCCGCTCGCTGCGGCGCGCCATGTCGGCCACGGTGATCTCGTAGCTGACCGCCTTGGCGACCGACTGCTCGACCTTGGGACTATTGCCGGGATCCTTCTTGCGGAACATGGATTCTTCCGTACTGCTGAAACATCAATGGGCGTGGCGCCCCTGCGACAGGCGCGGGGAGCGGCACGTTCGATGATTTCGAGGTGGATTCAGGTGCCGCTGTTGGAATCAGCGCCCTGCGCCGACGCGGTCGGCGTCGAGCCAGCGCTCTGCACAACGATCTGGTTGCCAACGATGGAGACGGAGATGCCCTGCGCCGCATAGGCTGCGGTCAGATCGATCACGGCCTGCTGTGCGTTGGTGGTGTCGATGTTCGAGACCGCGCCATACAGAGTGAAATCCGAGCTGAGGCGGTAGTCCAGCGTGCGCCCGGAATCCTTGGCCCAACGCTCGAGCATGGCTTTGAGCGTGCCATCCATCGGCGAGGCCTGGTAGACGTAGCTGGAGTACAGCGGAATTTCGGTCGTCGTCGCAGCAAAGCGGTTGACCGGCTTCCAGCGGCCTCCGAAATCCGGAGCGGACTTGGTGGCGCAACCGGCCACCATCAGCGCCGCCACTGCGGCGATGGACATTTTCGCGATAAACGCCTGATTCATACGGGCTTCACTTTGACGTACGAAAAAGCAGTCCCGAGCATTGGTCCCCTGGTCGTCCGGCGCTGCATCGCGCACGCCGGAATCGGAGCGACACGCTGTGTGCAGCGCACCCACTCCGGCTCCCCTGCAGCCCAAAGGCTGCCAACCAGGTCGCGGGGCCATCGGCGCAGCCGACAACACATCCGCATACCTCACCAACGTCGAAACCATCCTTGTTTCCATGGCACAAACTCCTGGCCACCCTGCTGCTACATCTTCGACATCCAGCACACACTTCTGGACGACATGCACAGGGTCGCACAACCACGCGTCAATTCCATGTCAGACAAGTCTGAAAATCCATGAACAAATGCCAAATTCTTGACCGAAATCACGAATTCACATTCTTAACTTCGAATCGAATTCACAAATTAAGCGTCGTGAATTAGACGTTCAGCATCGGAACGTCCACCTTCGGCAGCAGCCTCGAAGTGAAGTAGCGGTCCTTGTAGTAGCGGATCTTGTCGCACTTCACCGGATGCGGTATGCCCTCATACAGGAACACCTCCATGTCCGGCCCCATTGCCTTCAGCTCCTGCGGCAGCATCAGCGCGCGCCGTTCCTCGGTGAAGTTGTGGGTCTTCTCGCGGGCATGGGTGACGTTCTTCTTGCGCACCGTGGTGTAGCCCAGCATGTCCGAATAGTCATTGGCATCCTGTTGCTCACGCGGCGCGTACAGGATCTGCAGGGCATGGTTGGTGATGATGGTGCGTGACACTTCCCGGCCGTAGGTGGCGTCGAGCTGGGACATGCTCTGGATGATCGGCAGCAGGCGGATGTTGTAGCCAGCCATGTACGACACCGCCGAGGCGATGATCTCCACTTTGCCGATCGAGGTGAATTCGTCCATCAGCAGCAGGCACTGGTACTTCAGGTCCGGGTTGGACTTGGGCAGTTCCTTGGTGTTGAGGTTGATCAGCTGGCTGAAGAACAGGTTGATGATCAGCCGGCTCTCGGCCAGCTTGTTCGGCTGGATGCCGATATAGATGGTCATCTTCTTCTTGCGGACATCGGTCAGCAGGAAGTCGTTGCAGCTGGTGGCCTTGTCCAGCACCGGATTGATCCAGGGATTGAGCGGTTCCTTGAAGGTGCCCAGGATCGAGGCGAAGGTCTCATCGGCCTGCGACAGCATGTTGGCGAACGCCGAACGGGCGTTGGCGCTGAGGAACGGCCGCTCCGACAGGGTCTTGAGGTACTTCTTCAGGTCGGTGCCGTCGCCGGAGGACAGACGGTACACCGCACCGAGCGTGGGGGTGCCGGCGCCGCCCGGGAAACCGCTGCTGCGCTCGTCGTCCCAGTTCTCGAACAGGTACAGGGTGAAGGCCATGAACGCGTTGCGCGCCTGGCTGACCCAGAATTTCTGGTCCTCGGCCCCGTCCGGATACAGCATCGCGGCGATGCTCATCAGGTCCGACACGCGGAAGGCCGGATCATCGGAGACGTAGCTGAGCGGGTTCCAGCGGTGCGTGCGCCGGTCCTCGGCGAAGGGATTGAACAGGTAGATTTCCTGGCCCTGGCTGGCGCGCCAGCCACTGGTCAGGTCGAAGTTCTCCTGCTTGATGTCCAGCACCACCAGCGATTCGCCGTACTCCAGCAGGTTCGGGATGACCACGCCCACGCCCTTGCCCGAGCGGGTCGGCGCGGCCAGGATCACGAACTGCTGGCCATCCAGGCGCACCAGCTTGCCGCCATGGCTGCCGACCACGATGCTCTGGCCGGTCTTCTTGAACATGCCGTGCTTGGCCAGGTCGGCGCCGGTGGCGAAGCGCGCGTCGCCGTGCAGCGAGCGCTTGTCCTTCTTCAGCAGCAGCACCAGGCCGGCCACCAGCAGCACCAGCAGGGGCAGGCCGAAGCCCACGTAGCCAGCCCATTTGATCTTGCCCACGAAGGGCGCGACCTGCGGTTGGCCGATGGCGTGGACGTACTGGTAGTAGGTGTTCCAGGTGAACAGCTGGGTGTCCAGCCCGAGGAACAGCAGGGTCAGATAGCCGGAAAACACGAAACCGAGCAGCAGGGTCGCCAGCGTGATGATGGCGATGAGCAGATACTTCTTACTGGGCAACACCCGAATCCTCCATGATGCGCACGCGGCGCGACGGCCTAGCGGTGGCGCCAGCGCGACGCCTTCTTCCGCAGGTGGTTCTCGTTTTCCAGCCCGGGCTCCTCGCCCTCTTCACGCACCAGTTGCAGCAAGCGTTGGCGCGCTTCGGCCAGTGATATCAGGTCGGTCAGACGATCCCCATCGTCGGCGACGACCGCATGGCCGACCACATCGCCGGGAGCGTACACCGGCTCGTAGGACACCGCTACCAGCTGATAGCGGCCACGGGTTTCCAGCACATGCCTGAATTCCTGCATCGCACTCCTCCTTGTCGGGGCAACACTGCGTCCCCTGCCTCGCCATCATGCCCGTGGCAGCGTCATGGGCGCATCCACAACCGCTGCGGCTTTTGCGCGAAACTGTGCGCGGATATCCAAGGAGACTGCAATGGACTGGGTAGCACTTGCCCGTACGCTGGCCACCGAGGCCCACGCGGGGCAGATCGACAAGGCCGGCCAGCCTTATATCGGCCATGTGGCGCGGGTGGCGGCCGCCGTGCGCGGCGACGATGACGCCGAAGTGGTGGCCTGGCTGCATGACGTGGCCGAGGACTGCCCGGCGTTTGCCGCGCGGATCGAGGTATTTCCGGCGCCGCTGCGCGAGGCGGTGCAACTGCTCAACCGCGATGCAGCTCCTGATGCGGACAGCTACTACGCGCGCATTGCCGCCCACCCGCTTGCATTGAAAGTGAAGCGCGCCGATCTGGATGACAACGCCGATCCACAGCGGCTGGCGATGCTGGACGGGACCACGGCAGGGCGCCTTCGCGACAAATACGCTCATGCCCGGGCGGCGCTGGGCATCTGAGCCGGCCGCGAGGCGGCGCGGAGGGCCGGCGTGTCACCGATCAAACGCTGATTTACCCTGAGTGCTGCTGCTCCTGTTGCAGTGCAGCAGTACAATGGACGGCTCCCCCGCCCCATCGCGCCCCCGCATGAGCCCCAACTCTTCCCTGGCTGCGCGGCTGACGCCCCGCCAGCGCACCCTGATCATCCTCGCCCTGTCGCTGGGTGGATTTGCCATCGGCACCAGCGAATTCGCCAGCATGGGGCTGATGCTGGAGATCAGCCGCGGCCTGTCGATTTCCGAAACCCAGGTCGGGCACCTGATCAGCGCCTACGCCATCGGCGTGGTGGTCGGTGCCCCGATCCTCGCCTTCGTGGGTGCCAGCTTCCCGCGCCGCAAGCTGCTGTTGGCGCTGATGGGCTTCTACGCGATCGGCAACCTGGCCAGCTCGCTGGCACCGAATTACGGCACGATGCTGGTGGCACGCTTCGTCGCCGGTCTGCCGCATGGCGCCTACTTCGGCGTTGCGATGCTGGTGGCCGCTGCGATCAGCCCTGCCGGCCAGCGCGGCCAGGCGATGTCGCGGGTGCTGCTGGGCCTGTCGATCGCGATCCTGGTCGGCAATCCGTTGACCACCTGGCTGGGCCAGCAGTTGAGCTGGCGCACCGCCTTTGCCCTGGTCAGCGTGCTGGCCATTGCCACGGTGGCGATGATCGCGCGCTTCCTGCTGCCGGACCCGGACGAAGTGCGTACCTCGCCGATGCGCGAACTGCGCGCCTTCAACACTCCCCAGGTGTGGCTGGCGCTGGCGATCGGTGCGGTCGGCTTCGCCGGCATGTTCTGCGTGTTCACCTACCTCGCACCCACCCTCGTGCAGGTCACCGGCGTGGCCGAATCGTGGATGCCGCTGGCAGTAGGCGTGTTCGGCATCGGCGCGATCATCGGCAACATCGCCGGTGGCTGGCTGGTGGACAAGTTCCATTTCAAGGCCGCCGCCGTGGTGCTGCTGTGGTCGATCGTGATGCTGCTGCTGTATCCGCTGGCCGCACAGTCGGTGTGGACCATCGGCCCGATGATCATCACGGTCGGCACCATGGGTGCGCTGGCGGCGGTGCTGCAGACGCGCCTGATGGACGTGGCCGGCGAAGCGCAGACGCTGGCGGCGGCCTCCAATCACGCCGCCTTCAATACCGCCAACGCACTCGGCCCGTGGCTGGGCGGCATGGCGATCAGCGCCGGCTTCAGCCCGGCCAGTACCGGCTATGTCGGCGCAGCCACCGCGATCGGCGGCCTGCTGCTGTGGTGCGTGGCGGTGATGCTGGACAAGAAGCGCAACCCGCCCGTCGCCGTCACCCACTGAAGAACGGGCGTCCAACCACCGCATCCACAGGTCAACCGTTCGACTGAGCCGGCTTCGTCGCGCTCCTGACGCGCGATGAACACATTTCGTGGATGTGCATTTGGGCACAGTGCAGCCGACGCCGTTTTCTCGGCCTGCACCGGACCCGCAATGCACCACCCTCGCGCCCCTGCCCGCCACGATGCCATCGCCTTGCAGGCCGGCATGCTGGGCAGCGTGCTGGGGGTGGCGTTGTCCAAGGCCATCGCCTTGTCCGCGTTGGCAGCCGATTCGATGATGGGGATCGGGCTGTGGGTGGTGGCCTGCGCGCTGCTGGCTGCCTGGGCGCTCGCAGCCTATCTGGCCTGCCTGGCGCTGAGCCGTCGTGTGTTCGTGCTGATGGTGGCGCTGTGCATGGTGCTGATGATCTGCATCGCCTGACCCAGCAGGGGCCGGACTATCGCGCATTTGTTACAGAATAACAAGTGCAATGGGTCCGATTGTGCATGCCCGGCGTCACGGATTTGAATTCCATGGCCATCCTGGCATGACCCGAGGCCATCCCATGAACCTGCAGCCTTCATTCCGCGCCACCCTCACTGTCATCGCTCTGGCGTCGCTCAGCGCCTGCGCCACCTACGACGACAGCGCCATGCATCCGGCCTGCCAGGAGTCACCCCATCTGAAGGATCTGCCACGCGAGGTCGCTGCCCGCGAGAGCCGTTGCAACAAGGGTGTGGAAGTGTGGTCGAGCGAGCGCGGCGGCAGTGACAAGCCGCTGGACCTGAGCGGAAAGAAAAAGGATCTCTGAAATGGAGCGCTGCCGGTTGCCGCGGCTGTCTTGATCATGTCCATGCACCTGGCTGACTGGCCCATCACAACCGGCGCGCGACGATGAGGTCTCCCCACCCTGTCGAGATTCAGATGCCGGACACTGCCCACCCTGTCATTCGCGCGTTCGAGGCCGTGTTCGATCTGTCAGGGGGCGTGCAGCGCATCACCGCGCTCACGGTCACCTGCCGGCATTGCGCATCGACCAGTTCGGCCAGTGAGGACAATCTGGTGCACTTGCCAGGTGGAGCATTGTTCCGCTGCGACGGGTGCGGCTGCCATCAACCGGTCAGCCATGCCCGTCTGTCGGACTGGCAACCGGCGTCGTTGCTGGGTATCTGAGGACCGCGACGTGATAATGACTGTGGAACAGCGGAAAATACTCCAGGCCATCGCCGCTGCAGAACCGGTGCGCGGTGATGCCGCAACGTGGGCGGTGACCGCCGGATGGGCGGTACAGGCAGAGGACGGGGATATCGATCTCACCGAGGCTGGCCGGGATGCGCTCACCGCGCAGGCAGGTCGTGAGGGCTAGACCCGCCGCTCAGGCCAGCTTCGCCTCCCTTCGCGCTGCGCCGCGATAGCGGCAACCTGCGGAACAAAGGGTGCATCCCTGCCACGTCGATGGCGAAGTGGCGAGGCCTTTCATGTCGGCGGTGTGCAGAGCGTCATGACATGCGCTCGGCTATGCTGCGCCACCTTCCTGCGCCAATGGCGGCCATGCATCCTTTTCCCCTGCCAGTCTCTGCACCTGATCAGCTCGCTTACCGACTGCTGCAGGACAGTGACTGGGCCCGCTCGGCCACTGCCGCAAGCGCACCCGCCGAACTTCGCACGTTGCTGGCGATGATCCTGGATTCGCCAGAACCCCTGTGGCTTGCCTGGGGCAAGGAAGACAAGGCGTTCTTCTTCAATGATGCGTACCTGCCCATGCTGGGGGAAAAACTGCACGGCGCGATGGGCAATCGCCTGGAGGATGTCTGGGCGGACGTATGGCCGAACGTGGTGCAGGCCGTCAACGATGCCTTCGCCGGCACCAGCCGCAGTTTCAAGAACCTCCCACTGATGATGGATCGCGACGGCACGCTGCGTGAAACATTCTGGACGTTCTCCTATTCGCCGCTGCGCGTCGGCTGCGGCAGTGTGGCCGGCATCCTGTGCGTGGTCAGCGAACAGACCGAACGGGTGATCGAGCGCGACCTGCACAGCCGCCAGGTCGCGGCGATCACCGAGCAGGCGCGGGAGGCCCATCTGGAACTGGTGCGCGCCCGCGAGCAGCTACGCCAGTCGCAGAAGCTGGAGGCGATCGGCCAGCTCACCGGCGGGGTGGCCCACGACTTCAACAACCTGCTGCAGGTCATCACCGGTTCGGTAGACATGCTCCTGCACACGTGGCCGGCAGACGACACCCGGCGCCGCTACATCCAGGCCATTGCAACAGCGTCGGACCGCGCCACCAAGCTGACCGCGCAACTGCTTGCATTCTCGCGTCGCCAGAGCCTGTCGCCGGAGGTCTTCGACCTCTGCGAAAGCGTGCACGCGCTCTCGGATATCATCACCACGGTACTTGGCGCGCGCATCCAGGTGTCGTTGACATTGCCCGATACACCGATGCCGGTACTGCTGGACCGGACCCAGCTGGACACCGCATTGATCAACATCGCGGTCAATGCCCGCGACGCGATCGAGGGACACGGCCGGGTGACCATCGAAGTGGAACGGGTAACCGCCGTGCCTTCGGTGCGCTTCGCCGCGCCGATGAAGGGCGACTTTGCCGCGATCAGTGTGACCGACACCGGAGCGGGCATCGACCCTGCGGTGGTTGACCGCATTTTCGAGCCCTTCTTCACCACCAAGAGCGTGGGCGCTGGGACCGGGCTCGGTCTCAGCCAGGTATTCGGCTTCGTCAAGCAGTCAGAAGGCGAGGTGGACGTGCAGAGCCAGGCCGGCGCCGGTACCCGCTTTACGCTGTATCTGCCACTGGCGCAGGCAGGAGAAACGGCGGAACGGCCGGCGGCGCAATCGGGGCTGCAGCATGGTCATGGCGTCTGCGTGCTGGTGGTGGAAGACAACGTCGACGTGGCCGAATTTGCGGTGGGCGCCCTGCGCGAACTCGACTACAGCGTGGTCCTTGCACGCAATGCGGACGAGGCCCTGGCCGAGCTGGAACGGGATGCCGCGCGCTTCCATGTGGTGTTCAGCGACGTCGTGATGCCGGGCATGAACGGCCTGGATCTGGCCCGTGCCATCCGCGCCCGCTTCCCGGAGCTTCCGGTGATCCTCACCAGCGGCTACAGCGAATTGCTGGCGCGGGATCCTGGCCATGGCTTCACCCTGCTGCGCAAGCCGTACTCATTGAAGCAGCTGGCCTCGGTGATGACCGAGACCGGGCACCGCGCCCAGGCCATGGTGGCATCCCCCTAGCGCGCCGTTCACCACGGCAAACCGAACCAGCGTTCCAGCGAAGGCTCCAGCCCCGAGGTGTCGCCGCCAGCATCGCAGGCCCAGGCCACAATACCGTCAGGGCGGACCAGCAACGCACCCAGTCCCATCGCATCGCGCGCCGTGGATATCACGCAGGGAACCGAGCGTTGCCAGCGCGCAAAGATCGGGCCGAGTGAAACGCCGGTATCGAGCCCCAGCAGCACGCCCTTCCCTGCGCGCAGCAGCTCCCCCATGCGATCGCCATTGGCCAGCTGGACGTCAGGCACGCTTTGGCCAACCCACGGATGCTCGCCGTTGAACACCGGTGGTTGTGCCACGCCCCACAAACGCTCAGCGAGATAGGTGGCGCCGTCGCGGGTCGCGGCCAGGTCGGCGAAGACCGCCGCCAGCGCGCGCTGCCCTGGGCCTGGTCGCATCAGCGCCACCTGCGCACGCGACCAGTCGAGTACCCGCGCGCCGATCGGATGGCGCTCCGCCTGATAGCTGTCCAGCAGCGTCTCGGCGGCGTCGCCTCGCGCCACGGCGGCCAGCTTCCACCCCAGGTTCATCGCATCGCCGATGCCGAGATTCAGGCCCTGGCCTCCCAGCGGCGAATGCATGTGCGCCGCATCACCAGCCAACAGCACGCGGCCGCTGCGATAGGCCGTGGCCTGGCGCGCGGCATCGGTCCATGTGGTGGCCAGATGCAACGCGGTGATCGTTGCCTGGCGCCCGGACACCCGCCGCAGCAACGCCTGGGCGGCGTGCAGGTCCAGTGGCCCGCGGTGGCCTGCGCCACCGTCGAAATCGGCCAGCGCCAGCACGCCCGGCGGGTTGAAATTGCACATGCCGTATTCGGTGAACTGACGCCCCGGGGTGAGCACCGACGGATCGGCCAGTTCAACCTGCAGCGTGTACCCGGTGAACTCGGGCGCCGTCCCTGCGAACTCGAAGCCGGAGTGCTTGCGTACCGTGCTGCGGGCGCCATCGCAACCGACCAGCCATCGGCCCCGCATCAGCCCGCGACCGGTCTGCACCTGCATCTGTGCGTCGTGTGCCTGCACTGCCTGCACCGAACAGCCACGCTCGATCTGCACACCCAGCGACACTGCGCGCTCGGCCAGCACCGTCTCCAGCGACTGCAGCTCCACCGCCATCTGGGTGGGTACCGGGGTCGGCAGGCGATCACGCCAGCGCCCGCTGTCCACGTCATCCAGCGCGAACGGAATGCCGGCGAAGTGGCCTCCCAACGGCCGCGGTTGTGCCAGCCAATGGGCGGTGCCGGGCGGCGGTGCGCCCTTGTCCGGCTTCAGCACCTGGCGGGCTGCGACCGCGTCCAGCAGGCCGCGCCGATCCAGCGCTTCCAACGTGGGCGCGTTCAAGCCGCGCAGGCCAAATGGCAGGCGCTTCAGGGCTGAATCGGGCGACTCAGCCTGCTCCAGCAGCAGGACCGAACAGCCGGCCTGGGCCAGCTCGCAGGACAGGAACAAGCCGACCGGGCCGGCCCCGGCAATGACAACGTCGTACAGCATCAGGTTCCCCGGCCTGCGCCGGCCCGGCGCTCTGGTGCGCACAATGTTACACTGGGTGTACGTTTACACAAGCCAACCGCCATGACCCCGCCCCAAGGCCGTCGCGAGCAACGCAAGGCACAGACCCGACAGGCAATTTCCGATGTCGCCACCGCGCTGATCATCCGGCGTGGCTTCGAGGCGGTGTCGATGTCCGAGATCGCCGAGGCCGCCGGGGTCTCGCGCAAGACAGTCTTCAACTATTTCGCCAGCAAGGAGGACCTGGTATTCGACCGCGACGAGGAGGCGCGGGTGTTGCTGCGCGAGGGCATGGCGGCGCGCCGCGGCATGACGCCGCTGGCCGCTTTCCAGTCGCTGGTGAGGGAGCTGCTCGACAGCGGCCATCCCCTGTTGCGGATCAACTCCGGTGCAGCGGCCTTCTGGGCCACCGTGGCCGACAGTCCGGTGCTGGTGGCGCACGCGCGACGGCTGCAGGCACTGCTGGCCGACGACCTCACGCTGTTGATGGCAAGCGCGGTCGGGCGGCCAGCGGATGATGCCGAGGCACGCCTGGGTGCGGCGATGCTGCTGGCGTCGATGGTGGCGGCCTATCAGGGAGGCCTGGCCAGCCAGCAGGAGGGTGAGGATCCGCGCCAGGCGATGCTGCAGCTGATCGTGCGCGGCGGGACCGGCGTGCTGGTGGCCCTGGCCGGCACCCCGTATACCGACCCGGGCCCGCGTCCATAGTGCATCCGGGGGATAGGTCCCGAAGCACTGCAAATGCTAATCTTTCTCATTTGCAGCCCAGCCTCGCCCCTCATGCCCTTTCCAACCCCGCTCAAGCACGCCCTCTGCCTGGCGCTGCCCCTTTTCCTGGCTACACCTGCACTGGCTTCCGAGGCCTCCGCTGACACCCCGAAGGACCTGGACAAAGTGGAAGTCCGCGGCCGCGCGCAGACCCTGTATCGCACCAACGATGCGGCCGTCGGCACCCGCACCGATACCCCGCTGGAACTGGTACCGCAGTCGATCCAGGTCGTGCCGCGCGATCTGATCGACGACCAGGCGGCGCGCCAGGTCACCGATCTGTACCGCAGCATCAGCGGCATCAGCTTCTTCAGCTATGCCGGCGTCACCCTGCGCGGGTTCCGCCAGGAGAACGTGCTCTACGACGGCCTTCGCGGTGATCCCTATGCAGGCTTCTCGGTGCCGCAACTGTTCAATATCGAACGCGTGGAAGTGCTGAAAGGTCCGGCCGGTGCGCTGTACGGCGGTGGTGATGCGGGCGGTGTCATCAACTATGTAACGCGCAAGCCCAAGGCGCGCGCCGAACGCCGCATCGAGCTGCAGGCAGGCGACAGGGACTTCCGCGCCGGATCGATCGAAGGCACCGGCCCCTTGAATGCCAGCGGCAGCATTCGCTATCGCGCCGGCCTGTATGCCGACAGCGAGCAGGGCGTGCGCTGGAATGCCGACAGCGAAAGCGTGATCGGCGATGCCTCGCTGGCCTTCGATGTCGGCCAGACCGGCGAACTGGTGCTGCAGTTCACCGACATCACCCAGAACCTGGGCGGCAACCGCCTGCGCGGCGTGCCGGTGAACGATGCCGGCAGCTTCCTGACCGACCGGCGATGGAACCACAACGAGGCCAGTGACTTCCTCGACATGCGCGCCAAGGTCGCCCTGGCGCAGTATCGTTTCGCACCGCGCGACAACCTGGACGTGGACATTGCCGCGCGCTGGTTCAGCAACAACGAGCACCAGATGTACCACGAGCCGATGGGGCTGATTGATCGTGATCGCGACGGCGTGGCCGAGTGGATGACGCGCCAGCTGCGCAACCAGATCCGCGACAACGAGGCCTTCACCGCCAGCGGCAATGCCGTCTGGCGGATCAACACCGGCCGTATCGAACACAAGGTGCTGTTCGGTGCCGACGTGTATCAACTCGACGCCGACTTCACCGCGCAGACCGCCAACAGTGCCGACCTGGCACGCGGCGCCGGCCCTGTGCGCGGCATCGACCTGTTCAACCCGGTCTATGGCGCGAGCACCTGGCACGACTACAACCTGGCCGCCCTGCCCTGGCGCAGCACCGCCACCCGCAGCAAGCGCTACGGCGGCTATCTGCAGGATGAGCTGGCACTGGGCACGCGCTGGCATGTGCTGGCCGGACTGCGCTGGGATGGCTTCAAGGACGAGGACCGCATGGGTGGCAGCAGCGTGGATGGCAATGCGCTCAGCTGGCGTCTGGGCAGCACCTTTGCCGCCCGGGACGGCGTGAACCTGTACGCCAACGTCGCCAGTGGCTTCGTGCCGCAGAGTGCCGCCAACCAGAATCCGGCGGCCGGTGGGCCCTTCGACGCTGAGCGCAGCAGGCAATGGGAAATCGGCCTGAAATCCCTGCTGGCCGACCGTGTGACCCTGAACATGGCGGCCTACCGCATCGACCGCAGCAACATCGTGCAGGCCACCGGCGAAGTGAGAGACGGCGTGAACCAGCTGGCCGCGCTGGGCCTGGTACGCAGCACAGGCATGGAACTGGACCTGCTGGCCGATGTGACCGAGCGCTGGGTGGTGAATCTGACCTACGCCTACAACGACGCACGGGTGAAGGACGCCGGACCGAATGGCATCACCAATGCCTCCGGCGACCGCTTCGCGAATGCGCCACGCAACAAGCTCGGCCTGTGGACACGCTACGACCTGCCGTCGATCAACTCGGCCATCGGCTTCGGCGCCGACCATGTGGGCGAGCGTGTCAGCCTGGATGGGCAGACGGTCAAGGCTTACACGGTATTCGACATGAGCTGGAAGACCACGTGGAAGCAGTGGCAGTTCCAGGCCAACGTCAAGAACCTGTTCGACAAGGTGTACGCAGCCAGTGGCTTCATCGAACGCAACGGGCATTTCCCGGGCGAGCCACGGCGGGTGTATGTGCAGGCGGCCTACCGCTTCTGAGAAGGCCTTCCAGCAGAGCCGGGCGCCCGCGCGGCTCTGCTGCGTAACCTCAGCCCATCCGCATCGCAGGGTTGTCACGCGCGTGGACGTCGTTGTCCTGCTGGCGCTGCATGGTCGCCTGCTGTCGCTCCAGGCTGGCGGCCTCGATCTGCCGCAGCGAGTGTTCGACCGGCGTCTGCACTGCCGTGTCCGTAGGCATGACGGCACGCAGATGCGCGGGATCGCTCATCTCGCCCTGCACCACGAACACGTTGCGGCCGGCCGGATGTTCGGCGGTCTGCGTGCTCAGCAGCACATGGTCGGCCCGTTCAAGCTGGTTGCGACGGGCCAATGCCATCACGCTCGCCACAAGGCGCTCGCTGTTCTCGTCGTGGGTACGCCCGGCGCGGGCGTCGATCGCGGCCACGCCTTCGCGCACCTGTTGCATCAGTGCGTAGTCGCGGTGGCCCGGACCAATGTCGGCCAGGCGGGTCGGTGCCTGCGAGGGATCCGGCA
This sequence comes from Stenotrophomonas sp. YJH_SMC_94-11, assembly GCF_059370435.1. Classification (NCBI taxonomy): domain Bacteria; kingdom Pseudomonadati; phylum Pseudomonadota; class Gammaproteobacteria; order Lysobacterales; family Lysobacteraceae; genus Stenotrophomonas; species Stenotrophomonas sp. YJH_SMC_94-11. The sequence continues at coordinate 323,301 of NZ_JCAFTR010000002.1, read as the reverse complement.
CGTCGTCCACGGCGGCGGTCAGCGGGCTGCGGGTGATGGTCCGGTACGGGTCGTCCGGGTGGAACTGGGTGCGTTTTTCCTGGCGCTCCAGACGAACCTCGCGCGCGTCGTTGAGCTCGGCGATGCGGGCCGGATCGGTGATCTCACGCATCGAAATGTGGCCACCACCCGCGGTGACACTGGCCCACTTCCTGTCCGCTGCGAAATACATCGCGTAGTAGCTGTTGCCACCGATGACGTTCGGATCGACTGCTGAGCGCCCTTCCAGTGCCTGGGTGGCTTCCAGCACGCTCAACCGGGTGAGGTACTGCCCACCCTTCGCCCATCCCATCTGGCTGATGGCATCGACGCTGGTGTTGCCTACGCGCGGGCCGCCGGCATAGTCGTTGTTGAGCATGTTGGTCCAGATCTGTTCCAGCTTCTCGGGGCCGCTCTTCTGCTCGGCCGCCTGCAGCAACACGCGCGGCGTCCAGCAGTTGGGATCAAGTTCATGCCGTTCAAATGCCCGGTCGTGAGCCAGCATTACATCCTTGCCGGGGAGATTCAGTGCAAATTCGGGACGCCCCTGCTCCATCCAGAACAGGCGTCGCTCCAGGTCCTGGCGCAGAAGCGTCTGCCCAAACATCTCCCATTGGCACTCGCTCAGCTGCGCGTCGGGAAAGCCGGAGCCCTTGCCTTCCTGATTCCGGGCATATTCCTGTGCGTAGCTGTTCGCAACGCGGCCTGGCAAGCTGTCGTTGCGAACGACGCCCAGCGCAAGCGTGCCATAGCCATCCGCATCTGGCAGCTGCGACAGATAGTTCCAGTACAACTCGCGGTTTCCGGCCTTGGCATAGCTGGCCAGAATCTTGAGATTTTCTTGCGTCAATCCGCCCATCGCCTGCTCCTGAATGCACTCACTTCCGGACGCGGGAGCGCGCGAGAATATCCCGCACCGCATCTTCCATCCGCTTCCAGTCCGCCAGGAAGGCCCGCTTGTAGTTCAGCGAGATGGAAAGCTTGTTCTCCACATCCGAGAAATAGTGGAAGCACCCCGCAGCGGCTTGCCCTTGCTCACTGATGACCTGATCGCCCTGCAGGCGAACGCCATCCCCCCGAAACGCCGTGCTTTCGCATTTGATGAATGTGGTCAGACTGCCGTTTGGAGCGCGCGCGATGTACCAATCATCTTCATAGGCAGGATTACGCGTGGGCGGTTTTCCATAGCGTGCCTCGTATTCCTTCGAGAAAATCCCCATCCTCGTTTCATCGATGGCGTAAGGCGTCAGTCCCATGACGGCGGGCCGCGCAATACGCAGATCGAGCCGATCCCGAGGATCCCCTCGCTCCACCGATCCTTCCTCGGTGGATGCCTGGTTGGAGGACAATCGCTCCAATGATGTTTCGATTGGCGCACGATCGATGTAGTCGATCGCCACAGCAATTTCCTTCCGGAAATCATTCGTACGCGGACTCGCCCGGGCACCCGGCGCCGTCGGTGTCATGTCCGGCCATTCGATGACCAGCGTCACGCCCTCGCCGGGCCACGGTGCGATCTGGCTGTCCAGGTAGTTGGCCGGGATGCGGAAGGTGTTCGGCCCTAGCTTCACGTCCACGGGGGCATCGGTATAGGTGTGACCGTTGATCGTGCGGCCGGTCTGCGTTGCGCCGGACATGGCGGGATTCCTTTCGTGTTCGGTGGACGGCGGCCGCGCACACGCGCCGGCACTCACCGCGACGGAAAGTGCAAGCGTCAGGCAACGGCCGGGGGACATCACGTGCATGGGCATTCCATTGCAGGGCTCCGGCGCCACTATAGGGAACCGGGCGTCAACGGAACAGGAACCGCATCGTAGCCCTTCATGGAACCAGACAGCGCTCCACCTGCAGCGACAGCACCTGGCAGGCGTTGAACAGGCCCTCGACCAGCGCCGCGGACGGATAGCAGGCGGGATCGTCGCTCTCCCGTGCCACATGCGCGGCGTGCAGCACCGCGGTCAACGCCGTGATGCCCGACGCGCTGCGGGTCGCCAGGGCCATGTCGAAGGCGCGGCCGGGGCTCAGGCGCATTTCACTCCAGACCTCGCCATCGGCGCGCAGGTTCCTGCCGTAGCCTTTCAGGTGTGCAAAGAATGCCGATGGCGTGACGAGATCGGAGGATTCGCGGAGCGCGTTCTCCAGCGTATCGGCCAAGGCAGCGGGAAGATCAAGTACAGCGGCTCCCAGCAGCGCATGCAGGCGGGGATGATCGGGAAGACGTTCGGGCATGACGGCAACCTCACGATGTGGCCACCTGCAGATGCAAGGTGGCGGACGGTGCGGGTTGGCGTGCCGGATACATGATGCAAGAAGCCGGCGGATCGAGAGATCCCCACGCACCGTCCGCCATGAACTGGCAGGCGATGCATTGTCACGGTGGCAACTCTGGCTGCAACCGTGACGCCGCGCATCATGTACGTTCGGGACGCCAATCCCGGCCACGGCGAATGCCCTGGCGCGGCCATGGTTACCGCCCTGAACCGGCGGTGGAAAGCAGGGAAATCCTGATCGATCACGTCGCTACGTTGGTTGCGTCAGTGGATGTCGAGTTGTCCATTGACTGGCGTTCTTCGCCAGCAGGCGACTACCATCGACGCGTACTTTCCGGACGCCCTGGCCAGCCGTATACGACATGCGCGCTCGCGGTGCCAAAGACCCGCCGATGGCTGTAGGCATTCGCGAAACCCACATGCGGCAAGCGCAACGCCGCTCAGCTTTCAGCTATCGCCTTGGGTGCTCTGATAGCCACGATAGGTTTCACCCCACTCGCGCATGGCAAGCAGCACCGGCACCAGCGTGCGGCCGAACTCGGACAGCTCGTATTCCACTTTCGGCGGCACTTCCGGATACACGTGGCGGATCACCACGCCATCGGCTTCCAGTTCACGCAACTGGCTGGTCAGCATGGACTGGGTGGCATTGGGCACTCGCCGGGTCAGTTCCATGAAACGTCGCTTGCCGGTCATCAGGTGAAAAAGAATGATCGGCTTCCACACGCCACCGATCACGGACAGCGTCACTTCCACCGCACACCCGCTCTTGCCATCCCAACGCTTGCTACGCATGCATACTCCGGAAGACCATAGTACCTACGGAAAATCGTCGTTCTTGTTGCGATAGAGGCGCGAGCCTAGCATGGCCCCATCCCATGAATGTGAGGCCATCCATGACGTTCAAAGCACTGCTGACCCGCAAGACGAACAACCAGCTCTCGACCGAGCTGGTCGATTTCGACGAGGCCGACCTGATGGACGGCGACGTCCTGGTGCAGGTCGAGTACTCCACGCTCAACTACAAGGATGCGCTTGCGCTCACCGGCAAGAGTCCGATCATCCGGACGTTCCCGCTCATTCCCGGCATCGATCTGGCAGGCGTGGTACTGGAATCCAGCAGGACCGACTTCAAGCCAGGCGACCGCGTCGTGCTCAATGGCTGGGACCTGAGCATGGGCCACCACGGCGGCCTGGCCCAGCGCGCCCGGGTGCGGGGCGAATGGCTCAACCGGATTCCCGACAACCTGAGCACCCGCGATGCAATGGCCATCGGCACGGCTGGCTACACCGCGATGCTGTGCGTGCTGGCCCTGGAACATGCAGGGGTGACGCCTGCACAGGGCGATGTGCTGGTCACCGGCGCCAACGGTGGCGTCGGCTCGATCGCGGTGGCAATCCTCTCGAAGCTGGGTTACCGCGTGGTGGCCGCTACCGGGCGCCCGGAGCATGCTGAGTATCTGCACAACCTGGGGGCGAGCGAAATCATCGACCGCGCGCAGCTTTCGGAACCGCGCAACCGGCCCGTGAGCGCCGAACGCTGGGCCGGTGTGGTGGATGTGGCCGGCGGCCCTACCCTGGTCAACGCCATCGCCGAGACGAAGTATCGCGGTGCCGTGGCCGCGTGCGGCCTGGCGCAGAGCGACGCTCTGCACGGCTCGGTATTGCCCTTCATCCTGCGCAACGTGACCCTGGCCGGCGTGGATTCGGTGAATGCTCCACAAGAGGTTCGCCAGCGCGCCTGGGATCGGCTTGCGACCGACCTGGACCCGCAAAAGCTGGAAAGCACCGTGCAGCAGATCGGCCTCGCCGAGGTGCTGGATGTCTATGAGCAGATCATCCCCGGCAAGGTGCGCGGCCGCATCGTCGTGGATGTGAACGCCTGACGCCTGTCGCGCTGGCGAGGGTGCAATGCCATCGCTGGCTCACGCGCGCGACTGACCGGAAAACGCAGCGTGCCACGCCAAGCCGCCTTATCATGGGGCGGCAAGGGCGCTTTACGCCCGGTGACGTACGCAAGGCAGTATCTGGATGTCTATGGAATGGCGCCCCTCGGTCTGGGGCCAGCGTATGACCCGCTCGCCGGACTGGCAGTTGCGGCTGGATGGCGAACAGGTCGCACTGTTGATCGACGGCGGGCAGTATCGCCAGCATGTAGCGAACGAACACAGCGTGCGGGTCGTTCGCGGCGTGCTCTGGTCCAGGGTCGAACTGACGACCGAGCGCGGTGAAGCACTGTCCGTGGATGGGCTGCCAAACAGCCAGGGCTACCGGCTTGCCGCTGCCGTTCAGCACGTGCTTTTCGCGCGCTCCAGGCGGGGGCGCAAGGCACTGTTTGAGCACGTTCTGGCGCAGATCCAGGCGTGGCTGGCCGAGGCGGACGCGCTTACCGACCGAGGCACCACCGGCCGCCGCTGGATCACGTACGAACAGCAGCAGGCGTTGCTGGCCGAGCGCCCGTCCCTGCCCCTCCCGTCAGCCGAGCTGGAGCAGCTGTTCCTCGACGAGGAGGTGCATGACGACCTGCACTCGGACCGCCACCGCATGGCACTGGATGCACTGCACGACTGGCAGCTGGATTGGCCCGCCATGTGGGCGGACGCCAATGAGGCAATGGCGACCCGTGAACTGGGTCTGGCCAAGCCCTTCCTGGACCGGGTCGAGAGCAGGCCGCTGACCGAGGAGCAGGCCCGCGCCGTCATCTGCTTCGACAACCGGGTGCAGGTCGTGGCCGCGGCCGGCTCTGGCAAGACCTCCACGATGGTTGCCAAGGCCGCTTATGCCATCGATCGCGGCTTTGTCCAGCCCGAACGGATTGTGATGCTCGCCTTCAACAAGGACGCCGCTCAGGAGCTGGAAGAGCGCGCGCAGCGATGCTTCGACCGGCTCGGCATGGGCGACACCATGGTGGAAGCCTGGACCTTCCACGCCCTGGGCCTGTCCCTCATCGCCAAGGCCACAGGGCGCAAGCCCGATATCCCGGAATGGGCGGTCGACGCAACGCTGGGCTTCAACAAGCTGGCCGAACTGGTGGACGACCTGAAGGACCGTTCGACCCACTTCCGCACCCAGTGGGACATGTTCCGCCTGGTGTTCGGACGCGATCTGCCGCCGTTGGGTGCCGACATGATGGCCGATGGTTACGACCGCGATGGCACGCCCTACATGCGTACCCTGCAGGGTGAGCGAGTGAAGAGCCTGGAAGAGTGCGTCATCGCCGACTGGCTGTTCTACAACGGCGTGGCGTACGACTACGAGCGGCGCTACGAGTTCGATACCGCGACGGATACCCACCGCCAGTATCGTCCTGACTTCTACTATCCGGACGCCCAGCTGTATCACGAGCACTTTGCGCTGGATGCCGATGGCCAGCCGCCGAAGCACTTTGCCAACTACAGCGAAGGGATGCGCTGGAAGCGGCAGCAGCATGCGGCACGCGGCACCGCACTGGTCGAAACGACGTCGTTCGGCCTGCGCAGTGGACAGGCCCTGCAGCATCTTGCCGAGCGGCTGGGTGCGTCTGGTGTCGAACTCGACCCGCACCCGGACCGCGAGCTGCCTGACCAGGGCGCCAAGCCGATGCCGGATGCAGACCTGATTGGCCTGATGCGCACCTTCATTGCGCATGCCAAGAGCAACTGCCTGACGCTGGATGACATGGCCGCACGCCTGCGGCAGATGCCTGAGGATCAGTTCAAGGAACGCTACCGGCGCTTCCTGGAGATCGCCGGGCCGGTTTTCCAGGCCTGGGACGATGCACTGGCTGACGAGCGCAGCATCGATTTCGAGGACATGCTCAACATGGCCGCCGGGCTGCTGGAACAGGGCCACTATGAATCACCCTACGATCTGGTGATGGCCGACGAATTCCAGGATGCCTCGCGCGCCCGTGCGCGCCTCTGCCGTGCGCTGGTCAGCCAACCGGGCCGCTATCTGTTTGCGGTGGGCGATGACTGGCAGTCGATCAATCGCTTCGCTGGCGCCGACGTTTCGGTGATGACCGGATTCCGTGAATGGATGGGGCATGGCCAGGTGCTGAAACTGGAGCAGACATTCCGATGCCCGCAGGCACTGTGTGATGTTTCCAGCCGCTTCATCAGCCGCAACCCCGCGCAGATCGCCAAGAAGGTCCGCTCTGCTGCGCCGGCAATGGGCCCGGTGCTGCAGGCGTTCCAGATGAACCGGCGTGAGGAGGTGCAGGATGGCGTTCGCCAATACCTGTCGAAACTGCACCAGCAACTATTGTCAGGCGCGGTGGCGCAGGGCCGCAACGGGCGCGTGACTGTATTCGTTCTGGGGCGGTATCGCGCGGATCGCGGTGCGGTGCCTTCGGATTGGAAGACGGCCTTTGGCAGCACGATGGACGTCGAGTTCCTGACCGCACATCGATCGAAGGGGCGCGAGGCGGACTACGTGATCCTGCCGGCTATGATCAACCGCAGCTTCCCGAGCCTGCGCGCCGATGACCCGGTGCTTTCGCTGGCGATGCCGGATGGTGATACCTATCCGCTGAGCGAAGAACGACGCCTGTTCTATGTCGCGCTGACGCGTGCGCGACGATCGGTTGCGATGTTCACCGTGCAGGGCAGGCACTCGCCGTTCCTGGATGAGCTGGTGGAGGACGGGGCAGTGGAAGTGACCGCGATTTCAGGCGCGGCCATCCACGAAGAGCGCTGCCCGGTGTGCAAGGTGGGCGTGTTCGTGGACCGCAATGGGCCGCACGGGGCGTTCCGGTCGTGCTCGAGTTATCCGTTGTGCCATAACAAGCCGAAGGGTGGGCGTCGATACTGACTTCAGCCCAAAGCAGCACTCGCAAGGGCGCGAACCGCCTCTTAAGCCCAACGAGGTTCTGAGCACCACGCGATTTTGAGGCCGGGCCTCAAAGGCTAGAAGACTGATCGTAAACAGCTTCTTCTCGGAGAACATATTGCCGACTTCCCGCGATCAGACACGTGCCAACGCCGCATCTTGCCGCTGCGCCAAGCGCGGAAACGCTCGGGCAGGGGAAAAGCGCGGAGAAAAACCACGTCGACAAACGTAATTTGCCGCACCTCGCTCAAGTGACAATTGCGCAAGGCTATCCTCCACGCGCCTCATTAAACTGTTGACGAAACTGAACAATCCCGCTAATTATTAGGATTCGCCGATGTTCTGGGCTCGCTGTTTCTGCTGGAAGGGGATCCAAGGTGGAAGATACTGATCGGCCGGGAATCGGCTATTTGAAGCTATATGGCGAGGCAGTACCGACCGGGGTAATTTCGGCCTCCGCTGCGGGGAACCTGCTACTCGGCCTCGACGAGTGCATTCGCTACTTTTGCCGAATGCAGTCTCCTGGCTTGGCTGCGATCGAGTATGAGGTCCCGGTTAGAACCTCGGAAGGATCTTGGATTGCCTGGATCCAAGAGCACGGCGTACTGATTGCCTCGGGCCTTGCAACCTATGGTATCGGATCGTATGTGAAGAAAGCCGCTGAGAAAATGGCAGAGAAGGATTTCCGCGACGTGGGCCTTTCTGACGTGATCCGAAAGTCGATGGATGCATTCAGAAAGCTCTTGGAAGTCCTGAAGCATACAAAAGGGAGCCGCGAGTGGAACAGTCGCCTCCATTGGAAAACGGTCAATGGCGTTGTTGGTATCGAAAACGAAGCCGGCGAGATCATCTATATCCCCATCGAGTACTTCAAATGGTACATGGACGTCCCACATGCGATGCTCAAGCGAATATCATCGGCCGTCAGAGAAGGGCGCTCGTTGGAAGTCGGATCTTTGACCGAGGATGGTCACCTTGAGACCACTACCATCACAGTAGCGGACAAGTCCTTATTTGGACACCTTCCCGCCTCAAATGACGATGGCGGAATTCTGTTCCCCGAGCTCGAACATGGGGATGCCGTACGCCTTGCCGGAAGGCTAATCCGAGGAAACGAGAACGCTAACTCTCTAGGTCTTGAATACAACGGTCACGTGCTGAACTGCGTCCCTGAAAGCGGTAACATCAAAAAGTACAAGCCAGCACTTTTCCTCCCTTGCATTGTTGAGGGTAGGATTTCGCGCTTGCACAAGCAGCCAAATGCTGCAGAGAGACGACCGACAGTCATAGTCTCGGATGTTATCCCGCTCCATCCGGACGACCAGCTACCTCTTGTGTAGAGAAATTGCACCCTTCTGCATAGCTGCCAATGCTGGCAGCTATGTATCGCATGACTCGATCTGCGTGGTCATATCACCGCTCGGCGACGGGCCACTAAGCAAGAAGCAAGGGTCTCCATCCAAAATCGATGGCTCAAATGCTATTGGCGGAGAGAGTGGGATTCGAACCCACGGAAGGTTTAACCCTTCGCCGGTTTTCAAGACCGGTGCCTTAAACCGCTCGGCCATCTCTCCGTATCGGCCCAGCCTGCTGGCCGGGCACGCATTCTCGCACGGCCGGGCGATTTGCCCAAGACCCCTGCACCACGTCCATCTGCAACTAATCCGATAGCCTTCCCACGCCCCGGCTGGCTAGAGTGACCAATTCCCTCTGGCCCCTACCCGCATGGACAACTCCAGCCTCCTGAACATACGCCCGGGCATGCCTTCAAGCGCCCTGGCCCAACTTCTGGGCACCCGATGGAAGGAGCCGGATGAACAAGGTCATCTGACTTGCCTGAGCAAGGACGTTTTCGTTCGACTGGATAGCGATCGAGCCATTGGATACGTCATTTTCGCCTGTTCAATGCCCAAGACGGTGCTGGTCGAGGGCCTGCGTACGGGCATGGCCATCGGCGACGCTCTCGCCAACAATCCTCGTCTCGCTGTACTGCCGGAAGAGCCAGAGGACGCATGCGAAGGATGGGCGACCTACGGCTTCATCACGGATGACGGATTGCAGGTGGCCACGAACGTGAACACGCGGGACAACACGGTAAAGAGCATTCGCCTGGAGAACCCGAACGCCACCTACTGCGAGCCTGCATCGCCCATATTCGATCCGACGTTGACCAAGGCCTTTGACATCGCGCTTGGCCCTCAGCGCGTACTCCCCAAAGCAGGCCGCGGCAGCGAATGGGCCGGTGGCTGGACGCTGGGCCTTCCCCCAGGCATCACCGGTGAACAATGGCCTTTGAGTTCCAGCAACGGGCACCCGTTGCGCCACGCCTTTACATTGCACCTGCCCTCGGAGTACCGAACCAAGGGAAATGAGCTGGTTGCTCTCTCCCTGTTCGTAGACGATCAGCAGGAGGAGCTCTGCACCGTCGAGGAAATCGCGGAATACTTCGCCTCTCCCCTTTCCATGACCCCGCCAGAGGGCAGCGACCTGCTTCCCTTCTGGCAGCATCGCCAAGCCAAGCATGCGCACAGCCACAGCATGGAAGACATCCTTGGAACGCAATTCTGCGCCATCTGGCTTACACAGCAGGAGTTTGATGGCGAGCTGAGCCTGCCGCCCAAGCCGAATTCAGCCCTGCTGCATGACCCTCCGACCTGGATCGAACAGGACTACGCAAGCTACTTCTACGAGCGCTGGCTGTACACCAGGAACGGAAATGCCGTCATCCCGGGCGCGGGAATCGGAGGCGCCTCCAGCGAGACCGTGGCACTGCCGATCAGCGCATCCATCCGCACTGACGATCCCAACGTAGGCAGGTCGCCGCGGGAGTGGGAAAGCGAATGCGCCATCAGTGGATACATCGAGGCATTCAGCGAGCGTGGTGAGGAACTGAACCTGAGTCGCTGGGATTCCATTGCCCACCTCGGCGGAACGATGCAGCCCCAGCAGGGCTACCCTGAGTTCGGCCCCTACTACCTCGAATTCGAGGAGGGTTTTGGCGGCTTCAATTTCGGTGGCGGCAACGCACAGTTGGATCTGCAGCAGATGAAGATCGACTGGGCGTGCGGATGACACCGTCGGATTGAAGCAAAAAGCCCCGGAACGTCGCCGGGGCTTTTCTTCACGGAAGCAGTGCAGCAGCCCTCAGCCGGCATCCACCGCCAGCGCACCCAGCGCACTGGCCTTGATCCGCTCCTTGGCCTTTTCACAGGCGCCACCGCAATCCAGGCGCGAGGCCTCCAGCTGCGGCGGCAGGTGCTCGGCCAGGAAGTCGATGAACACGCGCACCGCCGGCAGCAGGCCGCGGCGCGAGGCGAACACGGCGTGGCACACGCCCTGCGGCAGCGACCAGTCCGGCAGCACCACTTCCAGCTCACCGTTGCGCACGGCGTCGGCGCACACGGTCTCCGGCAGCATGGTGATGCCGAAACCGTCCTTCACCATGCTCTGCAGCAGCGGGAAGTCGAAACCGGCCACGCGCGGCTGCAAGTCGACCCGGCGCACTTCGCCTTCCGGGCCATGCAGTTCCCAGCGCTGGCGTGCTTCGTCTTCGCTGATGCTGAGGGTGACGTGCTGGGTGAGCTCTTCCGGGTCCTTGGGGCGTCCGGCGCGGTCCAGGTACTTCGGGCTGGCCACCAGCAATTCCTGCACCTGGCCGAAGCTGCGCATCACCAGGCTGCCGTCGTCGTCCAGGCGTGAACGCACGCGCAGGGCGACGTCGTAGCCTTCATTGATGATATCCACGCGGCGATTGCTGATGTTCAGCTGCAGCCGCACCTTCGGGTACTGCTCAAGGAACTTGGGCAGCAGCTTGGGAAGCTGCATCTGCGCCAGTGACACCGGCACGCTGGCGCGCACCACGCCGCGCGGCTCCGCGCTGAGGCGGTCCACCACTTCGCGTGCGGCCTGGGCCTCGGCCAGCATCGTCTGCGCATGGCGGTGCACGCTGGTGCCGACATCGGTGACCGCGAAACGGCGCGTGGAGCGCTGCAGCAGGCGTACGCCCAGGTCGGTTTCCAGCTGGCTGATGCGGCGGCTCAGGCGCGACTTGGGAATACCCAGTGCGCGCTCGGCGGCGGCGAATCCGCCGTGGTCGACCACCATCGCGAAGTAGTACAGGTCATTCAGGTCATGCATACCCGAGTTCCATATCTAGAACAATACGTGGCATTCAACCACCTTTATTCCGCCTTTGCAACAACCTATCGTTCTCTCCGTCGGCGGGGCCACCCCGCCCCTTCCTCCCAGAACACAGGTGACTGCCATGAAGCTTCTGCATCTCGACGCCAGCGTGCTTGGCGACAACTCCGTCTCGCGCCAGCTGTCGGCCGCTGTGGTCGCCCGCTTCGCCAGCCAGATCGATGGCCTGCAGGTCGATTATCGCGATCTTGACGCCAATCCGGTACCGCATCTGCGCAGCAGCTCGCTGGCCAAGACCGACGCGGCCGAGGCGACCGATGCTGAACAGGTGATGCAGCAGTTCCTGGACGCCGACATCGTGGTGATCGGCGCGCCGATGTACAACTTCAGCATTCCGTCCACGCTGAAGGCCTGGATCGACCGCGTGGCCGTGGCCGGCCGCACCTTCAAGTACACCGAGAACGGCCCGGTGGGCCTGGCCGGTGGCAAACGGGTGATCATCGCCAGCAGCCGTGGCGGCATCTACACCGACTCGCCGGCCGACTTCCAGGAGCCGTTCCTGCGCCAGGTGTTCGCCTTCATGGGCATCAACGAGGTCGAATTCGTGCGCGCCGAAGGCATCGCCTATTCGCCGCAGCATCGTGAAGACGCCATTGCCGGTGCGCTGGCGGCACTTCCGTCGCACGAAGCGGCCGAAGCCGTCGCTGCGTAACGCGTTCCAACGTTCGGCGCCCCTCTCTCCTCGTCTGGGCGCTGAACGCGGGCCGGGATCCCCTCCCCCATCCCGGCCCACCCTGGCGGCCCCGCTATGCGGGGCCGTTTTCTTTTGCGACGCGCTAGGCTGGGGGCATGAACTACATCGTGACCGCTGCGCACCGCAGCGAATTTCCGCACCCGATCACCCTGCGCCGCGGCCAGGCGCTGGTAGTGGGCGAACGCTATGAAGGCCCGGAGGGCTGGGACGACTGGTTCCTGTGCGAGGCCGAGGGGCAGCAGCCCGGCTTCGTGCCGGCGCCTGTGATCGGCCGCGATGCGCAGGGTGGCGCGTTTGCCACGGAGGATTACTCCGCGCGGGAGCTGGATGTGGATCCCGGGCAGATCTTGCGCGGGCTGCGCATCCTCAATGGCTGGGCGTGGTGCGTGCCGGAGAACGGCGAACCGGGATGGGTGCCGCTGGAGAAGCTGCGCGCTGTGGAGTGATCGCGGGGGTTCATCCACGCATGGCGTGGATCTACTGGGGCATCGTTGCATTCATGCCCGGCGCGTGCAACATCCTCAAGTAGATCCACGCCATGCGTGGATGCGGTGCCATGCAAGCATGGCCCCCACCAGAGCCACGGCGGTGCCATGCAAGCATGGCACCTACCCGGTCAGGGAATCAGGCGATGGTTTCCAGGCCGCCCATGTACGGGCGCAGGGCCTCCGGCACGGTGATGCTGCCGTCGGCGTTCTGGTAGTTCTCCATCACCGCGATCATCGCGCGGCCAACCGCCACGCCCGAGCCGTTCAGGGTATGCACCAGCTCAGGCTTGCCGGTGGCCGGGTTGCGCCAGCGCGCCTGCATGCGGCGGGCCTGGAAGTCGCCACAGTTCGAGCACGAGGAGATCTCGCGGTAAGTCTCCTGCGACGGCAGCCAGACTTCCAGATCGTAGGTCTTCACCGCCGAGAAGCCCATGTCGCCGGTGCACAGCAGCACCTTGCGGTACGGCAGGCCCAGCTTTTCCAGCACCACTTCGGCACAGCGGGTCATGCGCTGGTGCTCGGCGTCGCTGTCTTCCGGGCGGCTGATCGAGACCAGCTCGACCTTCTCGAACTGGTGCTGGCGGATCATGCCGCGCACGTCGCGGCCGCCGCTGCCGGCTTCGGAACGGAAGCACAGCGAATGCGCGGTCATGCGCAGCGGCAGGCGCTCGGCGTCGAGGATCTCGTCGCGGGCGATGTTGGTCAGCGAGATTTCCGAGGTCGAGATCAGGTAACGCTTCTGCTCACCCAATTGGGTGATGAACATGTCCTCTTCGAACTTGGGCAGCTGGCCGGTACCGTACAGGCTGTCGGCGTTGACGATCACCGGTACGTTGGTTTCCTGGTACTCATGCTCGCCGCTGTGCAGGTCGAGCATGAACTGGGCCAGGGCGCGGTGCAGGCGAGCCAGCGGGCCGCGCAGCACGGTGAAGCGCGAGCCGGACAGCTTGGCCGCGGTCTCGCCATCGAGCCACTTGTTGCGCGCACCCAGCTCAACGTGGTCGAGCACCTTGAAGTCGAACTGGCGCGGGGTACCCCAGCGCGCCTGCTCGACGTTGTCGTTCTCGTCGGCACCGGCCGGCACGTCATCGGCCGGCAGGTTCGGGATCCCCATAGAGATCGCTTCGATCTTCTCGCGCAGCTCGTCCAGCGCCACTTCCGAGGCCTTCAGCTCGTCGGCGAATGCAGCGACCTCGGCCATGATGGCCGACACGTCCTCGCCCTTGGCCTTGGCCTGGCCGATGGCCTTGGAACGGCTGTTGCGCAGGCTCTGCAGCTCCTGGGTACGCACCTGGATGCGCTTGCGATCGGCCTCCAGGGACTCCAGGGCAGACACGTCGAGCTCGAAGCCGCGGCTGGTGCGCAGGCGTTCGGCGAGGTCGGCGGGCTGGTGGCGGAGCAGGGCTGGATCAAGCATGGCAGGTGTCGTGGTGGGTATCAGGGATGGGATTATCGCTTGTTATACGGATTTCTGCCGCCCGGTTCATTCCCGCCGTGGCAGAATCGGGGCATTCCGTACTGGTCCGGTCCATGTCTGCACCCCGCTCGTCGTCCGCCAAGTCGTTTACCGTGCATATCCCGCGCAACGCCCTGAAGATCGCGGGCATCGCCTTCGGCGTGGGCGTGCTGCTGTTCGTGCTGGTCTGGTTCACCGGTCGCGACAAGGAATTCTTCCGCGCCGACCCGGCCGCACAGACCCCGCAGGAGACGGCGCAGGTGGAACCGCTGCCCGAACCGCTGGCTGCGGCCGCCGGTTCCAGCGACATGCCCGATGCCAAGCCGGCCCCGGTCGAGGAGGAAGCCCCGAAGCTGGTCGAAACCCCGCCGCCACCGCCGGCGCCCGTCGCTGAAGCGGCCCCGGTCGCACCGGCCCCGGCGCCGGCTGCCACAGGCAACAGCCAGCCGATGCCGATTGCCGGCCAGTCGCCTCCACCGGCCTACCCGGCCGCCGCGCTACGCGCCGGCGAGACCGGCAGCGTGGTGGTGCGCGTGGATGTGGATGCCACCGGCTATCCGAACAATGCCACGGTGATCCAGCGCAGCGGCTCACGCGAGCTCGACCGTGCCGCGACCGATGCGGTGCGCCGCTGGCGCTTCACCCCGGCGCAGAGCAACGGCCAGGCCGTACCGGGCAGCATTGAAGTGCCGTTCGACTTCAAGACCCAGTAACTGAACGTTTCCCGGCAGGCAAACTGAACCCTGCCGGTCGCGTTGACGCAACGCTGACACTTCCCGCCACTGGCCCGCGCAACACTCTCCCCGTCGTCCATTGACGGAAGGAGTTTGCGATGACCGCCACCACCCACGAAGACCTTCATTCGCCGCAGCTGCAGCAGGACGCCAGCGAACAGCACAAGCCCACGTCGCCCTGGATGTGGATCGCGCTGATCGTGGCGATGTTTGCCGCCGCGCTGCTCTGGCTGCGTCACTCGAACCAGGAAGACGTGGCGCCGGCACCGGTCGGCGAGCGCATGCTGCCCGCGCCCGAGCAGGCGCCGGTCGCCGATGTACAACAGCCTGCGGCCCGCCAGGCCGCAGCGGCCGGCAACCAGCGCAAGGCCCCCCCTGCCGTACGCAATCGCGAGGCACGCCCGCTGGCAGGCAACAGCAAGCCGACCTACCCCGCTGCCGCGCTGCGCAATGGCGTGCAGGGCAGCGTGATCGCCAGCCTGAATGTCGATGCCCGCGGCCAGGTCACCAATGCTGCGATTGTTTCGCGCAGCGGCGAGCGCAGCCGTGACCTGGATCGTGCGGTGCTGAGCGCCGTGCAGAACTGGAAGTTCCAGCCGGCGATGCATGAAGGCCGTGCAGTGGCCAGTGTGGTGCGGGTCCCGGTGGATTTCCGTACCGGACAGCGTTGATCGCGGACGAGGGGTTCGTGATGTTTAGACGGAGGCTTCGGCCTCCGTCCTTTTATGCGGAGAAGCGTGCCGACCAAGGTCGGCACCTACCGGGCGATGTGAGCGCGCCGACCGAGGTCGGCGCCTACCGGGCGATGTGAGCGTGCCGACCGAGGTCGGCGCCTACCGGGCGATGTGAGCGTGCCGACCGAGGTTGGCACCTACCGGAAAACCTGATCGGCCGATCAGGCCAGGTTGAAGCCGGCGCTGCGTGCCAGGCCGTCGAAGTCCGGGAAGGAGGTGGCGACGTTGGCGATGTCGTTGATGCGCACTTCGCCGTCGCTGATCTGGCCGGCAATGGCAAACGCCATGGCAATACGGTGGTCACCGTGGCTTTCGATGGTGCCGCTACACAGGCGCACGCCCCCGTGCAGGGTGGCGCCGTCTTCGGTCTCGTCCACCTGCATGCCCAGCGCACGCAGGCCGGTGGCCATCGCCGCAAGGCGGTCGGATTCCTTCACTCGCAGTTCGGCCGCACCGCTCACCACGGTCTGGCCCTCGGCGGCCGCGGCGGCCACGAACAGCGCCGGGAACTCGTCGATCATGTCCGGCACCAGCGCTTCCGGAATGCGTGCGCCCTTCAGCGGGGCGTAGCGCACCACCAGGTCGGCCACCGGTTCACCGCCCTGTTCTGCCGGGTTCTCTTCGCTGATGTCCGCACCCATCAGGCGCAGCGCATGCAGCAGGCCAGTGCGACGCGGATTCAGGCCGACCTGCTTCAGGCGCAGCTCGGAACCGGGAATGATGCTGGCGGCGACCAGGTAGAACGCGGCCGAAGAGAAATCGGCGGGCACCACGATATCCGTGGCGCGCAGGCGCTGGCCACCGCGCAGGCGGGCCTTGCCCGGCGAAAACGCGATGTCCACGCCGAATGCGGACAACATGCGCTCGGTGTAGTCGCGGGTCGGGTGCGGTTCGGTCACGCTGGTTTCGCCCTGCGCATACAGCCCGGCCAGCAGCACCGCCGACTTGACCTGCGCACTGGCCACCGGCGAGGCGAAATCGATGCCGTGCAGCGCTTGGCCACCATGCACGTGCAGCGGCGGCGTGCCGTCGTCCTGGGTGTCGATCCTTGCGCCCATCTGCGACAGCGGGCCGGTCACGCGGCGCATCGGGCGGCCGGACAGCGATTCATCGCCGATCAGCGTGCAGTCGAAGGCCTGGCCTGCCAGCAGGCCCGCCAGCAGGCGCATGCCGGTACCGGCATTGCCGCAGTCCAGCGGTGCCTGCGGCGCTTTCAGGCCGTCGATACCCACACCATGCACGATGCGCTGCGACGGGCTGGGGGTTTCGATGCGCACCCCCAGCTGGCTGAAGATGCGCGCGGTGGCGCGGGTGTCTTCGCCTTCCAGGAAGCCTTCGATGTGCGAGGTGCCATCGGCCAGCGCGGCAAACATCACCGAGCGGTGCGAGACCGACTTGTCGCCGGGAATGGTCAGGCTGCCCTGCAGCGGCTGGCCCTTGCGGGCAATCCAGTGTTGCGCGTTGCTCATCGTTCGATCATTCCGTAAACACCGGCAGCGCCGGCGATGCATCAGGGAGCGGCGGCTGTTGCCGCCACAGCAGCACTCAGGGCACGGCCACCGGATAGGAGCCCAGCACCTTGATCTGCGCCGAGTGCGCTTCCAGTTCGGCCAGCGCGGCCTGCATCGGCGCGTCGTCGATATGGCCGGCCAGGTCGATGAAGAAACCGTACTCCCACTTGCCGTGGTGTGACGGCCGCGACTCGATTCGGTTCATGCTGATGCCGTGGCGGGCGAACGGGCTGAGCACGTCGAACAGCGCACCGGGCTTGTCATGGATGAACACCAGCACCGAGGTGCGGTCGTGCCCGGAGGTCGGGAAAATGTTGCGGCCCACCACCAGGAAGCGGGTGGTGTTGTCGGCATCGTTCTGGATCGGCTTGGTGACCACCTTCTTCAGGCCGTAGACGTGGCCGGCGCTTTCGCCGCCGATGGCCGCCGCGTCGTCGGCGTTGCGCGCACGGCGCGCGCCTTCGGCGTTGCTCGACACCGGAATCTTCTCGGCCTTCGGCAGGTTGGCGCGCAGCCACGCCGAGGTCTGCATGAACGACTGCGGATGCGCGTAGATGCGCTCGATGTCCTCGATGCGGCCGCTGCGCGACATCAGGTACTGCTGCACGCGCAGCTCCACTTCGCCGCAGATCTTCAGGTTGGAGGTCAGGAACATGTCCAGGGTGATCTGTATGGTGCCCTGCCCCGAATTCTCCACCGGCACCACGCCGAAATCGGCGTTGCCCGCTTCCACTTCCTGGAACACCTCTTCGATGCTGGCCATCGGCAGGCCCAGCGCGGAGCGGCCGAAGTGCTTGAGCACGGCCTGCTGGCTGAAAGTACCTTCCGGGCCGAGGTAACCGATCTTCAGCGGCTCCTGCTGGGCCAGGCAGGCCGACATGATCTCGCGGTAGACGTGCACCAGCAGTTCATCGCTGAGCGGGCCTTCGTTGCGGTCCACCACCATGCGCAGCACCTGCGCTTCTCGCTCGGGGCGGTAGTAGTCGACGGCGGCGGCGAGCTTGCCCTTGGCCTTGCCGACCTGGTGGGCGAAGCGCGCGCGCTCGGCGATCAGGCTCTGGATGTCGCGGTCGATCTGGTCGATCTTCGAGCGCACATCGGCCAGCGCCAGCGGCGCCAGGGTGGGTGCCGGGTTCGAGATGGCCTTGGCCTTGCCCTTCGCCTTGGTGGGCACGCTGTCCTTGGCCGGTTCGGCCTTCTTCGGCGCCTTCTTGCTGGATTTGCTGCTTGCCATCGGAATTCCTTGTTGCGGGGCACGCACCCGACGGTGCGCGCCGTTCATTGCTCAGCCGTGACGCTGCTGGAAATCGGCCATGAAGGCGACCAGCGCTTCGGCCCCGGCCAGCGGCATGGCGTTGTACAGCGAGGCACGGATGCCACCGACGACCTTGTGCCCCTTCAGCGCCAGCAGGCCAGCGGCCTTGGCCTCGGCCACGAAGCGGGCATCGAGATCGGCATCTGGCAGGAAAAACGGGATGTTCATCCGCGAACGGGCCGCGTGTGCAACCTCATTGCGGTAGAAGCCGCCGGAGCCGTCGATGGCGCCGTACACCAGCGCGGCCTTGGCGGCATTGCGCCTGGCGAACTCGGCCACGCCGCCCTCGGCCAGCATCCACTTGAACACCAGGCCGGCCAGGTACCAGTTCCAGGTTGGCGGGGTGTTGAGCATCGAATCGCGGGCGACATGCGAGCGGTAATCGAAGATGTCCGCGCGTGGCTGGCCACTGCGCTCGAGCAGGTCGCGGCGGATGATCATCACCGCGATGCCGACCGGGCCCAGGTTCTTCTGCGCGCCGGCATAGATCACACCGTAGCGGCGCACGTCCAGCGGCTCGCTGGCGATGGACGAGCTGAAGTCGGCGATCAGCGGAACGTTGCCGGTGTCGGGCACATCACGGAACTCGACGCCGTGGATGGTCTCGTTGGCGGTGATGTGCACGTAGGCGGCATCGGGTGACAGCTGCCAGTCGGCGCGCGGCGGCAGCGTGCGATAGCCATCGGCCTCGCTGCTGGCGGCGATGTTGACGTCCACGTAGACACCGGCCTGCCTGACCGCGGTCTTGCCCCAGTGGCCACTGACCACGTAGTCGGCACGCTGGCCGGGGGCGGCGAAGTTCAGCGGGATCAACGCCTGCTGGGTGGTGGCACCACCGGACAGGAACAGCACCGCATAGTCTTCGGGAATATCGAGCAGGCGACGCAGGTCGGCCTCGGCCTCGGCGGCCACGGACATGAATTCTGCGCCGCGATGGCTCATTTCCACGATCGAAGCGCCGGACCCGTGCCAGTCCAGCATTTCCGCCTGCGCCTGGCGCAGGACCGATTCCGGCAAGGTCGCAGGGCCGGCACTGAAGTTGAACGCGCGCGTCATGTCACACCTGTGGGGCAAGACCCCTAGTATGCCGCAGTGCACCAGCCTTGCGGCCTTGTGCGGCAAGGGAAATTTGGTTTCATCGGAATCCATTGGCCGTCCGCATGGACCGGTAGTCGCCGACCTTGGTCGGCATACGCCGTCAGGCGTCATGCCCGCCGACGGAGCGTGCCGACCAAGGTCGGCACCTGCCAGGGCGGGCCCAGCGGATACAGATCAGCGTGCGCCGAACCAGAGCAGCAGGCTGAGCAGCGCGGCCAGCAGCAGCGCACTGACCAGCAGCCACGGCCAGCGCCGCACCCTGCGCGGCGCGGCCGGCAGCACCGGCGCCTGTTCCACGTCCTCGCCCGACTCGTCCTCGACCGGCAACGACCGTCGGCGCGGATCATGCGGCACTTCCAGCACGAAACGGTGCTGGCCATCGAACACCACCTGGTCGCCGGCCTGCAGCCAGCAATGGCGCACGGCCACGCCATTGACGCGGGTGCCGTCGGCACTGCCGAGGTCGCGCAGCAGCACGCGTTCGCCGTGCACTTCCACGCGGGCATGCTGCTCGGCAAAAGCCGGGTCATCGATGGCGATGTCGGCCTCGTTGCCACGCCCGATCAGGCGGGCCCGCGACAGGGTGAAGCTGCGGCCATGATGGAGACCGCCGACACCGCGCAGCAGCCGCTGCTGCTCGTCGCTGCCATCTTCGGCTTTCGGCGCAGGCGCCTGCAGCAGGCTTTCGACCTCGCCCTGCAGGACCATCTCCACGCCATCCACATACACCGCATCGCCTGCACGCAGCAGGGCCATCCGGCGTACCGGGCGACCGTTGACGTGGACGCCGCGGATGCCGTTGCCGACCTGCAGCCAGAGGCCGCGATCATCCATGCAGAACTGGGCCAGCAGCAGTGCGCCGTGGCCAGGATCTCCGAGCCGCACGCTGCCGTTGGCCTGGCGCACGATGCGCTGCACCCCGGGCCGCAAGGGCTGGTCGGGCTGTTGTTGTTGACTGAAGTGAACAAGCAGGTTCTGCACGCGGCGCAGCCTAGCAGGTTGGTCGCCAACGAAGAAGAACCCACGATGAGTGCTTGGCGCGGCGGCCCTTGATGCGCACAATGCTTGCCCTCTTCGACCATCCCCGCCCTGCGCCAGGAGCCTGCATGTCCACCATCGATGTCCGCCACGCCCACGCCCTGCCCGATGCACAGGCGCGCGCCGCGATCGAACAGGTCGCTGCCAAGCTGTCCGAGCGCTTTGGCCTGAAGTCGTCCTGGACCGCCGACGTACTGAACTTCTCCGGCAGCGGCGTGGACGGTGCGATCGAACTGCAGCCGGGCGCGGTGCGCGTAACCGCCAAGCTGGGCTTCCTGCTGTCGGCGATGAAGGGCATGGTCGAAGGCGAGATCCAGCGTGTGCTGAAGGAAAAGCTGGGCTGAACCCCGGCGGCGGCCGTCACGGCCGTGCAACGCCGGTGCGCGCTACTCTCGGGGGCAGGCCCAACTCCCACGGGAAGTGCGATGAACCACTACGAGAACGACGACCGCCGCAACGACGATGCCTCTTTCGGTGACCAGGCCGAGCGCTTCTCGCGCAAGCTGAGCGATTCGGCCCAGCAGGTCTGGCTGGCCGGGTTGGGTGCGCTGGGTCGCGCCCAGGCCGAGGGCAGCCGCTTCTTCGACGGCCTGGTGAAGGAAGGCGAAGCCTGGGAAGCCCGCCGCCGTGAACGCAACGGCGACCAGGGCCCGGGCTGGCGTGACAATGTCGAGACCTCGCTGGACGAGGCCCGCGAGAAGGCCTCCGGCACCTGGAACAAGGTCGAGAAGGCCTTCGATGACCAGGTGCAGGGCGTACTCAAGCGCCTGCATGTACCCACCGCCGACGAAGTGACCGCGCTGGAGGCGCGCATTGATGCCCTGCACGCGCGCTTGGCCAAGCTGGAAAACCGCGCCGCGTCCGGCACCGATGCCCCTGCTCCGGGCAGCCATCAGTCACCGGACAGCGTGCCCTGACCACGATTGTTGCAATGCAATAAAAATTGATTGACAATCGCGAGCAACCCGCCAATCGCTTCGGCTGCCGTTTGTTCCCTCCCCTCACGGCTTCAGGATTGGCGGGTTTTTCGTGCCCGCTGTACGCCGATCTGCGCGCTCCATCACGCTTTCTGTCAGGAACATCCTGACCCGGCCAGGCACCGCGACCTTTACACTGTCGTTCTCCGCTTTCGCCCCTTCCGCCCTACTCCTGCATGCTCCCCTGGATCCTGGCCCTGCTGTCGGCCCTGCTTAGCTGTTTCCTGGCCGTTATCTATCTGTGGTGGGTCAAGCGGCGGCAGAAGGAGATGCAACTCGGCCTGCAGGCCCTGGCGGGCATGCATTGGCGCGAATTCTCCGTTCTGGTCAAGCGCATGCTGCGCGAACAGCGCGGCCTGCGTGAACTGATCGATCCGGCGGAAGAAGCCCGCGAACCAAGCAGCGATTTCATGCTCAGCGATGGCCCCAACCACTGGCTGGTGTCGTGCAAGCATGGCCTGGCCTACCGCATCGGCACCGCCGCAGTGAACGAGCTGGGTGCGGCCGCGCGCCTGGCCGGGGCCAAGGGCGGCGTGCTGCTGACCGAAGGCCGCATCGAGCGCGACGGCCGCAGCGCCGCCGAGAAGCAGGCGGTTGAAGTGCTGGACGGCCCGCGCCTGTGGCCATTGCTGCAGCCTTACCTGCCCGGCGACATCGAAGCGCGCGTGCGCGCCAGCGCCAGGCACGAAGCGCTGCGCCGCATCGCCATCGCCGCACTGGGTTCGGCAACGCTGGGGCTGCTGGTTGGCCTGGGCCTGCAGGGCCTGCGTGTGGAAGAGGCCGCGCCGGTTGCTGCAGCGCCGGTGGTGGCGACGCCTTCAACGGCGCCTGCGGCGAAACCTGCTGGCACCGCGGCAGTGCTCCCGGCCGCCCCTGCACCCGCGGCTGCCGTCGCCCCGGCGGTCGACGCGCGCAGCAATCCCAATCCGGATGCAGCCACGCTGGAGCGCTTCCAGGCCGATCTGGCCCGCGCTCTGGCCGGCAAGCCCGGCATCGCCAGCGGTGTCTGGCTGACCCGGCAGACGCTGGCGATCAACCGCACCGGCGAACTGGACGCGGTGTGGCCGCAGGTCTGCGAGGAAGTGCTGCACTACCCCGCCCTGCGCAACGTGCGCATCCAGCTCAATGCCCGCCCCGGCGTGGATGAGCCGGTGCGCTGGCGGCAGTGCGCCACGTATTGATGGGGCAACATCCACGCATGGCGTGGATCTACTGAATCCCGATACACGAATCTCTGGTAGATCCACGCCATGCGTGGATGCCTTTGCAGAGTCGAGCCACGCTCGACTCATCGCGCAACGCGCGAACAGCAGCCGACCATGGGCTGGGCTCTACAAGGCGCCCGCTCAGCCCAATGTTGCGAGATGGGCGATGTAACTGGAGCGGGATTCGCCGGCCGCCCTGGCCTGCGCATCCAGCCTGGCCAGGATGCGACGCGGCAGGCTGATGTTGACCCGCTCGATGGTGTCGTCCAGCAGAGATGGATCAATGCAGATGTAGGCAAGAATCCAGGCCGTACCACTGGGAGCCTCGGCGACGATCTTCTGTGGCGCAGAAGGACTGGGAATCGAGCGCCCCTCATCCAGGGCCGCATCGATCCAGGCAAGCGCAGACTCCTCGGCCGCGCTGAGTGCAGCGTCAAGCGTGTCGGCTGCCGAGAAGCACCCCGGCAGATCGGAAACGATGACCCCCCACGCGGTGCGTTCATCGCCGGCCTCAATCAAGACTGGATAGCGCATGGGACCTCCTACGTCAGTCCTGCGAGCTTCCGCAACGCCTGAACCAGCCCCTTGCCCAGATCCTTTCTGGGTGAGGCACGGTGATGATGTGAGGCCACTGCGGGTGCACGAATACATGATGGGATCCGCGAATCCTGCAACAGGTCCAACCTGCCGCCTCCAGATCCCGGATGAGGTCCCTGCTCTTCATGCAGGGACGATACACATCGTACACACGCACCAACAGAGTTCAAGACGACAGCCGTACCGGACCAGTAGATCCACGCCATGCGTGGATGGAATCCCTAGCGAGCGCCCGGCGCGAAGCGCGCAACCAGGTCCCAGGCATCCCCCAGGAACACCTGCCGCACGCGGGTGATCGGCTGATCGCCACGCCAGGTCAGGCGCTCGATCACCAGGCAGGCGGTGCCCGGTTTCACGTCCAGCAGCCTGGCCGTGGCGGTGTCCGCACCCCAGGCGCTGATGCGGTGCTGGGCACGGGTCCACGACACATTCTGCAGCAGCCAGCTGCCCGGCGCGGTGGTGCTGAAGTCGACCTCCAGTACCTCGGGCACGCCGACCGGACTGATCAGGCGGTGCTCCAGCGCCAGCGGACGGCCATCGGCCAGGTGCAGGCAGCGCATCGCCAGCAGCTTCTCGCTGCCGGCCAGCTCCACTTCACCGGCATTGCCGGCGTCAGCCAGGCGCAGCTCGCGCTGCAGCAGGCGGTACGCGTACTGGTGGCCGCGCGAGCCGACTTCCATCGCGATATCCGGAATTTCCAGCGCCACCTGCTCCAGGTGCGGCGGCTGCCGCGCTACGAACGAACCCGCACGACGGCGGCGCTCGATCATGCCGCTCTCGGCCAGCGCGGTCAGCACCTTGTTCACCGTCATCCGCGAGCAGCCGTACTGCTCCATCAGCTCGTGCTCGTAGGGAATACGGAAGCCCGGCGCCCACTCTCCACTGAGGATGCGGCTTTCCAGATCGCTGCGGATACGCTGGTTGAGCGTGGCGGACTTGCTGGCCTTCACGTAATGGGATCCCGGTGGCGGAGGCGATCAGCCCAGCACGCCCTTCAGGGCGGCGGCGAAGGCGGTGGTGATCGCCTCGCGCTGCAGGTGGCGGCCCTCGGCCACGCAATGGCGGCCATGCCGCCAGACCGATCGCAGCGCGCCATTACGTGCGGCGAACACCCAGCTGTCAAGCCATGCGTCATCCTGTCGCGCCTGCAGCGCGGGGTGTGCGGCATCCAGTTCGACCAGATCGGCACTGGCGCCCACCTGCAGGCCAGCCGCCACGCCCAGCGCCTGTGCGCCACCGTGCAGTGCACCTTCGAACAGGAAGCGACCGGTGCTGCGGGTGGCATCCGGCGCCAGCACGTTGCGACCGCGCAGGGTCAGGCGCTGGCCGTATTCGAGCAGGCGCAGCTCTTCGGCCGCGTTGATCAGCACATTGGAATCGGAGCCGATGCCGAAGCGCCCGCCCTCGCGCGCAAAGGCCTGCATCGGGAACAGGCCGTCGCCCAGGTTGGCTTCGGTGATCGGGCACAACCCGGCCACGGCACGGCTGGCCACGATGGCCGCGCGCTCGTCGTCGGTGATGTGGGTGGCATGCACCAGGCACCAGCGCGCATCCACCGGCGCATGGTTGTACAGCCACTGCACCGGCCGCTGGCCGCTCCAGGCCAGGCAGGCCTCGACTTCGCGCACCTGCTCGGCGATATGGATATGCACCGGGCCGTCGGTGAGCGGCAGCAGCGCGCCCAGTTCCTCGCCGGTAACCGCGCGCAGGCTGTGCGGGGCGATGCCAAGCACCGCATCAGGCAGCGCGGCCAACGCCGGCTTGGCGGAATCCAGCAACTGCGCGAAGCCGTCTACATCGTCGATCAGGCGACGCTGCGCGGGGTTCGGCGGCGCCCCGCCGAAATCGGCATGCGCATAGAACACCGGCAGCAGGGTCAGACCGATACCGGTCTGGTCGGCGGCGGCGGCAATCCGTGCACTCATCTCGGCACGGTTGGCATAGGCGTGGCCATCGGCATCGTGATGCAGGTAATGGAACTCGCCGACCCGGGTGAAGCCGCTTTCCAGCATTTCCATGTAGGCCTGGGCGGCGATGGCCTGCACCGCATCCGGGCGCAGATGGGCCAGGAAGCGGTACATCAGCTCGCGCCAGCTCCAGAAGCTGTCGCCGTCACCGCCGCCGATCTCGGTCAGGCCGGCCATGCCGCGCTGGAACGCGTGGCTGTGCAGGTTGGGCAGGCCCGGCACCAGGATGCCGACGCGGGTGTCACCGCCCTGCGCGGCCTGCCCCTTGCTGATTGCCGTGATGCGGCCGTCCCGCACCTGCAGGCGGACATCGCGGGCCCAGCCCTCGGCCAGCAGGGCGTGGGTGGCATGGAAACTGAGCAGGGAACGCGAATCGGACATGGCTGGACAACCCGAAATGGACGCCTATATTGTATAGACATATAAGCACAGCCGCGCTGTGGATGCCATGCACGTCGATACCCTCTGGTCCAACGTTCACCTGATCACCCTCGATGGCGAGGGCCTGGGTGTCATCCGCGATGGCGTACTGGCCTGCGCCGAGGGCCGCATCGTCCACGTCGGCGCTGCCGGCAGCGATGCGCACCTGCAGCCGACCACCCGCATCGACGGCGAAGGTCGCTGGATCTCGCCGGGCCTGATCGACTGCCACACCCACCTGGTCTACGCCGGCAACCGCGCCAACGAATTCGAGCAACGCCTGCAGGGCGTCAGCTATGCCGAGATCGCCCGCGCCGGCGGCGGCATCGTCTCCACCGTGCGCGCCACCCGCGCTGCCACGCCCGAGCAACTGGCCAGCGAGAGCCGCCCGCGCCTGCTGGCGATGCGCGCCGAAGGCGTGACCACGATCGAGATCAAGTCCGGCTACGGCCTGACCCTGCCCGACGAACGCAAGCAGCTGCAGGTTGCACGCACGCTGGGCGAGGAATGCCGGGTCAACGTGGTGACCACCTTCCTCGGTGCACACGCGATTCCGCCGGGCCGCGAGGCACAGGAGTACACCGACGAGGTGTGCGAGGTGATGATTCCGGCCATCGCCGCCGAAGGCCTGGCCGAAGCGGTGGACGTGTTCTGCGAGAACATCGCCTTCTCGCCCGCGCAGGCGCGGCAGGTCTTCGAAGCGGCGCGCGCCAACGGGCTGGCGGTGAAGATCCATGCCGAGCAGCTGAGCAACCAGCATGGCGCCGAACTGGCGGCCGGTTTCGGTGCGCTCTCCGCCGACCATATCGAACATCTGGACGATGCCGGGATCGCCGCGATGGCCGCTGCCGGTACCGTCGCCGTGCTGCTGCCCGGTGCTTTCTATTTCACCCGCGATACCACCCTGCCGCCGATCGCCGCGCTGCGTGCGGCCGGCGTGCCGCTCGCGCTGGCCACCGACAGCAACCCGGGCACTTCGCCGCTGACCAGCCCGCTGCTGGCGATGAACATGGGCGCCACCCTGTTCCGCCTGACCGTAGATGAGTGCATCGCCGGCTTCACCCGTGAAGCGGCGCGCGCACTGGGCCACGGCGAGCGCATCGGCCGCCTGGCCGTGGGCATGGACTGCGACCTGGCGATCTGGGATATCGATGCGCCCGCCGACCTGGTCTATCGCATTGGATTCAACCCGCTGCACGCGCGCGTGGTGCGCGGGCAGCCCGACCTGCCTGCCTCCTGGAGCAACGCATGAGCAACACCCTGGTTCTTCGCCCCGGCCATGTCACTCTCGCCCAGTGGCGGCAGGTCTATCGCGGTGCGCCGCTTGCACTGGACCCGGCCGCGCTGCCGGTGGTGCGCGCCAGCGCTGCGGCGGTGGCCGCCATCGTCGCCAAAGGCGCACCGGTGTATGGCATCAACACCGGCTTCGGCAAGCTGGCCAGCGTGCGCATCGAGCGCGAGGACCTGGCCACCCTGCAGCGCAATATCGTGCTCTCGCACGCTGCCGGCGTGGGCGAGCCAATGCCGGCCAGCGTGGTGCGGCTGATGATGGCGCTGAAGCTGGTCAGCCTGGCGCAGGGCGCTTCCGGCGTGCGCGAGGAAACCCTGCTGCTGCTCGAAGCGATGCTCATCAAGGGCGTGCTGCCGGTGGTGCCGGCGCAGGGTTCGGTCGGCGCCTCGGGCGACCTCGCGCCGCTCTCGCATCTGGCCAGCGTGATGCTGGGCGTCGGCGAAGCGTTCATTGGTGACCAACGTCTGCCGGCAACCGACGCACTGGCGCGTGCCGGCCTGCAGCCGATCGAGCTGGGCGCAAAGGAAGGCCTGGCGCTGCTCAACGGCACCCAGTTCTCCACCGCCTACGCGCTGGCCGGCCTGTTCGAGATCGAGACCGTGTTCCAGGCCGCGCTGGTCACCGGCGCGCTGTCGGTGGAAGCGGCCAAGGGCTCGGATACCCCGTTCGACCCGCGCATCCACGCCATCCGCGGCCAGCGCGGGCAGATTGCCGCTGCCGCGACGCTGCGCGCGCTGATGCAGGGCTCGGACATCCGCGAATCGCACCGCGACAACGATGTGCGCGTGCAGGACCCGTACTGCCTGCGCTGCCAGCCGCAGGTGATGGGCGCGGCGCTGGACATCCTGCGCCAGGCCGCAACCACGCTGGAAATCGAAGCCAACGGCGTCTCCGACAATCCGCTGGTGTTCACCGACACCGGCGAAGCACTGTCCGGCGGCAACTTCCACGCCGAGCCGGTGGCCTTCGCCGCCGACATGCTGGCGATGGCGGTGTGCGAGATCGGCTCGATCAGCGAGCGCCGCCTGGCGATGCTGGTGGACCCGGCGCTGTCCGGCCTGCCGGCGTTCCTGACCCCGCGCCCGGGCCTGAATTCCGGCTTCATGATTCCGCAGGTGACCGCGGCTGCACTGGTCTCGGAAAACAAGCAGCGCGCCTACCCGGCCAGCGTTGATTCAATCCCGACCTCGGCCAACCAGGAAGACCATGTGTCGATGGCCGCGCACGGCGCACGCCGCCTGATGCAGATGGCCGAGAACGCCGCCAACGTGATCGGTATCGAACTGCTGGCCGCAGCACAGGGCTGCGACTTCCACGCCCCGCTGCGCTCCAGTGCCGCGCTGGAAAGCGTGCGCGCCACCCTGCGTGCGCAGGTGCCGACACTGGAAGAAGACCGCTACTTCCATCCGGACATGGTGACCGCCACGAATCTGGTGCGCAGCGGTGCGCTGGCGCAGGGCCTGGGCGATCTGTTGCCGACCGTGGAACCGCAGGCATGACGACCCTTCCCGAATGGCTGACGGTCCATGAGGGCGATGCCCCGTTGATCGTCAGCTTCCCGCATACCGGCAGCGAGCTGCCGCATGAGCTGATGGGCGACTACCACTCGCCGTGGCTGGCCCGTCGTGACGCCGATTGGTGGGTGCACGATCTGTACGACTTTGTGCGTGGCATGGGCGCGACCACGGTGCGCTCGGCAATCTCGCGTTCGGTGATCGATCTCAACCGTGACCCCAGCGGGGTCTCGCTGTACCCCGGCCAGAACACGACCGGCCTGTGCCCGCTGACCACCTTCGACAACCAGCCGCTGTACCACGCCGGACGCGAACCGGATGACGCCGAGATCGCGCGGCGTCGCGACACGTATTTCCTGCCTTACCACGATGCGCTGACCGCGCAGATCACCCGCCTGCGCGCGAAGTTCGGCACGGTGGTGGTGTACGACGCACATTCGATCCGCTCACATATTCCGCACCTGTTCGACGGCGAACTGCCGCAGTTCAACCTGGGTACCGCTGGCCCGTCTGGCGCGCCGGACACGTCCTGCGACAACGCCTTGAGCGACGTGGTGGAGAACCTGCTGAAGATCAGTGGCATGAGCCAGGTGCGCAACGGCCGCTTCAAGGGCGGCTGGATCACCCGCCACTACAGCAACATCGCCGGCGGCGTGCACAGCCTGCAGATGGAGCTGGCCTGCCGCGGCTACATGCACGAACCCCTGCCGGACCAGGTGGACGAGCACAGCTGGCCCACCCCGCTCGACCCCGACCACGCCGCACCGCTGCGCCACACCCTGGCGCAGGTGCTCAATGCCTGCCTTGAATTCGCTACGAACCGGAGCGCCGCATGACCCGCAACGACCCGTCCCGCACCATCACCGCGCCGACCGGCACCACGCTGAACGCCAAGAGCTGGCTGACCGAAGCGCCGCTGCGCATGCTGATGAACAACCTGCACCCCGATGTGGCCGAGCGCCCGCAGGAACTGGTGGTGTACGGCGGCATCGGCCGCGCCGCACGCGACTGGGAGAGCTTCGATGCCATCGTCGAAACGCTCAAGCGCCTGGACGACGACCAGACCCTGCTCGTGCAGTCGGGCAAGCCGGTGGGCGTGTTCCGCACCCACGCCGATGCGCCGCGCGTGCTGATCGCCAATTCCAACCTGGTACCGCGCTGGGCCAACTGGGACCACTTCAACGAGCTGGATAGAAAGGGCCTGGCCATGTACGGCCAGATGACCGCAGGCAGCTGGATCTACATCGGCGCGCAGGGCATCGTGCAGGGCACCTACGAGACCTTCGTGGAGATGGGGCGCCAGCATTTCGGTGGCGACCTGACCGGGAAGTGGCTGTTCACCGGTGGCCTCGGCGGCATGGGCGGCGCACAGCCGCTGGCCGCCGTGATGGCCGGCGCCTCCTGCCTGGCCGTCGAGTGCCGCAAGAGCAGCATCGACATGCGCCTGCGCACCGGCTACCTGGACACCTGGACCGACAACCTGGACGAAGCGCTGCGCCTGATCGATGAAGCCTGCAAGGCCGGCACGCCGAGGTCGGTGGGCCTGCTCGGCAACGTCGCCGACGTGCTGGCCGAACTGCTCAAGCGCGGCGTGAAGCCGGACCTGCTGACCGACCAGACCTCCGCGCACGACCCGGTGAACGGCTACCTGCCGCAGGGCTGGACCGTCGAGCAATGGGACGAAAAGCGCGTGTCCGCGCCGAAGGAAGTGGAGAAAGCAGCGCGCGCGTCGATGGCCAACCATATCCGCGCCATGCTCGGCTTCCACGCACTCGGCGTGCCGACCGTGGACTACGGCAACAACCTGCGGCAGATGGCGCTGGAAGAAGGCGTGGAGAACGCGTTCGACTTCCCCGGCTTCGTGCCGGCCTACATCCGCCCGCTGTTCTGCCGCGGCATCGGCCCGTTCCGCTGGGCGGCACTGAGTGGCGACCCGGAAGACATCGCCAAGACCGATGCCAAGGTGAAGGAACTGATTCCGGACAATCCCCACCTGCACCGCTGGCTGGACATGGCCGCCGAGAAGATCAAGTTCCAGGGCCTGCCGGCGCGCATCTGCTGGGTCGGCCTGGGTGATCGCGATCGACTCGGCCTGGCGTTCAACGAGATGGTCGCCAACGGCGAACTGAAGGCGCCGGTGGTGATCGGCCGCGACCACCTGGACAGCGGCAGCGTGGCCTCGCCAAACCGCGAAACCGAAGCGATGGCCGATGGCTCCGACGCGGTGTCCGACTGGCCGCTGCTGAACGCCCTGCTCAACACCGCCAGCGGCGCGACCTGGGTCTCGCTGCACCATGGCGGCGGCGTGGGCATGGGCTTCTCCCAGCATGCCGGCATGGTGATCGTCTGCGACGGTACCGAGGCAGCGGCGAAGCGGATTGGCCGCGTGCTGTGGAACGACCCGGCCACCGGCGTCATGCGCCACGCCGATGCGGGCTATGAGATCGCGATCGACTGCGCGAAGGAAAAGGGGCTGGATCTGCCGGGGATCCTGGGCTGATCGCAGGGGTGCCGGCCCGCGGCCGGCACTACCCGAAAGCACCTGTAGAGCCGAGCCATGCTCGGCTCATTTTTCCGGGTGCATGATGCCTGGCCCGAAGGCAGCCGAGCATGGGCTCGGCTCTACATGCCAAGATGCGCCATCACCGCTGATGGATCACCGCGATGTACCGCACCTTTGCTGCTGCATTGCTCTGCGTCCTGTTCGCTGCTCCGCCCGCATCAGCGAGTGACCTCTCCGCCGGCCTCTCTACCCAGCTCGACGCCCAACTGCAGGCCAACCTCGAACGCTACGGCATCGCCGGTCAGGCGGTACTGGTCGCCCACAACGGCCAGGTGCTGTACCAGGGCGCCAGCGGCGAACGTGATCGCGCTACGCACACACCTGCCGCCGTCGATTCCATCTTCGCCGCGCAGTCCATGGCTAAATTGCTGACAAGCACGCTGGTGATGCAACTGGTGGACGAGGGCAAGGTGGATCTTGACGCGCCGGCCAGCCGTTATGTTCCGGACCTGCCGATTGCATGGCAGGCAATCCACGTGCGCGACTTCCTCAACCACAGCTCGGGTATCGGCGAGTACTACAATCGGGTGGATAACCGCTGGGTGAGCAAGGGCTACCCCGGTGTAGCGCCTGACCTTGGCACTGCGCTGAAGGTGGCCGGCGCTGCACCGATGCAGTTCGCCACCGGCAGCCGCGTGCAGTACACCCAGGCCAACTACCTGGTGCTGACGGCGTTGCTGGAAGCGCACTACCGCAAGCCCTACCCGGCCATCGCGCGCGAACGTATCCTGCAGCCATTGAAGATGGCCAGCACCTCGTGGGGCGTTGCCAGCGTGCCGGCCCGGCGCGCGGCGGTGCCGTACATCGGCAAGGATGGCCAACTGCAGCCTGCCAATGAAGATCCCTGGCCGGACTACGGCTGGGGCCATGCCGATCTGCAGACCACCGTGGGCGACATGAACCGCTTCCTGCAGGCGCTGGCGACCGGCACGCTGGTGCGTACGGAGACCCTGGAAAAGCTCTGGCAGCCGCAGAAACTGAGCGGTGGCGGCAGCAATTTCTTCTCCACCGGATGGGACACCACCCGCAGCGACGGCTACACCCAGGTCGGCCATGATGGCGGCACCCATGTACGTGCGCGGCTGGCGTACAAGGACACGCTGGCCGACGGCTACTGGGTGTTCGTGTACCTGACCAACGGCAGCGCCCGCAATGTCTGGTCCAGCACGCTGGTGGAGAGCACGATGGCGGTCGCGGCGCCGCAGGCGTTTCCGCACGCGGTGCTGTCCGAGCGGCTGGTCGCGTATGCGCTGGATGATGATGCAGGCGCTGCCCAGGCGATACGCAGTTGGTTGCGCGATAACAACCGGGTGGCGGGCAGCGAGCTGGAACGAGCGATCAACGCCAGCGGCTATGCCATCCGCGAGAGCCTTGGTGCACGCAGGGCGTTGAAGGTATTCGCCCTCAACACCGAGCTGTATCCGGATTCGGCCAATGTGTGGGACAGCCTGGCCGAGTGTCATGCGGCATTGGGCGAGAAGGAAGCAGCTGATCAGTTCTACGCAAAGTCGAAGACGCTGACGAAACCCTCGCCATAAACCCTGCTGTAGAGCCGAGCCCATGCTCGGCTGCTCTTCGTCGCGATGGCAGACAACCCGCGCTGCGCGCGATTAGCCGAGCGTGGGCTCGGCTCTACAGGAACGCGGCGGGCGGCCATACGCCGCCGATGGGTGACGTGGCGCCGTCGACCTGTTAACTTGCGCGCCACATTCGTGGTTTACAGCATTTCCGTATGTCGCTCTCGTCGTACCGCCCCATCCCCTCGCTGCTGTCTCTGACCGTTTCCCTTGGCCTCGCCTCCACTGCCGCTGCAGTCCCGCAGACCACCACGCTGGATGCGGTGCAGGTCACCGCTGCTGGCGATGCCAGCGCGCAGGCGCGCGAGGCGCTGAAGCGCGTACCCGGCGCCAGCAACGTCATCGACGTGACCAAAGCCGACAGCCGACTGTCCAGCAGTGCCGATGTGCTGGCCTACCAGCCGGGCATCAGCGCGCAGTCGCCGGGCAACGAGGGCACCAAGATCTCGATCCGGGGCTCGGGCATCAACCGCGGGCCGGGCGCGCATGCCTCGGGCATTGCGGTGTCGATCGACGGCCTGCCGCTGACCGGCCCAGGTGGCACGCCTTACGAACTGCTGGAACCCCTGTGGCTGTCGCGCGTGGAAGTCCTGCGCGGCGCCAACGGCTTCGAGCGCGGCGCGCTCGCGCTGGGCGGTGCCATCGACTACGTCAGCCGCAGCGGCCGTGATTCGGCGGGCGTGCAGCTGCACTACGAAGCCGGCAGCCGTGGCTACCAGAAGCGTGGCCTCAGCTGGGGCGGCGTCAACGGCGATGTCGACTACTTCCTGGCCTACACCGATACCGAGTTCGACGGTTACCAGCGCCATGCACACGGCGACGGCAAGGGCGCGATGGCCAACATCGGCTGGCAGATCACGCCCGATCTGCAGACGCGCTTCTTCGTGCGCTACCGCGAAACCAATCACGAAACGCCCGGTCGCTTGACCCGCGACCAGATCCGCAACGATCCACATGCCGCGAATGCGGCCAACCTGGCCATCGATGCGCGCCGCCCGCAGCCGGGCAGCACCTGGGTGGGCAATGTCACCACGCTGCAGATCGATGAGGATTCGTCGCTGCAGGCCGGGCTGGTCTACCACACCTACCCGATGGACTTGAACGAGAGCCTGTACCGCCAGCAGCTGGACTACGCCAACCTCAACGCCACACTGGACTACCGCCACCGCCACCGGCTGTTCGGGCTGGACAGCGAGACCACGGTCGGCCTGCGTGTCACCCATGACCTGGATGCCGATGTGCGCGAGTCGCTGCGCTTTGCCAGCAACGGCTATACCGCCGGCACGCGCACGCGCGACTTCCGCCACCACGGCACCGACAGCACACTGCACGTCAGCAACACCCTCGCCTTCAATGACCGCCTGCGCATGCAGGCTGGGCTGGCGCTGATCAACACCCGCCGCGATGTGCAGGTGACCTGGCCAAGCAGCGGCGGCCGCCTGCGTGACCACGACTGGGACTACGCACCGCGACTGGGCTTTACCTGGCAGCACAGCGCGCAGACCCAGTGGTTCGGCAACCTCAGCCGTTCGGTGGAGGCACCGCACCCGTGGTCGATGATCTGGGGCTCGAACCAGTACTTCGGGCCGGGCGATGGCCCGTCTACCGGCCGCCAGCGCGCGCCGGTGCCGATGCAGAACCAGACCGCCACCACGCTGGAACTGGGCGCGCGAGGTGATTCGGCGCTGGGTCGCTGGGAACTGACCGGCTACTACGCCCACGTGAACCACGAACTGCTGAGCGTCGAACTGCAACCGCTGCCGAACCTGTTCATCGCCGAGAACAATGCCAGCCCCACCGTGCACCGCGGTATCGAAGCCGGATTGGACAGCACGCTGTGGCAGGCTGCGCCGGGCCGCCTGTCGCTGCGCCAGGCGTATACCTTCAGCGACTTCCGCTACCGCCACGATGCACGTTTCGGCAGCAACCGCCTGCCCGGCCTGCCGCGCCACGCCTACCAGGCCGAGCTGCGCTTCGATCATGCATCCGGCCTGTACGCGGCACTGAACACCGAATACGCCTCGCGCATCGCGGTGGACTACGCCAACAGCTACTGGGCCGACAGCCATTTTATTTTCGGCAGCCGCATCGGCTACGACGCCCCCGGCGGTCGCTGGCAGGCCTGGGCGGAGATGCGCAACATCGGCAACCGCCACTATGCCGCCACGGTCACACCGGGCTACGACGATGCCGGCAGGGATGTCGCCCGCTCGACACCGGGCGAAGGTCGTGGCGTCTACGCAGGTGTGCGCTGGCGCTTTGATTGATGGCAGAAGGCGGCGCCGGGCGTGATCCGGCGCCGCCGTTCCTGGGTCAGCCGATACGCCACGCTGGCAGGCGCTCGCTGCGCTTCCAGATGGAAGGCGCGAAGCCGATCAGCACCAGTGCCGCCAGCCACTTCGGCGACGTACTCAGCAGCGTGGAACCGAGCGAGCCGTCGCTGGGTGCGAGCTGCTCCTGCCAAGGGTTGTAACCCAGGTAGAGGATGCTGCCGGCCCACCACAGCAACGCTGCGCCGATGCCCACCAGCAACAGGGACAGCGTGCGGCAGGTCCAGCGCTGCGAGGTGGTTCCCCACTCGCGGGACACCGCTACCAGCAGACCCACCACCAGCAGCGACACCAGTGCCACCAGGCCGATATCAACCTTCGGTCCAATGCGCTCATAGGCGCAGGCGCGGCATTGCGCCTCTTCCGCGGCAGTGCCGGCTTCAGCGCCATCGCCCTGCCCGGCTGCCGGCTGCGCCAGTGCTGCAAACGGCAACCACACCGCCAGCAGCGTCACCATGATCCAGCGAAACAACGTCCTGTTCCTGCGTGCAGCGACATCCATGCGCTCTTCCTCGTCAGTGGTTGTGTGTCTCAGTGGGCGTTCGGCCATCCAGCGCCCCGGTTCCCGATGCAGTACGACAAGCTCCGGATAGGTGAAACCACCAGGATACGAATCCTCGGCGACCGCGATCATAGCCCACTGTTCAGGGCGGCTGAAAACAGGTCGGGACCAGGCCAGGAAGCAACCGCATTACAGCCCCTGGATGACCTGCAGCAGGTGGCTCGCACCCGGCACGAGTTCCTCAGCAAGCCAGCCCAGCACCGCGAAGAACAGCAATAGGCCGATCAGCGGCCAGACCGTGTTCGACACGCATACCCGCCACCATCCCTGCTCGTGCATGCCCTGCATGCGCCGGTACAGGCCGCCGGCGATCGCCGCATCCACCAGCAGTTCGGCCATCAGCACCGGCGCCGACCACACCACCCACACGCTGGCCAGCAGGACGGTCGCCACCAGCGCGACGATGCCGAGGATGGCCAGCAACGGCAAGCCCGCTTCGTCTTCAGCGAGCCCGGCCAACGGCAGCTCTCCGGCGTCGCCACTGCTCACCGATGCCGGCTCGTTCCACGAGGCCGACGCACCGCCACCGCCGGAACGGCCGCCGGCGCCGCTCCACGGTGATTCCACGGCACTGCCGCGAGGGGATGGGCTGCCACCGCCCACATCCGGCGACAGGCCATCCAGTACGTTGTCCCAACGCCAGCGGATCCAGATCCACATCAGCAGCAGGAATACGCCGTAGGCCAGCACGACGGCCATCGGGTAGCGAAACCACATCGCGTCGATACCGGCCAGGCGCAGCAGGTGCGAGGCAAGAAAACCTGCAGCGCCGGTCAGGGCGACGATCAGCGCCATCTGCAGGCGTGGCCAACCACGCTGCTGCAGGTGCCGGCGCGCACGCACGACTTCGCTGCCGCGGTTCATCGGCAATGTCAGTGAACTGCGTGAAAAATGGCGCGAGCGCTTCACGCCGCCGCCAGGGGGCAGGTGGCATCGCGGCCAGGGACCTCGGGAACCTGATGCTGCATGCGGACATCCTTGCCGGGCACGCGTAGGCGGTGTTGGGCGGATTCTACCGCGGGCAGCTCCGCTGTCCAGACGGCGGTTCCAAGCGGCCGTTCCTCAGCTGCGATCAACGATCCGTTCGATGCGGTCACCCGCGAACACGAACTCGCTCTGGCCCTGCAGTTCCAGCTCAGTGCCCGCACGCGGTCCATCGGGAACATCCTGTGCGAACACGCCGCGCCAGCCAATCGTCGCCGTCGCCCGATCACCATCGAACACCAGCGCCAGCAAGCGCTGTTCGCGCTCCAGGAACAGGCGCGCAGACTGGCGTGCCAGTTCGCCAAAGGCATCGACGCCTTCGGTGACCATCGTCAGCTGGCCGCCGCTGTGGTTCTCGAAGCGTACGTTGTGCGCCAGCACCGCCAGCATGGCGTCGATATCGAAGCGGTTGTAGGCCTGCAGGTAGTGCTCGATCAACTGACGATGGTGCGATTCGTCCATGGCGGCATCCAGTCGTGGGCTGCTGGCGAGTCTGGCCTGTCGGCACCGGCCGATCAAGGCCGCGTGGCCGCCTTCAGCAGCTGCGCGGCCACCTGATCGAACGGGGCGATGTCCTGCAGCGCACGGCACATCGCCACCGCCCCCTCCACGCTGGCGATCACCAGGCTGGCCAGCTCAGCCGCTGCTGGCGGGGCGTGTCCTTCGGCGACGAATGCCGAGGCGAGGTGGCCGTGCCAGCGTGCGAACACCTCGGCGGCCGCCGCGCGGGGTTGGCTGGGTGTCGCCTCCACCGGCTCCTCCACGGCAGCGGCCAGCACCGGGCAGCCAGCGCGGAACCCGGAGCGCAGCAGACGCTCGCGCCACATCGCAAGGAACTGCTGCAGGCCCTGTACCGCCCCACCCTTCAACAGCTCCACCAGCAGCGCCTCCACCTTGTCGCCGGCCATGTGGGTGGCGCGCGCCAGCAGCTCCTGCTTGCCGCCGGGAAAGTGATGGTAGGTGGAGCCCAATGGCGCCTCGGCCAGCTTGGTCACTTCGCGGATGCTGGTGGCATTGAGGCCCACCCGCGCCAGCATCTGCGCCGCGGCATCGATCACGCGCTGTGGGGCATCGGACGGTCGCGGGCTCACGGCGGTCTCCTTGCTAAGACAGTCGTCATAGATTAGCGTACCGGCGATTCTATAACAGTCGTCATAGCCATGAATCTCTGGTTCCGTCTGCTCCACCTGCTGCTGTGCAGCCTGTTCCGGCCGAAGCTGGAGGCCCCGTTCGGGGTCTCGCGGCTGCAGTTCCGGGTGCTGCCCAACGACCTGGACAGCAACCTGCACATGACCAACGGCCGCTACTGGAACATCTTCGACCTGGGCCGGCTGGACCTGATCCTGCGCATGGGTCTGGGCCGGGTGGCGCTGCGCGAGAAGTGGGCGCCGATCGTCGGCGCCGGCACCATCCAGTTCCGCCGCGAATTGAAGCCGTTCCAGCGCTTCACCCTGGAAACACGACTGGTGGGCTGGGTCGGCTCGCGCGGCATCATGGAGCAGCGCGTGCTGATCGGTGCCGAGCAGAAGATCGCCACGCGCGCGTTGCTGGTCACCGGCATCTACGACCGCCGCGCGCGCCAGTTCCTGGGCATGCCGAAGATGATGGAAGCGATCGGTGTGGTTGCCCCGCCCTCGCCGCCGCTCGGTGCGGCCGCCGAAGCGTTGCTGGCGGCCGATGCAGCGTTGAAGCAGGACGATGCCTGAGCTTCAGGGGGCGGCCAGCGGCACCGCGTGCAGTTTGCGCGATACGACCTGGGTGCGCCCTCCCACATGCAGCACGTACTCGAAGGACTGCCGCATGCGGCTGTACGCGCCACCCTCCGGCACGCCGTAGTTGGCGCCCACGCTGAGGGTATGCCGGCCTGGCGGCAACGGCTTGAGCATCACCCAGTAGCCGTCGGCGGCGGCCAGCCGTGAGTCTGCGTCATCGTCATCCATGCGGAAGCAGCCTTCACTGCGCACCCGATGCATGCGCATGTCGCCCAGGGGTTGGCCATCCAGCAGCACTACTGCACTGATCAGATAATCGTTGTTGACCGCCGCCCCCGCCTGCAGCTCCTTGCAGGACACAGACTCATCCACCTGGTAGTGCGCCATGTTGATGATCGGCAGCAACAGGTACTTGCCCGCCGGCACCACGCATTCGCGATGTGGCCGGAAACGGCCATTGGTGCCGGCCAGGTTCCAGACCGGGCCTTCCTGGCCCACATCGCATACACGGCCATCCGGGTCGAGATAGGGCGCGCCGCCCTGGGCGTCGGCCCAGCGCCACCAGCGGGCGGTCCATTCGGCCAGTGAAACTCCGGCCACCGGCTCACGCGTCAGCGGCGAAGGCGCCGCCGTGTCTGCACTGAACGCCGGTACGGCCGCCAGCAGCAGTGCCATCGTTGCGCCGCTGCGGCGCAGCCATCCCTGGATTCCCTTCCGCATCACCCACCCCATCGTCCCTGGCGGCCACGCTGCGTGGCCAGCTTCGGCGCCACTGTACCTTGGCCGACTACACCTTCGGTATGTTCTTGGTCACGCAATGGATGCCGCCACCGCCGCCGGCAATCGCATCGATGTCCACCTGCTCGATCACACGGCCGGGATACATGTCTTCCAGCAGTTCACGGCAGACACCATCGGCTTCGTCGTCACCGAACTGCGGCGCGACCACGGCGCCGTTGATCGGCAGGTAGTTGATGTAGCCCATGGCCAGATCGTCGTTGTCGCGGGTATGCACGTTGTCGCGCCCGTCCAGCGGCGGCGGCAGCGTGTGCACCTGCAGGCGACGGCCATCGGCATCGGTGGCCCCGCGCAGGATGTCCAGGTGCTCGCGGGTCAGATCGTAGTCGTAGGACTCCGGATCATTGTCCAGGTTGGCGATCACCACGCCCGGGCGCGCGAAGCGCGCATAGGAATCCACGTGCGCATCGGTGATGTCCTCGCCGGCGATGCCGGGCAGCCAGATCACCTTGCGCAGGCCGAGGTGGTGCTTCAGCTCCGCCTCGATATCCGCGCGCGACCAGTCCGGATTGCGGTTGCGGTTCACCCAGCAGCTCTCGGTGAGAATCGCGGTACCGTGGCCATCAACTTCGATGCCGCCGCCCTCGCCCACCAGGTCGCTTTCCAACAGCGTGGCGCCGGTCACCTGCGCCAGCCACGGCGCCACGGCGCCATCGTTGCGCGCCCTCTGCTTGCCGCCCCAGCCATTGAAGTTGAAGTCGACCAGGCCCAGCCCGCCATGACCATCCGTGACGAAGCAGCCGCCGTAATCGCGCACCCAGATGTCATCCAGCGGAACCTCGAGGAACTCGATGTTGTCGCGGCCGCAGCGGTCCTGCGCCTGCTTCAACTGCGCCGGGCGGCACAGCACGCTGACCGGCTGGTGGGGGGCGATGGTACGGGCCAGCCGCGCCACGGCGGTGTTCACCGCATCAGCCTGCGCGCCCCAGACCCGAGGCTGCGCGGCGAAGGCCAGGAAAACGCGCTCCTGCGGGCCGTGCTCGTCCGGCATGCGCCAGATGCCCGCACCCGGCCCCGCTGCGGACACGCGGCCCGGCAGCCCGGCCAGGCCAAGAGCGGCCAGGCCACCAAGACCGGCGGCGCCCGCCAGCTGGGTGAGGAAGTGACGACGGTTGCTCATGACAGGCTCCATGGCCGGTGTGGGATGGGCGCCATGCTGCGCTTGCCGACACATAAGAACAAACGATAGATTCAGCCAACAATTGAACAGTTTTACTTATTGGAATGCTCAAGCACTGGCCACCGCTGAACGCCCTGCGGGGTTTCGAGGCTGCCGCCCGGCTCGGCAGCTTCCACCGTGCGGCTGAGGAACTGCACCTGACCCAGTCGGCCATCAGCCAGCAGATCCGGGGCCTGGAGGCGTCGCTACAACAGCCGTTGTTCTTCCGGCAGGGCCGCAGCGTCACCCTTACCGACGCCGGCATCGACCTGCTGGAAACCACCCAGTCCCTGCTGCGGCAGCTGGCCAGCGGCATCCGCCGGCTCGATCAGTACCGCAAGCCGAATCAACTGATCGTCAACACCAGCCCGGCCTTCGCCCGCCATTGGCTGGTGCCGCGCCTGGCCAGCTTCCACCGCCTGCACCCCGGCGCCGACCTGTGGCTGCTGACAAGCGAGGAAGCGCCGGACATGACCACGCAGACGCTGGACGTAGCGGTACGCGATGACCTCGACTCACAGGCGCAGTGCCAGCACCGCGTGCTGCTGCAGGACCGCCTCTATCCGGCCTGCCATCCCGACCTTCTGGCCACGCCCACGCACGAACGCCTCACCCTGCATGGCGAGCGCGAAATGGACTGGAGCCAGTGGCAGGTCCAAGGTGGCGCCGATGTTGGCCAGCGCCGCGAAGGCATGAATTTCTCCGAGCCCGGGCAGCTGCTGGATGCTGCCTGCCAAGGGCTGGGCATCGCGCTGGTCAGCGAGCTGCTGGCCGCACGCGCCTGTGAACAAGGGCTGCTGCGACCCCTGGATGATGCACGCGTGCGCGGCCCGCGCTGGAGCTGGCTGGTGCACGAGGACAGCGCGGCGGATCCGCTGGTGATCAGTTTCTGCGAGTGGTTGCTGGCGAGCCTGCCCGCTGACGCTACTTCTGCTGCAGCGCGCGCTTGACCGCCGCCTCCGCCAGCGGCGCCATCACCGCATAGCCCTTCGCCGTGGGATGCACGCCATCCTCGGCCAGCTGCGGATCCAGCCCTCCGGCGGCATTGGTCATCGGCGTGTAGTAGTCCAGATAGATCAGCTGCTTCGCATCGGCATAGCGCTTCAATGCCGCGTTCAATGCGCGCACCTTGGGAGCAGGTGCCGTGCCCGGCAACCACGGGTAATCGCTGACCGGCAGCACCGATGCCAGTACCACGGTGATGCCATGTGCGCGTGCCAGGTCCACCATCGCGTGCAGGTTGTCTTCAATCATCGCCTGCGTGGACGGGCCGGTGTTGCCGGCAATGTCGTTGGTGCCGGCCAGGATCACCACCACCTGTGGCTTCAGGGCCAGCACGTCCTGCGGGAACCGCACCAGCATCTGCGCCGTGGTCTGGCCACTGATGCCGCGGTTGAGCCAGCCCTTGCCGGGAAAGAACGATGCGCTGCCTTCCCTGCCCCAGCCTTCGGTGATGGAATCACCGTAGAACACCACGCGTGGTTGCCCCGGTACAGCGGCAGGCAGTCGCGCGTTGGCGTCGCGATAACGCTGCAGTTGCGGCCAATCGGCCAGGCGCTGCTGCATGAAGCGCACTTCGTCCGCGCGCAGGCTTTCGACAGGCTCCAGCAGCAAAGGGTTGATCGCGGGCATCTCGGCCGCCACCCCGTGGGCGCTCAGCGCGATACCGAGGGCAACTGCGGCCAGGCCGCCGGACAAGGAACGCATGGGGTCTCTCCCTTGAATGTCCGGGCCAGTCTAGCGCGCGGCCCCGCGCTTACCGCGCCGCCGACCGCGCGGCCACGCCGGTCACCTTGGCCGGCATCCACATGCCGGGCGTCCAGCCACTGGCAGCCAGGATTGCCTTCGGGTTGTCCTGCTGGATCAGCGCACGCACCGC
Organism: Stenotrophomonas sp. YJH_SMC_94-11; assembly: GCF_059370435.1. Lineage (NCBI taxonomy): Bacteria > Pseudomonadati > Pseudomonadota > Gammaproteobacteria > Lysobacterales > Lysobacteraceae > Stenotrophomonas > Stenotrophomonas sp. YJH_SMC_94-11. The sequence goes on along the minus strand of NZ_JCAFTR010000002.1, from coordinate 281,401 downwards.
ATCGCGCTTGTCCTTGGCCTGCAGGTAATAGGCCTTGGCGATGCGGTAGCCCACCCAGTACCCGAGGTCATAGGGCTCCTGCGAACCGGGCTTGTAGTTGTACAGCCACGGCGACAGATCGGTACTGTCCACATCCAGCGCAAAGGCGCTTTCAATGTGGACCTCGCGGCCGCGCGTCCATGCCGCATGGCGACTGTTGCCGACGTTGCCGGAAATCAATTCGGCGATGAATTCGGCGATGCCTTCGCCCAGCGAAACACGCAGCACCGTCGCATGCGGGTCGCCAGGCTCGAAATCGGTCAGGCCGGTCTGCTGGATGTGCACGTACTCGTGCGCGATCACGTGCACGAAACGGTCCTGCACGTTGGGATTCATGAAATCGGCTGCACACAACGCTTCCAGGCCGATGATCACCCCACTCTTCGAGGTCAACCCGACCGGCCGACCACGGCCGACCGCGAGGGTCACCGGAGGAAACGCGGCCTGCGGATAGATCGCCTGCAGGTTGCCGAACACCTGCACCAGGCGCTGCTTCACCGCTGGCAGCTCCGCCAGGCAGCTGCGGCCCTGCGCATACACCCCGGGCTGGCTGGCAATGGCTTCGGCCATGCGTTCGGGCGTGACCCGGCGCGCCTTCGCCAGTTCACTCAGGCCCGGACTGCCTTCGGCCAGGTAACCGGCCAGCTGGGCGACGCTGGGCTTGCCGCCGGTGCTGTCGTAGAGCGCGTAGAAGCGGCTGGCATCGGTGGTGAGGATCTGCGGCCCCGGCGGGGTACCCGCCGACGCCACGCCGACCGCCCCGGCACAGGCCAGGGCAAGCAGGCAACGCAGGAAACTGGACATCGCTCCGTCCTTGGTGGAGTGCATGCGAAGCGCGCAATCTATCACTCCGCCCCGGCCACCGCAGCGGGCACATGCAGGCCCTTCGGGGCTGTGCCAGACTCACTCAGGCACCTGCCATGGATGATGGAGCACCGCACGATGATGATCGTTCCCGCGTACTGGGCCGAAGCCCGCCTGCAGGCCCGTTTCCGTGGCCGGCCGGTGGTCGTACGCCGCTTCGGCTGGTCCGATGAGGGTCCTGCCCAGGCCCAGGCCCACGCCGACCGCCGCGCCAACGAAGCCCTCAATGCCATCCTCGCCGGGCAGGCGCTGCCGCGTCGTGAAGTGCGCAGCAACTATGGCGTGGAGGGTGTGCCAATCCGCGAGCAGATCGTGCAGCGCGACGGCGATGTCATCATCACCCGCAACAGCTATGGCGCGTTGTGCCTCAACAGCCCCGACGTGCTGTTTGCCGACATCGACCATGCGCAGCCACCGGCCGGATGCGTGATACCGGCCATCGTGGCTGCGATCGTGCTGCTTGCCGGCGCCGTCATCGGCACCCTGCTCTGGCACTGGCTGGTGGGCCTGGTACTGGGCGTGGCGGCAGTGCTGCTGGTCAACGCGACACTGCTGATGCGGCGGAAGCAGCGCCTGGCCGCCGCCGGCGGTGCTGAAGGGCTTGCGCTGAAACGCGTGGACGCCTTCAGCGAACAGCATCCCGATTGGCACCTGCGTGCCTACCGCACACCCGCCGGGCTGCGCGTGCTGGCGATGCATGCCACGTTCTCACCGGAGGACGAGCAGCTCCAGGCATTCTTCAAGGCACTGGGCACCGACACCCTGTACGCGCGCATGTGCCGGCTGCAGCATTGTTTCCGTGCGCGACTGACACCGAAGCCGTGGCGCGTCGGCCTGAAGTACCGCATCCGGCCGCCGGTGGCCGCGTGGTCAGCCGAACAGGCCAACAATCCGGATCGACTGGCCTGGATTGCCGAGTACGAAAAGAAGAGTGCCGGCTTTGCCGCGTGCACCTACCTGCGCAGCTTCGGCGATACCTCCCGGGTGCATGCCAAGGCCGAGCATGTGCGCGAGCTGCACGATCGGCTGTCGCACGCGCAGGACCGGTTACCGCTGGCCTGAACGCAATGAGCGCTCAGTCCACGCCCTGCACGAACGGCTGCCCTGCCAGGGTAGTGCCCAGCCGCACCGCGATCTGCTGACCTTCCTTTTCGAAGGTCGTGGCGCACTGCTTGGCGCCCTTTTGGCATCCGACTTCCGGAAAGCCCTCGAGTGACTCGGGCGCGCCCTGGACCGGACTCGCCTGCCACCCTGCCGCATCCATGAGGCGCTTGGCCTTGGCATAAGGCATGCCGGCGACAATGCCCAGCTGCGCCAGTTCGGATGGGAGTGATTGGGCGTGCAGGCCCGGCGTCATCACCAGCGCCAACACTGCGGCAACACGTTTGGACTTCATTGGTGAAACCCATGGCAGACAGCAACAGGCCTGCAGCGTATCGCAGCTTCCGCACGCCATGGCACCCGCATCACATACGGTTACGCAATCGCAACGGCCAATGACACGAGGGCACACTTCGAATCAATCAGGTGCTGTTGAGAACCGCCACGGGGGCCTCGCGCGCCGCCCGCCGCGCCGGTACCCAGGCAGCCAGCTGCGCAGCCTCTGCACCTTCCTGCCCGGCTCCTGCCGCATCACGGACCGCCGCGCAATGCAGGCAGGCCGAAACAGGCGATCAAGCCGCTGTACCAGCTGCGATGCCAGGCCCGTGGCCCGGCACCGGGCATTCCCTCTGGACGCTTCGCAGGAACTGGCGGACATCACGCTCGATATCGCGCCAGTGTGGCAGCAGGTTCTGACGATACCTGATGCTCAGGTGGACCTGCTTCAGATTGGCATCTTCCAGCGTCGCCTCGCAGAGCGGCGTCCAGTGCGGAGGTCGGTACTGCGGCCCGGTCATGCAACGAATCAGCACGTTGGGCGTTGCCCCGATCGCGAAGGTATCGGAGTAATTGATCCGATTCCAATTGTAGCTCTTGGGCTCGGAAACGCTGGGCCGTGCCATCTCAAGTCCCAAGGTCTCATCCCATCCGAACTCGAACGAAACCTGGTATGGCATCCCCCATGCCGGATCACGACCGAGCGCACGCTCCCGCGTTCCCTGCAACGAAACGATCTCCCCCGGTCCCCCTTGAGACATCCCAATCTCGATCCACTGTGAATCACCCGTTCCACCGGAGTGATGGGTGTTGTAATCGTCGCGGTTGGCTTTCGTACGAGGAGCCATCTCGGGCCAGCGCAACTGGAAGGTTGCACTGCGCAGGGTCGGCCCGCATGGCGTGATGCCTTGGCTATCAGCTTCCCGATCGAGCTCCCAGATCCAGACCGCCTGGGCTCTGGCATTCAGTGCAGTACCACCGATGACCCCCGTCAACCTTTCCTTGGCCCGCTCGGCTTCACTGCGTCCGCAACCGGCCAGTGACACAAGCAGGACGACCATCAATGCCCTCCGTGCCGGGCCGTCCATGACAATCCATCGCTCCCGATCCCGCATGCCGCTCCTGGATGCTGCCTGACGCTGCGATCATCCGAAAGGAGCTGACTCTCTGTCAATGTGCAATGAATTCAACGTGCAGGGTCTGACTCCCTCCTCCGATACGCCAAGGCCGCCCGGAGGCGGCCTTGGCGTTCTTCACTTGGCGTTCTTCACGTAGGTGTCGAACCAGTTCAGCATTTCCGCCACCAGCTGCTCGTTCGATTCCAGCGCGGTGTACCAGTGCGGTTCGTTCGGCAGCATCACCAGCCGCGTGATGCCACCGTTGCCACGGATCGCCTGGTAGAGCTTGCGCGACTGGAACGGCTCGGTGCCCGGGTTGGCGTCGTCCTCGCCGTGGACCAGCAGCAGCGGCAGCTTGATCTTGTCTGCGTAGAAGAACGGCGAGGCCTTCAGGTACACGTCCTGCGCCTGCCAGACCGAACGGCGTTCGTTCTGGAAGCCGAACGGCGTGAAGGTCTTGTTGTACGAACCGCTGGTCGCCACGCCAGCCTTGAACAGATTGGTATGGGCGATCAGGTTGGCGGTCATCAGGCCGCCATGGCTGTGGCCGGTCACGCCGATGCGGTTGCGATCGACCACGCCCATGTCCACCGCCTTGTCCACCGCCGCCTTGGCGTCGGCTTCCAGCTGCTCCAGGTAGGTGTCGTAGGCGTTCTTCGGGTCACCTACGATCGGGAACGAGGCGTTGTCGATGATCGCGTAGCCGGCCAGCAGCATCAGGCGGTACGGCTGCAGGCGGGTGAAGGTCTGCTGCGAACCGGACACCTGCCCCGCCTGCGCGGCGTTGGCGAAGTCGGCCGGGTAGGCGTACAGGATCGCCGGCACACGCTGGCCTTCCTTGTAGCCCGGCGGCGTGTACAGGGTGAACGACAGGTCCACGCCATCAGCACGCTTGTAGGTCACCAGCTGCTTCTTGATCTGGCGCACTTCCGGAGTCGGGTCGACCAGCTTGGTCAGCGCGGTCGCGGTGGACGCGAACTGCGCCTCGCCGGTCTTCGCATCGGCCACCGCCTCACCCTGCTGGCGGATGAAGGCATTCGGCGGATCGATCACCGACTGGTGCCAGGTCAGGTAGCGCCCAGGCGTATTGCTGAAACCAAGGAACTGCTCGTAGGCATCGGCGCTGCTGCGGAACAGGCGCTCGCTCTTCAGCGTGCCCAGGTCGAGGCGGTCGAGGAACGGACGGTCGCCCTGCGGCGAGGCGCCACGGCCGCTCAGGAACACGTGATCGCCCTCCCGGCGCACGACCTGCGCGCCATTCGGCAGGCGGGTGAATACCAGGTTGCCGGGGTTGCCGTACAGCTCATCGCTGGACATGTCCCACAGCAGGCGGCCTTCCTTCTTCGGCTGATCCACATCGACGATGCGGGTCTGCATCCAGTGGCGGTTCTCGTCGTTCTCGAACTGGAACGCCACGGCCGGATCGGCGGTCCATGCGAAGCCTTCGAAGCGTTGTGCGGTGCGGGCGATCTCGACCGGCTTGCCGTTGAACGGTGCCTTCAGCATCAGTACCCGATCGCGATGCGGCACGCTGACCTTCCAGTCGCCCTTGTCCAGCGCTTCGGCATAGACCAGGGTGGCCGGATCGGTAGCACGCCAGTCGAAACCGCGCGGGCCTTCCGGCACACCGTGCACCGGCACGCGGTCGGCCAGCGGCAGGCTGGCGATCGGCGTGGACTTGCCGCTGGCGATATCCAGCACGGCCACGTCGTTGGCGAAGCGCTGGTAGGTCACCGCGTGCGAATACGGTGCCTTGATCGATTCGGTCAGCACGTGCGCGCCATCGGGTGCGGCACTGACGTCGTTGAACAGTGCCGGCTGGCCGACCGGACGCACGCTGTTGGCGACGGTATCGACCACGGCCAGCTGCGAGGCACCGTAGTAGGCGAACAGCTTTTCGTCATGCACGCTGGTCAGCGTATCGCGGGCTTCGTAGGTGCTGCTCTCGCCGCTGCTGCCCAGCGACTCCTGCGCATCCGGGCCGGTCGGCACGCCACCGTTGGACGGCGCCGGGCCCTGGTTGGCCGGCACCAGCTTCACCAGCAGGTTCTGGCTGCCGCCCAGCCACTGCACGGTGTTACCGAAGATCGGGTTCAACTGCACGTTCGGCACCTGCTTCACCTGGCCGGTGGCGGCATCGCCCACCCACAGCTGCACGCTGGTATCGACCGCATTCTGGAAGGCGAAGTGGCTGCCATCGGCCGACCACAGCGCGCCGGTGGCACAGCCTTGCGGCAGGTTGACCTTGGTCTCCTTGCCACTGCCGATGTCGACCAGGGTGAAGTCGGCCACGCAGGCCGGGATGCCATAGCCACCGGGGGTGTCATGGCGGCTGCGGTTCTTCGGCTCCAGGCGCACACCAGCCAGCTTCAGGTAGGGCTCGGCCACGCGGCTGATCGACGGATAGGTCTGCGCGGTGGTCAGCAGCAGGCGTTGGCCGCCCGGGGCCACGTTCGGTGCCGGCGGCGGCGGCGCCTTCAGCACCTTGAGCAGGTGTTCCGGCGGTTTCGCGTAGTCGGCAAGCGCCGGGCCTGCGGCAAGCAGGCCGAAGGTGGCAACGGCAACAGCCGCCGCCAGAGAGGTTCGACGGATCAGCATCCTTATCCCCTGGGTGTGAATGGGTACCCGGATTCGGGCATGGACCCGAATCTAGCACCGCAGGGGTTGGGGTGAATGGGCCGGAAGGGCTAGTGGCCGGATGGGGCAAAGTGGGACACGCCCGGAGAGGCCGGCGATGGGCCGGCATCTGCCAGGCGTGGTCTGTCATCACTGCTGGGCGTGCAGATCCCAGGCCGTCAGGTAATCGGGGTCGACCACGATCATGCCACTGTTCCGCATGCGGTATTCGCCTGGCTCGGCCCGCTGGTACTGGTCGAGCATGGGCGGCAGGTAGCGCTCATGGCCATCGTCCTCGTCGGCCAGCACCACGCCTTCGTCGGCACTGATGCGCAGCACGGTGCCCGCGTACTGCTCCAGACCCTGCACCTGGCCGTCGCCACCATAGCGGGTGACACCCACCAGCACGACCTTGCCGATCATTTCCTCGGCCTTCGCATCGTCCAGTGGGGGCAGAATGGGATTGAATTCGTCGTTCATCGGAGCACCTCCAAAGCCTGTGGGGATAGCGTGGATTCGGCGGCCCCACGTTGCCAGCGTCGACGGCAACGCAGGGATCTCTCTTGGGGCGCAAGTAGCTGGATCGCAGGAGCAACCGGGCAACGCCGGGGCGCGATGGGCGGAAGGTGTCTGGAACTGTGGGGGACGGCCATCTGCGCCGATGGCGTGACCGTGTCAGGTCAAGGTCAACACCACGCGTTGCGTTGCATACACGGTGAAGCGTGACAGCTGCACTGTAGCGGCATGAGGGCCTCCTGTTGAAGGTCACACGCGGGTGTGTTGCTCCGTTGGAACGAATGTTGCCACTCTGCGCGGAAGGAACAAGTGAAGATTGCAGGCGACCTGTACAAGGTGGTTCGCGCGGTACCCGTTCATTAAGCTGCCGCCCACCCTGCCGCGGCACGCCTGCACCGGACGCCACGCTAGAATGCGGCCATGCGCACCGTACATGCCCTCCGCTACATCACCCCCTTGCGGGAAGGTGGCTCCCTGCCGGCCGTGGTCGAGACCGACGACGACGGCATGGCCGTGCTGAAGTTCCGTGGCGCCGGCCAAGGCCCGAAGGCGCTGATCGCCGAGCTGATCGCCGGCGAGATGGCCCGTACGCTGGGCCTGCCGATTCCGGAGATCCTGTTCGTCGAGCTGGACCGCGAGTTCGCCCGCACCGAGCCCGACCCGGAGATCCAGGAGCTGATCCGCGCCAGCGAGGGCCTCAACCTGGGCCTGGACTACCTGCCCGGCGCGATCAACTACGACCCGGCAGCGATGCCGGTGGATGCCGACCTGGCCTCGCGCATCGTCTGGTTCGATGCGTTCACCAGCAATGTCGATCGCACCACGCGCAATCCCAACCTGATGGTGTGGCATCGAAAGCTGTACCTGATCGATCACGGCGCGGCGATGTACTTCCATCACGACTGGGCCAATGCCGGCGATGCCTGCGAGAAGCCCTTCGTGCTGATCCGCGACCATGTGCTGCTGTCGTTCGCCAGCCGCATCGCCGAGGTGGATGCCGAGCTGGCCGCGCGCCTGACCGATGCCGAGATCGAGCACATCGTCGGCCTGGTGCCGGACAGCTGGCTGGTCAACGAGCCGGCATTCGACGGCCCGCAGGCCTATCGCCAGGGCTACATCGACTATCTCAAGCATCGCCTGAAAGTGCGTGCGGTGTTCGTGCAGGAGGCCATCCGTGCCCACGCTGCACACGTATGACTACGCGGTCATCCGCGTGGTACCGCGGGTGGAACGCGAGGAATTCATCAACGTCGGGGTGATCGTGTCCTGCCCCGGCGCACGCCATCTGGAAGCGGCCATCGAGATCGATCCGGCACGCCTGCGCGCGTTCGCTCCGGCGCTGGACCAGGACGCGTTGCAGCCATGGCTGGATGCGATCGTGGCCATCTGCCGCGGCGACGCCAGCGCCGGACCAATCGCACAGCTGCCCGCGCGCGCCCGCTTTCACTTCCTCACCGCCAAGCGCAGCTCGATTGTGCAGATGTCGAGCACGCATGTCGGCCGCACTGCGGACCCAGCGGGTGTGGTGGAACACTTGATGACGAAGATGGTGCGGGTACCGGAATGAACGGCACCTACCGCGTTCACAGTGGCAACCTTCGCGCGATGTAGTTGACCACATTACCGATCGCATCCGGATCGACATTGGCCAGGCCAACGATCACATAGCCCTGCGCCGGCAGCACCACGATGGCACTGTTCGATCCGGGCGCACCGCCTTCGTGGCCGTACTGATGCTCCCTGCCCTCGCCCTGCACCACGAAACCAAAGCCATACCAGCCCTTGTGGTTCTGCGCCGTAGTGGCCTGCTGCAGCAACGCAGGTGAAACCAGCTTTCCGCTTTGCAGTGCCTCGGCGAATTTCACCATGTCGGCCACTGTGCTGTAGCCACCACCGGCCGACATGCCGCGCCAGGGCAGCGACTTCGTTTCACGGACCCATTGCCCATCGTGCTTCGTGTAAGCGACGGCACGCTTTGGAACGCTCACTGTTTCCGGCTCGAAGCCGGTGCCGGTCATGCCCACCGGGTGCAGGATGTGCTCCTCCAAATATGCGTAGTACGACTGCCCCGATACCGCCTCGATGATGCGTCCCAATACGATGAAGCCATAGTTGGAGTAGCTGTCCTGGCTGCCTGGCGTGAACTGCGGCGCATCCTTGGCGAAGCGCTGCACGTAGTCATCCAGCGTCTTCAGGGACGCGGAATACTGTTCGAAATCATCGCCAAAGAAGTCGCCCAGGCCACTGGTATGTGACAGCAACTCGCGCACGGTCACGCTGTTGGCGACGGCCTTGTTCGGATAGTCCTGCAAGTGCTTGCCGATCGTGTCATCGAGACTGAGCCTGCCGGTCTGCATCAGCTGCAGGATGGCCACGGCAGTGAACATCTTGTTGGAGGACGCGAGGCGGAACTGCGTATCCGCGCCCACTGGAATTCCAGCTGTGCGATCGGCATCGCCACCGCGCCAGTCCAGCAGCACCTTGCCATTCCGTGCCACCTGCAACGCACCGGACAGCGCATCCTGCGCCCGCAGCGCCTCCAGTTTCGCTGCGGCATCGGCCATCAGGGCAGGCAATGCAACCCGTGCCGGCTTGTACTTGTCCGGCGTTTCAGTGCCCTCGATCTGGAACTGCTTCAGGTGCGACGGATTGATCGGGTCCATGACCGCCGTCACCCACATCGCACGTTCGCTCAGCTGCCCCATCACCAGCAGCTTCGCTTGGCCGGGCGTGCGCTCGATCGTTTCCAGTACGCGCAGCGGGCCGGTGCTCTCGCGGAACTCGAGATAGTCCCCGGGACCGCTGCCTTCCTTCTTCGCATACCTGTCAGCGAACGTCTGCAACGCATCGAGACTGCCTGCATTGAAGGCCGCAAGCCAGTCATCGATGGCATCCTGCGCACGCGGATGTGCACGCTCGCTGGAAGGTGCGCCCACTGCCGGAAAAGCCGAAAGGCTCATCAACACCGAACAGGCCAGTACATTGCAGAGAAGCAGGCGTCCAACAGCCTTCATGGCAGCTCCTTCGCGGTTATCCCTGGACGCATCCTAGATGATGGAACCGCCCACTGCATCCACGCTAGGGACTCTGCCGCAACACCTCGACCGTGACAGTGAACGCCTCGATGCGATGCCATTCGATCCGCTCATACGGCAGCGATTCCACACCCATGCCGATCTGGTACCGCACCGCATCCGGGCCGTCGCGCCAGTAGTACGGCGCGCCATTGCTCCAGCCGCAACAGACGTAGCGCAATGCAGGCGTGCCAAAGGTCTCGCGCAGATAGGCTTCCACCTTCACTGCCTGGGCGCCTGGAACGCGGTAGTGGGCCTGCATGGGTTTGATGTAGGACGCGTCGTCCTGGCTGCAGCCCAGGTATTCCAGTCCCGCAGGCTTCCGCTCCATCGCCTGCAGGAAATCCTGGCATTCGATATCCGGTCGCGCCAGGCCGTCCGCACGCCCCTGCGCTTCCCACGCGGCCAGCGCCTGCGCAGGCGTCTGCTGCGCAATCACGTTGGCGGCGAACAGCAATGCCGGCAGCCCCAGCAGCAGGCACGCGCTACGCAGCGGCAACCGGGCAATCATCTCAGGGCGATCCTTCGCAGGCAGTCACAGGAATGCTACCCGATACCGCGCTATCACCGTGCCATCGTCTGCTCGCTGAAGCGTGCCACGCAGAAGTCCAGGAAACTGCGCAGCTTGGGCGTCAGCTGGCGGTCGCGCGGATACACCAGGTTGATCCACGTCGACACCGGCACGTAGTCCGGCAGCACTTCCACCAGTTCGCCACGCGCCAGCGCGGCGGCGAGCATTTCATGGGGCTGCAGGATCAACCCCAGCCCACCGACGGCCGCGGTCAGCAACGGCTCGGCCTGATTGACCATGAAGCGGCTGGACACCGGCACGGTCAGCACGCTGCCATCGGTGTCGCGGAAACTCCAGCGCGTGCGCATGATCGAATGCGCGAAGCCCAGGCACTCGTGCCGGCTCAGATCGGCCGGATGGACAATGGCCGGCCCCGTCCTGGTCCGACGATGGATGCTGCCCACTCGCCAGCGCAACTTCAGCGACAGCGGTCACAGCCCCGCATACCGTGTTCAGGCCGGCAACCGCTAGTTCGGCAGGGCAAACGCCATCACGTAATCGCCGTTCGGGGTTTCCATGAAATGGTGGCCGCCGGCCATGATCACCACGAACTGGCGTCCGTCTTGTTCATACACCATCGGCGTAGCCTGCCCGCCCGCGGGCAGCGCCGCGTGCCACAGCTCCTTGCCGGTCTTCAGGTCGATGGCGCGCAGCAGGTCATCGGTGGCGGCCGCGATGAAGATCAGCCCGCTGGCGGTCACCACCGAACCGCCGTTGTTCGGCGTGCCGATCTCGATCGGCAGGCCGGAACGGATGCCGAACGGCCCATTGCCACGCGCACTGCCAAACGGACGATCCCACAACAGCTTGCCGGTGCGCAGGTCGATGGCACGGATGCCGCCGTAGGGAGGCTGCTTGCACAGCAGACCCGTGAACGGCAGCCGCCAGCCAGCGTTGACCTGGATGCCATACGGCGTTCCCACCTGCGGATCGCCGGCCCCCTCGCCACCGCCCCTGTCGGCACGGATCTTCTCGCGCGGCAGCCAGCCCAGGCGGTCGGCTTCGGCACGTGGCACCAGCCGATTGTAGTTGGGCATATCGTTGTAGTTGGCCACGATCACGCCGCGGCGCGTATCGATGGAAACACTGCCCCAATCCGAACCGCCGTTGTAGCCGGGGTATTCGATGGAATGGCGATCACTGCTCGGCGGCGTGTAGAAGCCTTCGTAATAGGCCTTGCGGAACTGGATGCGGCAGATCAGCTGGTCGATCGGGGTGATGCCCCACATGTCGCGCTCGGTCAGGTCATGCTCGCGGCGCAGCGTGTGGTACAGCGAGAACAGCTGCGTGGGTGAGCGCTGTTCCGGTTCGACACCGCCGACCGGCACCTTGCGCTCTTCGGCAGCGGTCAGCAGCTGGCCGTTGCGGCGGTCGAGGATGTAGAGATCACCCTGCTTGGTCGGCAGCAGGAGTGCCGGCACCTTGCCTGCCGCCGTCGGGTAATCGATCAGGCTGGCCTGCGAACCCAGGTCGTAATCCCACACGTCCTTGCGCACGGCCTGGAAATGCCAGGCCGGCTTACCGGTGGCCACATCGATCGCCACCAGCGACGTCGCATAGCGGTTCTGGTTTTCCGTACGCGAGCCACTCCAGTAATCGCCCGCAGAATTGCCCAGCGGCAGATAGACCAGCCCCAGCGCCTCATCACCGGTCGCGGTGGTCCACATGTTCGGCGTGCCGCGCGTGTAGGTCTGCCCATGCGGCGGCAGGCCGCTGCGCTCGGGCTGGTCCATGTCCCACGCCCAGCGCAGCTTGCCGGTGATCGCGTCGTAGGCCTGGATCACGCCCGATGGCGCGTCGCGGCGCTGACCATCCAGCACCTGGTGGCCGGTGACGATCACGCCGCGCACGATGGCCGGGGGCGAGGTGATCGACACATAGCCGGGTGGCACCTCACCCATGCCGAGGGTGATGTCGACCTGGCCGTTGTTGCCGAAGTTCGCGCAGGGACGGCCGCTATCTGCATCCACTGCAATGATGCGCCCGTCCAGCGTGCCTTCGATGATGCGCGCCCAGCACGCCGGACGGCTGCCCGGTGCAGCGCTGCGGCTCACGCTGGTCGGCGGCTCGGGCAACGCCAGATCAGCCGCGGCATCGGCCAGGGTGGCATCGGCCAGGATCGGCGCTGCCGGTTGCTCGTAGTAGCTCACACCACGGCAGGCGGCGGTGTACGGGATCGAGGCGTCCTTCACCTTCGGATCGAACCGCCACAGTTCCTTGCCACTGGCGGCGTCGAGCGCGATCAGGCGGTTACGGGCAGTGCACAGGTACAGGCGGTCGCCGATCTTCAGCGGCGTGGTTTCCGCACCCCAGCGCTTCTTCGGCAGGTCACCGGTGCGGAACTGCCAGGCCAGCTGCAACGTGGCCACGTTGGCCGGGGTGATCTGCTGCAGCGGCGAATAGCGGGTGGCGGCATTGCTGCGGCCCCACGCCGGCCAGTCTCCCTCGGCCGGCTGGTCGGCCGGTTGCAGGCCGGTGGTATCCCGCGTGGGTTCCAGTCCGGCGCTGGCCGCGCCTTCCGGGAACGACTGGTGCCCGTCCACTTCACCATGCGGTGCGAACGCCAACCCGAAGGCAGCGACGAACACCAGCATCAGGACGCCCGCCACGCTGCGCGACAGGCGCTTTGAAACCGGTTCGCGAAGGGTCGGCGCGAGCAGCGCCAGCACGATGCCGAGCGCGGTCACCAGGCCCAGCCGCGGCACCCAGCGCCAGTAGTCGCTACCCGATTCCCACCAGGTCCAAAGCAGCGTGCCGACGAACACCAGCGCATACAGCAGCGCGCCGCTGCGGCGATTGCCGAACAACAACAGGCCACTGGCCAGAAGGCCGGCCCCGGCGATGGCGTAGTACGCAGACCCGCCCAGGCTGAGCAGCCACGCGCCGAGCCCGCCGATGACCAGGCCGAGCACGACCAGCAGCAGCGACAGCACGGTAACGAGAGGGTGCCGGGAAGCGCGGACGGGAGCAGGAGCGGACTGCGGCGTGGCGGACATCGTCGATCTCCGGGGGCAGCATCCGTCGTTATCCCACCGCCTGCGTGAAGCGCGCGCGTATGCGTGGCATCCGGATACGACGACGCCGGCACAGGGCCGGCGTCGTCGGGTGCCTCAGGCTCGCGGCAGGATCAGTCCTGTGCGGCGTCCTCGCTGCTGGCCGCAGCCGGGGCGCTGTCGGTCGTGGCCGGGGCGGCGACTGCCACCTCGTCCTCGTCCTCGTCGATCGAGGCATCCATGCGCTCCACCGCCTGCAGCTTCTCGTCCTTGGACAGGCGAATCAGGGTCACGCCCTGGGTGTTGCGGCCGACGCGGCTGATTTCCGAGCCACGCGTACGCACCAGCGTACCGCCGTCGGAGATCAGCAGGACTTCGTCGCGGGAGCCCATCAGCACTGCGGCAACCAGCTTGCCGTTGCGCTCGGTGGTCTGGATGCCGATCACGCCCTGCGTGCCACGGCCCTTGCGCGGGTAATCCGGCAGCGGGGTGCGCTTGCCGTAGCCGTTCTCGGTGGCGGTGAGGATGTACTGCACGCTGGCGTCGTCGGCACTATCGATCACCGCATCACCCGTGGTGGCGGCTTCCTCGACACCGTTGTCGTCCTCGTTCTCGTCCTCGATGCCACCGGCACTTTCGGCCACGATCAGGCTGACCACTTCCTCGCCGGCCGGCATCCTGATGCCACGCACGCCGGTTGCGGTACGGCCCATCGAGCGGACTTTGTCCTCGCCGAAGCGCACGGTCTTGCCGTTGGAGGCGAACAGCAGGATGTCGCGCTGGCCGTCGGTCAGGCCGACGCCGACCAGCGCATCGCCCTCATCGAGGTTGATCGCGATCTTGCCGCGGGCCAGACGGAAGGCGAACTCGCCCAGCGGGGTCTTCTTGACCGTACCGTTCTTCGTGGCGAAGAACACGAACTGGCCATCGGCGTACTCGCGCACCGGCAGCACGGCCTGCACGCGTTCGCCCGGTTCCAGCGGAATCCAGTTGATGATCGGACGGCCGCGGGCGTTGGAACCCGCTTCCGGCAGCTGGTAGACCGGCAGCCAGAACACCTTGCCCGAGCTGGTGAAGGTCAGCAGCGTGTCGTGCGTGTTGACCAGCCACAGCTGTTCGATGAAATCCTCTTCCTTGGTCGCCGCCGCACTGCGGCCACGCCCACCGCGGCGCTGTGCGCGGTACACGCTCACCGGCTGCCGCTTCACGTAACCTGCATGCGACACGGTGACCACCACGTCTTCCGGTGCGATCAGGTCGAGGATGTCCAGGTCTTCTTCGCTGTGGCGGATTTCGGTGCGACGTTCGTCGCCGAACTCGGCCTTGACGTTGACCAGCTCCTCGCGGATCACCTGCAGCAGGCGGTCGGGATCTTCCAGGATGTGGATCAGCCCGGCGATCACTTCCAGCAGCTGCTTGTACTCGTCGGTCAGGCGGTCCTGCTCCAGCCCGGTCAGGCGGTGCAGGCGCATTTCCAGGATCTGGGTGGCCTGGATCTCGGTCAGCTGGTAGCCGCCCTCGATCAGGCCCACGCCCTTGGGCAGGTCTTCCGGGCGCGAGGCTTCGGCACCGGCGGCACCCAGCATCGCACCGACCAGGCCCGGCTCCCACACGCGCGCCAGCATGCGCTCGCGTGCTTCGTTCGGGTTCGGCGAGGTCTTGATCAGTTCGATCATCTCGTCGATGTTGGCCAGCGCGACGGTCAGGCCTTCCAGCACATGGGCGCGGGCGCGCGCCTTGCGCAGCTCGAACACGGTGCGGCGGGTGACCACTTCGCGACGGTGGCGGACGAACGCCTCCAGCATCTGCTTCAGATTCATCAACTGCGGGCGGCCGTCGACCAGCGCCACCATGTTGATGCCGAACACCGATTCCATCTGCGTCTGCTGGTACAGGTTGTTCAGCACAACCTCGGCAGATTCGCCGCGCTTGATCTCGATGTAGATGCGCATGCCGTCCTTGTCGGACTCATCGCGCAGCTCGCTGATGCCTTCGATCTTCTTTTCCTTGACCAGCTCGGCGATCTTTTCGATCAGACGCGCCTTGTTCACCTGGTAAGGAATTTCAGTGACGATGATCGATTCGCGGCCATTGTCGGCCACTTCGATATCGGCCTTGGCACGGATACGCACGCGGCCACGGCCGGTGCGGTAGCCAGCGACGATGCCGGCGGTGCCGTTGATGATGCCGGCAGTCGGGAAATCAGGGCCCGGGATGTACTCCATCAGGCCGTCGACGTCGATCTCCGGGTTGTCGATCAGCGCAATGCAGGCGTTGATCGATTCACTCAGGTTGTGCGGCGGGATGTTGGTCGCCATGCCCACCGCGATACCGGCCGAGCCGTTGACCAGCAGGTTCGGGAACCGGGTCGGCATGACCGTCGGCTCCAGTTCCTTTTCGTCGTAGTTGGGCTGGAAGTCGACGGTTTCCTTGTCGATGTCGGCCATCAGCTCGTGCGCGAGGCGCGACATGCGCGCTTCGGTGTATCGCATGGCCGCGGCGGAGTCGCCATCGATGGAGCCGAAGTTACCCTGGCCATCGACCAGCATGTAGCGCAGCGAGAACGGCTGCGCCAGGCGCACCAGCGTGTCGTACACCGACTGGTCGCCATGCGGGTGGTACTTACCGATGACGTCACCGACGATACGCGCCGACTTGAAGTAGGGCTTGTTGCTGTGTGCGTTGAGCTCGTTCATCGCATACAGCACGCGGCGATGCACCGGCTTGAGGCCGTCGCGCGCATCCGGCAGCGCGCGGCCCACGATCACGCTCATGGCGTAATCGAGGTAGCTCTTGCGCATCTCGTCTTCCAGGTTGACCTGGATGATTTCCTTGGCGGTTTCTGCCATTCGGGTTCCGTTGTCTGGTAGCGGTCCAGTCCGGCGCATTCGCCCGTGGGCGGTCGCGCCGGAACCTCGATTCAACCTGTGGATACTACCACAACAGGCCGTTTTCCGCCTCCCTTTACGGGGATTTTACCGGCACAAATCAGGAACTTAGGGGCCCCACCGATCCTCTAGAGCCGAGCCCATGCTCGGCTGCGGCGGATTCGCTGGCTGAGTCGAGCGTGGGCTCGGCTCTACAGACATCCGCAACCCTGCCCGCCTCAACCGCCGAAGGCGGCGCGCATGTTCTCGGCGGTCGGGTTCAGGATCACCCCGCGCTCGGTCACGATGGCGTCGATCAGCTCGCCCGGGGTGACATCGAACACCGGGTTCCAGGCGGCAATGCCTTCGGCCACGGTGCGGGCACCGCCCACGCCATACAGCTCACCCGGGTCGCGCTGCTCGATCTCGATCTGGCTGCCGTCCAGGGTCTCCATGTCCACGGTCGAGGACGGCGCCACCACCATGAACTTCACGCCGTGGTGGCGTGCGGCAATGGCCAGTTGGTAGGTGCCGATCTTGTTGGCGGTATCACCATTGGCGCAGATGCGGTCTGCGCCCACGATCACCCACTGCACGGCACCGGTCTTCATCAGGTGCGAGGCCGCCGAGTCGGCGATCAGGGTGGCATCGATACCGTCCTGCTGCAGCTCCCACACGGTCAGGCGTGCACCCTGCAGCCACGGCCGGGTCTCGCCGGCGAACACGCGCGCGATGCGGTGCTGGGCCATGCCGGCGCGAATGACGCCCAGCGCGGTACCGAAGCCGGCGGTGGCCAGCGAGCCGGTATTGCAGTGGGTCAGCACACCGCTGCCAGCCTCGATCAGGCCAGCGCCCAGTGCGCCCATGTGGCGGTTGGCCGCCAGGTCTTCCTCTGCGATCGCCTGCGCTTCGGACTCCAGCAACGCCTTCCAGTCGGCGCCGGCAGCGTTCAGGCAACGGCGCATCCGTGCCAGCGCCCAGGCCAGATTGACCGCAGTAGGGCGCGATGCGTTCAGGCGCTGCAGTGCCGGCTCCAGCTGCTGCAACGCGTGCGCACCGTCTGCGGCCTGCACCTCGCGCGCAGCCAGCACCACGCCCCAGGCGGCGGCAATGCCGATCGCCGGCGCGCCACGCACGGTCAGTGCGTGGATGGCGCTGGCAACCTCGTCACTGTCATGGCAGACCACGTGCTCGACCACGAACGGCAGCTTGCGCTGGTCCAGCAGTTGCAAGGCATCGCCGGTCCACAGGATCGGGCGGATGTGGTCGTAACGGGCGTAGTCGATGTCGGAGGCAGTGTTCATGGGCCCATTGTAGGGCCACGCCCCGCGCGGTTGGAGCCTGCCCCGGCTCAATTCACCGAGAATTCGGCGCGGCAGCCGCCATCCACCCAGATCCCGTTGCGGTTCCAGCCCCAGGTGCTGCCTTCCTCGCAGCGCGTGCTGGACAGCTGCTCGGAGACCACAGCACCCGCCGAGATGCTCGCGCCGCAGAAGCGGCGCTTCTTCGACTTCGATTCGCAGGTCAGGCGGCGCGGCACATCGACGAAGCGGCCATCCTCGTCGGCCACCTCGAAATCGCCCTGGCAGCCACGGCTGGTCCAGACTTCATTGCGCTTGTAGCCCCATCCCTGGCCTTCCCGGCACGGCAGCACCGACAACTGGCGAAGCAGGCGCACCGGCGCGCCATCCAGGCGTACCGGGCAACT
The DNA here is from genome assembly GCF_059370435.1 of Stenotrophomonas sp. YJH_SMC_94-11. Taxonomy (NCBI): domain Bacteria; kingdom Pseudomonadati; phylum Pseudomonadota; class Gammaproteobacteria; order Lysobacterales; family Lysobacteraceae; genus Stenotrophomonas; species Stenotrophomonas sp. YJH_SMC_94-11. The sequence goes on along the minus strand of NZ_JCAFTR010000002.1, from coordinate 263,658 downwards.
CTGCGGACGGCCATTGGATTCGCAGCGCACCACGCGGCGCACCAGGCGCTTGCCTTCCGTTGCCGCAGGTGCCGCACCCTGCGCACGGCGCGCCCGGAATTCGGCGCGGCAGCCAAGGGTGACCCACACGCCGCTGCGGTCGGTGCCCCACTCGCTGCCGCGGATGCAGCTGTTGCTCGACAGCTGGCGCACCAGATCGACGCCGTTGGCCACATCGATGTCGCAGTGCACCCAGCCCATGTCGCGGGACTCGCAGGTCACCACTTCATCGTCGTAGCCCACCTGCTGGGCCGACGCCGGCGACGGCAGCCAGGCACCCCAGAGCGCAATGGAGTACATCGGTGCAGCGACAACCGCAAACCACTTGACCAAAGCCTTCCCCAGCAGGAATGGATGAACTGCATGCCAGTGTCCGGCATTGGCCGTGATAAGAGCATCATCCTGCTTACCGACGCAAGCGCACAGAGCCCGCCTTTCGTTCAGCCTGCGATGTTCAGCAACACGCGGGCGTCACGCGTGGGCAAAGTCGTAGGCCAGCACATCGGCAATGCGTGGCGTGCGGTTCATCGCCATCAGCAGGCGATCGACACCCACCGCCACGCCGGCACAGGCCGGCAACGCTGGCAACGCCGCCAGCAGCGCCTCATCCAGTGGCGGCTGCACCTGCCCGCGTTCGTGGCGGCGCTGCTGGTCGCGCCGGAAGCGGGCGCGCTGCTCGTCGGCGTCGTTCAGTTCGTGATAGCCGTTGGCCAGCTCCACTGCACCCAGGTAGAGCTCGAAACGCTCGGCCAGCGGCGGCGTGCCGGCGCGGATGCGTGCCAGCGCGGCCTGGCTGGCTGGCCAGTCATGCACTACGGTCATCACCGCGTCGTCGAAATGCGGCTGGATACGATGGGTCATCAGCAGGTCGAGCCAGTCATCACGGGTCAATCCGACCGGGTCAATGTGCACCTCGCCCAACGCGGCACGCAGCGTGGACTCATCCGCCTCGAACGGATCCACGCCAAGGTGCTGCTGGAACAGCTCACGGTAACTCAGCACGTGCAGCGTTGCACGGCGTCCGACCAGGGCCAGCGCCTGTCCGATCAGCTCGGCGGTCTCCTGTACCAACCGATGGTGGTCCCAGCCGACCCGATACCACTCCAGCATGGTGAATTCGGGGTTGTGGCGGCCGCCGGCCTCACCGTTGCGGAATACCCGACCCAGCTCGTAGCAGTCGCCCACACCGGCCGCCAGCAGGCGCTTGAGCGGATACTCCGGCGAAGTGCGCAGCCAGCGACGACGGCCACCGGCATCGACATGGCCGGTGAAATCGGTGTGGAAGCTGTCGATGTTCGGCTCGGTGTTGCCTGCCACCGACAGGATCGGCGTTTCCACCTCCAGCACATCGCGCTCGGCGAAGAAGCGGCGCACCAGCGCATTGAGCTCGGCACGCTGCCGCAGCGCGCGCAGCAGGGCCTCGCTCACAGGATGCCCTCCGGGCGCGGATGGTCGAGCGGCAGGGTCAGCAGATCGCGCGTATCGTCGATGTAGCCGCTGGCCAGGTACAGGCGGCGTGCCAGTTTGTTGTGGTGGTTCACTTCCAGGCGAAGGCGACTGACGCCACGACCGCGAGCGCGCTGTTCGCAGATGGCCAGCGCCTGCTTGCCGCGGCCACGACCGCGCGCACGATGGCTCAGGTACAGCTCGTCCAGCAGCATGAAGTGGCCGCCCTGCTCCAGGCTGAAGCCCATCGCGATCACCGCGTAGCCGACTACCTCGCCCGCCTCGTCCATCCACAACAGCACTTCGCCATTGCGCGGATCGGCCAGCAGCGCGTCCACGCCGCGACGCACGCGCGCGTCATCGAAGTCGATCCTGTCTTCGGCGTAGAACTCGCGCATCAGCGCGATCAACAGCTCCTCGTCGGCACGGGTGGCCAGGCGGAAATCCAGCGGGGCGGTCTGCATCGGTGTTCCTTTGTGTTTCATGCCGGGCGCGGGGACACCCGGCGGGATCGTCACTCGTGTTCGGCCAGATAGGCCAGCAGGCGGTCTTCGTCCCACACCGGCACGCCCAGCGACTGCGCCTTGTCCAGCTTGGAACCCGCTTCGGTACCGGCGACCACGAAGCTGGTCTTCTTCGAGACGCTGCCGGAGACCTTTGCACCGAGGGCCTCCAGGCGCTCCTTGGCGGCATCGCGGGTGAGCTGGGCCAGGGTGCCGGTCAGCACCACGGTCTGCCCATCCAGCGGGCCGGCCACGATCTCGGCCAGCGCCGGTGCCTTGGCCAGGATCTGCTGCATCGCCTTCTCGGCTGCCAGCAGCATCGCGCCATGGCCCTCGCTGTCCAGCCACTGGGCCAGGCCACGCGCGGTGTCGTCCGGCAATCCGGCGTTGACGAACTGCCCATGCTCGGCGTCGAGCACCGCCTGGGCACCGGGCAACGCGGCCACCAGTCTCTCCGCGCGCAGGCGGGTGATGCCGGGAATCTCTGATTCGACCAACAGCTGCGCCAGGTCCAGCCCCTCGCGCAGCTTGGCGCTGGGCGCGTGCACATCGCTGATGCGGACCTGGCCGACCTGCAGCAGGTCATCGATGGCCTGCTGGTTGCCCTGCTGTTCGAAGAAGTGGCCGAGCGACCGCGCCACTTCGCCACCGATGTCCGGCACGCGCTTGAACAATGGCCACGGCAGGTGGCGGATCAGTTCCAGGTCACCGAACCACTGCGCCAGCGCCTTGGCCGTGCTTTCGCCCACGTGCTCGATGCCCAGCGCGAACAGCAGCCGTTCCAGCGTGGCGGCACGACTGGCGTCGATGGCCGCGATCAGGTTGTCGGCCCACTTGGTCGCGATCTTCTTCGTGTTCCATTCGAAGCGGGCCGGCTGCGCCAGCGCCTGCGCGCGCCAGCCCGGATCGTTGCCGTCCAGCCTGAGCACCGCATTGAGCACCGCGCCACTGCCTTCAGCCGGCAGGTGCAGCTTCAGTGCGGCGGCCAGCGCCGAGGGATCTTCAGCGTCCAGCACCAGCTTCAGGTGCAGCAGCTGGTCACGACTGAGCCTGTACAGGTCGGCCACGCTCTTGACGATGCCAGCGTCGACCAGGGTTTCAATGTACTTGTCGCCCAGGCCGTCGATGTCCATCGCGCGGCGCGAAGCGAAATGGGCAATGGCTTCCTTGCGCTGCGCCGGGCAGGACAGTTCGCCCGAGCAGCGCCATGCGGCCGCCCCTTCCTCGCGCACGATCTCCGAGCCGCACACCGGGCAGCGCGTCGGCATCTGCCAGGGCGTGGTGCCCTGCGGGCGGCGATCGAGGATGACGCTGACCACTTCCGGGATCACGTCGCCGGCACGGCGCACGATCACGCTGTCGCCGACGCGCACGTCGAGGCGTGCGATCTGGTCGGCGTTGTGCAGCGTGGCGTTGGACACGATCACGCCGGCCACGGCCACCGGTGCCAGCCGCGCGACCGGTGTGGCCGCACCGGTGCGGCCGATCTGGATCTCGATCGCCTCCACCGTGGTGCTCTGTTCCTGTGCCGGGAACTTGTGCGCGATGGCCCAGCGCGGCGCACGCGAGACAAAGCCCATCGCCTGCTGGCCGGCACGGTCATCGAGCTTGTAGACGACGCCATCGATATCGAACGGCAGGCCGTCGCGGCGCTCGCCGATATCGCGGTAGTAGCCGAGCAGGCCGTCGGTGCCTTCCACCACCTTGCACAGCGCGCTGACCGGGAAACCCCAGGCGCCGAGCTGCGCCAGCGTGCCCGAATGGGTATCGGGCAGCTCGCCGCCCTGCACTTCACCGGTACCGTAGGCAAAGAAGCTCAACCTGCGCTGCGCACTGATCTTCGGGTCGAGCTGTCGCAGCGACCCGGCCGCCGCATTGCGCGGGTTGGCCAGCACCTTGCCGCCGTGCAGGCGCGCACGTTCGTTGTACGCCTCGAAATCGGCGCGCGCCATGTAGACTTCGCCGCGCACCTCCAGCACGTCCGGCCAGTCCTTGCCGTGCAGCCGCTTGGGAACATCGCCGATCTCGCGCAGGTTGGCGGTCACGTCCTCGCCGGTGCTGCCATCGCCGCGGGTCGCGCCGAGCACGAAATGACCATCCTCATAGCGCAGGCTGATCGCCAGGCCGTCCATCTTCGGCTCGGCCGAAAACTGCAGGCTGCGGCGGCCCAGGCGTTCATCGATGCGGCGCACGAAATCCGCCACTTCCTCATCGCTGAAGGCGTTGGACAGCGACAACATCGGCACCGCATGGCGGACTTCGGGGAAACGGCCGGAGGGACGCGCGCCGACCTGCTGGGTCGGACTGTCGGCCCGGGCCAGTTCCGGATGTTCGCGCTCCAGCGCTTCCAGCTCGCGCACCATCCGGTCGTAGTCGATGTCGGGGATCTCCGGGGCGTCCAGCTCATGGTAGGCGCGGTTGGCCTGGGCGATCTGCCGGCGGAGATCTTCGGCGCGTTCGGCGGGGCTGGAGCTCATCGGAATCCGGTGGTTCTGGGATGGCCGGGGATTCTACCGCGCCCGGCCGTCAGGCCCTGTAATGCCCCCCCTTCGCAGCGCCGAGCCATGCTCGACGGGCGCCCCCCTGCCCTGGTGGATGCCAACCATCTCCCCGCCCCGGCAGGTGCCCAACCTTGGTTGGCACACCTGCAGCCGACCATGGCTCGGCACTACAAAAAGCGGGCTTGCCGCCCACCGCAACCAGCGCTAGCGTGCGAAGGCTACTCCTCGGAATCCCACCCGTGACCCTGCCTGCTTCCCGTAGACGCTTCCTGCAACTGGCCGGTGCCGGCCTCGCCGTCGCTGGCAGCGGACTGCCGCGGCTTGGCCAGGCCCAACCTGCGGCCGCCGTCGCCCCGGCCCCTGCCGAAGGCGTGGTACTGCTGAACTTCAACGAGTGCCCCTACGGCCCCTCGCCGGCGGCCCAGCAGGCCGCGCGCGACAGTATCGCCAGTTGCGGCCGCTACCGCTTCGCCCTGGCCGCACAGGTGCGCGATGCCTTCATCGAGCAGGCACGTATTCCGGCCGACCACGTGCGCCTCTATCCCGGCTCAAGCGAGCCGTTGAACCGCGCCGCCACGGTGTGGACCGGGCCGCAGGCGGGATTGGTGGTGGCCGACCCGACCTTCGAGACCCTGGGCGAGGTCGCCGCTGCTCGCGGCGCCCATGTGCAGAAGGTGCCGCTGCGCGACGACGGCGCGCATGACCTGCGTGCGATGGTCGCCGCCGCGCAAGCGCGCCCGACCGGGCTGGTGTATGTGTGTAATCCGAACAACCCGACCGGTTCGATCAGCCCACCGGATGAGCTCGCCTGGCTGCTGGCCCACAAGCCCGCATCGACCCGCGTGCTGGTCGACGAGGCCTACCTGCAGTACAGCGAGCAGCCGAGCCTGATCGCGCAGGTAGCGCAGCGCGATGACCTGATCGTGCTGCGCACGTTCTCCAAGCTGTACGGCATGGCCGGCCTGCGCCTGGGCGTGGCGGCCGCACATCCCGACCGCCTGCGCGAACTGGCCAGCCTGGGCGACAACCCACTGCCCGTGCCAGCACTGGCCGCAGCACTGGCCAGCCTGCAGGATCCCCAGTTGATCGCGCAGCGGCGCCTGCAGAATGCCCAGGTGCGGCAGGCCACCATCGCGTGGCTGGGCAAGCGTGGTTTCAGCTGCGTCCCGTCGGAAGCGAACTGCTTCGTGGTGGATGTGCAGCGCGACGGTGCCGCCTTTGCCAAGGCGATGGCAGACAACGGCGTGATCATTGGCCGCAGCTGGCCGATCTGGCCACAGCGCGTGCGCGTGACCGTCGGCACCGAAGACGAAATGGCCGCATTCCGCCGTGCGTTCGCCAAGGTGGCCGGCGTACCGGCCTGACCCCGTTGGTGGGGGCGAACTTGGTTCGCCCCATCCACGCATGGCGTGGATCTGCTGTTGTGGATGCCGACCATTGGTCGGGGTGGGTGCCGACCGTTGGTCGGCACGCCATGGCGCTCACCAGCGCGGGGTCTTGGTCAGCGGCGGTGCCTGGTGCTGGCGGTCGTAGGCACGCAGCTCGTCGCGGATGTGCGCGATGCGCTGGCGGCCCAGGGCATTGCGGCTGTCATCCAGCACCACGCCATCGAGCAGCTCGGCCATGCGCTGCACGGTCGGCAGCATCTTCTCCCAGGCATCAAGCGCGGTCAGCGGCGCCGGCAGGGTCAGGAAGAAGGCGATGGCCGGGGTTTCCATGGCACGGATGTTGGCCATGTCGAAGCTGCCCGGCTTCATGATGCTGGCCATCGAGAAGATCGGGCCGCGCTCGGGGTGGCCTTCCACCAGGCGGTGGAACACGTTCATGTGGCCGAATACCAGGCCGGTCTTCTCCGCCGCCACCACGATGTCTTCGCCGCGCAGCTGCTCGCCGGCACGGGCGGCCACGAACAGCGAGACGATCTTGTCGAAATCCTGGGTGGTGCGCTTGCCGACGTCGTTGGCCGCGCCCGGATCGGTGTCGGCCAGGCCAAGTTCGGCCTGCTCGCCTTCGCCGCCCATGCCCGGTTCGACGCGGCCCTCGGCCACCACGACGCCGTCCTCGCCCAGGACCGGTTCGCGGCGCTCGCCACTGGTCGGTTCCGCGTTTTCCACGCGGCGCCCCTGGGGCTTTTTCTTCGGACGGCCAAACAGGAAGATCGCGGCGATCAACAGCAGGCCGGCGGCCAGGATGCCGATGCGCAACAGTGCCGTGTCGGACATTCGATAGGTTCTCCGGCTAGTTCATTCAGGTAACTAGGATGGCACGTCAGGCCGCGCCCGCCAATCGCGCGGCTTCTTCCAGGTCCACGCTGACCAGGCGGCTGACGCCCGGCTCACGCATGGTCACGCCCGACAGCTGGTGCGCGGCCTCCATCGTCGCCTTGTTGTGGCTGACGAACAGGAACTGCACCTTCTCGCTCATTTCCTTGACCATGTTGGCCAGGCGGCCGACGTTGGCTTCGTCCAGCGGCGCGTCCACCTCGTCCAGCAGGCAGAACGGGGCGGGATTCAACTGGAAGATGGCGAACACCAGCGCCACCGCGGTCATCGCTTTCTCGCCGCCGGACAGCAGCGAGATGCTCGACACGCGCTTGCCCGGCGGGCGCGCCATGATGGTCACGCCCGTGTCGAGCAGGTCTTCACCGGTCAGTTCCAGGTAGGCGTGGCCGCCACCGAACAGGCGCGGATACAGGGCCTGGACGCCGGCGTTGACGCGGTCGAAGGTGTCCTTGAAGCGCCCGCGGGTCTCGCGATCGATCTTGCGGATGGCATCCTCAAGTGTTTCCAGCGCCGTGGTCAGGTCGGCGTGCTGCGAATCCAGGTAGTCCGAACGCTGCGAAGCCTCGCCGTACTCGTGGATGGCGGCCAGGTTGACCGGCTCCAGCCGGCGCATGCGTGCGTCGATCTGGTGCACGGCCTGCTCCCAGTCGCCCAGGCGGGCGTCCTCGGGTAGTGCATTGAGCACGTCCTGCAGCACGAAGCCGGCCTTTTCCACCGCCGCCTGCAGGGTGTCGGCGCTGAGCACCAAGGCCTGCTGGTCTAGCTTGCGCTGCGAAATGCGCTCGCGCTGGGCCAACGCCTGCTCGTCGCGCTGGTGGCGGGTCTGCTCGTAGTTGCGCAACTCGGCGTCGATGCCGTCCAGCAGCGTTCGCGCCTCGGTCAGCACACGGTCGGCCCGCACGCGCTCTTCCAGCGCGTTCTGATGTTCGGCCTGCAGCGATTCGACCGGCGAATCCCCTTCGTCCAGCTGCGAGTACAGCTCGCCCAGCCGCGCGTCCAGCTGCCCGCGCTGGGTGCCCATGCGTTCCAGCGCCTGGCTCAACGAGTCCAGCTGCGCGCGCTGCGATTCCAGGGTCAAGGCCAGCGAATGCGCGCGCTCGCGTACCGCGCGGGCGGCATCGCGGGCCAGGTCGCGGGCCTCGGTCAACTGCCGACGTTCGCCCTCCAGCCGCTGCCGGGTCGATTCCAGGTCGCCCATGCTGCTGACCGCACTCTCCAGCCGCGAGCGCGCTTCCCGCGCCTGCTCGTTGTTGGCTTCCAGCGTTTCCTGCAACTGCTTCAGCTCGCCCTCGATGCGGTCGATGCGGGTGCGTGCCGCTTCCACCTTGCCCTGCTGGCCCTGCAGCTGGCCGGCCAGCTCGGACACCGCGCGGTGGGCCTGGTAGAGCGCGCGCTGCGCGTCCTCGCGCTGCTGCTCGGCCGCCTGCAGCTGCTCACGGAAACCGCTCAGCTGCTCTTCCAGCTCGGCCTCGCGGTCCTGCAGCTGCTCGATCTGCTCACGCAGTTCATTGATCTCACGCTCGCGCAGCAGCGCACCCTGCTCGGCGGCACCGGAGCGCGACACGCGCAGCCAGCCCTGGCCCAGCCGCTCGCCGCCCTGGGTGATGATCGAATCGCCTTCCGGCAGGCTGGCCTGCAGGGCCTTCGCCTCGGACAGGTCCTTCGCACCATGCAGGTGCGCCAGCAGCCGACGGATCGCCGCCGGGCCGCGCACGCGTGCCGCCAGCGAGGTCGGCGCCACCTTCAGTTCAGAAGCATCGTCGGCGACCAGCGCAATGTGGCCTTCGCCAAGTTCGCCCAGCGCGCCGACCAGGCTGGCCGGGTCATCGACCAGCACGCCTTCGATCAGCTGGCCGAGCGCACTTTCCACCGCGTTTTCCCAGCCGGCATCCACGTCCAGGCGTTCGCCGACGCGCGCCGCCGAATCCAGCCCGCGCGCCTTCAGCCAGGCCACGGCTGCACCCTGCTCCTGGCCCAGCGCGGCCTGCTGCAGGGTTTCCAGCGAGGCCAGGCGACCGCGCAGGCCGTTGGCCTGCTTGCGCAGTTCAGCCAGTTCGTTCTGGCCATTGCGCTGCTGTTCCTGCACTGCCGTCACGCCCTGCTTGCGCAGCTCGACGTCTTCACTCAATTCATCCAGTGCGGCCTTCTGCGTGTCGTGCTGCAGGTGCAGCTGCTCGAAGGCTTCTTCCAGCGCGTCCACGTCCAGGCCTGCGCGTTCGGCGGCCAGGGCCTCGCGACGCCGGTCGGCGTCGAGGATCTGCTTGTCCAGGTAGTCCACGCGCGTGCGCTCGACATCGCCGGCGCGCGAGGCTTCCGAACTCTGCGAGGTGTGCTGTTCCCAGCGTTGCTGCCAGCTGGCCAGCCGCTCTTCAGCCTCACGCAGGCTTTCCTGCTTGATCTCGTTTTCTTCCTGCAGTGCTTCCAGCTTCGGAGTGGCGGCCTCCACCGCCTCGCGCAGCACCCTCAGTTTGGCCTCGTCGCCGCTGATGTGCTGGCCCAGTTCAGCCAGCGCCTGCTGGGTTTCATCGCGCGCCTTGTGCAGGCGCTGCGACAGCTCGCGCTGGTGCTGGATCTGCTGTTCCAGGCGCGCCAGCGTACTGCCGACCTGGTAGACCGCAGCCTGCGCGGTGTTCAGCGCGTCGGCGGCCTCTTCGCGCCGCGCGCGCGAGGTCTCGATGCGCGCCTCGGCATCACGCTGGTCGGCGATCAGCTGCTGCAGCCTCGTCTCTTCCTGCGACAGGCCTTCGCGCAGCTTCGACAGGCGCCCGTCGAGGCCGCGGAATTCCAGCGCCTTCCACTCGGCATCCTTGACCCGGCGCTCTTCCTGCAGGGCCTGGTACTGCTCGGCCTGCTTGGCCTGGCGCTTGAGGTGCTCCAGCTGCTTGCTGATCTCGTCGCGCAGGTCGCCCAGCCGGTCCAGGTTCTCGCGGGTGTGGCGGATGCGGGTCTCGGTCTCCTTGCGGCGCTCCTTGTACTTGGAGATGCCGGCTGCCTCTTCCAGGTACACACGCAGGTCTTCCGGGCGCGCCTCGATGATCTGGCTGATCATGCCCTGCTCGATGATCGAGTAGCTGCGCGGGCCCAGGCCGGTGCCGAGGAACAGGTCGGTGATGTCGCGGCGGCGGCACTTGGTGCCGTTGAGGTAGTAGTTGCTGGTACCGTCGCGGCTGACCGTGCGCTTGACCGAGATTTCGTTGAACGCGGCGTACTCGCCGGAGATCGTGTGGTCGGAGTTGTCGAAGATCAGCTCGACCGTGGCCTGCGACACCGGCTTGCGGGCATTGGAACCGGAAAAGATCACGTCGGTCAGCGAGTCGCCGCGCAGGCGGCTGGCCGAGCTCTCGCCCATGACCCAGCGCACGGCGTCGATGATGTTCGACTTGCCGCAGCCATTGGGGCCCACCACGCCGGTCATGTTGGTCGGCAGGTGCAGGGTGGTCGGATCGACGAACGACTTGAAGCCGGACAGCTTGATCGTGGAAAGACGCATAGGGGTTCCGGACTGGGGCCGGCAAGCGGCCTGCGTTTACCCTCCAAGTCATTGATCCTGTTGGGATCGATGCCCGTGGAACGGGTGTGACGCCCTGAGTATACCGATGTGGCCGTGTTCTACGAATGGGCGTGGAACATTGCCCGGCCCTGCCCCGCCGGCCGCACGTGGCCCGAGCTGGCGAAACGGAACCATAAAACAAAACGGGCACCCTTGCGGGCGCCCGTTCTGCGGTGATGCCAGGCCTTGCGGCGTGGAATCAGGCTTCGGCGACGACGACGACCTTGACGGTGGTCTCGACGTCGGCGTGCAGGTGGATCAGCACGTCGTACTCGCCGATGTTGCGGAAGGCGCCTTCGCCCAGGATGACTTCGCTCTTGCTGACCGGCAGGCCGGCAGCGGTGAAGGCATCGGCGATTTCACGGGCGCCGACCGAGCCGTACAGCTTGCCTTCGGTCGAAGCGTTGGCCGGGATGGTCACGCTTGCGCCGTCCAGCTTGGCCTTGCGGGCGTCAGCTTCGGCGTGGATGGCCTGGGCCTTGGCTTCGTATTCGGCGCGCTTGGCTTCGAACTCGGCCTTGTTGCTCTCGGTGGCCGGCACGGCCTTGCCCTGCGGCACGAGGAAGTTACGGCCGTAGCCCGGCTTCACGTCGACCAGGTCGCCCAGGTTGCCGAGGTTGGTGACTTTCTGCAGGAGGATCAGCTGCATGGTATTGCTCCAGATGAGTTATTCGTTAGCGAGGCGATGCCCCGCAACAAAGGCTGTCCGAATAGCTGGCACAGCGGGGGCGGCACCGGGCCGCCCCGCCGGCATCAGACGTCGTGGTTGTCGGTGTACGGGATCAGGGCCAGGAAGCGAGCGCGCTTGACGGCGGTCGCCAGCTGGCGCTGGTACTTCGACTTGGTACCGGTGACGCGGCTCGGCACGATCTTGCCGTTCTCGGTCAGGTACTGGCGCAGGGTGTTGAGATCCTTGTAGTCGATCTCCTTCACACCTTCAGCCGTGAACTTGCAGAACTTGCGGCGACGGAAGAACTTGGACATGGGAAGGCTCCTTAGGCGGCGGAAGCGGCGTCGTCGCCGGCTTCGTTGTCAGCGGTGGTGGTGGACTCGCCTTCTTCGTCGTCACGACGACGGCGCTCACCGCGCTCCGGCTTGTCACCCTTCTCGTCCTTGCTCTTCATGATCAGCGACTGCTCGGTGTCAGCCTCGTCACGCTTGATGACCAGGTTGCGCAGCACGGCGTCGTTGAAGCGGAAGCTCTCGGTCAGTTCGTTCAGAACGGCCTGGTCGGCTTCGATGTTCATCAGCACGTAGTGGGCCTTCACCAGGTTCTGGATCGGGTACGCCAGCTGGCGGCGGCCCCAGTCTTCCAGGCGGTGGATGGTGCCGTTGCCGTTCTCGACCAGCGACTTGTAGCGCTCGATCATGGCCGGGACCTGCTCGCTCTGGTCCGGGTGGACCATGAACACGATTTCGTAATGACGACTCATGTTTTTTCTACCTTTCGGATGTGGCCTTTCGGCCGGACAGCCCCCCGCCGTTGAGACCGCGGTGGGGCAAGGATTCCCGCCAGGAAGGCAGGAAGCCGCGCATTATGGCGCAGATGGGAATGGCGGGCAACCGGGGGCACCCGACCTTCTGAACCGGGGTGCCCTGCCCCGGTGCCGATCAAGGTCGGCACCCACCAGGCGGGTAGCGCCGGGCCATGCCCGGCGGGCGCCAAAGCCGCGCGTCAGGCCTTGTCGGCGTCGGTGGTGAAGCTCTCGCCGCAGCCGCACTCGGCGGTGGCGTTCGGGTTGCTGAACGTGAAGGTCTCGCTCAGGCCATGCTTGCCGAAGTCGATCACGGTGCCGTCCACCAGCGCCAGGCTCTTGGCGTCGACATAGATCTTCACGCCGTCCTGGTCGAACACGGTATCGCCCTCGCGCTCGTCTCGGGCCAGGTCGGTCACGTGGCCCCAACCGGAGCAGCCGGTCCTGGTCACGCCGAAACGCAGGCCCAGCGCGCCGGGGGTCTGGGCGACAAAGCGCTGCACGCGCTCGAAGGCAATGGGGGTCAGGCTGACGGCCATGGGGCTACTCCAGAGGTACGGGAACATTATAAGGAGCCGTTGCCGCGAAAAATGCCTCGCAAGCAGAACGCTGCAACCGGTAAACTCCCGTGTTCACAGATCGAGTCGATCAGCAGAGGATTCAAGTCATGACGGTGGTCAGCGTTGAACATGCGCTTGCCGGGAAGATCCCGGAAGGCGGCGAAGTCACGGTACGCGGATGGGTGCGCACGGTGCGCGGTTCAGCGAATCTGGCCTTCGTGAATGTGAGCGACGGCTCCTGCTTCGCCCCGATCCAGATCGTGGCCAACGACACCCTGGCCAACTTCGACGAGATCAAGCGCCTGACCAGCGGCTGCTCGGTCATCGGCACCGGCACCCTGGTGAAGTCGCAGGGCAAGGGCCAGTCGTTCGAGATCCAGGCCAGCGCACTGGACGTGGTCGGCTGGGTCGAAGACCCGCTCACCTACCCGATCCAGCCCAAGCCGATGTCGCCGGAGTTCCTGCGCGAAGTCGCGCACCTGCGCCCGCGCACCAACCTGTTCGGCGCAGTCACCCGCATCCGCAACTGCCTGGCCCAGGCCGTGCACCGCTTCTTCCACGAGAACGGCTTCAACTGGATCAGCACCCCGATCATCACCACCTCCGATGCCGAAGGCGCCGGCCAGATGTTCCGCGTGTCCACCCTGGACATGGTGAACCTGCCACGTGACGAGAAGGGCGCGATCGACTTCAGCCGCGACTTCTTCGGCAAGGAAACGTTCCTGACCGTGTCCGGCCAGCTGAACGTCGAGGCGTACTGCCTGGCGCTGAGCAAGGTCTACACCTTCGGCCCGACCTTCCGCGCCGAGAACAGCCACACCACCCGCCATCTGGCGGAGTTCTGGATGATCGAGCCGGAAATCGCCTTCGCCGACCTGGCCGAAGACGCACGCCTGGCCGAAGAGTTCCTGAAGTACCTGTTCCGCGCCGTGCTGAACGAGCGCAGCGACGACCTGGCCTTCATCGCCGAGCGCGTGGACAAGAACGCGATCACCAAGCTGGAAGATTTCATCAACGCACCGTTCGAGCGCATCGACTACACCGATGCGGTCAGCCTGCTGCAGAAGTCCGGCAGGAAGTTCGACTTCCCGGTGGAATGGGGCCTGGACCTGCAGACCGAGCACGAGCGCTGGCTGACCGAGGAGCATGTCGGCCGTCCGGTGGTGGTGACCAACTATCCGGAGCACATCAAGGCCTTCTACATGCGCCTGAACGACGACGGCAAGACCGTTGCCGCGATGGATGTGCTGGCCCCGGGCATCGGCGAGATCATCGGTGGCAGCCAGCGTGAGGAGCGCCTCGACGTGCTGGACGCGCGCATGGCCCAGTTCGGCCTGGATCGTGAGCACTACAGCTGGTACCGCGACTTCCGCCGCTATGGCTCGGTGCCTCACGCCGGCTTCGGCCTGGGCTTCGAACGCCTGGTGGTGTACGTCTGCGGGCTGTCCAACATCCGCGATGCGATCCCCTACCCGCGCGCCCCGGGCAGTGCGGACTTCTAAGGCCCACACGTCCACGGAGGTACGGCTCCCATGACCCTGTTCTTCGCCCTGTGTTTCGTCGGCGTTGCAGTGGCCGGGTTCAGTGCCTTCGTGATCTTCTGGCCGCTGACCCTGGTGCACGTCCGCGACCGTCATCCGGCGCTCGCCGAGCGCTTCGGCAGCGGCGCCTTCCTCAAGCCCGATGCCCTGGCCTGGCTGTTGCGCCGCGACTATCGCCAGCAGCCGGACCGCTCGCTGTCCGGGCTGGCGACGCCGGCCTGGGTATCGCTGCTGACCCTGCTGGCCGGACTGGGCATGGCCGCCCTGCTCTGGCTGGCCTCGCTCTGGTAACCCCCATGAATGACATTTCCGCCTCGCGCGACAGCTGGTGGCTGGCCAGCCTCGGCAACACCCTGATCTGGGCGCGCCTGCGCGTTCGCCCGGCCGGCACCGCTGAGGTGCTCGACAGCGACGGCAATACGCTGAGCTATGACAGCGAAGACACCGCCCGTTCGCAGCTGTTCGACGCCGAATTCGTCGAGTATGACGGTCTGGACGAGGAAGACGCGCTGGTGCGCGGCTTCAGCCTGCACGAAGTGCAGCCGCCGCAGGCCGACAACGACGAAGGCCTGCGCGGCCGCATGATCCAGTCGCTGGGCGCGCGCGCCTGATCCAGGCATGTTCACTCCACGCGCCTTCGCCGAGACCGACCTGCTCTGGCTGGACCGCCTGCTGGCGCGTGATCCATTCGTCACTGTGCTCACCCCCGGCAGCGATGGCCTGCCGGAGCTGACCCGGATGCCGGTGCTGTACCGGCGCGAGGGCGAGCGCATCGAGCTGCGCGGGCACTGGGCCCGCGCCAACCCGCAGTCGCGCCACGGCGGTGCGGCCAAGGTGCTGGTCGACGGACCACACGGCTACGTCTCGGCCAGCTGGTATCCGGACAAGGAGCCTGCCGCGCGGGTGCCGACCTGGAACTACGCCGCCGCCGAGCTGCGTGGCCAGTTGCACACCTTCGACGACACCGATGCGCTGGCCGGGCTGGTCGGCACGATCAGCGACCACTTCGAAGCCAGCGTCGGCCAGGCCTGGCAGTTCGATGCCACGCGTGCCGAACATGGCCCGGAACTGCGTGCCATCGTCGGCTTCCGTTTCCAGGTCGAACACGTGCAGCTGAAGCTGAAGCTGAGCCAGAACCATCCCGACGCCAACCAGCGCGCCGTGATCGCCGAACTGGAACAGCTGGGCACCCCTTCCTCCACCGAGTTGGCGCAGTGGATGCGCTGGCACCGCGAACAGGCCGCCCGCAGCGGCTGAACACCCCCGATTCCCGCGACGTCGCAGCTGGATGGCTGCGGTGCGCCCCACCCGACGCCAGGGACCCGAACATGAAAGACATCCACAAGCTGCTGCAGAACAACCGCGACTGGGCCGACCGCATCGAGAAGGAGGACCCCGACTTCTTCCACCAGCTGGCCAAGCAGCAGCATCCCGAGTACCTGTGGATCGGCTGCTCCGATTCGCGCGTGCCGGCCAACCAGATCATCGGCATGGCGCCGGGCGAAGTGTTCGTGCACCGCAACGTCGCCAACGTGGTCGCCCACACCGACCTTAACTGCCTGAGCGTGGTGCAGTACGCGGTGGACCAGCTGAAGGTCAAGCACATCCTGATCGTCGGCCACTACGGCTGCGGCGGCGTGCATGCCTGCCTGCACAACACCCGCGTCGGCCTGGCCGACAACTGGCTGCGCCATGTCGGTGACGTGGTGCAGAAGCACCAGGGCATCCTCGACGCCATCGAAGACGACGAACTCAAGCACGCCCGGCTGTGCGAGCTGAACGTGATCGAGCAGGTCGCCAACCTCTGCCGCTCGACCATCGTGCTGGATGCCTGGGCCCGCGGCCAGAAGCTGATGGTGCACGGCTGGGTCTACAGCCTGAAAGACGGACGCGTGCGTGAAATGGGCATCGACGTCGGTTCGCTGGAAGAGCTGCAGCCAGCGTATGAAAAAGCGCTGTCCTTCGTGCCGCGCAAGGGCCGTCGCGACTGATCCCCACACGGATGACCACCATGCTCGCTCCACCGATCAACCTGCACGCCTGGATCGAAGAGAACCGCCACCTGCTGAAGCCGCCGGTGGGCAACAAGATGATCGACAACGGCGATTTCATCGTGATGGTGGTCGGCGGGCCGAACTCGCGTACCGACTACCACTACGACGAAGGCCCCGAGTGGTTCTACCAGCTCGAAGGCGAGATGGTGCTGAAGGTGCAGGAGGACGGCGCGGTACGCGACATTCCGATCCGCGCCGGCGAGATCTTCCTGTTGCCGGCGAAGGTGCCGCACTCGCCGCGGCGCCCGCCCGGGGGCATCGGCCTGGTGGTCGAGCGCAAGCGGCTGCCGCATGAGATGGACGGCGTGATCTGGCACTGCGAGCGCTGCAACCACAAGCTGCACGAAGAGTATTTCCCGCTGCAGAACATCGAAACCGACCTGCCCAAGGTGTTTGCGCGCTACCACGCCAGCCTGGAACTGCGTACCTGCAGCCAGTGCGGGCACGTGGACCCGCTGCCGGTGCCCGCGGCGGGTTGAAAGGCCGGTGGGCATGGCGATTGCTGTTACCTCCGCCGGGCATGGCCCGGCGCTACCGATGCGCGTGATCCCCAGGTAGCGCCGGGCCATGCCCGGCGAGCGCGCCGCGCGGCATCACGCCGGCCCCAGGCGCTACACTGGCGGTCCCGTTGCAGCCTGTTGCCCGACCATGTCCGACCTGCTCAGCCGCACCCACGCCATCGCCCTGGACGCCGCCGATCCGCTGCGCCCGCTGCGTGGCGAATTCCTGATTCCGCGCCATGGAGGCGGCGAGCAGACCTACTTCGTCGGCAACTCGCTGGGCCTGCAGCCGCGCGGTGCGCAGGCAGCGGTGCAGGAAGTGATGAAACAATGGGGCGAACTGGCGGTGGAAGGCCACTTCACCGGCCCGACGCAGTGGCTGTCCTACCACCGCCTGGTGAGCGCGCAGCTGGCCCGCGTGGTCGGCGCGCTGCCCAGCGAGGTGGTAGCGATGAACACGCTGAGCGTGAACCTGCACCTGATGATGGTCAGCTTCTACCGGCCGACCACGCAGCGCCCGGTGATCCTGATGGAAGCCGGCGCATTCCCGACCGACCGCCACGCGGTGGAAGCTCAGATCCGCTTCCATGGTTTCGACCCGGCCGAGTGTCTGGTGGAAGTGCAGCCGGACGAAGCCAACGGCACGATTTCGCTGGCCGCGATCGAACGCGCCATCGCCGAGCACGGCCCGCGCCTGGCGCTGGTGCTGTGGCCCGGCGTGCAGTACCGCACCGGCCAGGCCTTCGACCTCGATGCGATCACCCGCGCCGCACGCCTGCAGGGCGCACGCATCGGCTTCGACCTGGCGCACTCGGTTGGCAACCTGCCGCTGCGCCTGCATGAGGTGGCGCCCGATTTCGCCGTGTGGTGCCACTACAAATACCTCAACAGCGGCCCGGGCGCGGTGGCCGGCGCGTTCGTGCACGAGCGCCACCATCGCGACACCACCTTGCCGCGCTTTGCCGGCTGGTGGGGCCATGAGGAATCGACCCGCTTCCAGATGGCGCCCCAGTTCACCCCCGCCATCGGTGCCGAAGGCTGGCAGTTGAGCAATCCGCCGATCCTCGGCCTGGCACCACTGCGTGCCTCGCTGGACCTGTTCGAGCGTGCCGGCATGGAGGCGCTGCGCAGCAAATCGCTGGCGCTGACCGGCCTGCTCGAAGCACTGGTCCGCGCACGCCTGCCGCAGGTGCTGGACATCATTACCCCGGCCGATCCGCAGCGCCGCGGCTGCCAGTTGTCGCTGCGCGTGATCGGTGGCCGCGAGCGTGGCCGTGCACTGTTCGAGCACCTGCGCGGCATCGGCGTGCTCGGCGACTGGCGCGAGCCTGACGTGATCCGCATCTCGCCCACCCCGCTCTACAACCGCTACCTGGACGTGCACCATTTCGTCGAGGAAGTGGAAGCCTGGGCCGGCCTGTAAGCCGACCCCTCCCCTGCTGCTGGACAGTTCGTTGATCGCACACGCCTCCCGCTCGTTGAGCATTATCGGTGCCGGCCTTGCCGGGTCCCTGCTGGCCATCCTGCTGTCACGGCAAGGCTGGCGCATCACCCTGTACGAACGCCGTGGCGATCCCCGCATTGCCGACTACGAGAGCGGTCGTTCGATCAACCTGGCGTTGGCCGAGCGCGGGCGCAATGCACTGCGCCAGGCCGGCGTGGAAGACGAGGTGATGGCGCGCGCGGTGATGATGCGCGGGCGCATGGTGCATCCACGCGACGGCGAACCGCAGCTGCAGCGCTATGGCCGCGACGACAGCGAGGTGATCTGGTCGATCCATCGCAGCGATCTGAACACCACGCTGCTGGAACTGGCCGAACAGGCCGGTGCCACCGTGCACTTCCATCGCCGCCTGCACACCGTGGATTTCGACGCGGGCTACGCGCGTTTCATCGATGACCGTGACGACAGCCCGCACGACATCCGCTTTGACACCCTGATCGGTGCCGACGGCGCGGGCTCGGCACTGCGCGCGGCGATGAACCGTCGTGCGCCGCTGGGCGAGGACATCGCCTTCCTTGACCATTCGTACAAGGAACTGGAGATCCCGCCGGCCGCCGACGGCGGCTTCCGCATCGAGCGCAATGCGCTGCACATCTGGCCGCGCGGCCACTACATGTGCATCGCGTTGCCCAACCACGAAGGCACTTTCACGGTCACCCTGTTCCTGCCCAACCAGGGCGATCCCAGCTTTGCCACGGTCAACACCGGCGCGCAGGCCGAGGCGCTGTTCGCGCGCGAGTTCGCCGACACCCTGCCGCTGATTCCCAACCTGCGCAAGGACTGGGAACAACACCCGCCGGGCCTGCTCGGCACGCTCACCCTGGAACGTTGGCATCAGCAGGGCCGCGCCGTGCTGATCGGTGACGCCGCGCATGCGATGGTGCCGTTCCACGGCCAGGGCATGAACTGCGCATTCGAGGACTGCGTTGCACTGGCCCGCCAGCTGATGGAGGCCGATGACCTGGAAAGCGCGTTCGCCGCGTTCGAAGCCGAGCGCAAACCGAATGCACGTGCCATCCAGCAGATGGCGCTTGAGAACTACCTGGAGATGCGCGACCGCGTGGCCGACCCTGCATTCCTGCTGCAACGCGAGCTGGAGCAGGAACTGCAGCGGCGCTGGCCGACCCGCTTCGTGCCGCATTACACGATGGTCACCTTCCTGCACACGCCCTACGCCGAGGCGCTGCGCCGCACCGAACTGCAGCGCGACCTGCTGGTTGCAGCCACCGCCGGTCACGATTCACTGGACAACATCGACTGGGCCGCACTGGAAGCGCAGGTCCACGCGCAGTTGCCGGTCCTGGAGGGCGCGCACTGATGGCAGACAGCTTCCTGTTCTACGACCTGGAAACCTTCGGCCAGGACCCGCGGCGCACGCGCATCTCGCAGTTCGCCGCGATCCGCACCGATGCCGACCTCAACGAGATCGACACGCCGGTCAGCTTCTTCGTGCGCCCGGCAGACGACCTGCTGCCCTCGCCGATGGCCACCCTGGTCACCGGCATCACCCCGCAGCAGGCCCTGGCCGAGGGCATCAGCGAGGCCGAAGCCTTCGACCGGATCAACGAGCAGCTGTCGCGCCCCGGCACCTGCGCACTTGGCTACAACACCCTGCGCTTCGACGATGAGTTCGTCCGCTACGGGTTGTTCCGCAACTTCCACGATCCCTACGAGCGCGAGTGGCGCAATGGCAATTCGCGCTGGGACCTGCTGGACATGCTGCGGCTGATGCGCGCGATGCGCCCGGACGGCATCCGGTGGCCGCTGCGCGAAGACGGCGCCACCTCGTTCAAGCTCGAGCACCTGGCCGAGGCCAACAACGTGCGCGAAGGCGATGCGCACGAAGCGCTGTCAGACGTGCGCGCCACCATCGGCATGGCTCGGCTGTTCAAGCAGTCGCAGCCGCGCCTGTGGGAGTACGCACTGAAGCTGCGCGACAAGCGCTTCGTCGGCGGCCTGCTGGACGTGGCCGCGATGAAGCCGGTCCTGCACATTTCCATGCGCTACCCTGCCAGCCGCCTTTGCGCCGCACCGGTTCTGCCCTTGGCCGTACACCCGACCATCAACAACCGGGTGATCGTGTTCGACCTGGAAGGCGAGATCGACGACCTGCTGGAGCTGCCGGCCGAGGTGATCGCACAGCGCCTGTACATGCGGGCCAGCGAGCTGCCCGAAGGCGTGACACGCGTACCGCTGAAGGAAGTACACCTGAACAAGGTGCCGGCACTGATCGCATGGAACCACCTGCGCGCCGACGATCATGCGCGCCTCGGCCTGGACGTGGCCGCGATCGAGGCCAAGGTGGAACGGCTGCGCGCGTTCGCTCCACAGCTGGCCGAGAAGGCACGCCAGGTCTACAACCAGCCCCGCGTCGCGACCGTGGCCGATGTCGATGCCTCGCTGTACGACGGATTCCTCGGCAACGGCGACAAGCCGCTGCTCGCGCTGGCACGCACCACCGCGCCGGAGCAGCTGGCCGCGCTGGAAGGCCGCTTCCGCGACCCGCGCCTGCCAGAGTTGCTGTTCCGCTACCGCGCACGCAACCATCCCGGCAGCCTCGCGCCGGCTGAACACCAGCGTTGGCAGGATTACCGCCGCCAGCGCCTGCTCGGCGACGGCGGCCTGGGCGAACTCAACCTGCCCCAGTACCAGCAACAGCTTGATGCACTGGCCGCCGAAGCGCCCGGCGACGCGCGGCGCCAGGCCCTGCTGCAATCGTTGCGCGACTGGGGCCAGCACCTGCAGGAGACGCTGTGAGCACCTATTTCTCGGACGCCAGTTTCAAGTTCCTGCGCAGCCTGGCGCGGCACAACGACAAGACCTGGTTCAACGACCACCGCCAGCAGTATGAAGACCACGTCCGGCAGCCGTTCCTGCGCCTGCTGGGCGACCTGCAGCCGGCACTGGCCGAGGTCAGCGAGCACTTCCGCGCCGATACCCGCGGCGTCGGTGGCTCGCTGTTCCGCATCCACCGTGACGCGCGCTTTTCCAACGACAAGTCACCGTACAAGACCTGGCAGGGTGCGCGCCTGTTCCATGAGCGCCGCCGAGAGGTGGCCGCGCCGTCCTTCTATGTGCACCTGCAACCCGGCGAGAGCTTCGTCGGCGCCGGCCTGTGGCATCCGGAACCGGAAACCCAGCGCCGCGTGCGCCATTTCATCCTCGACAACCCGGGCAGCTGGAAGGCCGCCGCGCACGCGCCGGCCCTGCGCAAGCGCTTCGATTTCGAGGAGAGCGAGAAGCTGGTGCGCCCCCCTCGTGGCTTCCCGGCCGACTTCGAGTTCATCGACGACCTCAAGCACCGCAACTGGGTGATGTGGCGCTCGCTGGACGACGCCACGATGACCGGCCCACGCCTGCTGTCCACGCTGGGCAAGGACCTGGCCGCGCTCGGCCCGTTCGTCGACTACCTGTGCGCTGCGCTGGACCTGGAATTCTGATGTCGCAGAATCTTCCGCTGGCCCGCCAGCGGCGCGTGCTCGGCCGCACCGGCCTGGCCGTTTCACCGATCGGATTGGGCTGCTCCGGCTTCTGGGGTCATCGCCGCTTCCCCGAGCATGAGGCGGCTGCCGTGGTCGAACATGCGCTTGCCCACGGGGTGAACCTGCTCGATACCGGTCACAACTATTCCGGCTTCCATGCCGAGCCGCGCCTGGGCCGCATCCTGCGCCCGTTGCTGAAGCAGTACCCGCGCGATTCACTGGTGATCTCAAGCAAGGGCGGCACGCTGACCGGCCAGGCCGGCATCAGCGGCGCCGAGCAACGCAACTTCTCGCCCGCGGCCATCACCGCCAGCTGCGAGGCGTCGCTGCGCAACCTCGGCCTGGACCATCTTGATGTCTACCAGCTGCATGGCGCCAGCGAACACGACATCAGTGACGACCTGCTGGCGGCACTGCAGCGCCTGCGCGAACGTGGGTTGATCCGGTACACCGGCATCAACACCCACTCGGCCTCGACCCTGCGCTGGATGATCGCCCATCCGGACGCCTTCGATGTGGTACTGCTGGACTACAACGCCCTGCAGCAGGACCGGGAACCGCTTATCGATCGGCTGCAGGCAGTGGGCATCGGCGTGCTGGCCGGCACCGTGCTGGCGCAAGGACACCTGCTGCCCGCGCGTGCGCGCCTGCCACGGCTGGCCGATGGCTGGTATCTGGCGCGCGCGTGGCTGAAGCCCAGCAGCCGCCAGCTGATGCGCAGTGCCCGCCAGATGCGGCGCGCGGTGGCCACGATCCACAGCCAGCGCCCGGCCCAGACCGCCTTCGCCTATGCGCTGGGCCATCCCGGCGTTGCCAGCGGCATCCTCGGCACCACCCGCACCCGCAGCCTGGACGAAGTGCTGGCGACGCGGCTGGAGGCGCTGACTCCGGCAGAACGCCAAAGGCTGGTCGATGCCTTCGGTGATGGCCGTGGTTCGCCCAGTCAGTGAGTCTTCACCCGGCACTGCCGCCGTTGCGGCAGTCTGTCCGGCATGAAGAAGCTCACCGCACTGCTTGTGCTGCTGGTCCTGGCCTTGGCGGCCTGGTGGTTCGGCGGCCCGTACCTGACCGTCAATGGCCTGTCCAAGGCCATCGAGCAGCGCGACACTGCGCGCCTGGAGCGCTACGTCGATTTCCCGCGCGTGCGCAGCAGCCTGCGCGCGCAGCTCAATGACTACCTGGTGCGCCAGGCCGGCCCAGACGTGGCGGCCAGCCCGTTCGGTGCCCTCCTCTACGGCCTCGGCGACCAGCTCGGGGGGGCCGCGGTGGAAACCATGGTGACCCCGACCGGGATCGGCGCGATGCTGCAGGGCCACGTGCTGTGGAAGCGTGGCCGCAATGAACTGCAGGGTGGCGACGCCTTCGGCGCAACTGAACCGGCGCGGCCGTTGAAGAATGCCGAACATCATTTCGAAGCGCTGGACCGCTTCGTGATCGATGTGGATCGCGGCCCCGGCCAGCCACCGATGAAGGTGGTGCTGGAGCCGCAGGGCCTGCGCTGGAAAGTGGTGGACCTGCAGCTGGGGATGTCGGGCAGCCCGTAGCCCCATGCCGCTGCGCTCGCCGGGCATGGCCCGGCGCTGCCGCCGCCTAGTACCCCGCTCTGGTAGACGCCCACCTTGGTGGGCGCGGCTGCGCCGCGATGCCAACCAGGGTTGGCAGCTACCGGGCTCAGCCTTCGTTGGCGACGCCGTGCGGTACGTGGCCGGCGGCTACATGCTCGCGGGCGCTGTCGATGTTGTGCTGCGAATCATCGAAGAAGATGTCGGCACCGAAGGCCTGCAGGAACGGTCCCTTGTGCCGGCCGCCGAGGAACAGCGCTTCGTCCAGGCGCACGCCCCATTCCCGCAGGGTACGGATCACCCGCTCGTGCGCCGGGGCCGACCGCGCGGTCACCAGTGCGGTACGGATCGGCGCGCTGTCGCCAGCCGGGAACACTTCCTGCAGCGTGTGCAGGGCCGACAGGAAGCCGCGGAAGGGGCCGCCACTGAGTGGTTCGCGGGCGCGTTCGCGTTCGTGGCGGCCAAAGGCTTCCACGCCCTGCTCGCGCGAAATGCGCTCACTCTCGTCACCGAAGATCACTGCGTCACCGTCGAAGGCAATGCGCAGCTGGCCGGCCGGGCGACCGGTATCGATCTGGTCGGCCGCTGCCGCAGCGGTCTCGCCCGGTGGTTTGGGCAGGATGGTCGCCGCCGCGATGCCATGGCGCAGCGCACTACGCACCGATTCCGGGTTGGCCGACAGGAACAGGTCGGTGCCGAACGGCTTCACATACGGCCAGGTCGGCTCGCCAGCGGTGAACGTCGCACGGATGATGCCCAGGCCGTAATGCTGGATCGAGTTGAAGATGCGCAGGCCGGTATCGGCCGAATTGCGCGACAGCAGGATCACCTCGACCCGCGGGTTCTCCGGGCTGGCGCCCTGGTTCAGTGCCAGCAGCTTGCGCACCACGGGAAAGGCCACGCCGGGACCGAGGATGTCGTCCTCATGCTGGCGCTGGAACTCGGCATAGGCCGCCACGCCATCGCTCTCGAACAGCGCATGGCTTTCCTCGAGGTCGAACAGCGCGCGCGAGGTGACCGCGACGGTCAGCAAACGGGGGGAGTTGTCGCCCATCGGTGGGGGTCCTTCAAGCGGTCGGCGGGGCCGGCCGCCCATTGTCCTCAAAAAACGAACTGTTCGCTCAGGATCCGGTCTTCCAGGTTGTGCTCCGGGTCGAACAGCAGGGTCACACGACGGTCCCTCGACTCGCGGATGGTCACCTCGACCACATCGCGGGTCTCGTGCGAATCAGCGGTGACGCTGACCGGACGCTTGTAGGGATCGAGCACGCGGAAGCGCACTTCGGTGTCGGCCTTGAGGATCGCGCCGCGCCAGCGTCGCGGCCGATACGGAGCCAGCGGCGTCAGCGCGATGGTATGCGACCCCAGCGGCAACACCGGGCCGTGCGCGGAATAATTGTAGGCGGTACTGCCGGCCGGGGTGGCCACCAGCACGCCGTCACCGATCAGCTCGGCCACCCGCTCCTGGCCATTGAGGTCGATACCGATATGGGCCGCCTGCCGGGTCTGGCGAAGGAGCGAGACATCGTTGTACGCCAGCGAGCCGGTGCTGGTCCCGGACTCCGTCAGCGCCACCATTTCCAGCGGGCGCAGGTTGGCCGGTTCGGCACGCGCAATGCGGGCCTGCACGTCATCGTCGCCGCGGTACTGGTTCATCAGGAAGCCAACGGTGCCCAGCTTCATGCCGAACACCGGCTTGCCCAGGTGCCCGTGCCGGTGCAGGGTCTGCAGCATGAAACCGTCGCCACCCAGCGGGCACAGCACGTCGGCCTGCTCGGGCGCGTGATCGCCATAACGCGAGATCATCGCCGCGCGGGCCATCTGTGCAGGTTCGGCGGTGCTGGCCAGGAAAGCGATGCGGGGGGTGTCGCTCATCGGTGGATCCGGGTGGGTGTGCCAGCAAGAGCATACCCGGTCGTGCCGGCCGCTGGCCGGCTGCTGCACCCGGCTGCGATTCATGAGGTTGCCGGCCAGCGGCCGGCACTACCAGACAATGCAGAACGGCCCCGCTTTCGCGGGGCCGTTCCTCCAACTGCTGCAGATCAGGAGCCCCCCTGAGTCAGGGGGGCGCGCCAACGGCGCGGGGGTCTGGGAGCATGGTTGGCATGGGGCCCACGGTTTGCAGAGCAATCCGTGGGGCGTCAGCGCGAATGCGCTTACGCACCATGCGCGGCCAGCTGGCCCAGGCGTTGGACCGCGACCGAGACGGTCGGATAGTCCAGGGTCTTCTGCTCGGCCAGTTCGGCCAGCATCGCCAGGGTGAAGCGCAGGCTGTTGTCGTCGCGGCCCATCCAGGCAGCGACCTTGGCCTCGGCACTGTTGCCCTTGGTGCCCAGCACCTGCCCGGCCAGGTTGCGGTGGTTGGCTGCCAGCTCGTCACGCAGCACGCCACGCGCCACCGCGTGCCAACGACCGTTGACCTCCAACGCGTCAACCTGCTCGAACAACCACGGCAGCTGCAGGGCATCGCCCAGGCGGAAGTGGACCTTGGACACGTCCACCGGCTTCAGCTTGCGGGTGCGGGCCAGTTCGATGATGTCGAACGCCGGCTCCAGGAAGTGCAGTTCGGCCAGCTGCTGTGCCAGCGAGGACGGCAGGCCCTTTTCCTTCCACTCGGCCACCAGGGCTTCGTAGGTCGGACGCTGCGAATCCGGCAGCACGCCCGAAGCAACGCGAATGTCGTTGAACGGGCCCTGGTAGCGGTTGACCGCCTCGGTGATGCCCGGCATCGCGCCCGGGCGCGACAGCAGCCAGCGCACGAACGAACGCTGCAGCTTCCAGATCACTTCCAGTGCGTCGATCTGCACCGACTCCGGCACCTTGCCGTCGAGCGCGTCGATCTGCGCCCACAGTGCGCGTGCATCCAGCGTTTCACGGCTGATGGTGTAGGCCTTGGCGACCTCGGCGATGGAACGGCCGGTGTCTTCCTGCATGCGCATCAGGAAGGTGGCGCCCATGCGGTTGATGGTCTGGTTGGTCACGGCCGTGGCGATGATTTCGCGCTTCAGGCGGTGACGCTCCATCGCGTCGGCGTACTTCTTCTGCAGCGGGGTCGGGAAGTAGCGCTGCAGCTCCTTGGACAGGTACGGATCTTCCGGAATGTCCGAATCCAGCAGCTGGTTGAACGCCACCAGCTTGGAATAGGACAGCAGCACCGACAGCTCCGGACGGGTCAGGCCCTGGCCGCGTGCCTTGCGCTGCGAGAGCTCGGCATCGGACGGCAGGAACTCGATCTGGCGGTCGAGCAGCCCCTGCTGTTCCAGGGTACGGATGAAGTGCTGCTTGGACCCCAGGCGCTTGACCGCCATCCGCTCCATCAGGCTCAGCGCCTGGTTCTGGCGGTAGTTGTCGTTGAGCACCAGCTCGGCGACCTCATCGGTCATCGAAGCCAGCAGCTTGTTGCGCTGCTCGACGGTCAGCTTCTTGGCCCGCACCACATCGTTGAGCAGGATCTTGATGTTGACTTCGTGGTCGGAGGTATCCACGCCGGCCGAGTTGTCGATGAAGTCGGTGTTGAGCAGCACGCCGGCCTGGGCAGCCTCGATGCGGCCCAGCTGGGTCATGCCCAGGTTGCCGCCCTCGCCCACCACCTTGCAGCGCAGCTCGCCACCGTTCACGCGCAGCGCGTTGTTGGCGCGATCGCCGACATCGCTGTGCTGCTCGCTGGCGGCCTTGACGTAGGTACCGATGCCGCCATTCCACAGCAGGTCGACCGGTGCCTTCAGGATCGCGCTCATCAGATCGTTCGGCGACAGCGCCTTGACGTTCTCGTCCAGGCCCAGCGCTTCGCGCACCTGCGGGGTGATCTCGATCGACTTCAGGCTGCGCGGGTACACGCCGCCGCCCTTGCTGATCAGCTTGGTGTCGTAGTCCGCCCAGCTCGAACGCGGCAGGGTGAACAGGCGCTCACGCTCGATGAACGACGTGGCCGCATCCGGATTCGGGTCCAGGAAGATGTGGCGGTGGTCGAACGCAGCGACCAGGCGGATGTGGCGCGACAGCAGCATGCCGTTGCCGAACACGTCGCCGGACATATCGCCGACGCCAACCGCAGTGAAGTCCTGGCTCTGGCTGTCGCGGCCCAGCGCACGGAAGTGGCGCTTGACCGATTCCCACGCGCCGCGCGCGGTGATGCCCATGCCCTTGTGGTCGTAGCCGACCGAACCACCGGAGGCGAATGCATCGCCCATCCAGAAGCCGTGCGCGATGGCCAGGCCGTTGGCGATGTCGGAGAAGGTCGCAGTGCCCTTGTCGGCGGCCACCACCAGGTACGGATCGTCCATGTCGTGGCGCACGACATCCACCGGCGGCACGATCTTGTTGTTGACGATGTTGTCGGTGATGTCCAGCAGGCCCTGGATGAACAGCTTGTAGCAGGCCACGCCGTTGGCGAAGATCGCGTCGCGATCGCCGTTCACCGGCGGGGTCTTGGCGAAGAACCCACCCTTCGCGCCGACCGGCACGATGACGGTGTTCTTGACCATCTGTGCCTTGACCAGGCCCAGCACTTCGGTACGGAAGTCTTCGCGACGATCCGACCAGCGCAGGCCGCCACGCGCAACCGCGCCGAAGCGCAGGTGGGTACCTTCCACGCGCGGGCCGTACACGAAGATCTCGCGGTACGGGCGCGGCTTCGGCAGGTCCGGCACCAGCGCCGAATCGAACTTGAAGCTGATGACATGGCCGTGCTGGCCGTTGGCATCGGTCTGGTAGTAGCTGGTACGCAGGGTCGCGTCGATCACGCCCATGAACGAGCGCAGGATGCGGTCCTCGTCCAGGCTGGACACGCGATCCATCAGCTTCAGCAGTGCATCGCGCGCGGCCTGCATCTGCGCGTCGCGGTCCCCCTTGCGGGCATCGACCACGCTCTTGAGCACCTTCAGGGTGGCATCGTCGCCAGCGGCCAGCACATCGAAGTGGGCCTTCAGCTGGGCCTGACCGGCCGCGATGTCGTCCTTGCTCTCATGGCCGGTAGCCGGATCGAAGCGGGCCTCGAACAGTTCGACCAGCAGGCGGGCCAGCAGCGGGTAACGCGCGAAGGTGCCTTCCACGTAGGCCTGCGAGAACGGCACGCCGGTCTGCAGCAGGTACTTGCAGTAGCCACGCAGCATGGCGACCTGGCGCCAGTGCAGGCCAGCAGCCAGCACCAGGCGGTTGAAGCCGTCGTTCTCGGCGTCGCCGTGCCAGACGCGGGCGAAGGTCTCGCCGAACGCTTCATCGACACTGGCGGCATCGATCACGCCAGCGGTCGACTCGACTTCGAAGTCCTGCACGTACACCGGCGCGTTGTCGACCGACAGGCGGTACGGACGCTCGGCGATCACGCGCAGGCCCATGTTTTCCATCATCGGCAGCGCGTCCGACAGCGGGATGTCATCCAGCTGGCGATACAGCTTCAGGCGCAGGCCATCGCCGCTTTCGCGCGGCACGGCCTGCAGGCTCAGGCGCAGGTCGTCCGGGCCGGTCAGCGCGTCGAGCTGGCTGACATCGTTGGCGGCAACGGCGGTGCTGTTGTCTTCGATGTAGCCGGCCGGCAGCGCCTTGCCGATGCGGGCGGCGATGCGCAGGCCTTCGGTCTCGCCGTGGCGGCTCACCAGCGCTTCGCGCAGGTCGTCCTGCCAGTTGCGCAGCACCTGGGCCAGCTTCTGCTCCAGTTCGGCGGTATCGACGTCGAGCATTTCACCCGGCTTCGGGCGCACGATCAGGTGAACCTGCGCCAGCGGCGATTCGCCCAGCACCACCGAGCTGTCGACGAACTCGCCGTGCAGCGCGTCCTTGAGCATCGCTTCGATGCGCAGGCGCACGTCGGTGTTGAAGCGCTCGCGCGGCAGGTAGACCAGCGCGGAGATGAAACGGCTGTACTTGTCACGGCGCAGGAACAGGCGGCTGCGCACCCGTTCCTGCAGGCCCAGCACGCCCATCGCGGTGCGGAACAGTTCGTCCTCGCTGGACTGGAACAGTTCTTCGCGCGGCAGGGTTTCCAGGATATGGCGCAGGGCCTTGCCACTGTGGCTGGCCGGGGCCAGCCCGGACTGCTTCATCACGTGCTCGTGGCGCTGGCGCACCAGCGGGATTTCCCACGGGCGACGGTTGTAGGCGCTGGAGGTGAACAGGCCGAGGAAACGCTGCTCGCCGATGATCTTGCCCTTGGCGTCGAACTCCAGCACGCCGATGTAGTCCATGTAGCCGGCGCGGTGCACGCGCGAACGGGCATTGGTCTTGGTCAGGATCAGCGCATCCTTCAAACCGGACGTGGTATTCAGGCCCTGCGCGGCCAGCGTCTTGACCGGACGGGCGGCGGACTTGTCCTTGCCGCGCATCAGGCCCAGGCCGGTGTCGTTCAGCGGCGCCAGCACCTCTTCCTTGCCCTGCTTCTCGACGCGGTACTCGCGGTAGCCGAAGAAGGTGAAGTGGTTGTCAGCGGCCCAGCGCAGGAACTCCTGTGCTTCCTTGCGCGACGCGTCGTCGACGGGCAGCTGGCGGCTGCCCAGGTCGTCGGCCAGTGCCAGCGCCTTGTCCTTCATCGGCTGCCAGTCGCGCACGATTGCACGCACTTCATCCAGCGCCTTGTTGATGGCCTGCTCGATGGCGGCCATCGCATCGGCCGGCTGGCGGTCGATTTCCAGCAGCATCACCGACTCGGCATCACCTTCGCCGACCTTGACCAGCTTGCCGGCCTTGTCGCGGGTGAAACGCAGTACCGGGTGGCCCAGCACGTGGACGCCCACGCCCTGCTCGGCCAGCGACATGGTGACGGTATCGACCAGGAACGGCATGTCGTCGTTGACGATCTGCAGCACGGTATGCGGCGATTCCCAACCGTTGGCCTTCGCGGTCGGATTGAACACGCGGACGTTGGCCTTGCCAGCCTTGCGGGCCCGGGCGAATTCCAGCGTCTCAGCCGCGAGAGCGGCCCACTCTTCAGCGCTGTGGTGCGGGAACTCGTCCGACTCCATGCGCTTGTAGAAGTCAGTGGCGAAGGCCACTGCTTCGGCCTGTGCGGCCGCGGGGTAGCGCTTGCGCAAGGCCGTGTACACCGGCTCCAGGGAGAAACCAGCGGTCACTGCGACCTCCGACTCTGCTGGTTTCGTCTTGTTTTTCACGGTCTTGGCTGCGGTTTTTTGCGGTTTCATGGCAGAGCGATGCGCTTGCTCAGTTGGGAAAATGAAATTGTAGCCCTACCGCACGAAAAGGCCTTGCTGCAGGACGGAATAAGCAGATTCGGGTTTGCTGCGGTTTAGACGCCTATTCAGTTCGCTCCGGTATGGAGCTGGCGCCTGCTTCAGCACTGCCGACAGGATCGGCAAAGCGTGTTACCGGAAGACACACGCGGCGACGCCGATTCGATTCCACAATCCTGAACTGGACGGTATAGTCCACCGCGTGAACCCGGCCTACCTCCCCGTTGCCCTCGACGCACGCGATGAGCGCGTGTTCGATGCCGTGCGCGAACTGCTGGCCCAGCAGGGCATCCAGATGAGCATGGACGCGGTGGCCCAGCATGCCGGCTGTTCCAAGCAGACCCTCTACTCGCGCTATGGCAGCAAGCAGCAACTGCTGCGCCGGGTAATGCAGCGCCACGTCGGCCACGCCACCGGGGCCATGGTTCGTGCACTCCGCAGTGACGACCTGCGTGCCAGCCTGCTCCAGTTCGCCACCGACTTCCTGGAGCATTTCAACCAACCGCACGTAGGGCAGGCCTGCCGGCTGATCGCGGCCGAGGCGGCCCAGTTTCCCGAAGAGGCGCGTACGCTGTATCGGCATGGTGCCGGCGCGCTGTCGCTTCATCTTGCTGAATGGATTGAAACCGTTTGCATGCAGGGCCAGCTCCGGCATGACGACCCGCACTTCATGGCCGAACTGCTGCTGAGCATGATCGCCGGTCAGGATTTCGACAAACAGCGCTTCCATACCCCCCACCGTGATGACGCGCTCTTGCGTCGGCGCTGGGCAGAGTTCTCCGTCGACAGCTTCCTGCGCGCCTTCGCGCCTCAGCCGTCGCCGGCCCCGTCTACAAACCAACCCCGGAGTTCCTCCTGATGACCGCCCCACTCCGCACCCTTGCCTTGACGTGCGCCGTTGCTGTCGCGCTGGCTGCCTGCAAGAAGCCGGAACAGCAGACGCCCCCGCCGCCGGAGGTGGGCGTGATCGACGCCAAGCCGCAGACCCTGCCGCTGCAGCGCGAACTGGTCGGCCGCCTGTCGCCGTTCCGCAGCGCCGACGTCCGCGCACGCGTGCCCGGCGTGCTGCTCAAGCGCGTCTACCAGGAAGGCTCGCAGGTCAAGCAGGGCCAGACCCTGTTCCTGATCGACCCGGCGCCGCTGCGTGCCTCGCTCAACGCCTCCGAGGCCCAGCTGGCCTCGGCCCGCGCGACCTACGCCAACGCCAAGGTCGCCGCCGACCGCGCACGCTCGCTGGCCCCGCAGCAGTTCGTCTCCAAGTCCGACCTGGACAACGCCGAATCGGCCGAGCGCACCGCGCTGGCCGCGGTCAAACAGGCCGAAGCGGCAGTGACCTCCTCGCGGATCAACCTGGGCTATGCCGAAGTGACCGCGCCGATCAGTGGCGTGGCCAACAAGCAGCAGGTCACCGAGGGCGCGCTGGTGGGCCAGGGCGATGTGACCCTGCTGACCACCGTCGACCAGCTCGACCCGCTGTACGTCAACTTCTCGTTGAGCGTGGACGAGCTGACCCAGCTGCGCGCGCAGCAGGCCAAGGGCGCGCTGGCGCTGTCCGGCGACGGCAAGGCCACGGTCAACGTCAAGCTCGCCGACGGCACCACCTATGGTGAGCCGGGCACGCTGGACTTCTCCTCGACCACGGTCGACCCGGCCACCGGCGCCGTGTCGTTGCGCGCGCTGCTGCCGAACCCGCAGCAGATCCTGCTGCCGGGCGCCTTCGTCAGCTTCCAGGCCAACCTGGGCGAGCGCAACAACGCCTTCCTGGTGCCGCAGCAGGCCCTGCTGCGCGATACCACCGGCGGCTACGTGATGGTGGTCGGCGCCGACGGCAAGGTCGTGCGCAAGAACGTGAAGACCGATGGCGCGCAGAACGGCAGCTGGCTGGTCAGCGACGGCCTGGCCGCCGGTGACAAGGTGATCGTGGCCGGCGTGCAGAAGGTCAAGGAAGGTGCACCGGCGGTGGCCAAGCCGTGGACCCCTGGCCAGGACGCCAACGGCAAGCCGGCCGCAGGCGGCGCCGCCCCGGCGGGCGCTGCACCGGCTGCAGGCAAGGCACCGGCCGACGCGGCCAGGCCCGAGCAGGCCGATGCGGCCAAGCCGGCCGCCACCGATTCGAACAAGCAGTAACGGGAACCTTCCGTCATGCCTAAATTTTTCATCGAACATCCAGTCTTCGCCTGGGTGGTTGCGATCCTGATCTCGCTCAGCGGCGTGATCGCGATCCTCAACCTGGGCGTGGAGTCCTATCCCAACATCGCCCCGCCGCAGGTCACCGTCTCGGCCACCTACCCGGGCGCCAGCGCCGATACCACGGAAAAGTCGGTCACCCAGGTGATCGAGCAGCAGCTGACCGGCATCGATCACCTGCTGTACTTCAGCTCCTCGTCCGCCTCCAACGGCCGTGCGCAGATCACCCTGACCTTCGAGACCGGTACCGATCCGGACATCGCCCAGGTGCAGGTGCAGAACAAGGTCTCGCTGGCCACGCCACGCCTGCCTTCGGAAGTCACCCAGCAGGGCGTGGTGGTGGCCAAGGCCAACGCCGGCTTCCTGATGGTGGTGGCGCTGCAGTCCGATACCCCGACCATCAACCGTGACGCGCTGAACGACATCGTGGGCTCGCGCGTGCTCGACCAGGTCTCGCGCATCCCCGGCGTCGGCAGCACCCAGCAGTTCGGTTCCGAGTACGCCATGAACATCTGGCTGAACCCGGAAAAGATGCAGGGCTACGGCCTGTCGGCCAGCCAGGTACTGGCCGCGGTGCGTGCGCAGAACGTGCAGTTCGCCGCCGGCGCGCTGGGTTCGGATCCGTCGCCGGAAGGCCAGCACTTCACCGCCACGGTCTCGGCCGAAGGCCGCTTCAGCTCGCCGCAGGAATTCGAGAACATCATCCTGCGTGCCAACGCTGATGGCTCGCGCGTGCTGCTGAAGGACATCGCCCGCGTCGCCTTCGGTGCCAACAACTACGGCTTCGACACCCAGTACAACGGCAAGCCGACCGGCGCCTTCGCCATCCAGCTGCTGCCGGGCGCCAACGCCCTGAACGTGGCCGAAGCGGTGCGCGCCAAGATGGACGAGCTGCAGCCCAGCTTCCCGGCCGGGGTCACCTGGTTCTCGCCGTACGACAGCACCACCTTCGTCAAGATCTCGATCCAGGAAGTGGTCAAGACACTGTTTGAAGCAGTGTTCCTGGTGTTCCTGGTGATGCTGATCTTCCTGCAGAACTTCCGCGCCACGCTGATCCCGACCCTGGTCATCCCGGTGGCCCTGCTCGGTACCTTCCTGGGCATGTGGATGATCGGCTTCACGATCAACCAGCTGACGCTGTTCGCGATGGTGCTGGCGATCGGCATCGTGGTCGACGACGCGATCGTGGTGATCGAGAACGTCGAACGCATCATGACCGAGGAGGGCCTGGCGCCGAAGCCGGCCACGCAGAAGGCGATGACCCAGATCACCGGCGCGGTGGTGGCGATCACCGTCGTGCTGGCCGCGGTGTTCATCCCCTCCGCCCTGCAGGGCGGTGCCGCCGGTGAGATCTACAAGCAGTTCGCGCTGACCATCGCCATCTCGATGGCGTTCTCGGCGTTCCTGGCGCTGGGCTTCACCCCGGCGCTGTGCGCGACCTTCCTCAAGCCGACGCACAACGACAACCCGAACATCGTCTACCGCACCTTCAACAAGTACTACGACAAGATCAGCCACACCTACGTGGGGCACATCACCTCGGCGGTGCGCCATGCGCCGCGCTGGATGATCCTGTTCGTGGTGCTGACCGCGCTGTGCGGCTTCCTGTTCACCCGCATGCCGGGCAGCTTCCTGCCGGAAGAAGACCAGGGCTATGCGCTGGCGATCGTGCAGCTGCCGCCGGGCTCGACCAAGGGCCAGACCAACGAAGTGTTCGCGCAGATGCGTGGCATCCTGGAAAAGCAGGATGGCTATGAAGGCATGCTGCAGGTGGCCGGCTTCAGCTTCGTCGGTTCCGGCGAAAACGTGGGCATGGGCTTCATCCGCCTGAAGCCGTGGGAGGAACGCAAGTTCACCGCGCCCGAGTTCATCCAGAACATGAACGGCGCGTTCTACGGCATCAAGGAAGCGCAGATCTTTGTGGTCAACCTGCCCACCGTGCAGGGCCTCGGCCAGTTCGGTGGCTTTGACATGTGGCTGCAGGACCGTAGCGGTGCCGGCTACGAACAGTTGACCCAGGCCCGCAACATCCTGCTCGGCCAGGCCGCGCAGAAGCCGGACCACCTGGTTGGCGTGCGCCCCAACGGCCTGGAAAACGCGCCGCAGCTGCAGCTGCACGTGGACCGCGTGCAGGCGCAGTCGATGGGCATGTCGGTGTCGGACGTGTACAGCACCATCCAGCTGATGCTGGCCCCGGTGTACGTCAACGACTTCTTCTACGAAGGCCGCATCAAGCGCGTGACCATGCAGGCCGATGGTCCGTACCGCACTGGCCAGGAATCGCTGAAGAGCTTCTACAGCCCGTCCAGCCTGACCCAGAACGCCGATGGCACCAACGCGATGATCCCGTTGAACACGGTGGTCAAGTCCGAATGGGTGTCGGCGCCGCCGTCGCTGAGCCGCTACAACGGCTACTCGGCGATCAACATCGTCGGTTCGCAGGCACCGGGCACCAGCTCGGGTGAGGCGATGCAGACCATGGAAGGCATCGTCAACGACGACCTGCCGGCCGGCTTCGGCTACGACTGGTCGGGCATGTCCTACCAGGAAATCCTGGCCGGCAACGCTGCGACCCTGCTGCTGGTGCTGTCCATCGTGGTGGTGTTCCTGTGCCTTGCCGCCCTGTATGAAAGCTGGTCGATCCCGGTGGCGGTGCTGCTGGTGGTGCCGCTGGGCGTGCTGGGTGCCCTCGGCCTGTCGATGCTGCGCGGCCTGCCCAACGATCTGTTCTTCAAGATCGGCCTGATCACCGTGATCGGCCTGGCGGCGAAGAACGCGATCCTGATCGTGGAGTTCGCGGTGGAGCAGCGCGCAGCAGGCAAGAACCTGCGTGATGCCACCATCGAAGCGGCGCGCCTGCGTTTCCGCCCGATCCTGATGACATCGTTCGCGTTCATCATGGGCGTGATCCCGATGGCGATCTCCACCGGTGCCGGCGCCAACTCCCGCCACGCCATCGGTACCGGCGTGATCGGCGGCATGCTGTTCGCCACCCTGCTCGGCCTGCTGATGATCCCGGTGTTCTTCGTGGTCGTGCGCCGCATGCTGGGCGACAAGCTGGACGAACCGTCCAAGGAGTTCATGGAACGCCAGCGCGATGCGGATGCCGCACATCGTCCGGATCGTTGATCCGGTGCTGCGCTGAGAACGAGAAGGCCCCGGAGCGATCCGGGGCCTTTTTATTGCCACAATTGAATTCATGCCAACCCAGGTTGGCATCTACCGGAACAACGGCATGGCCGATATCCGTCAACCTGGGTTGGCGCTGTTCGGGCAACGCCTCAGCGCATCACCGCGACCACGGCGCACACCGCCACCAGAATCAGCGAGGCCCACTGCATGGGTACGAAGAAGAAATGGTGGGGCGCGGCCTCCCCCTTCTGCCGCGGCGCACGGTTGAGCCACAGGCCCAGCACCACGTTCACCGCTGCGCCGAGGCCTGCGCCCAACAGAACCTGTGACAGCGGAGTATTGCCCTTGGGGCCGTCATGCGGAAAGAAGTACGCCAGCAGCAGGATCGCTGCAATCGGCGTCACCAGCGTCATGATTCCCCAACCGCGATAGATCATCGTGCAGACCCATGAAAAAAACGGCCTGCATTGTAGCGGGGCTTTGGGAGGGCGCCGCAGAATGAAATGTATGGCGATGCGCAGGTTGCCGCTCTGTAGAGCCGAGCCCATGCTCGGCTGCTTGTACCGGAGCCGAGCATGGGCTCGGCTCTACAGACGGCCAGAGAACAGCGCATCCACGCGTGGCGTGGACCTACCGCCGCGCCGCCATTGCGGCGGCGCGGCCATGCGACTCAGCGCAGCCCGGTTTCGTTGCGGGCGATCACCAGGCGCTGGATCTCCGAAGTACCTTCGTAGATCTCGGTGATCTTGGCATCACGGAAGTAGCGCTCCAGCGGCATTTCCTTGGAATACCCCATGCCGCCGTGGATCTGCACCGCCTGGTGGGTAATCCACATCGCCGCCTCAGAGGCGGTCAGCTTGGCAATGGCAGCCTCATTGCTGAAGCGCTTGCCCTGGCCCTTCACCCACGCCGCGCGCAGGGTCAGCAGCAGCGCTGCGTCCAGCTTGCACTTCATGTCGGCAATCTTGGCCTGGGTCATCTGGAAGGTACCGATGGCCGCGCCGAATGCCTTGCGCTCCTTGACGTATTCAATCGTCGCTTCATAGGCGGCACGGGCGATGCCGATGGCCTGCGAAGCGATGCCGATGCGACCGGCATCGAGCACGCTCATGGCGATCTTGAATCCCTCGCCTTCCTGGCCCAGCACGTCTTCGGCCTGCGCCACGTAGTCGTTGAACTCGATCTCGCAGGTGGCCGAGGCGCGGATGCCCAGCTTGGGCTCGGTCTTGCCACGACCGAAACCGGCCTTGTCGGTATCGATGATGAAGGCGGTGATGCCGCGCGCGGCCTTGTCCGGCTCGCTCATCGCGAACAGCACGATGTACTTGGCCACCGGACCGGAGGTGATCCAGCTCTTCTTGCCATTGATGACGAAGGTGCCGTCGGCCTGCTTCACCGCGCGGCAGCGCATGGCGGTGGCATCGGAACCGGACTGCGGCTCGGTCAGCGCGAACGCGCCGATGGCCGTGCCTTCGGCGATGGCACGTACGTGGGTCTGCTTCTGCTGCTCGGTACCGTGGGTCAGGAT
The DNA here is from genome assembly GCF_059370435.1 of Stenotrophomonas sp. YJH_SMC_94-11. Classification (NCBI taxonomy): domain Bacteria; kingdom Pseudomonadati; phylum Pseudomonadota; class Gammaproteobacteria; order Lysobacterales; family Lysobacteraceae; genus Stenotrophomonas; species Stenotrophomonas sp. YJH_SMC_94-11. The sequence continues at coordinate 226,631 of NZ_JCAFTR010000002.1, read as the reverse complement.
GCCGTTGCAGAACAGCGAATTGTTGACCGACATGATGGTCGAATGGGCTGCGTCGGCGGCGGCGACCTCCACCATCGCCAGCACGTACGCAACCGGGTCCATGCCCGCACCGCCGTATTCGGTCGGCACTTCAATGCCCATCAGGCCGTTCTCGCCCAGCAGGCGGATGTTGTCCAGCGGGAACTCGCCGGTGCGGTCATGATGCTCCGCACTGGGGGCGATCTTCTCCTGCGCGATGCGCCGCGCAACGTCCTGCAGCATCAACTGCTCTTCGGTAAAGCTGAAATCCACAACACCCTCCCGGGTACATGAAGTTATGGGCCGCATACGGCGCGCCCAGGTGCTCCGATTGTACCGGGGCCCGGCAGTTTCCGTACGCTGGCGACTTGACCGCGACAGCCCCTTCAGCGAATATATCTCTATATCGCGATAGGTAGATGTTTATGGATCTGGAAGACTGGTCGACCCGCCTGAAGGTGTTCGCCGATGCCACTCGCGTGCGCCTGCTGGCGCTGCTGGAGCAGGAGGAACTGACCGTGGCCGAACTGTCGGCGATCACCCGGCTGGCACAGCCGCGGGTGTCCACCCACCTGGCACGCCTGAAGGAAGCCGGCCTGGTCCGCGACCGCCGTGCCGGCGTGTCGGCCTATTACCGCTTCGACGAGGCCCAGCTGGACCCGGCGCAGCGTGCATTGTGGCATGCCTTGAGCAATGGAAGCGACGACCCGCTGCTTCGCCAGGACGCCGAACGCGTCGCCGCCGTGCTGGCCCACCGCGCCTCCGACCAGAACTGGGCCGACAGCGTGGCCGGCGACATGGAGCGCCACTACTCTCCAGGCCGGACCTGGGAGGCCCTTGCGCGCACCGCGCTGCCACTGCTGGAAACCGGCGACGTGCTGGACATTGCCTCCGGTGATGGCGTGCTGGCCGAACTCGTCGCCCCGCATGCCAAGCGCTACATCTGCATCGACACCAGCGCACGCGTGGTCGCCGCCGCCAGCGAGCGCCTGCGCCGCCTGCCCAACGTGGAAGTGCGCGAGGGCGACATGCATGCCCTGCCGTTCAAGGACAGCAGCTTCGATCTGGTCGTGCTGATGCACGCGTTGACCTACGCCAGCAAACCGGCGCAGGCAGTGACCGAAGCCGCGCGCGTACTGCGACCGGGTGGCCGCCTGCTGCTGTGCAGCCTGGCCCGGCACGAGCACAAGGCGGCCGTGGAGGCCTATGGCCACGTCAACCTCGGCTTCAGCGACAAGGAACTGCGCAGGTTCGTCGACAAGGCCGGCCTGCAGGTGTCCAGCCTGGAGACGGTCACCCGCGAGAAGCGTCCGCCGCACTTCGAAGTGATTTCGCTGATCGCCAACAAGCCCTGAGCCCGAGACCGCCATGCCCGCCCTGCCCTGGTTGCATCCAGATCGTGCCAACGCCCTGCTCGACGCCCTGCGCGAGCGGATCCTGATCATCGACGGCGCGATGGGTACGATGATCCAGCGCCATGGCCTGCAGGAAGACGATTACCGTGGCGAGCGCTTCGCCGATGGCTACGACCATCTGCATGGCCCCGGCTGCGATCACGCCACACCGGAAGGCCATGACCTGAAGGGCAACAACGATCTGCTGCTGCTGACCCGGCCGCAGATCGTCGCCGACATCCACACCGCCTACCTGGAAGCGGGCGCAGATCTGGTCGAGACCAACACCTTCAACGCCACGTCGGTCAGCCAGGCCGACTACCACCTCGAACACCTGGTGTACGAGTTGAACAAGGCCGGCGCTGCGGTCGCGCGCGCGTGCTGTGATGCAGTGGCCGCAACCACCCCGGGCAAGCCGCGCTTCGTGATCGGGGTGATCGGCCCGACCAGCCGCACCGCTTCGATCAGCCCTGACGTCAACGATCCCGGCTTCCGCAACACCAGCTTCGACGAGCTGCGCGACACCTACCGCGAAGCCATCGAGGGCCTGATCGACGGCGGCGCCGACACCCTCATGGTCGAGACCATCTTCGACACGCTCAACGCCAAGGCCGCGCTGTATGCGCTGGAGGAAGCGTTCGATGCGCGCGGCGCGCGGCTGCCGGTGATGATCTCCGGCACCATCACCGACGCTTCCGGTCGCACCCTGTCCGGGCAGACCGCCGAGGCCTTCCACGCATCTCTCGCCCACGCCCGGCCGTTGTCGATCGGATTGAACTGCGCGCTGGGTGCCGATGCGATGCGCCCGCATGTGGAAACCCTCTCGCAGGTCGCCGACTGTTACGTCAGCGCCCACCCCAATGCAGGCCTGCCCAACGCGTTCGGCGAGTACGACGAAACCCCTGAAGAGATGGCCACCACCCTGCGCGGCTTCGCCGAGGATGGCCTGTTGAACCTGGTCGGCGGTTGCTGTGGCTCCACCCCCGAGCATATCCGTGCAATTGCCAATGCCGTGGCCGGACTGGCGCCGCGCGCACTGCCCGGCACCCGGGAGCAGGCCGCATGAACGTTGCCGCCACTGTCCCGCACTTCCCGCCCTACTGCTGTTGAGCCGACGCCTGCCATGACGCCTGTCCGCCCTACCCGCCTGTCCGGCCTGGAACCTCTGGTCATCACCCCGGACCTGCTGTTCATCAATGTCGGCGAACGCACCAACGTCACCGGCAGCGCGCAGTTCCGCAAGCTGATCAAGGAAGGCCGCTACGAGGAGGCGGTGGACGTGGCCCGCCAGCAGGTGGCCAGCGGCGCGCAGATCCTCGACGTCAACATGGACGAGGGCCTGATCGATTCGGAAGCGGCGATGACGCGCTACCTCAACCTGATCATGTCCGAGCCGGACATCGCGCGCATCCCGGTGATGGTCGACTCCTCAAAGTGGAGCGTGATCGAGGCCGGCCTGAAATGCCTGCAGGGCAAGAGCGTGGTCAACTCGATCTCGCTGAAGGAAGGCGAAGCGCTGTTCCGCGAGCACGCGCGCAAGGTGCTGCGCTATGGTGCCGCGGCAGTGGTGATGGCGTTTGACGAGGCCGGGCAGGCAGACACCTGTGCGCGCAAGGTCGAGATCTGCACACGCGCCTACCGCATCCTGGTCGACGAGATCGGCTTCCCGCCGCAGGACATCATCTTCGACCCGAACATCTTCGCCGTCGCCACCGGCATCGAAGAGCACGACAACTACGCCGTGGACTTCATCGAAGCAACCCGCATCATCAAGCAGACCCTTCCGCACTGCCATGTCTCCGGCGGCGTCTCCAACGTCTCGTTCTCGTTCCGAGGCAACGAAACCGTGCGCCAGGCCATCCATTCGGTGTTCCTGTACCACGCGATCGCCGCCGGCATGGACATGGGCATCGTCAACGCCGGCGCGATGCCGATCTACGACGAACTGGAGCCGGACCTGCGCGAGCGTGTCGAGGACGTGATCCTCAACCGTCGAAGCGATGCCACCGAGCGCCTGCTGGAGATCGCCGAGCGCTACAAGGGCAAGAAGGGCGCGGCGAAGACCGAAGATCTGGCCTGGCGCGACAAGCCGGTGGCACAGCGCTTGGCACATGCCCTGGTACACGGCTTGGATGCCTTCGTCGAGGAAGACACCGAACTGGCCCGGCAGGCCTCCAGCCGCCCGCTGGACGTGATCGAAGGACCGCTTATGGACGGCATGAACATCGTCGGCGACCTGTTCGGCGCCGGCAAGATGTTCCTGCCACAGGTGGTGAAATCCGCGCGCGTGATGAAGAAGGCCGTGGCCTACCTGCTGCCTTACATCGAGGCGGAAAAGGCGCGCAGCGGTGACACCGCCAAGAGCAACGGCAAGATCATCATGGCCACGGTGAAGGGCGATGTGCATGACATCGGCAAGAACATCGTCGGCGTCGTACTGGCCTGCAACAACTTCGACGTGGTCGACCTCGGCGTGATGGTGCCGGCGCAGAAGATCCTCGATGCTGCCCGCGAGCACAACGCAGACCTGATCGGCCTGTCCGGGCTGATCACCCCGTCCCTGGAGGAGATGAGCCACGTCGCCCGCGAGATGGAGCGCCAGGGCTTCGACCTGCCGCTGCTGATCGGGGGCGCGACCACTTCGCGTGCGCATACCGCGCTGAAGATCGACCCGCACTACAAGGCGCCGACAGTGTGGGTGAAGGATGCGTCGCGCGCGGTTGGCGTGGCGCAGTCGCTGATCTCGCGTGATCTGCGCGAGGCCTTCGTTGCCGCCAACGAAGCCGACTATGCCGAAATCCGCGCACGCCACCGCAACCGGGGCGACGCCAAGCGCCTGGTCACACTGGAACATGCGCGCGCGCAGAAATTCCATGGCGGCTGGGACAACTACACTCCGCCGACACCGAATCAGCCCGGCCTGCACGTGTTCGACGACTATCCCCTGGCCGAACTGGTCGACTACATCGACTGGACGCCGTTCTTCCAGGCCTGGGAGCTGGCCGGCAAGTTCCCGGCGATCCTCACCGACGGGATCGTCGGTACCCAGGCCAGCGAGCTGTACAAGGATGCCCGTGCGATGCTCGAGCGCATCGTCGGCGAGAAGTGGCTGACGGCCAAGGCCGTGTTCGGCCTGTGGCCGGCCAACAGCATCGGCGACGATGTCCGCGTGCAGCACGCACAGGGCGAAACCACCCTGCACTTCCTGCGCCAGCAGGTGGACAAGCCAGCCGAACGCCCGGATTTCTGCCTGGCCGATTTCATTGCACCGGCCGACAGCGGAAAGCAGGACTGGATCGGCGCGTTCGCTGTCACCGCCGGCATCGGCATCGACGCCCACGTCGCGCGCTTCGAGGCCGAGCATGACGATTACAACGCGATCCTGCTGAAAGCACTGGCCGACCGCTTCGCCGAGGCGCTGGCCGAGCGCCTGCACCAGCGCGTGCGCACCGAATTCTGGGGCTACGACCGCGCCGAGACGCTGGACAACGAGGCCCTGATCGACGAGCAGTACCGCGGCATCCGTCCGGCACCGGGCTACCCGGCCTGCCCCGAGCACAGCGAGAAGCGCCGCCTGTTCGACCTGCTGCAGGCTGAGAAGAACGCGGGCATGGAACTGACCGAGAGCTTCGCGATGCTGCCCACGGCCGCTGTCTCGGGCTACTACTTCAGCCATCCGCAGAGCCAGTACTTCGTGGTCGGGCGGCTCAGCCGCGAACAGGTCACCGACTATGCCCGGCGCAAGGGCGTGGACCGCGCCCAAGCCGAACGCTGGCTGGCCTCCAACCTCGACTACGACCCCGAATGAGGCGGTAGCGCCGGGCCATGCCCGGCGTCATCTCCCGTCCGCCGGGCATGGCCCGGCGCTACCGTGCATTATTCCCGCGATGACCGTTCCCGTTGCCCGCCTCTCAAGTTTCTACCTGTTCTACTACGCGGCGCTCGGCGCGTTCACGCCGTACTGGAGCCTGTTCCTGACCGCGCGCGGCATGAGCGTGACCGCGATCAGCGTGATGATGGGCCTGTGGTACGCCACCCGCGTGATCGCACCCAGTACCTGGACCTCGCTGGCGGCCGCATCACCGCGGCCGATCCGCCTGCTGCGCGTCGGCTGCGTGCTGACCCTGCTCAGCTTCGCTGCCTTCCTGCTGCCACTGCCGCAGCCGTGGATGTACCCGGCGATGATCGTGTTCTGCTTCTTCTACAACGCGGTGATGCCGCAGTTCGAGTCGATCACCCTCACCCACCTGGGCAACGACAGCCATCGTTACGGGTTGATCCGGGTCTGGGGTTCGCTCGGCTTCATCGCCGTGGTCACCTTGTTCGGCTGGCTGATCGAAGGCGATGGCGCCGGCAACCACGCCGGATTGTTGCCGTGGATGATGCTGCCCCTGTTCGTGCTGCTGGTTGCCTCGGCCTTCAGCAATCACTACGCGCGCGGCATCGGCAAGACTGCGGGTGACGCCAGCGGCTTCTGGCAGATCGTGCGCCGGCCGCCGGTGCTGGCGTTCTTCCTGGCCGCCTTCATGGAACAGCTGTCGTTCGGCCCGTACTACACGTTCTTTTCGGTCTACATGGACCATCACGGTTACCGTACCTCCACCCTCGGCCTGCTGTGGACCATCGGCGTGGTCTTCGAAGTGGGCGTGTTCTTCACCATCGGCCGCTTCTTCCGCCGCTACGACGCCAGCTGGATGCTGCTGATCGCGCTGGTCAGTTCCTGCCTGCGCTGGGCTGTGACAGCACTGTTCCCGGAGAACCTGCCGGTGATGCTGCTGGCGCAGACCGCGCACGCGCTGGGCTTTGCCGCGTTCTTCGCTGCAGCGATGCAGATGCTGGCGACCTGCTTTCCCGGTCGTCTCAACGGCCACGGCCAAGGACTGCTGTACGGCTTTTCGTCCGGTGTCGGCGGTGTGCTGGGCGCGCTCATTGCCGGCCAACTGTGGAAGATCGACGACGGCCGCACCGCGTTCCTGGCCGGCAGCGGCTTCGCGCTGGTCGGTGCGCTGCTGTGCTTCTTCGCGCTGAGCCTGCCGTTGATCCGTGCGCGGCGCAGCGGCGCACGCACGGGTTGAGCGCTCTGCCCCGCTTCAGTGCTGCCGCAGTACCTGCAGCAGCGACGGCAGCAGCACGCGGTTGCCATAGCCACTAAGGTGATCGCCATCGAAGTACAGCGGCCGGCCATCGCGCTGTGCCGGGCACAGGGTGGCATCGCACAACACCGGCAGCGGATCCCACATCACTGCGCCGGGCAGGCCATCAACCACCTGCTGCAGGCTGCCCAGCATCGGTGCACGCAGCGCATCCATGTCCGCGCGGGTGCTGTCGACACCATTGCGACAAATGGCGTTCCTGGCGTTGAAGGTGTCTGAACAGCGATACGGCGGTGCCGGCAATACCGGCTTGGGCGCTTCCAGCACGATACGCACGCCCTGTTCGGCCACAGGCTTCCACAGCGCGATCTCCTCGGGCACCTCGGCCGAGCGCAGTTCAGCCGCACGCGGCGATCGTTCATCCGCCAGCTTCTCGGCAGCATCGAAGAGGATGTACTGGTCGGACAGGCGCGGCATGCGCAGCGACACCAGCACTACCGCATCGCCTGCCCGTGCCTGGTGCTGGATGTCGGCGCGCACGGCAGCATCGTAGTCGCTGCAGCCACCACCAGCCCCCCGCCATCGCTGCAGGCTTACCTGCGGGCAACCACCGCGCCCGTACAGGATCACGGTAGCGCCCGTCTCAAGGGCTACGCGTCTCAACAGTTCGGTATATGCCATCGCATGCGAGTCACCGGCGACGAAGATCCGTTGCGGGAAACCCTCGACCCGCGCGTGGTCACATGCGCGACGCGCGAATGAGCGGGCATTGCCGCCAGCGAACGGATGCTTGCCTGCCACCAGTTCGCAACCGGGATAGTCAGCCGCCGCACCGCGACCTTCCGGATACCAGTCGGCAGGATGTCGGGTGACCGTGCTCAACGAAATCCAGTGCGCCTCGCGATAGAGGCCGAACTGGATCCCGCCGGCACCTACCAACACTAGCGCCCCCATCACCACCCAGCGCAGCGAAGTCGCCCGCGGCGCCAACGGGCCACGGAAAGGCTGTTCCACCCAGCGCCACGACAGCCAGGACAACACGCCCACCAACAGCATCGCAAGAAGCATCTGCAGCGGCGTATCCAGGCCCACGGTCCAGCGCATCAGCACGAACACCGGCCAATGCCAGAGGTACAGCGAGTAGGACAGCAGGCCGATGCGGCGCATGGGCGCGCAGGCCAGCACGCGGCCGATCCAGGCCTGCGGATGGTTGTGCAGGGCCCACAGCAGGCCCGCCGTCGCGAAGGCCGGCAGCAGGCCGTCCGGCCAAGGTGAATGCCCGGCGCGCGCCGTCCACAGCGCCCAGCCCAGCAGGGCCAGCGACAGCGCGGCCAGCAGCGAGAACACCCACCTGCTGCGGGCCAGCGAGCGCTGGGTCAGTGGATCGAGCGATGCGCGCACGTGCAACAGCTGGAACAGCAGCACACCTGCGCCCAGCTGCCACAACCGCGTGGTCGTTGCGTAGAAGGCCCAGGAAGGCGGGGCCTCGCGCAGGCCCAGTACCGCCGCATGCAGCAGCGATGCGACGCTGACCAGCGCGAACAGGCCCACGCTGAGCCAGCGCCCACGCGCGCCCCGTGCCCAGGCCAGGAACAGCAGCGGAAACAGCAGGTAGAACTGCTCTTCCACACCCAGCGACCAGGTGTGGGTATAGGGATTGAACTCGGCCTTGGGCGCGAAGTAGTCGTTGCCCACCGCGGCCAACACCCAGTTGCTGAAGCCGAAGAAGGCCATCAGCCCGGTCTTGTCACTGGCCTCGCTCAACCACGATTCGGGGATGAACAGCACGCTGGCCACCGCGGTGACCATCAGGCAGGCAACCAGGGCCGGAGCGATACGGCGGATGCGGCGCGCGTAGAAGCGCAGCGTCGATGCCCCCAGCGACAGTGGCGGCAGGCGGTGCACCGAAGCACTCACCACGAAACCGGAAATGACGAAGAACACGTCCACGCCGGTGAAGCCACCCGGGAGCCAGGCCGGATCCAGGTGGAACACGATCACCGCCAATACGGCGATCGCGCGCAGTCCATCGATGTGCGGTACGTAACCGCGCCCTGCATCAGCCGTCATCCTGCCCCTCCCCCAACTGCCACGTCGGCGGGCGTGGCAGGCAACTCAGTCCATTACCAGACCAGGTCGTCCGGCACCTGGTATTGCGGGTCCGCGTACGGATCCTCCTCGGCCGGCGCATTCGGATCGACCTTCAGCGCCACCGACGCGGCGAACACCGCCTCGGACTGCGCCAGCACCTCGGCGGTCACCAGCAGGTAGCGGCCATTGAGCTGGACCACCCCAAGCTCGCCGGCATTGAGCGCGGTCAGCTGTTCGGCGGTCACATAGATGCGCTTGATCTTGCCGCCATATGGGAAGTGGCGGGCGATATCGGCCGCTTCCGAGTTCAGGCTCTTGTCCTTCAGCAGTTCTTCCAGCTTGGCCTTGGCCTCGCGGCGCACACGCGCCTCTTCCTGCTTCAGGCGCTCGGTCTCGATGCGCTCTTCCTTTTCCTTCTGCGCGCGGATGGCGTAGGCCTTGGCCAGGTCCATCTCTTCGGCGCTGCGCGGCTTGCGCGGGCCCTGCTGGCCTGGGCCACGTGACTGGCCGGGCTTGCCCGGGCCGCCGTGGCCATGCCCACGACGCTCGCCGGGCTTGTGCTCGCCCTTGCCAGCGCCCTGCGGCTTTCCATTGCCGTTGCCACCCTTGCCCTGCGGGCGACCATCACGGCGGGGGCCATCATTCTTGCGCTCGGGCTTGGGCGCAGGCTTGAAGCCCAGGCCCATCAGCTGGTCGCGGAGGGTATCGCTCATAGGATTCGGATCAGTAGTGCGGCGGCGGCGGTTCGCTCGCCGGATCGGAAGAATTCAGCGCGTTGCGGACCTTGCCCAGGTCTTCCAGCAGCACGCGCAGCACGTCGGCGTTGCGCATGCCCTGCATGCGGGCATCGGCCAGCGCATCGCTCAGTTCGGCCAGCGCCTGTTCCTGGAAGGACACGCGCATTTCCAGTTCGACCAGGCGCGCTTCCAGCGCCTGCTCGCGTTCGGTTGTAAGCAGATCAGACATGCAGCGAGCGCCCCCGGCCAATGCCGTAGTACGCCAGGCCCGCCGCTTCCACATCCGCCGGCTCGTACAGGTTGCGGCCGTCGAACACCACCGCGTCCTTCAACTGCTCGCGCAGCATCTGGAAATCGGGGCTGCGGAACTGCTTCCACTCGGTCACCACGACCAGTGCATCGGCCCCCTGCAGCGCCTCGTCTGCACTGCTGCAGAACACCAGATCATCGCGCTCGCCGAAGATGCGCTGCGACTCGTGCATCGCTTCCGGATCGTAGGCACGCACCGTCGCGCCGCCTTCCCACAACTGCGCCAGCAGGCGACGGCTGGAGGCTTCGCGCATGTCATCGGTGTTCGGCTTGAACGCCAGGCCCCACACGGCAAAGGTCTTGCCACGCACACCTTCGTCTTCACCCTTGTCGTAATGACGCTGGATGAGAGCGAACAGATGGCCCTTCTGCGCATCGTTGACCGCTTCCACGGCGTTCAGCAGCTTCGGCTCCAGGCCGGCCTGCTGCGCGGTGCGGGCCAGCGCCTGCACATCCTTGGGGAAGCACGAGCCGCCGTAACCGGCGCCCGGGTAGATGAAATGCCAGCCGATGCGCGGATCCGAGCCAATGCCCTGGCGGACCTGCTCGACATCGGCGCCGACACGTTCGGCGATGTTGGCGATTTCGTTCATGAACGAGATCTTGGTCGCCAGCATCGCGTTGGCGGCGTACTTGGTCAGCTCCGCCGAACGCACGTCCATTTCCACCACGCGGTCGTGGTTGCGGTTGAACGGTGCGTACAGGCGCCGCATCACCGCCACCGACTCGGCGCTGGTCGCGCCGATGATGATGCGATCCGGGCGCATGCAGTCGGCGACAGCGTCGCCTTCCTTCAGGAATTCCGGGTTGGACACCACATCGAAGGCGATGTCCGCGCCACGTGCCGCCAACTCTGCGGCAATGGCGGCACGCACCTTGTCGGCGGTGCCCACCGGCACCGTCGACTTGTTGACCACCACGGTCGGCACGCTCATGTGCCGCCCGATGGTGCGGGCCACAGCCAGCACGTACTGCAGATCGGCACTGCCATCCTCGTCCGGCGGCGTGCCGACGGCGATGAACACGACCTGGCCGTGGCCGATCGCGGCCGCGGCATCGGTGGTGAACGCCAGCCGCGACGCGGCGTGGTTGGCCTTCACCATCGGCTCCAGGCCCGGCTCATAGATCGGGATGATGCCCTGGTTGAGGCCATCGACCTTGGCCTGGTCGATATCGACGCAGACCACCTGGTGGCCGACGTCGGCCAGGCAGGTACCGGTCACCAGCCCTACATAACCGGTACCGAAAATCGCAACGCGCATGTCCGTGCAGGCTCCGTGGTCGCTTACGGCAGGACGCCCAGCAGCTCGACGTCGAAGGTCAGAGTCGCGTTCGGGCCGATCGGGCCACCCGGGGTGCCGTTCTCACCGTAAGCCAGCTCACCCGGGATCCAGAAGCGGTACTTCGAACCGACCGGCATCAGCGCGACGCCTTCGGTCCAGCCCTTGATCACCTGGTCCAGGCCGAACTCGGCCGGCTGGCGACCATAGGAGCTGTCAAACACAGTGCCGTTGAGCAGCTTGCCTTCGTAGTTCACGCGCACCTTGCTGCTCGGCAGCGGGCGCTCGCCGCTACCCGGGCGGATGATCTGGTACTGCAGGCCAGACGGGGTGGTCACTACGCCCGGCTGGGTCTTGTTCTTGGCCAGGAACGCGTTGCCTTCCTCGCGGTTGGTCTGCGCAGCGGCGGCGGCCTTGGCCTGCATCTCGGCCTGCTTGCTGCCCATGAAGGCCTGGATGGTGGCGGTCGCGTCAGCTTCCGTCATCTTCGGCTGGCCCTTGCTCAGACCTGTGCTGATCGCGTCAAACAGCGAGGCGACATCGATGTCGTCCTTCAGCTGTGCCAGCGACGGGCCGACCGAGTACGAACCGATCATCTGCGACACTTTGACGCGATCGACCTTCGGCGGCTGCGAACCCGGCGCCATGCCCGGCACCTGCTGGCCACTGCGGGCCATCACGACCTGGCGCAACGCGGCATCGGTGGCCTTGGCCTGTTCCTGGGTGATCTGCGGCTGCAGGCCTTCGAACGAACGCTCCACGGCAGTGCGCAGCGCGGCCACATCGATCTCATCGGCGATCGGGGTGAACGACTTGGCGACATCAAGGCCGATGGCGTAGCCGAGCTTCTGCTTGGGGGAATTCAAGGTTGCGGTCTCCTTGGCGGCTGCGGGGGCAGCCGGTTGTTGCGACAGAGCGACACCCGAAGTGCCCATCGCCAGAATCAGAACCGACGCCGCGGCGCCGCGCATTCCCATCTTCATTCGCTGCATTCCTGGAAGTGTCTGGGCGCCGACGTCGGCGCGAAAAGAAACATTGTCGCACGCATGCCGTCGATGTCGAGGCATCCGTGCCGGATATCAATGCGTGGCGGCTGCGGCCAGCGCCTTGTCGATGGCGGCGGTCAGCTGCGGATCGTCCGGCGTTACCTTGCTGGCGAACTGGGCAATGACCTTGCCATCGCGGCCGACCAGGTACTTGTGGAAGTTCCAGCCCGGCGCCACGCCGGTGGCCGCGGTCAGCCTCTGGTACAGCGGCGTGGCCTGTGCACCGACGACATGCACCTTCTCGAACATCGGGAACCTGACGCCGTAGGTGAGCGTGCAGAAATCCTGGATCTGCTTTTCGTCACCGGGCTCCTGGCCCTTGAAATCGTTGGACGGGAAACCGAGCACGGCAAAGCCGCGGCCGGCATAACGCTTCTGCAGCGCCTCCAGGCCTTCGTACTGAGGGGTATAGCCGCACTTGCTTGCGGTATTGACCACCAGCAGTACCTGCCCGTGGTAGCGCTGCTGCAGGTTGACCTGCTGCTTGCTCGCGAGTGGGCGGTACTCCAGGTCCAGCAGATCGGCCGCCAGCACATGGGAGGAACCGGCCAGGCCGGCCACCAGCAGGGTCAGCAGGGACAGGCCGCGCAGGCGGCGCGGGATAACGGTCGGCAGGGGCATCGAGAGCGGTCCGCGGTAGCCATTCACAGGGCCGGCCGGTAGCGGCCGGGAATCGGCCGAACTATAGCACCGCCCCCCCGCCTCCCCCTGTTGCGGCACCTGTTGCGGCACCTGTTGCGGCAAGCGCCAGCGGCTTTGCGCGGCGTGGCGTCTTCCCGCTGGCCTTACCAACGACGGCGCAGTGATGACATAGCATGGACAACACTGAATGGCAGGCGGAACTGGATCAGCCCGCACATCAAATTTATTTCCCTTTCCAATCAAATGGATAAGAGGATATTTCAGCAATTCGACCACCCCTGCCATCAGTTGGGGACGGCAGGGGGTTGCACCCAGGCGTGCCGGTGTTATAGTTGCATACAACACCAGTCACCTGAGACAGGGGGAAGCCATGAACGCCCGCATCCGTCGCAACCTCACCGCACCCGCGGCCGCTGCTGTTTCGACCCTGATCGTGCTGGCCTGGCTGGCCACGCCCACCACCCCCGCCTCTCCCGACAGTGCGCAGGACGCAACCGCTGCACCGGCCGGGAACGCCGATTCCTCCCCCCCTCCCCCGCGTCGGCTGCACAGCTCCCTGTCCATGCCGTATTTCTCGTTCGCCCAGCCGCTGACCCCACGGAGCTGAATATGAGCGACATCCAGTGGAGCGACGGCGCTCCCATCTACCGTCAATTGAAGGAGCGCGTGATCGCCATGATGCTCGACGGAATCCTGAAGCCGGGCGATGCCCTGCCTTCGGTGCGCCAGGTGGCCGCCGACTATCAACTCAACCCCATCACCGTTTCGCGCGCCTACCAGGAACTGGCCGATGAAGGCCTGGTCGAGAAGCGCCGCGGCCTGGGCATGTTCATGACCGAGCAGGCGGCCACGCAGCTGCGCAGCAGCGAGCGCGAGCGCTTCCTCAACGAAGAATGGCCCGCGGTGCTGGAGCGCATTCAGCGCCTGGGCCTGAGCCTCGACGAATTGCTGCCCCAGGGGAACGTCTGATGAACAGCACTGCAAGCGAACCCGTCATCACCGCGCAAGGCCTGCGCAAGGCCTACAGGACCACGGTAGCCCTCGACAACGCCAGCTTCAGCATTCCGAGCGGGCGCATCGTCGGCTTGATCGGCCCCAACGGCGCCGGCAAGACCACCGCACTGAAGGCCATCCTCGGCCTCACCTCGGTGGAAGGCGACCTGAGCGTGCTCGGCCGCGATCCGCGACTGCATCGCGACGAGCTGATGAATGACATCTGCTTCATCGCCGACGTCGCCGTGCTGCCGCGCTGGCTGAAGGTGCGCGAGGCGATCGACTTCGTCGCCGGCGTGCACCCGCGCTTCGACCGGGCCCGCTGCGAGCGCTTCCTGGCCAATACCAAGCTGCAACCGAAGCAGCGCGTGCGCGAACTGTCCAAGGGCATGATCGTGCAGCTGCACCTGGCGCTGGTGATGGCCATCGACGCCCGCATCCTGGTGCTGGACGAGCCCACTCTCGGCCTGGACATCCTCTATCGCAAGGAGTTCTACCAGCGCCTGCTGGAGGACTACTTCGACGAACAGAAGACCATCATCGTCACCACCCATCAGGTGGAAGAGATCGAGCACATCCTCAGCGACGTCATGTTCATCCGTGATGGCCGCATCGTGCTCGACGCGGACATGGACGACGTCGGCCAGCGCTACACCGAGCTGCTGGTCAACGCCGACCAGCTGGAGACCGCGCGTGCGCTGAAGCCGATCGACGAGCGCAGCCTGGCGTTCGGAAAGACCGTGATGCTGTTCGATGGCGTGCCGCGCACCCAGCTCTCCACCCTTGGCGAGACCCGCAGCCCGGGCTTGGCCGATCTGTTCGTCGCCATCATGAAGGGGACCTACGCATGAATGCCGTCAACCACCCCGTCAGCCCGATGGGCACCCTGCGCTGGCTGCTCAAGCGCGAGTACTGGGAGAACCGTGGCGGTTTCCTGTATGCACCGTTGATCGCCGGCCTGATCTCGCTGGTGATGAGCACCATCGGCATCGCCTTCGGCCTGTTCGCCCTGCACCGGGCCGCGCGTGATGGTGGCCTGCACATCGACGGCGAAGACGTGAACATCAACGGCCTGGACCTGGCCCTGCTGACCCGCGACATCAGTGCCAAGGACCTGGCTGACCTCGGCAACGGCCTCGACCTGACCCTGGTGCTCAGCTCGGCCTGGCCGTTCCTGGTACTGGCCTTCGTGGTGTTTTTCTACTGCCTGGGTGCCCTGTACGACGACCGCCGCGACCGCAGCATCCTGTTCTGGAAGTCACTGCCGCTGTCGGATACCCAGACCGTGCTGTCCAAGGTGATCAGCGCACTGATCATGGCCCCGCTGATCGCGGTGATCGCCGGCATCATCACCATGTTCGGCTTCATGCTGGTGATCAGCATCGTCGCGCTGATGCACGGCGGCAGCCCAATGACCCTGATCTGGGGCCCCGCCAGCCCGCTGACCCTGGCCGCCGGCCACCTGGCCTGGATCCCGGTCTACGCCCTGTGGGCCCTGCCCACCGCCGGCTGGCTGCTGCTGTGCTCGGCCTGGGCCCGCAGCAAGCCGTTCCTGTGGGCGGTGATGCTGCCGCTGTTCGCCGGCGTCATCGTCAGCACGACCAAGGTGATGCCGCTGATCGGCCTGACCACGGGCTGGTTCTGGCAGAACATCGTTGGCCGGCTGCTGCTGGGCGGCGTACCGGGCACGGACCTGGTGTATCGCCTCAGCGCCGAGGAAGGCACGCGTCGCGACCTCGAATCGGTGGTCAGCCTGATGTCGCCGGCCTCGCAGCTGAAGTCACTGGCGATGCCGGAACTGTGGATCGGCGCCGCCGTCGGCGCCGTGTTCATCGTCCTTGCCATCCGTCTGCGCAAGCGCGCCGGCGAGATCTGATTCCATCCACCCGGAGGCACCACCCATGCGTTCCCTGCTCGCCTGTTCTGCGTTGTTGCTGTTGCCGCTGTCGGCGCTGGCCGCCGATGCTCCGAACTGCAAGTTCACCGCCGCCCGCACGCTGAAGCTGGATGTGGCCGGTGCCAGGGCTGTGGTGCTCGAGGTCAACCAGCACGACCTGAAGGTCGTCGCCGGCAAGGGCACTGGCCAGCTCGATGGCCGCGCCTGCGCGTCCAGCCAGGAATGGCTGGACCAGCTGGTACTGGACCAGCGCAGGGTGGGCGACAAGCTGGTGGTGAGCCTGCGCCGCGAGGGCCGCGACAGCAGCATCAGCCTGGGCAGCAGCTACGCCTGGCTGGACATCCGTGGCAGCGTGCCGGACAACCTGCCCCTGCAGCTGAAGGTCGGCTCCGGCGACGCCAGCGTGGACAACGCGCAGTCGCTGAGCGTGGATGTCGGCTCCGGTGATGCCATCGTGCGTGGCACCCGCGGCAGCATCCACGCAGCGGTGGGTTCGGGCGACCTGGACATTGATGGCGGCAGTTCGCTGAACCTGCTTTCGCTGGGTTCCGGCGACGTCAAGGTGCGCAACATCGGTGGCGATGCGGTCACCGGCACTGTCGGTTCGGGTGACCTGAAGATCAGCGATGTCCGCGGCAACGCACGACTGGACACGGTCGGTTCCGGCGACATCGGGTTCAAGCGCGTGCAAGGCAACGTCGAGGTCGGTGTGGTCGGCTCGGGCGATGTTGATCTGTCCGACATCGGCGGCAATGTGCATGTGCGCAGCCACGGCTCGGGGGACATCCAGGTCGATGGCGTGCGCGGCAGCCTGACCGTCGACCACAGCGGCAGCGGCGATGTCGGCCACCGCAACGTCAGTGGCACCGTCACCCTGCCCCGTAAAAAGTAACCGCTAACGGATCGATCGAGGAAACTGCCATGAATCTGCTGCGCGTGCTGCCTGCCACCCTGCTGTGCCTGCCGCTGATCGCCTGCGGCGGCACTTCTTCCGCACCCGACAAGACCATCGGCAAGAGCGTCGCCGAGGCCACCAGCGGCGTCGGCCAGACCATCAAGGAGGCCATGGACGATGCCCGCAAGGAAATCACCGAGGGCAACATCAGGATTTCTTCCTCCAACCAGCCACAGGCCGAGATCACCCCCGACGGCCGTCTGCTGATCGACGGCAAAGATGTACCGGCCGACGCCAACCAGCGCCGCCAGCTGCTGGCATACCGCAGCCAGGTGGTGGCCGTGGCGAATGAAGGCATGGAGATCGGCCTGGCCGGCGCCAAACTCGGCACCGATGCTGCCAGCGAAGCGCTGAAGGGCATCTTCAGTGGCGACAGCGATGGCATCGAGAAGCGGATCAACGCCAAGGCGGCGAAGATCGAGGCCCAGGCAAAGCGCATCTGCGAGCGCCTGCCGGCGATGCTGGCCAGCCAGCAGGCCCTGGCCGCATCGCTGCCGGCGTTCAAGCCCTACGCAACGATGGACCAGAGTGACGTCGACGACTGCGGCAAGGACACCGTGGTCCAGCGCTAGGCCTGTGACAGATCAGCGCACCCGGCCGGCAGCGGCGTCCCGCTGCCGGCCGTCGTGCGCCGGCCGGCTTACAATGGCGGGCCCGGACGCCCCCGAACCGAATGCCATGAAGAAGTTGTTCCTGCTGCTGGCCGCCCTGCTCTGCCTGGGCCTGGTCGGCTGTGACAAGGATTACCGCAACCACCGCGCCGAGCGCGGCAAGCCCAAGATTTCCGTCAGCGAAGGCATGGTGACCGTGCGTCGCCCGCCGGCACCGAACATCATCATCCTCGGCGATGGCACGATGAAGGTGGACGAGATCCAGATCCCGCTGGACCAGGGGCAGAAGCAGATGCTGCAGACGATGTTCGGCAAGCTGCAGGTGCTGCGCCAGAACACCCTGGTCGCCGCTCCGGCCGATCCCAACATGCAACCGGTGAAGATCCAGCCGCCGGAGGGCATGGAAGTGATTCCGGCGGACCTGATCCAGCGCATACCCGAGTTCAAGGATTACACCGACACGTTCGGCAACATCGTCGCCGACCGTCGCTGAAGCAGAAACGCCGCCCCAGGGCGGCGTTTCCTTTTGTAGAGCCGAGCCCATGCTCGGCTGCTGCCCGGAACCTGAGCCGAGCATGGGCTC
The DNA here is from genome assembly GCF_059370435.1 of Stenotrophomonas sp. YJH_SMC_94-11. Classification (NCBI taxonomy): domain Bacteria; kingdom Pseudomonadati; phylum Pseudomonadota; class Gammaproteobacteria; order Lysobacterales; family Lysobacteraceae; genus Stenotrophomonas; species Stenotrophomonas sp. YJH_SMC_94-11. Next base: position 208,982 of record NZ_JCAFTR010000002.1, on the reverse strand, counting down.
GGCTCTACAACCAGCAGATCAACCGCCGGCGCCACCACCGCCAGCCTGGATGCCACCTGCGGTCAGTGCGGTCGGATCCAGCAGGCGCCGCAATTCGGCCTCCTCCAGCCCGCTGTCTTCCAGTGCCACGTCCAGCACCGGGCGTTGTTCCTTGTAGGCACGCTTGGCGATGGCCGCGGCCTTCTCGTAGCCGATGATCGGATTCAATGCCGTGACCAGGATCGGATTGCGCGCCAGCGCTTCGGCCACACGGTCCTCGCGCACTTTCAACCCGGCGATCGCGCTGTCGGCCAGCAGCCGCGACACATTGGCCAGCAGGCCGATGCCATCGAGCAGGTTCACCGCGATCAGCGGCAGGGTGACGTTGAGCTGGAAGTTTCCGGTCTGCCCGGCCACGGTGATTGCCGTGTGGTGGCCGATCACCTGCGCGCAGGCCATCACGGTCGCTTCCGGAATCACCGGGTTGACCTTGCCCGGCATGATCGAGCTGCCCGGCTGCAGCGCCGGCAGTTCGATCTCGCCCAGCCCGGCCAGCGGACCGGCATTCATCCAGCGAAGATCATTGGCGATCTTGATCAGCGCCACGGCCAGTGCATTGAGCTGGCCCGACAGTTCCACGGCATCATCCTGCGCGGCCAGGCCCTCGAACTTGTTCTCGGCGCTGTCGAACTTGAAACCGGTCTGTTGCTTCAGTGCCTTGGCCACCTGCGCGCCGAAGCGCGGGTCGGCATTGATGCCGGTGCCGATGGCGGTGCCACCCAGCGGCAGGCGGCGCACGCGCCTGAGGCTGTCTTCGATCCGCTCCTGCGCCGAGGCCAGCTGTGCCGACCATGCGCCGAACTCCTGCTCGAAGGTCAGTGGCATCGCGTCCATCAGGTGGGTACGGCCGGTCTTGACCACCTTGCGCAGGCTGCGGCCCTTCTTGTCCAGGGTCTTGCGCAGGTGCACCAGCGCCGGCAGCAGCTGCTCATGCGTCGCCAACACCGCCGACACGCGCAGCGCGGTCGGAATCACGTCGTTGGAGCTCTGCCCCTGGTTAACGTGGTCATTGGGGTGCACGGCGGTCTTGCCCGCCTTGCCGGCACGGTTGGCCAGTGTGGCGATGACCTCATTGGCATTCATGTTCGACGACGTGCCCGAACCGGTCTGGTAGACATCGATCGGGAACTGCGCATCCCAGTTGCCGGCGGCCACTTCGGCGGCAGCGGTCTGGATGGCCTTGGCCACGTTCTTCGGCAGATGGCCCAGCTCCGCGTTGACGCCCGCAGCGGCGCCCTTGACCAGGCCCAGGGCACGGATGAAACCGCGCGGCATGCGCTGGCCCGACACCGGGAAGTTCTGCACGGCACGCTGGGTCTGCGCGCCCCACAGGGCGTCGGCAGGCACCTGCAGCTCGCCCATGCTGTCGTGTTCGATTCTGAAACCCTTGCTTGCAGCTTTGCTCATTGCATCAACTCCGCACTACTTCAGTTGGGGAAAGGGAAGCGGCGGCTGGCAGGGTGTCGCTTCCCGGGCTGGCGGCTGCGCCAACGATACTCCCTTGCCCGCAGCGTGGGATGACGAGCGCGGGCCAGATCGTTTCATCCGCAGGGCCGTGTTGTAGAGCCGAGCCTGCGCTCGGCTGGCCCGTGGGCGCAGGATTACCCGGAGCAGCCGAGCGTAGGCTCGGCTCTACAGGGCACGCCTGCCCGGCACGTCGTAGAATATGGCCCCCGCCGCTCGCCCCAGCCCTGCCGACATGTCCGATTCCGCCCTGCTCGCCCTGTCCCCGCTCGATGGCCGCTATGCCGGCAAGGTCGACGCCCTGCGCCCGATCTTCTCCGAGTACGGCCTGATCAAGGCCCGCATCACGGTCGAGGTGGAATGGCTGCTGGCGCTGGCCGCCGAGCCGGGCATCGTCGAACTGGCCCCGTTCTCCGACGCCGCCGTCGCCCGCCTGCGCGCCCTGGCCGCCAGCTTCAGCCCGGCCCAGGCTGCACGCGTGAAGGAGATCGAGCGCACCACCAACCATGACGTCAAGGCGGTGGAGTACTTCATCAAGGAACAGCTGAAGGATGACGCAGAGCTGGCCCCGGCGCTGGAATTCGTGCATTTCGCCTGCACCAGCGAGGACATCAACAATCTCAGCTACGGCCTGATGCTGGAACAGGCCCGCCGTGAAGTGCTGCTGCCGACCCTGGACGGCATCGCCAGCACCCTGCGCACCCTGGCCCACGCCCAGGCCGGCCAGCCGATGCTGTCGCGCACCCATGGCCAGACCGCCTCGCCGACCACGCTGGGCAAGGAGCTGGCCAACGTGGTCGCCCGCCTGGAGCGCCAGCGCCGGCAGATCGCCGCGGTCGAACTGACCGGCAAGATCAACGGTGCGGTCGGCAACTACAACGCGCACGTGGCCAGCTACCCGGACGTGGATTGGCCGGCCTTCGCCGAGCGCTTCGTGACCGGCCTGGGCCTGGTGTTCAACCCGTACACCACGCAGATCGAGCCGCACGACAACGTCGCCGAGATCGGTGATGCCGCGCGCCGCGCCAACATCATCCTGATCGACCTGGCCCGCGACATCTGGGGCTACATCTCGCTGGGCTACTTCAAGCAGCGCCTGAAGGAAGGCGAAGTCGGCTCGTCGACGATGCCGCACAAGGTCAATCCGATCGACTTCGAGAATGCGGAAGGCAATTTCGGCATCGCCAACGCCCTGTTCGAGCACTTCAGCGCGAAGCTGCCGATCAGCCGCTGGCAGCGTGACCTGACCGATTCCACCGTGCTACGTGCGCTGGGCACCGCGTTCGGCCACAGCCAGGTGGCACTGGATTCGCTGGCCAAGGGCCTGGGCAAGCTGGAAGTGAACCCGCAGCGCCTGGATGCGGATCTGGATGCGGCCTGGGAAGTGCTGGCCGAGGCCGTGCAGACGGTGATGCGCCGCCATGGCCTGCCGAACCCGTACGAGCAGCTGAAGGCGCTGACCCGCGGCCAGGGCATCACGGCCGAGTCGATGCGTGCGTTCGTGCAGGGGCTGGAGCTGCCGGCGGATGCGAAGCAGCGTCTGCTCGAGATGACCCCGGGCAGCTACACCGGCCTGGCCGAGGCGCTGGCGAAGAAGATCTAAGGGGTTTGCTTGCGGCGGCGGCCGCGGGCGCTGCCTGCGGCAGGCAACAGCAACAGCAACAGCGATCCAGGCTCTGGATTGCTGCGAGCTGGGCGGGGCGGGAGGGGCCAGCGGGACACGCCGTGAACCCTTCCATGGGGGCTCGATGGCGCCATCCATGGCGCCAACGGTCCCGCTGGCCCCTCCCGCCCCACCTCTGACAGATTCCCGGGGACGGATCGAAGAGCGTTGGGTTGTCGGGACGGAATTTGAGAGAGGGACGCGGCTTCGCCGCGTCCCTCTTTGTTTGAGCGTCTTTTGTAGAGCCGAGCCCGTGCTCGGCTGATTTTCGCGTGGGCAAAAGCAAGCCGAGCGTGGGCTCGGCTCTACAAGGGCATGAGCAAGCGGAGCGCGCGACCCGCTTTTGCCTTTGATTTTCTTCTTTCATTCCGTGGCGGGCCGCGCAGGAAACTGTCAGGGGCCGGGCGGGTGGGCTGCGCGGGGGTGTCCGCCGCATGGATGCGGCGGCCAAGCTTACAGGGACGTACTTGCAGCGTCCCCCGCGCAGCCCACCCGCCCGGCCAAACCCGGCTTTTGCTTTCAGCGACCCACCCAGCCCCCGCCACGAGGGGCTCCGCCGTTGGCCGGACACCCCGCGACAAACCACCGCACGTGCGCAATCCCCACGAACGGCGGACAATGGAGACCTTGGCGGCCCGCCACGCCGCCCCTCCCGCTTTCCGCTGCAAGGATTCCCCCCATGGCCGCCCGCAAGTCCTCCGCTCCGCTCATTGAAGTCACCGCCCGCCCAGGCCAGCCGCTGGGCATGGCGCCGGCCACCTTCCTGCGCGACTTCTGGCAGAAACGCCCGCTGCTGATCCGCAACGCCTTCCCCAACTTCCAGACCCCGGTGCAGCCGGAAGACCTGGCCGGGCTGGCCTGCGAGGAAGGCGTGCTGGCGCGCCTCATCGAGCACGACAAGACCCGGGACGGCTGGCGCGTGCGCACCGGCCCGTTCCAGGAAGACGTGTTCCCCGCCCTGCCCAACCACGACTGGACCCTGCTGGTGCAGGACGTGGACAAGTGGGACCCGGACGTGCGCGCCCTGATCGAGCACTTCAGCTTCCTGCCGCGTTGGCGCATGGATGACGTGATGATCAGCTTCGCCGCCACCGGCGGCTCGGTCGGCGCCCATGTCGACCAGTACGACGTGTTCCTGCTGCAGGCCCACGGCCACCGCCGCTGGCAGATCGACGCCAGCGAATCGATCAAGGGCAAGCAGCCACCGCTGGGCTTCCGCCCGGACGTGGAACTGAAGCTGCTGAAGGTGTTCAAGCCGACCCACGACTGGGTGCTGGCGCCGGGCGACATGTTGTACCTGCCGCCGAACGTGCCGCACCACGGCGTCGCCGAGGATCCCTGCCTGACGTTCTCCTTCGGCATGCGCGCGCCGTCCTCGGCCGAGCTGATCAGCGACTACCTCGACACCCTGATCGCCGATGCCGACGAGAACATCCGTTACCAGGATGCCGACCTCAAGGTGCCGGCCGACCCGAACGAAATCGACACGGTGGCGATGGCGCGGGTGATCACCGCGCTCAACGCCATCCGCATGAACGACCCGGACAAGCTGGGTGACTGGTTCGGTCGCTTCATCACCACCTACCGCGCCGCCGGCGAAGTGATGGCCCACCAGGCCGCACCGGCACCGGAGGAAGTGGTCCAGGCGCTGGCCTCCGGCCTGCTGCTGCAGCGCCACCCGTGGGCACGCCTGGCCTGGCGCCGGGCCAAGCGCGGCGCCAGCCTGTACGTCAGCGGCCAGGACTTCGCGCTGCCGGTGAAGGACGCCCAGCGCCTGGCCGGTGCCGAGCAGCTCGACGCCGCCGCCTATCGCGGCCTGTCCGACAAGGGCCGTGCCGTGCTCCAGCAGCTGCTGGTCGGTGGCGTGTTCCAGCTGATCGATCCGAACGAGGTGTACGACGCTGAAGAGGAGGACGACGGCGAAGACGCCGTGGTCCTCGGCGAAGTGGTCGAAGGCCGTGACCGCGTCGACGCGATCGACGCCGACGCGGTGTCCGACGATGTCCACTCCGTGACCGTGCACGACGACGGTATCGAGGTCATCGTCAACTTCGAGGACGACGACGAAGACGACAGCACTGGCCGGGCCTGAGCCCTCACCATGATCCGGGTCCAGCAGGTCAGCCACGCCGACGCCCACGTTGCCATCCACGACGTGCGCCAACGCGTGTTCGTGCAGGAACAGGGCATCGCCGCGGAACTGGAACGCGATGCGCTGGACCCGGTCAGCGTCCATGTGCTGGCACTGGACAGTGACAACCAGCCGGTCGGCACCGGCCGGCTGGCCCCGGACGGCCGCATCGGCCGTATGGCCGTGCTGGTCAGCCATCGCAGCCACGGGGTCGGTGAGGCCCTGCTGGAGGCACTGGTCGAGGCCGGGCGCAGGCTCGGCCTGGCCGAGCTGCACCTGCACGCCCAGCTGCCCGCCCGCGATTTCTATGCCCGCCAGGGCTTCCTGCCGGAAGGCGAGGCGTTCGAGGAGGCCGGCATCGGCCACCAGCAGATGCGCCGCCGGCTGGGCACGACCAGCGCGATCGACCGCCGCGCCGAGGCGGTGGCCATCACCACGGCCATCGTCCACCGCGCCCGCCGCCAGCTGTGGCTGCACAGCCGCCAGCTGGACCCGGGACTGCTCGACGCGGCGCCGGTGCAGGCCGCCCTGCGCCGCTTCGTCACCGCCCGCCACGACAAGCAGCTGCGGGTGATCGTGCACGATGCCGCTGCGATCGCCTCTGCCGGGGCACCGCTGCTGGCGCTGGCCCAGCGCTTGCCAAGCGTGATCCGGTTCCGCGAGGTCAGCGACCCGGTCGACCGCGCGCTGGCCTCTTCCTGCCTGCTCAACGATGCGGGCGACTTCTACTTTCGTCTGATCGGCCATCGCCTCGACGGCGAGGCCGGTATCGCGCTGCCGGCACGTTCGCAGCCGTTCGGGCAGCAATTGCAGCGCGTCTGGGACCGTTCGCGCGATTGCAGCGAACTGCGCGCGCTCGGCATCTGAGCCGGCGCCGCTGACCCAACCTGTCTGGAACCGGCACCGGCGGACGTGGGATGCCCGCAGTGGTGCCCCTTCGTGTCCCGTTGGGGGTACAATTTGGCTGTTTGAACGCGCCCGCGCAGGGCTATTCATCTTCCTGCCGGGTCCTTCTGAAGCCATACCCCACAAAGCGAATCAACACCCTCCATCGTGGACAATCAACTGAAGCAGTTTGCGCAATCTTCGCAACTCGCCGGCGGCAACGCCTCCTATGTCGAGGACCTGTACGAGCAGTACCTGGTCTCCCCGGATAGTGTCGATCCCAAATGGAAAACCTACTTCGACGGCTTCAAGGGCCGCGAAGCAGGTGACATTCCGCACTCGGCCGTCATCTCCCACATCGCGGACGCGGCCAAGGATGCGCTGAAAGCTGGCACCGGCACCGGTGCGGGCGACGAGCGCGAGCGCAATGTCGGTCGTCTGATCACCGCCTACCGCTCGCGCGGCCACCTGGACGCCCGCCTCGATCCGCTGGGCCTGGCCGCGCCGGTGAACACCCCGGACCTGGGCCTGCCGTTCCACAGCCTGTCCGATGCCGATCTCAACAGCGAGTTCAGCACCGGCGGCGTCGGCGGCCAGCCGCGCATGAAGCTGCGCGACCTGCTCGCACGCCTGAAGGCGACCTACACCGGCTCGATCGGTGCGGAGTTCATGCACATCTCCGAGGTCGAGCAACGCCAGTGGATCTACAGGAAGCTGGAAGCGGCCGGTGGCAACTACCAGCTGGACGCTGACACCCAGCGCCGCACCCTGGAGCGCCTGACCGCGGCCGAAGGCCTGGAGCGCTACTTGCACACCAAGTACGTCGGCCAGAAGCGCTTCTCGCTGGAAGGCGGCGACTCGCTGATCCCGATGATGGACACCATCATCCGCAGCGCCGGCAAGGATGGCGTCAAGGACGTGGTGATCGGCATGGCCCACCGCGGCCGCCTGAACGTGCTGGTCAACACCCTGGGCAAGAACCCGCGCAAGCTGTTCGACGAATTCGAAGGCAAGTTCGAGCACGACGAGCACGCGTCGGCCGGCGACGTGAAGTACCACATGGGCTTCTCCGCCGACGTGGCCACCGACGGTGGCCCGGTGCACCTGGCGCTGGCGTTCAACCCGTCGCACCTGGAAATCGCCGACCCGGTCGTGGCCGGTTCCGTGCGTTCGCGCCAGGAGCGCCGCAAGGACACCGCACGCAAGCAGGTCATGCCGATCCTGATCCACGGCGACGCGGCCTTCTCCGGCCAGGGCGTGGTCATGGAGCTGTTCCAGATGTCGCAGGCCCGCGGCTTCGCCGTCGGCGGCACCGTGCACATCGTCGTCAACAACCAGGTCGGCTTCACCACTTCCAACCCGCTGGATACGCGCTCCACGCGCTATGCCACCGACGTGGCGAAGATGATCGCCGCCCCGGTGCTGCACGTGAACGGCGATGATCCGGAAGCCGTCGTGTTCGCCGCGCAGCTGGCCTTCGAGTTCCGCCAGAAGTTCGCCAAGGACGTGGTCATCGACCTGATGTGCTACCGCCGTTGGGGCCACAACGAGGCCGACGAGCCGGCGATCACCCAGCCGCTGATGTACCAGGTGATCCGCAAGCACCCGACCACCCGCGAGATGTATGCCGAGCAGTTGGAAAAGGCGGGCGTGATCGCTGCCGGTGCCGGCAAGGCCATGGTCGATGCCTACCGCGAGAAGCTGGACGCCGGTGAAGTGACCACCGAGCTGGCCAAGGTCGAGAAGACTCCGCCGACCAGCCCGCTGTTCGTCGATTGGCCGAAGCTGCTGGAAGGCAAGCTGTCCGACCCGGTCTCGACCAAGGTCGAGAAGAACAAGCTGGTCGAGCTGGCCAAGCTGATCAACACCATCCCGGACGAAGTGCAGCTGCACTCGCGCGTGGCCAAGGTCTACGACGACCGCCGCAAGATGGCCGCCGGCGAGATCGCGGGCGACTGGGGCTTTGCCGAGAACCTGGCCTACGCCACCCTGCTCGACGAAGGCCACGCGCTGCGCCTGGTAGGCCAGGACGTCGGCCGCGGTACGTTCACGCACCGCCATGCGATCCTGCACGACCAGAAGACCGACAACTACTACATGCCGCTGCGGCAGCTGGTGGATTCGCCGGAGAAGGCCACCGTCATCGACTCGCTGCTGAGCGAAGAAGCGGTGATGGCCTACGAGTACGGTTTCTCCACCACCGATCCGAACACGCTGTGCATCTGGGAAGGCCAGTTCGGCGACTTCGCCAACGGTGCCCAGGTGGTGATCGACCAGTTCATCGCCGCCGGTGAAGCCAAGTGGGGCCGCATTTCCGGCCTGACCCTGCTGCTGCCGCATGGCTATGAAGGACAAGGCCCGGAACACAGCTCGGCGCGCCTGGAGCGCTTCCTGCAGCTGTGCGCCCTGGAGAACATGCTGGTTGTCGTGCCGTCGACCCCGGCGCAGGCCTTCCACATGCTGCGTCGCCAGCTGCACATGACCACCCGCAAGCCGCTGGTGGTGATGTCGCCGAAGTCGCTGCTGCGCCACAAGCTGGCCGTGTCGACCCTGGACGAACTGGCCAATGGCGAGTTCCAGCACCTGATCGGCGACGCCAATGCCGATGCCAAGAAGGTCAAGCGCGTGGTGCTGTGCTCGGGCAAGGTCTACTACGACCTGCTGGAAGACCAGACCAAGCGTGGCCAGGACGACGTGGCGATCATCCGCGTGGAGCAGCTGTATCCGTTCCCGCGTGCGCTGCTGGCTGCCGAGCTGAAGAAGTACGGCAAGGCCACCGACGTGGTGTGGACGCAGGAAGAACCGCAGAACCAGGGCGCGTGGTACCAGATCCGCCACCACCTGCAGTTCTGCCTGGCCGATGGCCAGAACCTGCACTACGCCGGTCGCGCACGTTCGGCGTCGCCGGCTGCCGGTCACATGGCTGACCACGTCCGCGAACAGCAGCAGCTGATTGCCGACGCACTGGTCAACCCGTTCAACGACACGTTCGCTGAATAATCCTCCCCCTATTTAGAAGACAAACCAGGAAGCTCCCGCAATGGCCACCGAAGTCAAAGCCCCGGTACTGCCCGAATCCGTCGCCGACGGCACCATCGCCACCTGGCACAAGAAGGTGGGCGACGCCGTCAAGCGCGACGAAAACCTGCTTGACCTGGAAACCGACAAGGTCGTGCTGGAAGTGCCGTCGCCGGTTGACGGCGTGCTGAAGGAAATCAAGTTCAAGGAAGGCGATACCGTGACCTCCAGCCAGGTCGTGGCGATCATCGAAGAAGGCGCCGTGGCTGCGGCTCCGGCCCCGGCCGCTGAAGAGAAGAAGGCTGAAGCCGCACCGGCCGCCGCTGCTCCGGCCGCTGCCGCCGCTCCGGCTCCGGCTGCCAAGTCGGCCGCCGACACCCTGCCGCCGGGCGCCCGCTTCACCGCCATCACCGAAGGCGTGAACCCGGCCGACGTCGACGGCACCGGCCGTCGTGGTGCAGTGACCAAGGAAGACATCGTCAACTTCGCCCGCAACGGCGGCGCCGGCAAGGCCGGTGGTGCACGTCCGGAAGAGCGCGTGCCGATGACCCGCATCCGCAAGCGCATCGCCGAGCGCCTGATGGAGTCGAAGAACTCCACCGCCATGCTGACCACCTTCAACGAAGTCGACCTGTCCAAGGTGTCGGCGGCGCGCAAGGAGCTGCAGGACGAGTTCGTCAAGGCCCACGGCATCAAGCTGGGCTTCATGAGCTTCTTCGTGAAGGCCGCTGCCAACGCGCTGCAGCGCTTCCCGCTGGTCAACGCCTCGATCGACGGCGACGACATCATCTACCACGGCTACTCGGACATCTCGATCGCCGTGTCGACCGAGAAGGGCCTGGTCACGCCGGTCCTGCGCAACGTCGAGCGCATGTCGTTCGCCGACATCGAGAAGACCATCGCCGACTACGCCAAGAAGGCACGTGACGGCAAGCTGGGCCTGGAAGAACTGCAGGGCGGCACCTTCACCGTGACCAACGGCGGCACCTTCGGTTCGCTGCTGTCGACCCCGATCATCAACCCGCCGCAGAGCGCCATCCTGGGCATGCACGCCATCAAGGAGCGTCCGATCGCCCAGAACGGCCAGGTCGTGATCGCGCCGATGATGTACCTGGCGCTGTCCTACGACCACCGCATCATCGACGGCAAGGACTCGGTGCAGTTCCTGGTGGACATCAAGAACCAGCTGGAAAACCCGGGCCGCATGCTGTTCGGCCTGTAAGAAACCTCCCGCCCCTCCGCGCCTGCGCGGAGGGGTTCTGGTAATGCATCAAGGAATAATTCAATGGCTGAACAATTCGACGTCGTCGTCATCGGTGCCGGCCCGGCCGGTTACCACGCTGCCATCCGCGCGGCCCAGCTGGGCCTGAAGACCGCCTGCATCGACGCAGCGCTGGGCAAGGACGGCAAGCCGGCCCTCGGCGGCACCTGCCTGCGCGTGGGCTGCATCCCGTCCAAGGCGCTGCTCGATTCCTCGCGCCAGTTCTGGAACATGGGCCACATCTTTGGCGACCACGGCATCAGCTTCAAGGATGCCAAGATTGACGTCGAGGCGATGATTGGCCGCAAGGACAAGATCGTCAAGCAGTTCACCGGCGGCATCGGCATGCTGTTCAAGGCCAACAAGGTCGCCGCCTACTACGGCTTCGGCCAGCTGCAGCCGGGCAACGTGGTCAAGGTGAAGCAGCACGACGGTTCGGAAATCGAGCTGAAGGGCACCAACGTCATCATCGCGGCCGGTTCGGATTCGATCGAACTGCCGTTCGCCCAGTTCGACGGCGAGACCATCGTCGACAACGTCGGCGGCCTGGACTTCACCGAAGTGCCGAACCGGCTGGCGGTGATCGGTGCCGGCGTGATCGGCCTGGAACTGGGCAGCGTGTGGAAGCGCCTGGGCGCTGAAGTCACCATCCTTGAGGCCATGCCGGAGTTCCTGGCGGCTGCCGACGCCGAAGTGGCCAAGGCCGCTGCCAAGGAATTCAAGAAACAGGGCCTGGACATCAAGCTCAATGCCAAGGTTTCCAAGACCGAGATCACCGGCAAGGGCAAGAAGAAGGAAGTCATCGTCACCTACACTGACGCGGAAGGCGAAAAGACCCTGACCGTGGACAAGCTGCTGGTGGCCGTCGGCCGTCGCGCCGCCACCAAGGGCCTGCTGGCCGAAGGCACCGGCGTCAAGGTCAACGAGCGCGGCCAGATCGAAGTCGACGCGCACTGCCACACCGGCGTCAACGGCGTGTGGGCGGTCGGCGACTGCGTGCGCGGCCCGATGCTGGCGCACAAGGGCTTCGAGGAAGGCATCGCGGTGGCTGAGCTGATCGCCGGCCTGCCGGGCCACGTCAACTTCGACACCATCCCGTGGGTCATCTACACCGAGCCGGAACTGGCCTGGGTCGGCAAGACCGAAGCCCAGCTGAAGGCCGAGGGCATTCCGTACAAGGCCGGCAGCTTCCCGTTCGCCGCCAACGGCCGTGCCGTAGCGATGATCGAGCCGGCGGGGTTCGTGAAGATCCTGGCCCATGCCGAAACCGATCGCATCCTCGGCATGCACCTGGTTGGCGCCAACGTCTCCGAACTGGTGCACGAAGGCGTGCTGACCATGGAGTTCAGCGGCTCGGCCGATGACCTGGCCCGCATCTGCCACGCCCACCCGTCGCTGTCGGAAGTGATCCACGACGCCGCGATGGCGGTCAGCAAGCGCGCCATCCACAAAGCGAACTGATCGTCCACCTAGTAGTGCCGGCCGCTGGCCGGCTTCACCCGGATTCAAGAAGCCCCGCCTCGGCGGGGTTTTTTGTTGCTCATTTTCCTGTAGCGCCGAGCATTGGGCTCGGCGCTACACCTTTCCAGCGGGCTTCTTCGGTGGATCGTCACAGATCCGATGCTGCACCACCGTCTCGCCGACCTTCCATTCCTTCGTGACCCGGCAGCGCTCCCTGTCCCCGGGCCGCGTCGAAGCCTTCGCCCCAGCAGCATTCGCTTCGTCGGCACCGGCTGCCTGCTGGCGCTCCAGCCACACCGAAGGCGGTGCTGGAGGAGCGGCCTGTAGCGGGCCCGCCAACAGGGCCAGACCGACCAGCACCAGCGCCCTCATGCGGGCACCGCCCGGCCACCGAGCATGCGCGCCGGCAGCATGAACAGCGCGCGCAGGAAGGCGAACAGCGCCGAGAAGGTGATGCCGACCAGTCGGAACGGCAGGCTCAGCAGCCACACGAACGGCCAGGCGATCAGGGCGAGGATCGCCAGCGGCCAGCACAGTACGAACAGCAGGCACCACACACCGAGCGCGAACAGGGTCTTCATCACGGTCTCCTTGGGACGGCACCCTGCCGCCTGCGGACACCTTGGCGCCCTACCCTGGCGCCGGCAAACAGTTTGCGACGAAACCGGGCTGGCGGCGATGAAACCCGTCCAGCGCAGTGCAACGCCACGCCCATGCCCGGCTGCGCTTCGTGGCGACCGCATGGAACCCGCGCTGACAGCAGCTCCTGCCGGTGCCTTGGCTCTGCAGCGCCCGATGGTGGTTGCCGGCCAGCGGCCGGCATGACCGCTATTCGAACGAACCGACCGAGTCGTGGGCCAGGTTGTCGAAGCGGGTGTACTCACCGAAGAACTTCAGTTTGCACGAGCCGGTCGGGCCACCACGGTGCTTGCCGATGATGATTTCGGCCAGGCCCTTGTCCGGCGAGTTTTCCTTGTTGTAGTAGTCGTCGCGGTAGATGAACACGATCATGTCCGCGTCCTGCTCGATTGCGCCCGATTCGCGAAGGTCGGCCATCACCGGGCGCTTGTCGGTACGCGTTTCCAGCGAGCGGTTGAGCTGCGACAGCGCGATCACTGGCACGTTCAGTTCCTTGGCCAGGCCCTTCAGCGAACGCGAGATTTCCGAGATTTCGGTCGCGCGGTTCTCGCTGTTGCCCGGCACGCTCATCAGCTGCAGGTAATCGATCACCACCAGGCCCAGGTCATGCTCGCGCTTGAGGCGGCGGCACTTGGAACGCAGCACTTCCGGCGACACGCCCGGCGTGTCGTCGATGAAGATCTTGGTTTCCTTCAGCATCTTGATCGCGCTGGTGACGCGGCTCCAGTCCTCGTCTTCCAGCTGGCCGGTACGCAGGCGCTGCGCGTTGATGCGTCCATTGGAGGAAATCAGGCGCATCGCCAGCTGCGACGCCGACATTTCCATCGAGAACACGGCCACGCCCTTCTTCGACTTGATCGCCGCGTACTCGGCGATGTTCAGCGCGAAGGTGGTCTTGCCCATTGCCGGGCGCGCCGCGAGGATGATCAGGTCGGTCGGCTGCAGGCCAGCGGTCATCGCGTCGAAATCGTTGTAACCGGTCGGCAGGCCGGTGATGTTGCCGCCGTTCTCGAAGCGGTTGCGCAGCTCCTCGAAGGCATCCTTCAGTGCACCGGGCATGGCCACGAAATCGGTACGGCCACGCGCACCCTGTTCGGCGATTGCAAACACGCTCTTTTCCGCCGAGGCCAGCAGCTCGCTGCTGTCACGCCCCTCTGGCTGGAAACCGTCGTTGACGATGTCGGTGCCGACCTGGATCAGCTGCCGCAGCACCGCCTTGTCGCGCACGATCTCGGCGTAGGCCACGATGTTGGCAGCTGACGGCGTGGTACTGGCCAGTTCGATCAGGTAGGCGCCGTCACCCACCAGTTCCATCTTGCCCTGCGATTCAAACCACTCGCCCAGCGTCACCGCGTCGAACGGCCGTTCGCGCTCGGACAGCTCGCGGATCGCACGATAGATCATCTGGTGATCGCGACGATAGAAGTCGCTTTCGGTCAGCTGGTCGTTGACACGGTCATACGCCTCGGGCGCCAGCATCAGGCCACCCAGCACCGCCTGCTCGGCTTCCACCGAATGGGGCGGTACCCGCAACTGGTCGATGCGCGACTCGTCGCGATCGCGATCGAAGCCATCACCGCGCTCTCTGCGGTTGGAACGGAAGCCGGGACGAGCGGACATGCTGCGGTGTTTCCTGCAAAAGTGGGCCAGACGAGTGTAGGCATGTGCCGACCCCGGCAGCCATGGACAAGCCTGTGGATAAGCCGTGGGAAAACGGGGGATATCCGCCGGTACCTGGCCAGACTGGCGTGAAAGCGTCGCACTGCCTGCGACGGGCGCCGTTGCGGCGCCCGAGCGGGACATTATCGCAGATCAACGCCCCGGGGTCGGATCCTCTGCGACGCAGGGGACTCTGACCCCGCCGGCGTCAATCGCCCTTGACGTGCACTGCGATCAACGCCAGGAACCGGTCCACGTAGCCCTGCAGGAACTTCTGCGTGCCTTCGTTGTGGATCGTGCCATCGGCATCGATCAGGCCGTCCTTGAAGTGGATGAATGCCTCGGGCTGGCCCAGCACATGCATGTCCAGGAAGGCCAGGCTGTTGCGCAGGTGCTGCTGGGCCACGGCGGTACCGATCTGGCCGATGGAGGCGCCGATCACCGCCGCCGGCTTGCCGGCAAACGCACTGTCACCGTACGGGCGCGATCCGATATCGATGGCGTTCTTGAGCACGCCGGGCACCGACCGGTTGTACTCGGGTGTCACGAACAGCACCGCGTCGGCGGCGCGCACCTGATCCTTCAGCCGGGTGCCCTGCGGCGGATAATCAGCGTCGAAATCCTGGTCGTACAACGGCAGATCGCCGATCTGCACGTACTGGAAGCGCGCGCGATCACCGGCGAGCTTCTCCAGCGCATGGGCCAGCTTGCGGTTGCAGGAATCCTTGCGCAGGCTGCCAACGAACACGGCGATGGTGGGGACGGACATCGGGACATACTCCTCACGGTGCGGGAGGCCCAGCCTAGTCGCCAGGCCCGTGCCATCCGGTGAAGATCAGCCGCCGGTCACGCCGGTCCGCGCCTGCCGCCAATGCGCCTGCCAGGCCTGGAACATCAGCACGTTCCACAAGTGGGTATGCCACTTGCGCTGCCCCCCCAGGAACTGCTGCCACAGCGGCTGCACCGCCGCCGCCGACAGCACGCCCTCACGCTCCAGCCGCGCCGGCTGCAGCAGGTCCTCTGCCCAGGGTCGCAGGTCGCCCTTCAACCAGTCACTGACCGGTGCGCCAAAACCGCGCTTGGGACGGTGCACCATTGAATGCGGCACGTAACGGCCCAGCACGCGCTTGAGCAGCACCTTGCTGGTCGTCTCACTGCGCTTGAAGCCCAGCGGCAGTGACCAGGCGAACTCGGCCACGCGCCAGTCCAGCAATGGCGCGCGCGCCTCCAGGCCGACCGCCATCGAGGTCCGGTCGACCTTGCACAACAGGTCATCGGGCAGGTAGGTCACGAAATCGGCCAGCATCATCGCGTCGGCCGGTGTCCCCGCGCCGTGCAGCGGATCGGCCAGGTCGTAGAAGCTGCCGGCCGCCTGCGCACCAGGTACCGCTGCGGCAGGGTCGCGCCAGCGCGAGATGCGGTTGCGGTAGACGTCGCCGATGCCACGTGCGCCTGTCTCGGCCAGCAGCGCCGCCAGGCCACCGGTCCGCGAGGCCTCGCCCTGCTGCTGCGAGCGTGCGCCCATCCAGCGCCGCAGCGGCCCCGGCACGCGTCCGAGCATCTGCCAGTTGCGCAGCGCGCGTACATAGCGGGTGTAGCCGAAGAACAGCTCATCGCCACCGTCGCCGGACAGCGCGACGGTCACGCCCTGCCGTGCCAGCCGTGCCACCAGCGCGGTCGGCACCTGCGACGCATCGGCAAAAGGTTCATCGAACATCGCCGGCAACTGAGGCACCACCGCCAGCGCGTCGGCGCCACTGACGTACAACTCGGTGTGATCACAGCCGAGATGAGCCGCCAGCTCCCTGGCCAGCGGAGCTTCGTCATGTCCCGAGTCGGTGAAGCCGATGCTGAAACTATGCACCGGCTGCCCGCTCTGCGCCTGCATCAGCGCTGCCACCAGCGATGAGTCCGTGCCGCCGGACAGGAACACGCCGACCGGCACGTCGGCCACCATGCGCAGCGCCACCGCATCGCGCAGCAGCGTATCCAGCTGTTCCTCGGCCTCCTCGATGCGGCCCTGGAACGGGGCGGCCAACGCCGCCTGCATGCGTGCACGCGCATCCCAGTACGGGCGCTGCGCCTGCTCCGGGCGGTGTGCCGCGGCGCCTGCGGCCACAGCCGCTGCATCCAGCCGCAGCACCCGGCCCGGCATCAGCTTGTAGCAGCGCTGGTGGATACTGTACGGCGCCGGGATGTAATCCAGCCGCAGCAGCAAGGTGAGCGCATCGCGGTCGATGTCGTTGTCGAACGCCGGGTGTTGCCAGAGCGCCTTCAGTTCCGAACCGAACACCAGCGCGTCGCCGGCCCAGCCGTAGTACAGCGGCTTCTTGCCGACGCGGTCGCGGGCCAGCCACAGGCAACGATCCTGACGGTCCCACAGCGCGATGGCGAACATGCCGTTGCAGCGCTGCAGGGTGTCTTCGACGCCCCACTGCAGGATCGCCGCCAGCAGTACTTCGGTGTCGGAATGGCCACGGAAGGTGTGCCCCAGCGGCTCCAGCTGTTCACGCAGGGCCGCGAAATTGTAGACCTCGCCGTTGTAGGCCATCACGTAGCGGCCGTCCGCCGAGGCCATCGGCTGGTGGCCCAGCGGGGACAGGTCGAGGATGCTCAGGCGTCGATGCGCCAGCGCGATGCCCGCCTCGGCATCGACCCAGCTGCCGCCATCATCCGGCCCGCGATGGTGCAGCGCCTGGCCCATGGCCAGCGCCTGCGCCTGCAGCGCCTCGGCCGACGCCAGCGGCGCCGGCAACAACATTCCCGCCAATCCACACATGCATCAGGGTTCCTGCGCCAGGTCGAGGGCGGCGCCAATCACCGCATTGTCGCTTGGAAGCCCGAACATTGCTGCCCCTGCCAGTGGCGTGTAGGTGTCGGCGCCACAGACGCGGCGCAGCGGCAGGTGACCAAAGCCGGCCTCGACCAGTGCCGTGACCACGCCCTCACCCACTCCGCCGCTGTGGCGGCCTTCGTCCAGCACCAGCACCCGCCGCGCGCTCGCGGCCTGGGCCGCGATGAAGCCGGCATCCAACGGTACCAGCCAGCGCAGGTCGACCACCCGCACCTGCCAGCCCAGCTGCTGCTCGATCGCCCGCGCCGCGCGCAACGCCATCGGCACGCCATTGCCATAGGTGTAGATCACCAGGTCTCCGGCCTCCGGTGCATACACCCGGCCCTCGCCCGGCACCAGCGCCTGGCCCTGTGCCGGGTAGTCGAACAGCCACTGGCCATCCCCTGCTTCGTGCAGGTCCTTGCTCATGTACAGCGCGATCGGCTCCAGGAACACCGCCACGCGCCCATCCACCCGCGCCAATGCGGCCAGCGTGCGCAGCATCATCACCGCATCGTCACCGCGCGAGGGGCAGCCGACCACCAGCCCGGGGATGTCGCGCAACGCGGTGATCGAGTTGTCGTTGTGGAAGTGCCCGCCGAAACCCTTCTGATAGCCCAGCCCGGCCACCCGCACCAGCATCGGGTTGCGGTACTGGTCGTTGGAGAAGAACTGCAGCGAACAGGCTTCACCACGCAGCTGGTCGATGGCGTTGTGCAGGTAGGCCAGGTACTGGATCTCCGGAATCGGCAGCATGCCCAGGTTGGCCAGGCCCTGCGCCATGCCCAGGATCATGGTTTCATCCAGCAGCGTGTTGAACACCCGGCGTGGACCGAAGCGGCGCAGCAGATCCTTGGTGACGGTGTAGACACCGCCCTTCTGAGCCACGTCCTCGCCGAACAGCAGGCTCTGCGGATACTTCGCAAGCAGTTCCAGCAGGCCGTGGTTGATCTGGATCGCGAGATGCCGTGGCGCCTGTCGTTCCGGCAAGGCCTCGGTACCGCCATAGAGTGCCTCGCGCGCTTCGTCGGCGACCTCGCGCCGGGCTTCGGCCTGCACCGCTGCGGGCGTATAGGGTGCCAATGGCGCCATGACCTCCTGCAGCGACTGCAGCTTCGCACGGCCTTCGGCATCGGCAGCGGCGGCCATGCAGCGCGCGCGCATCGTCTCGTAGGCCACTTCGATGGCGGCTGCATCCATCCAGCCCGATTCCAGCGCGATCTGCGCCGAGCGCAACAGCGGATCCTGTGCCTCGGCCGCGCACAATTCCGGCAATGCACGCCATTCCACCTCGAAGTCGGTGCCGGCGTGGCCCATCAGGCGCGTGGTGCGCAGATGCAGGAAGGTCGGTCGCCGCGTCCGCCGGCAGTGGTCCACTGCGGCCTGCACCTGGGCGTGCCCAGTGGCCAGGTCGAGGCCATCGGCAAAGAAATAGTCCAGCCCTGGCTGGTGGCTGAAGCGCTCGGCAATCCAGCCGTCCGGCGTCTTCACCGAGATGCCCAGCCCGTTGTCCTCGCAGACGAACAGGATTGGCGCCGGCAGTTTCTGGTAGGCCGCCCACATCGCGGTGTTGAATGCGGCCTGCGCAGTGGCATGGTTGGCCGAGGCGTCGCCGAACGAGCACAGCACGATGCTGTCGGCCGGAATGGGAAGCGCATGGCCCAGCCGCTTGCCACTCTCGATGGCCAACGCGGTGCCCAGCGCTTTCGGCAGGTGCGAGGCGATGGTCGAGGTCTGCGGCAATACCCACAATGGCTTGCTGCCCCACACCTTGTGCCGGCCGCCACTGGCCGGGTCATCGGCGCTGGCCGCGAATGAAAGCGCCGCATCGCGCAACGGGTCGATGCCCGGCACCTGGCGCGAGCGCTCGACCATGAAGGCGCCGGAGCGATAGTGCAGGAATGCGGGGTCGGTATGCCGGCAGGCCCGCGCCAGCAGCGCGTTGCCTTCATGGCCGGACGACCCGATGGTATAGAAAACCTTGTTCTGCACGCGCAATACGCGCGCCATCAGGTCCAGCTGGCGGCTGGCCAGCTGGGAATCGAACAGCTCACCGAAGGCCGCAGCGTTGAGCGAGCTGCCCGGCAGGATCGGCGCGTCCGGTGCAGGACGTGCGCGCGGTGTGCCTCGCCAGCCACGCACCGCGTCGAGGAAATTGGCGTCGCACACTTCGGCGCGGTTGAGCACGCGCATGCGCGCAGGAATCGGATCTGGAACCACAGCAAACATCGAACACCCTCCGTGTCGTTGTTGCATTCCACCCGGCAACGCCGGGCGCTACCCTGTGGGATCAGGCAGCCTCGAAGCGCGCGCGCACCTCGGCGGTCACCGCTGGCATCGCCACGAAGCGCGGCTGCGCGCGCACGCGCTGCAGCCAGGCGCGCACTTCCGGGAAGGGCGCCAGGCTGATGCCGCCCTCGCCTGCGACGTCGGTATAGGCGAACAGCGCAATGTCGGCGATACCGTATGCGCTGCCGGTGAACCACTGCGCTTCGCGCAGGTGCTGCTCCATCACCGCCAGCGCGGTGGCGGCGCGCTCGTGCAGGCGTGGCAGTTCAGCACGGCGCGGTGAATCGGGCGGTGTCCAGCCGCGGATGAAGCGCGCTACCGCCACGCAGGGCTCGTGCGTGTACTGCTCGAAGAACATCCAGCTCAATGCCTGCGCGCGTTCCCAACCGTCGGTAGGCAGGTAGGGCGTCCCTTCGGCCAACCAGAACAGGATCGCATTGGATTCAGTCAACACGCGGCCATCGTCGCGGACGATCAACGGCACCTTGGCGTTGGGATTGAGCGCAAGGAACTCGGCGGTGTGGGTCTGGCCATGGGCACTGTCCACTTCCACCCAGCGGTAGCGGCTGCCGAGCTGCTCCAGCAGCAGGCGGACCTTGTGGCAATTGCCGGACACCGACATGCCATGCACCGTCAACGGGACGCGCTCTTCCACCATTGCCTGCTTCCTCGGATCCGGCCGGCGGCCAGCTGCACGCAGTCTGGCAAGCCCGCCGGTGAATGCCAAGCGCGGATGCAGCATGGCACCACGGTAACGCTGGCCGCTGGCCGGCAATCGCACGAATCCTGCCACATCGAGGTTGCCGGCCAGCGGCCGGCACTACCTGCAACGCTCAGCGCGCGCGCTGGCGCCATTGTTCGCGCGACTGGCCCCAGATCTGCATCGGCTTGTCGTTGTACGGCGGCGGCAGCTCTCCCATGCGCAGCAGCGTGCTGCCCAGCTTGCGCGCGACCGCCCTCGAGTTGTCGTTGTTCTCGGCGATGGTGTGGATCACCTCGTCCCAGCCCAGCGTGTCGAATGCCCAGTCGATGGCAGCAACCGCCGCTTCCGGTGCATAGCCCCGGCCCCAGCTGGCATGCCGAATACCCCAACCGACCTCGGTTCCAGGCCAGTCCTGCGGCTGCCACGGTCCCATCCGGCCGATCCAGTCACCGCTGGATTTCTCGATCACGCTGAACATCGAGAAGCCGAACAGCTGCCAGGCGCCGGCCAGGCTGCAGAAGCCGCGCCATGCCACCGAGGGCGGTTGAACACCCCCCAGGGTGCGCATCGTTTCCTCGTCGGCACAGAATGCCAGGTACGGTTCGTAGTCCTCGCGCAGCAGCGGGCGCAGGATCAGCCGCTCGGTTTCCAGGCGCAGGTCGAAGATGCTCATGCCGACTCCTTGTCTAAGGGGGGGGGGCATCCATCATGGTCGATTCCCTTTGCCCACGGATCAATGCCCGTGCGCACAACGAAACGGGCCGGCATGAGCCGGCCCGTCGGGTGCAGCAGGGTGTTCTGGATTACTGGCGCGTTGCCGCAGTGGCGCCGGCAGCAGCGGTCTGCGTGACCAGCTGGCCATCGACCACCGGCAGGCGATCGCTGGTCGGCTTGTTGTCCATGCGCACGGTCTTCTCGGCGCCATCATAGCGATAGGTCACGTTGTAGCCCTTCACCACATCATTGGTACCCATGGCGATGCGGCTGCCCGGCTTGCTGGCCATGCGCATGGTGCCGGTGGTGCCGTCTTCGTTGCGATAGGTCACGTTGTAACCGGTGACGCGGCTCGACTCGGACGTTGCGGTTTCGGTGTGGCACTGGCGCTCGGTACGATTGACAACGCGGCCGCCCACATGGCGCTTGTCGATCTGGTTGCCGATGAAGCCACCGGCCACCGCACCGGCTGCGGTCGCGGCCTTCTTGCCGTTGCCGCCACCGACCTGGTTGCCGAGCAGGCCACCCACCACCGCGCCGACCACGGTACCGCCGACGTTGCCATCACGCTCCGGCAGGCGTTCCTGCACCGTCACGTCCTGGCAGACCTCGTGCGGAGTCTGGGTGGTGGAGGTCTCACGCACCGGATCGGTGCCGATCACGGTGGCATAGGCCTTCTGCTTCTCGGTGATCGGGTCGACCTTCAGCACATCGGCATATTCCAGCCCGCGCGGCGCGGACGGGTCGAGCTGGTCACCACGCACGCCATCGTCGGTGGCGTTGCCATCGACCAGGCGCGACTCGCCATTGGGGGTTGCGGCGCTGATGGAGTCGGGCGAGCGGTCGCCACTCTTCATGAAGGCGGCGGTGGCGATGCCACCAACCAGCAGCGCGCCCGCTGCGACCAGGACAGTTGTAGTTGTGCTTTTCATGACCTGCTCCTTGCGGACCATCCGCAACGTTCTCGGGACAGATTGCAGCACGCGCTGCCTGAACGGAATCTCCACATTTCCTGCTCATTGCTGTAACCCATTCAGCATCGGGAAATGCAGGGCCCGTGGTAGCGTTTGCATATTCCCCACGAGGATCCCCGCCATGGCCAACCCGATGCTGCTGCCAGTACTGCAATGGGCGCGCCGGCTGCGCTACCCCACCCTGTTCAAGCTCACCGCCGGCCTGTTCGTGCTGACGCTGTTCATCCCGGACCCGATCCCGTTCATCGATGAGTTGGTGCTGGGCTTCGGCACGCTGCTGCTGGCGAACTGGAAGAGCCGCAACGCCACCACGCCACCGCCGCTGGAACAGCGTTGAGCGTGCTGGTCGACAGCCACTGTCATCTCGACGCGAGCGCGTTCGACCCTGACCGTGCCGCGGTGATCGAGCGGGCGCAGGCCGTGGGTGTGCGCCAACAGGTGGTGCCAGCGGTCACCGCTGCCAGCTGGCCGAAACTGCGCGAGGTCTGCCAGCAGGCGCCCGGGCTGTACCCGGCCTTCGGCCTGCACCCGATGTTCCTGGCCGATCACCAGCCTGGGCACCTGCCACTGCTGCGCGAGTGGATCGAGCGCGAACGCCCCTGCGCGATCGGCGAATGCGGCCTCGACTTCTTCGTCGAAGGACTGGATGCCGAGGCTCAACAGGCGTATTTCATCGGCCACCTGGAACTGGCCCGAGAATTCGATCTGCCGGTGATCGTGCACGCGCGACGCGCGGTGGATGCGGTGATCGCCGCGATCCGTCGCGTCGGCGGCCTGCGCGGCGTGGTGCACAGTTTTTCCGGCAGCCCCGAACAGGCCGCGCAACTGCACAGGCACGGCTTCCTGCTGGGCCTTGGCGGTCCGCTGACCTACGAGCGGGCGCAGCGCCTGCAACGGCTGGTACGCGGGATGCCGCTGGAGCAGCTGCTGCTGGAAACCGACGCGCCTGACCAGCCCGACGCAGGGGTCCGCGGCCAGCGCAACGAACCGGCACGGCTGGCAACCATTGCCCGGCACGTGGCCGCGCTGCGCGGAATGGAGCTGGAGGCCCTGGCACAGGCCACGACAGAGAATGCACGGCGGCTGTTCGCGCTGCCGGCAATCTGACGGCGGGGGCCCGACCTTGGCCGGCACGCTGTAACGACGGCGACGAACCCGATGCCGGCCAGCGGCCGGCACCACCGTCACGCGTCGGCGTAGGCCTCGGCCACCTCGGTTTTCGCCTTCTTCGGCTCCAGCAGCATCTCAAGCGCCTTGCCCACCGCCGCAAAGGCGAACGCGCCGGTGATGTGGGTCGCCGCGCCCAGACCGGCGCCGCAGTCCAGCTTCAACGCCGCATCGGCACCCAGGTTCGGACGAATGCCGCAGACGCTGCCATCGGCCTGCGGGTACTTCACATTCTCCAGCGAATACACCGCCGGCACGCCGAAATAGCGCTTGGCGTTCTTCGGGAAGTTGAACTCGCTGCGCAGCTTCTTGCGGATCAGCGCCAGCATGGCGTCATGCTCGGTGCGCGAGACATCGCGGATACGTACCAGGGTCGGGTCGGTGCGGCCACCGGCAGCGCCGACGGTCAGCAGCGGCAGCTTGCGGCGGCGGCACCAGGCGATCGTCTCGACCTTGACCCGGAAGCTGTCGCAGGCATCGATCACCAGATCGAACCCGCGGTCCAGCAGCTCAGCCATGTTGGACATCGTCAGGAATGCCTGCACGGCATCGACGTCGATCCCCGGATTGATCGCACGGCAGCGCTCGGCCATCGCCTCGGCCTTGTTGCGCCCGTAATTGCCTTCCATCGCCGGCAGCTGCCGGTTGGTGTTGGACACGCAGATATCGTCGGCATCGATCAGGGTCAGATGACCGACCGCCGAACGGGCCAGCGCCTCCACCACCCACGAGCCGACGCCGCCCATGCCGACCACCGCCACGCGGCTGCCCTGCAGGCGCTCGAGCGCACCCACGCCATACAGCCGTTCGATGCCGGCAAAGCGTTGTTTGACCTGTTCGTTCATCGGGCTATTTTAACGTGCAGGTGCCAGCGCCCAAAGCACGCCGGCGTCGAACCCACCGTTGCACGCCCGGAGAGCCCGCATGAACGCCAGCCCGCCCCGCCGCCTGTCCCCTGCCCATCGCTACCTGTTCGTACTGTGCCTGGGCCTGCTGATCGGTCTGGTCGCCACGGTGATGGTAGGCCGCGCCCTGCAGGCGCGTCGCGACCCGTTCCCGGACAGCCTGATGCAGGTGATGCAGCGGCAGTCGCAGCTGCTGCAGCGGGCCCAGCAGCAGAACCGCTGCAGCCTGGCCGACAGCGTGCCGCGGCTGCAGGCGCTACGCCTGTTGTCCAATGACCTGGACCTGGCGTTTCCCGGGCTGAAGGACAGCACGCAGTTCCAGCAGCACGCCAGCCGACTTCGCGGCAACCTCAACACGGCGCTGGCTGCACCGCCAGGCGACTGCAGGGCCTTGGCCCAGCTCGTGGAAACGCTGCAGGCCGATTGCCGGGCCTGCCACCAGGATTTCCGCTGAGGCGCGTTCATCCTGCAGCCGGGCATCGGGTGCGTGGTTGGCGCGTTGTTCACGTTCGAAGGGAGAGGATTCGTCCACCCTGCTGCATGACGCAGTACCACCCAACATACCCGCCTTCACGGCCAGGAGACGCCCCATGAAGATCCAGCTCATCGCCGCCAGCGCCATCGCTACCCTCGCGCTGGCCGGTTGTGCCACCTCGCCCGGTTACAGTGGCGGTGGTTACAACAACGGCTACAACAACGGCGGCTACGGCAACAACGGCGGCTACAACCAGGGCCGCTGCGCGGACTGTGGCATCGTCACCCGCATCAACACCGTGCCCTCGGGCCGCACCGCGCCCAGCGCGACCGGCGCGATCCTCGGCGGCATCGTTGGCGCCGTGGCCGGCCATGAAATCTCCGACCACACCGGTGGCAGCCGTGGCAACAAGAACATTGCCGCCGCTGCAGGCGCAGTCGGTGGCGCCCTGGCCGGCAACCAGATCCAGAAGAATGTGACCAGCGATACCTACGACATCAGCGTGCGCATGGATGATGGCCGCACCATCGTGGTCAACCAGCGTGACCTGGGTGGCATCCGTGAGAACACCTATGTGCGCGTGGTCAACGGCAAGGTCATCCTGCGCTGACCTGCAGCGGGCCAAAGGCAAAGAAAAAGGCCCGCTTGCGCGGGCCTTTTTTCATGCCGACGGACGGCAGGTGTTACATCGGCTGGACCTTGTCAGCCTGCAGGCCCTTCTGGCCCTGCACGACTTCAAAGCTCACACTCTGGCCTTCCTTGAGGCTCTTGAAGCCCTGGGTCTCGATGGCGCGGAAGTGCACGAACACGTCCTCGCCATTCTGCCGGCTGATGAAGCCGAAGCCCTTCGCATCATTGAACCACTTTACGGTACCGGTCTCGCGATCAGCCATCTCACTAACTCCCTTTGACTCTCTCTTGTTGTTGGAAACGCCTGGTGGGCGGCTGACAAGCAAGGGGGAAGCGAGGTGCATCGATGCAGCGGATCGGGAAGATCTTGCTTCATCAGGCCACGATCCACGGTGACCTTGCCAAGCTCAGCGACTGCAACTTAACCCGGCCAAAACGAAAAAGCAACTGGCAAAATCTTTCACTGTCAACCCCAAAACGGACTCCATACGGGACAGCATGGGACTCTCATTCATCTTGTATCTGCTAGCGGTCATTTTTGTCCTGATAGGCATCGCCGGCATCATCCTGCCGGCCCTCCCGGGCATCCCGCTGGTGTTCATCGGACTGCTGCTGGCCGCCTGGGCCGACGGCTTTGCCCACGTCGGCTGGCCTACCCTGGTCGCGCTTGGGGTACTGACCCTGCTTTCGCTGCTGGTGGACGTGCTGGCCACGGTGGTCGGCGCGCAGCGTGTCGGTGCCAGCCGCAAGGCGCTGTGGGGAACCTTCGTCGGCAGCATCGTCGGCCTGTTCTTCATGCCCATCGGCCTGTTCGCCGGACCGCTGGTCGGTGCCCTGCTCGGCGAGTACTGGCACACCCGTGAACTCGGCCGCTCGACCAGGGTCGGTCTGGCCACCTGGCTCGGCATCCTGCTTGGCCTGGCACTGAAACTGGCGGTTGTGATCGCGATGCTGGGCCTGTTCGCGTTCGCCTGGTTCTTCTGAGCCACCTGGCCTTCACGCCACGCGCACGCTGTGACCGTGCATAAACCCTGGGGCTGGCCGCGATCCGGCACAGCCGCCACACTGTGTGATTCCCGAATTCATCGAAGGGCCTGCTGCAATGACCCTCCCCACGCTGTTTCCCCGTCTGGCGCCGCTGGCGCTTGCCCTGGCCAGTGCACCGCTGGCTGCGCAGGAGTTCGCGCCTACCGCCGATACCTCACCGGCCGCCTGCGCGGCAATTACCACCGACGCGGCCCGGCTGGCCTGCTATGACCGCCTGTTCGGGCATACCCCGGAGGCTACCGCCGCCGCTGATGCTGCCGCCGAAGCGGCTGCACAGGCCCGCCGCGAAGAACGGCAGACCGCGCGCGTGAGCCAGGGCGAGGAAAAGCTGCGCGAGCGGGTGAGCGACCTGTTCCGCCCGGCGACGCCGGACAGCGCGCTGGCCAACGCCGGCCGCGGTTCACTGCTGGACAGCCGCTGGGAACTGGCCGAGGACTCCAAGCTGGGGCCGTTCCAACTGCGCGCCTACAAGCCGGTGTACCTGCTGCCCGCCTTCTGGACCAGCGATCGCAACACCATGCCGCACTCGCCGAACCCGGCCAACAGCGTAACCACCCCGCAGGTACTCGACAGTGCCGAGCTGAAGTTCCAGATCAGCTTCAAGACCAAGATCGTCGAGAACCTGTTCGGCGACAACGGCGACATCTGGGCCGGCTACACCCAGAGTTCGCGCTGGCAGGCCTACAACAGCGAGGATTCGCGCCCGTTCCGCGAAACCAATTACGAGCCGGAAGTGATGATGGTGTTCCGCAA
Organism: Stenotrophomonas sp. YJH_SMC_94-11; assembly: GCF_059370435.1. Classification (NCBI taxonomy): domain Bacteria; kingdom Pseudomonadati; phylum Pseudomonadota; class Gammaproteobacteria; order Lysobacterales; family Lysobacteraceae; genus Stenotrophomonas; species Stenotrophomonas sp. YJH_SMC_94-11. The sequence goes on along the minus strand of NZ_JCAFTR010000002.1, from coordinate 182,272 downwards.
CGGCTACTCGATCGGTGGCTGGCGCGGGCGCATGACCGGCATCGCGCTGAACCACCAGTCCAATGGCCGCGCCGACCCGCTGTCACGCAGCTGGAACCGGGTCATGCTCAACATCGGCCTGGACCGCGAGAACTGGGCGCTGGTGCTGCGTCCCTGGTACCGCATTCCGGAAAGCCGCAGCGAAGACAACAATCCGGACATCGAGGATTACATGGGCCGCGGCGACGCCACCCTGACCTGGAACCGCAATGGGCATGAGGTCTCGCTGATGGCGCGCCATTCACTGCGCACCGGAAGCCGTTCGCACGGTGCGCTGCAGCTGGACTACGGCTTCCCGATCAGCAACCTGCTGCGTGGCCATGTGCAGGTCTTCGACGGCTACGGCGAAAGCCTGATCGACTACAACCACAAGGCCACCTACGTGGGTGTGGGCGTGTCTCTGCTGGAGTGGTTCTGATGGACGTGACGATCTGGCACAACCCGGCCTGCAGCAACTCGCGCGGCGCACTGAAACTGATCCGCGATGCGGGCTTCGAGCCGGTGGTGATCGACTACCTGGGCAACCCGCCGGACGCAGCCACGCTGCGCCAGGTACTGGCCGAATCCCGGCTGCACGCACAGGAACTGGTACGCAGCAAGGAGGCGCTGTTCGCCGAACTGGGCCTGGACGGCGCCGACGACGCCACGCTGCTGGCGGCGATGAGCGAACATCCCCGCTTGATCAATCGCCCCGTGGTGCGCACGACCAAGGGCACGCGGCTGTGCCGCCCACCGGAAACAGTGCTGGAGATCCTGTAACCCGAAAAAGGGGACGGAGGGAATTAAGTCGTTTGTGCACAAACGACTTAATTCCCTCCGTCCCCTTTTTTGGTTACCGCCAATCGGTGATGCCTTCGCGGCGGTAGACCTCGGCGAACGCCGGGCGCGCCTTCATCGAGGTGGCATGCGCCTTGAGCACTGGCCAGGTGTCACTGGGCCTGGGCATGTTGCGCGACCAGCGCATCAACATCACCAGCATGTAGTCGACCACGCAGGGCGTGGCGCCCAGCAGGTACGGGCCGTGCGCCTGCAGGTGAGCGGCAACGTGCTGCCAGGCCGCTTCGAGCCGCTGACGCGCCCTCTCGCGGCTGGCCTCGACGTTCGCCTGGCCGGCCATTTCATGCGGATAGAACCAGGCCCGATAGGCCGGCTGCAGCGTATTGGCACACCAGAACATCCAGCGATAGGCATCGCCACGCTGCGGCGTGCCCGGTACCGGGAGCAGGCCGGCCTCCGGGTGGCGATCGGCCAGGTACAGGGCGATGGCCGCCGCTTCGGTCAGTACCAGGCCATCGATCAACAGTGTCGGCACCACACCGGCCGGATTGAGCGCCAGGTACTGCGCCGACTTGTGCTCGCGCGCGTCGAAATCCAGCAGCACCAGTTCATGCTCGATGCCGAGCTCGATCAGCAGCCAGTGCACGACCAGCGCGGCGGTACTGGTCGAACCATACAGCATGGTGCTCATGCGGAAGATCCTGTGCAGGGGGATCAGCCGATTATGCGCCCACGCGCGCGATCGTTGCTCAGCCGCAGCTGCTCATGCAGGAATCCCGGCGCTCGCCACAGGACATCATCGGCGCGCGCATCGCGCAGTCGTGCGTCTTCAGTTCGCAGGCACGGCGCAGGTCCGGATTGTCCACGTCCTTGCAGCGTTTGTCCGGCGCCGGCACCACCTGCTGCTCGCAGTTGCTCTGGCGGCTGCCGAGGGAGTCATTCTGCGCCATGCAGCTGCGATAGCCGGCCTGGCACTGCACGCGGCATTGCGCGGATGCTGGGAAATCCGCGCCTTCGTATGACGCCGGGGTGCTGCAACCGGCCAGGGCCAGCAGCACGCCTACCACGATGAACCGATGCAGGGCCATGGACACGTCCTGTGCGAGGGTGTACCGACCGTAGCAGAGCAGAGGCTACAGGCGCGTTAATCCTTCTGCCCACACAACAACGGCGCCACAGGGGCGCCGTTGTCTGGTCCGGGATGGAGGGCTTACTCCACAACCACCGGAATCTTGCCGATGCGGGCCTGCCATTCGCGCGGGCCGGTCTTGTGCACCGATTCGCCGGTGGAATCCACCGCCACGGTCACCGGCATGTCCTGCACGGTGAACTCGTAGATCGCCTCCATGCCCAGGTCGGCGAAACCGACCACCTTGGCGGCTTTGATGGCCTTGGACACCAGGTAGGCCGAACCACCAACGGCCATCAGGTAGGCCGACTTGTGCTTCCTGATCGCCTCGATGGCGGCCGGGCCGCGCTCGGCCTTGCCGACCATGCCCAGCAGACCGGTCTGCGCCAGCACCTGCTCGGTGAACTTGTCCATGCGGGTCGCCGTGGTCGGGCCGGCCGGGCCCACCACTTCGTCGCGCACCGGATCGACCGGGCCGACGTAATAGATGAAGCGGCCCTTCAGGTCGACCGGCAGTTCCTCGCCCTTGTTGAGCATGTCGACCATGCGCTTGTGCGCGGCATCGCGACCCGTCAGCAGCTTGCCGTTGAGCAGCAGGGTCTGGCCCGGCTTCCAGCTGGCCACGTCTTCCGGGGTGATCGTGTCCAGGTCCACGCGGGTGCCCCTGGACGCGTCATAGGTCAGCTTCGGCCAGTCTTCCAGCGACGGCGGGTCCAGCATCACCGGGCCACTGCCATCCAGGGTGAAGTGCGCATGGCGGGTGGCGGCGCAGTTCGGGATCATCGCCACCGGCAGGTTGGCCGCATGGGTCGGATAGTCGTTGATCTTGATGTCCAGCACAGTGGTCAGGCCGCCCAGGCCCTGCGCACCGATGCCCAATGCATTGACCTTCTCATACAGCTCCAGGCGCAGCTCCTCGATGCGGTTGGAGGCACCACGGGCCTGCAGCTCGGTGATGTCGATCGGTTCCATCAGCGCCTCCTTGGCCAGCAGCATCGCCTTCTCGGCAGTGCCACCGATGCCGATGCCGAGCATGCCCGGCGGGCACCAGCCGGCGCCCATGGTCGGCACGGTCTTCAGCACCCAGTCGACGATGGAGTCGGACGGGTTGAGCATGGCGAACTTGGTCTTCGCTTCCGAACCACCGCCCTTGGCGGCAACGATGACGTCGACCTTGTTGCCCGGCACCACCTTGACGTTGACCACGCCCGGGGTATTGTCCTTGGTATTGATCCGCTTGCCGGCCGGATCAGCCAGCACCGAGGCGCGCAGCTTGTTGTCCGGATGCATGTAGGCGCGGCGAACGCCTTCATTGGCCATGTCTTCCACGCCCATGGTGGCGTCATCCCAACGCACGTCCATGCCGATTTCCAGGAACACGGTGACGATGCCGGTGTCCTGGCAGATCGGACGGTGGCCTTCGGCGCACATCCGCGAATTGATCAGGATCTGGGCCATCGCTTCCTTCGCGGCCGGCGACTCCTCGCGCTCGTACGCGGCGGCGAGGTTCTTGATGTAGTCGACCGGGTGGTAGTACGAGATGTACTGCAGCGCGTCGGCGATGGACTGGATGAGGTCTTCCTGCTTGATCGATGTCACGGCTTGCTCGCTTGCTCGAGGCTGGCGGGGGTAATCCGCCCATTTTACCCCCTCCCCCGGTCCCGGGGTGGTAGTGCCGGCCGCTGGCCGGCAAGATTCCCCCCGACGCTCTGTCACGCCACGCGCCACTGCGGCGTCCTTGCACACATGAACGCCGAAACCGTTTTCCAGACCCACCGCCCGCGCCTGATGGCGCTGGCCTATCGCCTGCTCGGCAGCCGCGCCGACGCCGAAGACGTGGTCCAGGACGCCTGGCTGCGCTGGTCCGGCGCCGATCCCGCCAGCGTCCGCGATGCAGAGGCCTGGCTGGTCACCACCACCACCCGGCTCGGCCTGGACCGCCTGCGAGCGGCCAAGCGCGAGCGTGTCCACTATGTCGGCCCATGGCTGGCCGAACCGCTGGCGGTCACCCTGGAGCCTGACCCCTCGCCCGGCCCGGCCCAGCTGCATGCGCTGGCCGACGAGGTCTCGGTCGCCTTCCTGACCCTGCTCGAACAGCTCGGCCCCGAAGAACGCGCCGCCTTCCTGCTGAAGGAGGCCTTCGACCACGACTACCGTGAGATCGCCGACCTGATCGGCCACAGCGAAGCCAACTGCCGGCAGCTGGTGCACCGTGCCCGGCAGCGCCTGCAGGCCGGACGGCAGCGCTTCAACGCCGATGCCATCCAGCACCGGCAGTTGCTGACGCGCTTCATGGATGCCTCGCAGCGCGGCGACAGCGAAGCGATCCAGGCCCTGCTGCACGCCAATGCGGTACTGGTCTCCGACGGCGGTGGCGTAGTCACTGCGGCGGTACGGCCCCTGCTGGGCGCCGAACGCATCGGCCGCCTGTTCTGGGCCATCGCCCGCCGCGGCGCGGCGCACCCGGCGCAGCTGGGCTACGTCAACGGCGAACCGGCGATCCTGCGCTTCCAGGGTGACCGCCTGCACTCGATCACCACCATCGAAGTGGTCGATGGTCGCATCGCCAACGTGTACAGCGTGCTGAATCCAGAAAAATTGCCGAAGGTTGTCACGCACCGCGACGCTGCGGCGTCCTTGTGATGAAAGGCGGCCATCGTGGCCGCCGTGGAGCCCACGATGTCCGATCACACCTTCCCCCGCGTCCCCTACACCCGCCTGGCCGCCGAGGCCTTCAAGGGCCTGCTGGCCACCAGCCAGGCGGTGCATGACAGCTCGATCGACCCGACCCTGATGGAACTGGTGTTCCTGCGCGTGTCGCAGCTCAACGGCTGCGGCTACTGCATGGACATGCACGGCACCGCGCTGCGCAAGGGTGGCATCGAGCCGCGCAAGCTGGACACCCTGCCCGCCTGGCACGAAAGCCGCTTCTTCGATGCGCGCGAACGCGCAGCACTGGGCTGGGCCGAGGCGCTGACCCGCTTGACCGACGGAGCGCCGTCGCAAGCGGCGTTCGATGCACTGGAACCGCACTTCGATGCGAAGGGCATCAGCGACCTGAGCATGGGCATTGCGGTGATCAATGCCTGGAACCGGCTGGGTGCGGGACTGCTGCCACCGCTGCCGTAACGGAGAGCGGGGTCGGATCCCTTCGCATGGCGAAGGGCTCTGACTCCGAGGCGCGGTGGCGGGGTCAGAGCCCTTTGCGCTGCAAAGGGATCTGACCCCATCTGACCCCATCTGCACGCCGTGCGCGCGCACAATGGCGGCATGCCTACTGCCGCCGCGAAGAAACCCAGCCTGCGCCAGCGCTTCAGGGCGATGCGCAATCTGCCCCCCTTCCTGCGCATGATCTGGAAGACCAGTCCGGCGCTGACCCTGGCCAGCCTGGGGCTGCGCCTGATCCGTGCGCTGCTGCCGGTGGCGATGCTCTACGTCGGCAAGCTGATCATCGACAGCGCCCTGCACCTGAGCCAGCACGATGCCGGCTTCCCGCCGCTGGGCGAGGCGCTGTCCAGCGGCCTGCTCAATCCACTGCTGGGCCTGCTGGCACTGGAATTCGGCCTGGCCATCGCCTCAGACCTGCTCGGCCGGCTGGTCAGCTATGCCGACGTTCTGCTTTCCGAACTGTTCGCCAACGCCACCAGCATCCGTCTGATGGAACACGCCGCGACGCTGGACCTGGAGGATTTCGAAGACCCGGACCTGCAGGACAAGCTGGACCGTGCGCGCCGCCAGACCATGGGCAGGATGAACCTGATGAGCCAGCTGTTCGGCCAGGTGCAGGACGCGATCACCGTGGCCAGCCTCGCCGTCGGCCTGCTGGTCTACGCGCCGTGGCTGATCCTGCTGCTGGCGCTGGCACTGGTGCCGGCCTTCATCGGCGAATCGCACTTCAACGCGGCCGGCTACAGCCTCAACTTCCAGTGGACGCCCGAGCGCCGCCAGCTCGACTACCTGCGCCAGCTGGGCGCCAGCGTGGAAACGGCCAAGGAAGTGAAGATCTACAACCTGCACCGCTTCCTGGTGGAGCGCTACCGGCGCCTGTCGGTGGCATTGTTCCAGGCCAACCGCGCCCTGGCACGGCGCCGCGCGTTCTGGGGCACGCTGCTGGCTGCGCTGGGCACGCTGGGGTATTACACCGCCTACGCCTACATCGCATGGCGCACGGTGCGTGGGGACTTCTCGATCGGCGACCTGACCTTCCTCGCCGGCAGCTTCCTGCGCCTGCGCCAGCTGCTGGAAGGCCTGCTGATCGGCTTCTCGCAGGTGGCCAGCCAGGCGCTGTACCTGGATGACCTGTTCTCGTTCTTCCAGATCCAGCCGGAAATCCACTCGCGCGATGGGGCCGTGCGCGTGCCGCAACCGATCCGCCAGGGCTTCGTATTCGAGAACGTCGGCTTCCGCTACCCCGATGCCGAACAGTGGGCGGTGCGTCACCTGGATTTCCAGCTGCACGCCGGCGAAGTGCTGGCCTTGGTCGGCGAGAACGGCGCCGGCAAGACCACCCTGGTGAAGCTGCTGGCGCGGCTGTACGAACCGGACGAAGGCCGCATCCTGCTCGATGGCCGCGACCTGCGCGATTACGACCTGGATGACCTGCGCGCCAACCTCGGGGTGATCTTCCAGGACTTCGTGCGCTACAACCTCAGCGCCGGCGAAAACATCGGCGTCGGCCAGGTCGAGGCGATGGACGACCAGGCACGCATCGCTGATGCGGCGCGACGCGGCATGGCCGAGGAAGTCATCGACGACCTGCCCGGCGGCTACGACCAGCAGATCGGCCGCCGCTTCAAGCAGGGCGTGGACCTGTCCGGTGGCCAGTGGCAGAAGATCGCCATTGCCCGCGCATGGATGCGCAATGCGCAGGTGATGATCCTGGATGAGCCAACGGCAGCGCTGGATGCCCGCAGTGAGTTCGAGGTGTTCCAGCGGTTCAGGGAACTGGCGGATAATCGCACCGCAGTACTGATTTCCCACCGCTTTTCCTCGGTACGCATGGCCGACCGCATCCTGGTGCTGGCCGATGGCCGGATCGAGGCCAGCGGCACCCATGCGCAGCTGATGGCGCAGGGCGGCCGCTATGCCGAGCTGTTCGAGCTGCAGGCGGCGGGTTACCGCTGAGAACGCCTCTCGTTCCGCCCAATGAGAACTTGTCTCATTTGAGATAGAATTACCCCCGACGACTTTCGATAGATACGCCCATGTCCTCCGCTTTCGGCGCCGAAACGGTGCTTGAGGTCCGTCACTGGACCGATGCCTACTTCAGCTTCACCACCACCCGCGACAGCGGCTTCCGCTTCGAGAACGGCCAGTTCGTGATGATCGGCCTGGAAACCGAGGCGCGACCGCTGCTGCGCGCCTATTCCATTGCCAGTGCCAACTGGGAAGAACAGCTGGAGTTCTTCAGCATCAAGGTGCAGGACGGCCCGCTGACCTCGCGCCTGCAGCACATCAAGCCGGGCGACAAGGTACTGGTCGGCAAGAAGCCCACCGGCACCCTGCTGATCAGCGACCTGCATCCCGGCAGGAACCTGTACCTGCTGGGCACCGGCACCGGCCTGGCGCCGTGGCTGTCGGTCATCAAGGACCCGGAAACCTACGAGCGCTTCGAGAAGGTGATCCTGTGCCACGGCGTGCGCTACGAAAGGGACCTGGCCTACCGCGATTACTTCGAGAGGGAACTGCGTGAGCACGAGTTCCTCGGCGAGATGATCGGCGACAAGCTGCTGTACTACCCGGCCGTCACCCGCGAGCCGTTCGCCAACCAGGGCCGCCTGACCCAGCTGATGGAGAGCGGCGAGATGCAGCGCACCCTCGGCCTGCCGGAACTGAGCCCGGAAAACGACCGCGCGATGATCTGCGGCAGCCCGCAGATGCTGGCCGACCTTCGCACCGTGCTCGATGCCCGGGGTTTCCAGGTTTCGCCGCGCATCGGCCAACCGGGCCACTACGTGTTCGAGCGCGCGTTCGTCGAGAAATGATGCTGTACCGGTAGTGCCGGCCGCTGGCCGGCTCTTCCTGGCACCACGGGGTTGCCGGCCAGCGGCCGGCACTACCTCACAGCAGCGCTTCGATCGCGCTGCGCAACTGCTCCGGCCGGGTGGTGGGCGCATGCCGCGACACCACCTGCCCCTGGCGATCGACCAGGAACTTGCTGAAATTCCACTTGATGCGGGCACTGCCGAGCAGGCCACGCTTTTCGTGCGTCATCCAGGCCCACAACGGATCAGCGCCCTCGCCGTTGACCTCGATCTTCTCCGACAGCGGAAAGCTGACCGGATAGTCCAGCGAACAGAACTGGCGGATCTGCGCCGCGTCCCCCGGCTCCTGCGCGCCGAACTGGTTGCACGGGAAGCCGATCACCACCAGGCCGCGTTCGCGGTAGTCCTGCCACAGCTGTTCCAGCCCGGTGTACTGCGGGGTGAACCCACAGCGGCTGGCAACGTTCACCAGCAGCAACGGGTGGCCCTGATAACGGGCCAACGCATGCGGCTGGCCGTCGAGGTCACGGAAACTGAAATCGTAAGCGCTGGTCATGAGGGCGGGCCGTGGGCGGTGAATGCATGGTACCCGCGCCCGGAGCCGGCAACATGCCTTTTGACACAAGTGCGGGCGCCGCCGGCCGGGTTACCCTCGGGCCCTTGTTTGCCTTACCGGAGTCCCTGCCTTGACCACCCGCCTTGCCCTTGCCGTGGCCATGTCCCTTGGCCTTGCCCTGCCCGCCTTCTCGGCCAGCGCCGTCACCCCGTCTGCCAGCACCCATGCCCAGCAGGCCAATCCGTTCTTCGCCGAAAGCCCGCTGCCCCTGCATTATCCGCAGTTCGACAGGATCAAGGACAGCGACTTCGCCCCGGCCTTCGACGCCGGCATGGCGCAGCAGCTGAAGGAAGTGGAGGCTATCGCCAACAACAAGGCCAAGCCGACCTTCGACAACACCATCATCGCCCTGGAAAAGAGCGGTGACATCCTCGACCGCGCGACCACCGTGTTCTTCAGCCTGGTCGGCGCCGATACCAACGACACCCGCAAGAAGCTGCAGGCCGACTACTCGGCGAAATTCGCCGCGCACAGCGATGCGATCGCGCTGAACGGCAAGCTGTTCGCCCGCATCCAGGCGCTGTATGACACCCGCAGCCAGCTGGGCCTGGACGCCGAAGGCGTGCGCCTGGTCGAGAAGTACTACGACAACTACGTGCGCGCAGGCGCCAAGCTGTCCGAGGCCGACAAGGCCAAGCTGAAGGAGATGAACGCCGAGCTGGCCAACCTCGGCACCAAGTTCAGCCAGAACGTGCAGTCGGAAGTGAACGCTTCGGCAATCACCGTCGACGACGTCAAGGCGCTGGACGGCCTGTCCAAGGAGCAGATCGCCGCCGCCGCCGAAGCCGCCAAAGCCCGCGGCCAGGACGGCAAGTACGTGATCACCCTGCTCAACACCACCGGCCAGCCGCCGCTGACCAACCTGGCCAACCGCGCCCTGCGCCAGAAGATCTACGAAGCGTCGGTCAGCCGTGGCAGCCGTGGCGGTGAGTTCGACAACACCGCGCTGGTCTCGCGCATCATGCAGCTGCGTGCCGACAAGGCCAAGCTGATGGGCTTCCCGAACTTCGCCGCCTACAACCTGACCAACCAGACCGCCAAGACCCCCGAAGCGGTCAACGCAATGCTGGGCAAGCTGGCCCCGGCCGCGGTGGCCAACGCCAAGCGTGAAGCTGCCGACCTGCAGGCGATGATCGACCAGGAACAGAAGGCCGCCGGCAAGCCGACGTTCAAGCTGGAACCGTGGGACTGGGCCTTCTACAGCGAGAAGGTGCGCCAGGCCAAGTACAACTTCGACGAGTCGCAGCTGAAGCCGTACTTCGAAATGAAGAACGTGCTGGAGAACGGCGTGTTCTACGCCGCGGGCCAGGAATTCGGCCTGACCTTCAAGCAGCGCACCGACCTGCCGGTCTACCACGATGACGTCACCGTCTACGACGTGTTCGACGCCGACGGCAGCCAGCTGGCGATCTTCATCTTCGACCCGTATGCACGCGCCTCCAAGCGCGGTGGTGCGTGGATGAACTCCTACGTCTCGCAGTCCAAGCTGACCGGCTTCAAGCCGGTGGTCGCCAACCACCTGAACATTCCGAAGCCGCCGGCCGGCCAGCCGACCCTGCTGACCTGGGACGAGGTGAACACCACCTTCCACGAGTTCGGCCACGCCCTGCACGGCATGTTCTCCAACGTGAAGTACCCGTACTTCTCGGGCACCTCGGTGCCGCGTGACTTCGTCGAGTTCCCCTCCCAGGTCAACGAGATGTGGTCGGACAACCCGGTCATCCTGAAGAACTACGCCAAGCACTACCAGAACGGTTCGGCGATGCCGCAGGCGCTGCTGGACAAGGTGCTGGCGGCGGCCAAGTTCAACCAGGGCTTCGCCACCACCGAATACCTGGGCGCGGCGATGCTGGACCAGAACTGGCACCAGATCGGCCCGGACCAGGTGCCGGCGGCCAAGGACGTGATGGCCTTCGAGCGCGCCGCGCTGGAAAAGGACGGCATCTACTACGCGCCGGTTCCGCCGCGTTACAAGACCCCGTACTTCAGCCACATCATGGGCGGCTATTCGGCCGGCTACTACGCCTACATCTGGTCGGAAGTGCTCGATGCCAACACCCAGAAGTGGTTCAAGGACAATGGCGGCCTGAGCCGCAAGAACGGCGACCACTTCCGTGCCACCCTGCTGTCCAAGGGCGGCAGCGTCGACGCGATGCAGCTGTTCCGCGATTTCGCCGGCCACGAGCCGCAGATCGAACCGCTGCTGGAAAAGCGTGGCCTGACCGGCGCCGGCAACTGATCGCCTGCGCGGTAGCGTGAAACGAAAACCGCCCGGGAGACCGGGCGGTTTTTTCGTTGAGGTCATCGCCGGAACAATCGTTCCCACCATCGTTTCTGCGTGGTTGCCGCCGGAGCCGTATCCGTATCCGTATCCGTATCCAGGGTTTCCGGCACGAACTGCGCCAGCTGCGCCGCGACGGCCTCTGCGTACAGCAACGCGCCATCGGGGGCGCAGTTGAGCAGATTGCTCATGCTGGTCGATGCGTTGAGGTCCATCGGATTCGGCTCGACCACCTCGCTTGCTTCCAGCAATCCGCATCCCTTGCCGATGGCATCATCGACAACGCTCCAGAACACGGCCAGTCGACCATCAGAGAACAGCTCGTGCAGACGCGCGCGCAGGTCATTGTCCGCGGCGTAGTCCGCGCGCATCTGCTTCAGCCGGTCATGCGTGATGAACACACCACCACCGTAGTTTTCGCGCAGGTGGTTGCCTGCAGCGGCGTCCGCCCACTGTGGCAGCACCAGTTGCCGCCAGTCCGCGAAATAGCGGGCAACCACCGGATCGTCGATGAAGAACGAAAGGGCGCTCCCGCGAAGATAGTGATACCGGCGCAGGTGACCGGCCACGATCGCCAGGTACAAAGCATGCCCCTTCTCGAAGGGCACGTCTGCGCTGATCGAGCGAGCCTCGTCGATGCGTTCCTGCAGCTGCTCCATGTAGAACGGCTCGATCCGGAATTGCTGCTGCAGCGGCTCAACCAGCGTCGCGTCCTCCAGCGCACGGAAATAGAGGCCACGGATTTCCGAGTCCGCGACTGGATGGTAGGTGATGTCCCAACCCATGCTGCAACGCCTTCAGGAATGCGGTAATGCCGCCGACCCAACAGCTTAGCGTCGTCGGCACCCTTACGGAGAGCAGACCGTGCAATACCCGTAGTCAACGTCAATGAGTGTCGTATCAGGCCTGATCTATCCCTCTCTCCCGACGCAACACTACCGTGGCGCCACGTACCCACCCGGCACGCCTTCCGGCGATAGCACCAGCTGCCACAGCTGCGCGTGCCGGCAGCGGAAGGTGGCCATCGACCCGGCCAGGTAGAAGCGCCACATGCGGCGGAAGTGCTCGTCGTAGCGCGCATCCAGCCGTGGCCACGCCGCCTCTACGTTGCGCCGCCAGGCCTGCAGGGTCAGGTCGTAGTCGGTGCCGAAGTTGTGCCAGTCCTCCAGTACGAAACGGCCTTCGAACGCCCGGGTGATCTGCACCGCCGACGGCAGCATCGAGTTGGGGAAGATGTAGCGCGCGATCCACGGATCGGTGCGATGCCGGGAGATGTTGGTGCCGATGCTGTGCAACAGCAGCAGGCCACGCGGTGACAGGCAGCGTTTGGCCACCTCGAAGAAGCTTGCGTAATTCTTGTCCCCGACGTGCTCGAACATGCCGATCGAGAAAATCGCATCGAACGGTTCGTCCAGCTCGCGGTAGTCCTGCAGTCGGATCTCGATCGGCAGGCCCGCGCACAGGTTCCGCGCGAACTCGGCCTGCTCCTGCGAAATCGTCACGCCGACGCCGCTGACACCGTAGCGCTCAACGGCGAACTTCAGTGCTTCGCCCCAACCGCAGCCGATGTCCAGCACGCGCTGGCCCGGGCGCAGGCCCAGCTTGCGGCAGACCAGGTCGAGCTTGGCTTCCTGTGCGGCGTCGAGATCATCGGCGTTGCGCCAATAGCCACAGCTGTAGACCAGGCGCTGGCCGAGCATGGCCTGGTAGAGATCGTTGCCCAGGTCGTAATGACGGCGCCCGACCTCGTAGCTGCCCTGCCCCGCCTGCAGGTTGAACAGGCGCGCCTTCAGCGCATCGGCCACTTCGCGCCAGCCGTGCACCCGTTCATCCAGGTGCGCCTGCATCAGGTGGACGAGGAATTCATCCAGGACGTTCGCATCCCACCACCCTTCCATGTAGCTCTCGCCCAGGCCGAGCGAGCCGTGGCCCATGACCCGCGCGAAAAAGCGCGGGTCATGCACCTGGATGTCCTGTGGCTGGGTACCGCCGATGCGGACCCCGGCTTCGTGGAGCAGGCCGGCGACCCGCTCCTGCAACCCTGTATCCACGCCACCTCCTCGACTGCGGTCAACCGCGTGCGAACAGCTCCACGTAGTCCTTGGCCACGTGCGGCAACAGCACCGCCGCCGGTACATCGGCGGTCTGGGTGCCGTCCGAGTATGGACCCACCTGGTACGGAGGGAAAACAAACCGCAGCGCGGTGATCTGCCCCTTGTCGTCGGTCAGTGGCTGGAACTGGCTGAAATTGTCGGCCTGCGGGCCAGTACCGTCGGCGATCATGCGCGATGCGTTGCGCAGCGATTCCTGCAGTTGGGCCGGGTCCATGTCCTCGCCGCTGAGCCGCGTGGCCACGCGTTCGCGCAGCTGGTCGGAGACGAAATCGCTGATTGCCTTCCAGCCCTTGGCATCGGTCACCAGCTTGTCGGCACTGAGCATCTGCTGCTGCTGCGGCAGCCATACGAAGCGCGCCACCAGCGGTTCGCCATGGGCGCCACCGGTGTAGCGGCTGCCATCGGCACTGACCACCACCAGCTGCGGGGTTTCCAGCAGCTTCTCGAAGCTCAGCGACAGCTCGTAGGGCATGGTCGGCTTGTCATTGCCCAGCCCGTCCAGCGCCTGCTGCAGGTCACTGCGTGCACTCGTCGCGTAGCTCTGCAGCGCGCGCGCCAGGCCGGGGTAGCGGTCGATACCGGCCGGGTAGCTGATTCCCACCACTTCGCGCTCGTTGTTTTCGATCACGTCGCGCAGGTCCAGCGGCGCTTCCGTGGCCGGCGTCTCGCCGGCGGCGGTGGCTTCGGCGGCGGGCGCCGCGTCGGTTACCGGCGCCGGCTCGCTTTCACGCTGGCAACCGGCCAGCAACAGCACGCCCACCACGCCGGCCAGCACGCTGCCGTGCAGTGGCCGGTTGTTTCCAATCTTCATCGGGATCCCCTGTTCATGTTTGTACATCATCGCCTGCCATGGCTGAAGCGTGGCCCGCTGGCACTCAGCCAACGAGCAGGTCGTGGTACTCCTCGTGCCGCTGCAGGAAAGCCTCGGCGTAGGAACATGCCGGCACCACCTTGTACTTCTGCTCGCGGGCGAAACGCAGTGCCACGCGGGTCAGCTCACCGGCGATGCCACGGCCGGCGATCGGCTCGGGCACCTCGGTGTGGGTGATGACCATGCGCTTGCGCTTGATCTGGTAGTCCAGCACCGCCAGCTGTCCTCGCACACGGGCGGTGAAGCGGTGGTTGGCCAGATCGTGTTCGACCTCGTAGGCCAGACCGGGGGGCGTGACCGAAGCCATGGAACTGTCTCCTGCGGCGACTGCGTGGATGGTGCGCAGCCGGGCGCCATGATCGCGTGAAGCCTGAACAGGGGCAAGTCCAGTCCATTCACGTCAGTTTTCGCCCTCAAGCTGGAGGGGCGCCGGCCGCTATCGCCTATGGCGGGGTACGGCCAGGCTGGCACGACCCTTGCGACCATTGATCATGCGCACCACCGTGGAGGCTCCCATGCACGCCAGCGATTCCCATTCCGATACCGACCGCGCCCTGCTGGAGGGCCTGCTGCAACTGGCGGTGGAAGGGCAGACCGAGGATCAGGATTTCCAGCGCATCGGCGAGGAAGTATTCGCCCGCCTGCTGGATACCTACGGCCACACGACCCAGGCCTGAAACCGGATACGCCGGGGTCGGATCCGCAGGATCCGACCCCGGCACGCTTCAGCCGCCCAGGCGGAAGGTCGGGTTGGAGAGTTCGCGCAGGAAGTGGTTGAAGATGCTCGGCTGCATGGCCAGCATGAAGATCACGCCGAACGCCGCACCTGCCAGGTGCGCGCTGTGGTTGATGCGATCGCCGCCGCGCTTGTCCATCCAGATGCTGTAGCCGACGTAGAACGCGGCATAGATGATCGCCGGTGCCGGGATGAAGAACACCAGGATGATCGACCACGGCTTGATCAGGATGAAGGCGAACAGCACCGCCGACACCGCACCGGATGCCCCGAGGCTGAGGTAGTTCGGATTCTTCTGGTTCTTCAGGTAGCTGGGCAGGATCGAGACCAGCAGCGCGCCGATGTAGAACGCCGGGTAGGTCAGGTAGCTGCCGGTCAACTGCACCATCACGCTCTCGATGAATCCCCCGAAGAAGAACAGGGTGATCATGTTGAAGATCAGGTGCGACCAGTCGGCGTGGATGAAGCCATAGGTCACCAGCCGGTCGTACTGGCGATGGCGGTCGACGGCCGGCGGCCACAGGATCAGGCGGTCGGCCAGCTTGCGGTTGTTGAACGCCATCCACGACAGGATGGCGGTGATGGCGATCAACAGCAGATTGACGGGGGTCATGTCAGGCTCAGGCGCTACGGTAGTTGTCGACCATACGATAGCGTTTCGCGTACCAACCGAAGGCCAACGCCGCGACGAAGGCGAAACCGGCGAAGAAGAACATCAGGAACGCCGCTTCGCTCAGGCCCGTACTGGCGATCCTGTGGGTCACGGCATCGTTGCGCACGGCAGCGTTCGACAGCAGCACCCACAGGTTGCCGATGGTGGTGGTCAGGTTCCAGAAGCTCATCACCACGCCCTTCATCGCCTGCGGCGCCTGGCTGTAGGCGAACTCCAGGCCGGTGGCCGAGACCAGCACCTCACCGAAGGTCAGCAGCGCATACGGCAGCATCTGCCAGAAGATCGACATGGCGTTGCCGCCGTCCATCACCACCTGGATGCCGCCGACCACGATCCAGGCCAGGCCGCTGAAGGCGATGCCGGCGGTCATGCGGCGCAGCGCGGTCGGCTCGAAGCCGAAGCGGCGCAGGGCCGGGTACAGCACCAGGTTGTTGAACGGAATCAGGATCATCACCAGCAGCGGATTCAGTGCCTGCATCTGCGAGGCGGTGAACCAGCTCGGCATCTGCATCTGCTGGCCCTGCAGGACCCAGGTCGAGGCCTTCTGGTCGAACAGCGAGAAGAACGGCGTGGTCAGCGCGAAGATCACCAGCACGCGCAGCACCGAGCGCACGCCTTCCACGGCTTCGGCCGGATGCTGGCCGCGGGCGCGATCGAGCTGCAGCCAGGTGCCACCACCGATGCCCGCCAGGATCGACACCAGCGCCAGGCACAGGCAGATCACGATGCCCAGCGAGCCGACCAGGCCGAACGAGGCTGCAGCCAGCGCCAGGCCGAGCACGGCGATCACCAGGCCCGGACGGCCCTGGCCGGCCACGCGCGTGGTCAGCGCGGTACGCACCACGTTGGCGAACGAATGCGGATCCTTCGGCGGCAGCGGCACCAGCACGTAGCGCTTGCGGCCCAGCCAGAACACGAAGGTAGCAATGAACATCAGGATGCCCGGGATACCGAACGCCCACTGCGGCCCCCAGTTCTTCAGTACCAGCGGGATCAGCAGCGAGGCGAACAGCGAACCGAAGTTGATGATCCAGTAGAAGGCGTCGAAGACGATCTTGGCCAGGTGCTTGTTGCTCTGGTCGAACTGGTCGCCCATGAACGAGGCCACCAGCGGCTTGATGCCACCGGCACCCAGCGCGATCAGGCCCAGGCCGAGGAAGAAGCCCTCGCGGCTGTTCTCGAACAGCGCCAGGCACAGGTGGCCGGCGCAGTAGACCAGGCTGAACCAGAGGATCGTGTGGTACTTGCCGAAGAACCTGTCGGCCAGCCAGCCACCGAGCAGCGGGAAGAAATACACGCCGATCATGAAGCTGTGCATGATGTCCTTGGCTTCACCGGCACGGCCTTCCGCAGTGATTTCCTGCAGCAGCAGCGAGGTGATCAGGAACTGCACCAGGATGTTGCGCATCCCGTAGAAACTGAACCGTTCGCAGGCCTCATTGCCGATGATGTACGGAATCTGGCGCGGCATCTTTCCTTGGCCGGCGATGGGGGCGACTGCGTCGTGGCTCATCCTGTAAGGCATTCCTGCAAAGCGAAAGGCGCAAGGTTACCGGAACCGGGGCTTGCGAAGCACGCTGCAGGGCTGCATGACAACGGTGCCAATCCATGGCAGGCAGTGCAGGCCCTGCCGGAAGTCACGGCACCTGCACGACAAAAGCGTAAACTTATCGTTATGCGCCCCCTCGCCCCCGCCCGCCTCCTGCTCAGCTGTCTCGTGCTGCTGCCGGCGTTGCAGGTACAGGCGCGGCCGCAGGCGCCGGCCGCCGCCAGTGAGAGCGCGCCCCGGCAGCTGACCGTGGCCGCGCTGGAGTTGCCCAGCCGCGATGACGCGCAATGGAAGCAACGCCGCGAGCAGGTCGCACAACTGCTGACTGACCTGCAGCCGGACGTGATCTCGGTGCAGCAGGTGCTGCAGCAGCAAGGCCGCAACCCGGCCTGCTGGCTGGCCAGCCGGCTGCGCTACAGTTGCGACTTCGTCACCGCCGACCCACCCAGCCAGCCACTGCGGCATGGCAACGCCATGCTGACCCGGCTGCCGGTGAGCGAGGACGGCGTGACCCTGCTGCATCCTCCCGGCACCTTCAGTGCGGCCGGCATGATGCGGCTGAAGCTGGGCGAGGCGCTGGTCAACATCTATGTGGCGCGGCTGCGCCCGGACCCGGACGAGGCCACCGCCCGCCAACACCAGACCAGCGACCTGATGACCTGGATCGGCGCCACCGCCGAAGGCATGCCCAGCCTGATCGCGGGCGACTTTTCGGCCAGCACGGTGGAGCTGGTGCGTAGCACGCCCGGCTTCCAGCCGGCACGGCGCAATCCCGGCGGCCGCGCCGAGCCGCCTGCAGCCAGTGGTGGCGGCGCCAGTGGCCACGGCTTGGACGTGCTGTTCCAGGTCAAGCACTTCGGCGGCATCCGCCAGCAGCCGATCCTGCTGCCCGCCGACGGCGACCTGCCCGGACTGCGCCTGGGCGTGTTGGCAACCCTGCGCCTCCAGGACGATACGGCCACTGCCGAATAGGTCGTGCCGGCCGCTGGCCGGCTCCCCGGGGACCACACGATTGCGGGCCAGCGGCCGGCGCTACCGAATGAATCCTGCAACAGGAAAGGCCGGGGTCTCCCCCGGCCTTTCCACTCATCCCATCACCGCAATCAGGCGATCGCTTCCTGGTAACGGCGCTCGACTTCATTCCAGTCGATGACGTTGAAGAACGCGCCGATGTATTCCGGGCGGCGGTTCTGGTACTTCAGGTAGTACGCGTGCTCCCAAACGTCCAGGCCGAGGATCGGCGTGTTGCCTTCCATCAGCGGGCTGTCCTGGTTGCCGGTGCTCTCGACCACGACCTTCTTGTCCGGGGTCACGCTCAGCCACGCCCAGCCGCTGCCGAAACGGGTCAGCGCCGCCTTGGTGAAGGCGTCCTTGAACTTGTCGAAACCGCCCAGGTCCTTGTCGATGGCCTTGGCCACGTCACCCACCGGGTTGCCACCTGCGTTCGGGGCCATCACGGTCCAGAACAGCGAGTGGTTGGCATGGCCACCACCGTTGTTGCGCACCGGACCCTGCAGGTTCTCCGGCAACGACTTGAGCTTCTTCACCAGCTCTTCGACCGGCAGGTCAGCGTATTCGGTGCCTTCCAGCGCCGCGTTGACGTTGTTGATGTAGGTCTGGTGATGCTTGGTGTGATGGATTTCCATCGTCGCCGCATCGATATGCGGCTCCAGCGCGTCGTAGGCGTAGGACAGCTTGGGCAGGGTGTAGGCCATGATGCATCTCCTGATTGCGAGGGCACCCGACGATGTCGGGCGGTGCGCCGTGAATGATGGGGACAGACCCGCAGATTACCAAGGGGGATGTAAAGGAAATTGCGTCCTGCCAGTGAGCACGACGGCAATTGTTACGCAGCAGTGACGCGGCACCCTCCTCATGCGCCATGCAGCGCGCAGGCGCTACAGTGCGTGCACCACCCTCGCCCGCCCCTGCCCATGCGCAACCCCCGGCTGCTGATCACCGCCATCGCCCTGCTGCTGCTCGGCCTGGTCGCCAACCATTTCCTGCAGCGGCCGCCGGCGCCACAGTTCGCACCGGACCTGCAGGGAACACCGACCGCACGGGCCCCTGCCACGGCAACGCCCGGACGGGACAACGGCCTGCCCGCGTTCCTGCCCACCGAAGCACGCCAGACCATTGCCCTGATCCAGCGAGGCGGTCCATTCCCGCACCGCCAGGACGGCACTACCTTCGGCAACCGCGAGCAGCAGCTGCCACAACGTCCGCGTGGCTACTACCGCGAGTACACCGTCGACACCCCCGGTGCACGCACGCGTGGCACGCGCCGCATCGTCACCGGCGGCGATCCGCCGGAGGCGTGGTACTACACCGACGACCACTACGAATCGTTCCGCAGCTTCACCGTACCGGCCCAAGGAGCGCAGTGATGAGCCACGATGATTTCGGCCTCGGCCTGCATGACATCAATAATGCCGGCGTCTATGCCATCGACAGCGATGACATCGGCGCACTGGCCGCAGCAATGCGCGATGCCAGCCTCAAGGTGATCCGCATTGACCTGGAAGGCGTGACGGACAAGCGCACCCTGCTCGCCCGGCTCGCCGCGCAACTGGATTTCCCGGCCGGTTTCGGCGGCAACTGGGATGCACTGTCAGACAATCTGCGTGATCTGCAATGGCTGCCGGCCAACGGCTACGCGCTGTTCCTGGCCGACGTGGATGCACTGCGTGCCAACGCACAGAGGGACTTCGACACCCTGCTGGACGTGATGGATGAAGCCAGCCGCGATTGGGTCGGTCGCGATGTACCGTTCTGGGTGTTCCTGTCACAGAGCGCGTAGGGGCAACGCCCTGGTAGAGGCCGACCTTGGTCGGCATGGGCGTGTCCCCGCATGGATCATCCACGCATGGCGTGGATCTACCCGGCGCAGCTGGATGCACAGTAGATCCACGCCATGCGTGGATGCGCCGTCCTAGCGGCTGCCGTTGTCTTCCTGCAGTTCTTTCTTGAACGGAATGTCCGGCGGCGGCCGTGCCACGGCCGGCTGGTCCTGCATGTTGGGGTTGGTCAGGCCACAGCCACCGCCGGCCTGCAGGATCGAAATGACGCAGGAAATCCTCGTGTTGGTGCCCGGCAGTGGAATCTCCATCGCCTTGACGCCCTTGCGCACCCATTCGGCCAGCAGCGATTCCTGTGGCACCCAGTACTTGTCGAACGACGTCGGCGTGTAGTCGTACGGCGGACGTTTCAGCCATGTGCCCGATTGCGCGATGCGCTCCTTGCTCCAGCCGTCGTTGGCGCCACCGGGCGCACCGCGCTCGGCGTGGCCATCGCCGTCCTGGCCCGGCACGCGCACGCTGCCATCGGCATTGAACAGGCCATTGCCCTTGCCGGCAGTGCTGGCCTGGCGGGCGCCACTGCTGGCACCGTCACGGTTACGGCTGGATGAACCCCAGTCGTCGCCCTTGGCAGGCGTGGCCCAGTTGCCTGGATTGGGCGCCGGGCGCGCTCCGGCGTTTGCCGTGCTGCTGGAGGCCGACGGACGCGTGCTGCTGCTCGTCTGCGCCGCGCTGCCTTGCGCCGCAGCCGCAGGCGTCACGGAGGCACTGCCACTGGAGGATGCCGGTGCCGCCGCCGGTGCCGGGGCCACTTCACGCTCCCGCACCTGTACATCACGGCCGGTGGGCGCGCGTACGGCGGGCTCACGCCCGGCCACCGCCGCCATCCGCACCTGCGGATCGGCCACGGCCTGCACTTCACGTTCACGCACCTGCACGTCCTGCTGTGGCACGCGCACCTGCATTTCAGGGCTGCGCAGCGGTTTGGGTGCGACGGGCGCTTCGACGATGCTGACTTCGCGTTCGCGCACCTGGATGTCACGCACCTGCGGCGTGCGCACGGCCAGTTCCGGGCTGCGCATCTGGCTTGGCGTCGGCGGCGCCTGCACCGGCTGCACGCTGCGCTCGCGCACTACGGGCGTGCTGTCACGCGGTACGACGCTGACTTCGGTTCGAGGCACGCTGACCGGCGGCACCACGAAATCCGTGCTGGCCTGCGCCACCTCGGTGGCCTGGACCGGTGAAGGCGGCGGCGCGGCAACCGGCGCCGGCTCGGCTTCGGCAGGCGGCGGAGGAACACTGGCGGTCGGCGCGGATGCAGGGGAAGATGCGGCGGCTTCGGCAGCCGCCGGGTGCGGGGCAGGAGCTGTGGCGGCACCCGTCTGCTGCCCCGTCGCAACCCGACCTGCCGCAACGGCCGCAGCGACTTCGGCGCCTGGCTGATCGCCCCCGCCTTCCTGGGTCGCGCGGCCGACGAACTCCACCTGCACGCGCTCACCCTCGGCACCCTCTTCGTCTGGCGCAGTGGTGCGGATCACCGCCACCCACAGCAGCAGCATGAAGAACAGCAGGTGCAGCAGTGCGCTGATCAGTGCCGAGGTCCAGCGCATCCAGCGCTGGTCGCGCGGCGCAGCGTCCCAGTCCTGCCAGAACAGACGGCGCAACGCTTGCCACAGCGACAGCTGCGGCGATTGGCCTGGCCGGCCGGGCAGCGGACGCGGCAGCAACACCGCAATTACTTCGCCGGCATGCAACGGCCGCGGCAGCGGCCCCAGCGAGCGCAGCCACAACGCCCAGCCATAAGGCAGGCGCGTGGTCTTCTCAAGGACGGCGCGGGGCTGCTGGCGGGCCAGCAGCAGATCGATGAGTTGCTCGGCCCGGGTCAGAGGCACGCGTCAGCGATCAGGCGACGTTGTCGCGCGGAATGTACGGCGCGTGGCCGCTGTCGTGGTCGGTCGCGTCGCGCACGGCGGTCACGCCCGGCACGCGGCCCATCAGGGTCTTTTCGATGCCCTGCTTGAGCGTCACGTCGGCCATGCCGCAGCCCTGGCAGCCACCACCGAAGCGCAGCAGCACCACGCCGTCGGCCGAGACTTCCTGCACGGCCACCTTGCCGCCATGCGAGGCCAGCTGCGGATTGACTTCGTTCTCCACCACCCAGTGCACGCGCTCGACCAGCGAGGCCTCATCACCGGGCGCTTCACCCTTGATGCGCGGCGCCTTGATGGTCAACTGCTGGGCACCGGCGGTGCCGGCGACGATGTCGATCTCTGCGCCGTCGAGCCAGCCAACGCTGCCGGCATCGACATAGAGGGTGAAGCCATCGCAGTCCACCGCCCACTCGTCGCCCAGCAGGTCGGTGGGTTCGGCGAATTCCAGCCGGGCGTCGGCGCGCGGGGTACCGGGGTCGACCGCGCTCAGGCGCACGCCCATGCCAGGCACGCCCTCGCGTTCGATCAGCTTGCGGAAATGGGTCTGGGCAGTGTCGGAGATCTGGATCATCAGGCTATTCTAGCCAAGTAAGCGTCAGCCGCTCATTCGGTTTATACACCGTCCGGCGCATTGTTCAGTCAACACGAGGTGGAGATTCCCATGGCCGACCTGATTCCACTGGCCCAGGCCCGTTGCGTGCCACGCAAAGGCAGCGACCACAAGCTCGGCGAAGCCCGCCTGGCCGAACTGCTGCCGCAGGTTCCCGGCTGGGAGCTGAGCGAGGGCGGGCAGGCCCTGACGCGCACCTTCCGCTTCAAGGATTACTACGCCACCATGGCCTTCGTGAACGCTCTGGCCTGGATTGCCCATCGCGAGGACCACCATCCGGACCTGGGCGTGCACTACGACCGCGCGGTCGTGCGCTTTTCCACCCACGACGTGGGTGGCCTGAGCGAGAACGACTTCATCTGCGCGGCAAAGACTTCGGCCCTGACGGAGCAACTGCCATGAACGTACGCTTGCTGAGCCTGTCCCTGATCGCTGCGACCGGCCTGGCCGGCTGTGGTTCATCCGAACCGCCGGCACCGCCACCGCCTCCGCCGACCGAAGTCGCAGCGGTGAAGACGCCGCCGCCGCAGTACCCGCTTGAACTGGCCTGCATGGGCGTGGGCGGCACCAGTACGTTCAAGGTGACCATCGGCACCGACGGGAAGCCGAGCGAAGTGGCCCTGCTGACTGGCGCCGGCAACCCGCAGCTGGACGAGCTGGCCAAGACTGCCGTGCAGGGCTGGCAGTTCAATGCCGCCACCCGCAACGGCCAGCCGGTGCCGGCCACCATCCAGGTGCCGGTCAGCTTCAACCCGCCGCAGCCGAAGCCGGACCAGTGCTTCGCCATTGAAGAGCGCCTGCGCCGCGGCGGCTGATCGCACGCACCCGACGAGGCCAGCCGGCGCCCGCCTCGCCCTCGCCGCCCCGGCCCTGTCCGGGGCGGCTGTCTGTTGACCAGGACTGCGTCGGTAGATGCTGCAGATTCCCCCCGAAAACATCTGGATTGCGCTGGCGGTCACCCTCGCGGCCGGCCTCGCCACTGCGATCGGCAGCCTGCTGGTGCTGTTCTCGCGCCGCCCCAACCCGCGCCTGCTGGCCTTTGGCCTGGCCTTCGCCGGCGGCGCGATGGTCTATGTGTCGCTGTCGGAAATCCTCAACAAGTCCATTGCTTCGTTCGCACTGGCCCATGGCGAGCGCACCGGTTTCACCTACGGCACCCTCGCGTTCCTGCTGGGCGTGATCGTGATCGTGCTGATCGACCACTTCATTCCCAACCCGCATGACAGCCTGGACAAGCAGGATCCCGCGTTCCGCGAGAACAGCCGCGAGTACCTGAAGCGGGTCGCGCTGCTGACTTCCGTCGCGATCACCGCGCACAATTTCCCGGAAGGGCTGGCGACCTTCTTCGCCACGCTGGAAAGCCCGTCGGTGGGCATGCCACTGGCCTTTGCGATTGCCATCCACAACATCCCCGAGGGCATCGCGATCGCGGTGCCGGTGTACTTCGCCACCCAGAACAAGGCCTATGCATTCAGCGCCAGCCTGCTGTCGGGTCTGGCCGAGCCGGTGGGCGCGGCGCTCGGCTACTGGTTGCTGTCCGGGTCGCTTTCGCACGCCACCTTCGGCTGGGTGTTCGGGCTGATTGCCGGCGTGATGGTGTTCCTGGCACTGGATGAACTGCTGCCGGCCGCCAAGCGCTATGCGAAGGGCCACGAGACCGTTTATGGGCTGGTGGCGGGCATGGGCACGCTGGCGATCAGCCTGGTGCTGTTCAAGTGGTGAGGGGTTTGCAGCCAACGGGCTGAGCCCCCTCGCGGCTGGTACGTCCCACAGTATCGAGAGGTCACGGGCGGGTATGGGCCTACGCTGCGGATGTCCGGGTCCTCCTTGTAGCGAGCCGAGCACCGCAGGTCCGGCGAGGGCGAAGAGGCGCGGGTGTCTGAGCGCAGCGAGTTCCGCGCCGTCCCTCGGCGGACCGAGGAGCGCAGGGCACCGGCGCGCGGCGCCGGCTCGCGGATGGCGGCGTGTTTCTTTGGTTACTTTCTTTGCACGAGCAAAGAAAGTGACAAGCCCACTCTCCGCAGGGAAGCGACGGCGCCGACCAAGCACCCGGCGCCGCCGAACCGCCGTCAGCGCAGCCGGTCCAGCGCCTCGACCAGCTCATCGGCCAGCGGCGCGTTCAGCACATACGGACTCTTGCCGTCGTCCAGTGCAAACTCCAGCGAGGCCGCGTGCAGAAACAGTCGCTTCAGTCCGATCTGCTCACGAAGCCGCTTGTTGACCGCAGGATCGCCGTATTTGTCGTCACCGGCCACCGGATGGCCCAGATGCTGGGCATGCACGCGGATCTGATGGGTGCGGCCGGTTTCGATGCGCACCTCGCAGTACGAATGGCCGCCGCGGCGCTCCAGCACCCGGAAGTGACTGATCGATTCCTTGCCGATCGCATTGACCTGTACATGGCGCTCGCCGCCCTGGCGCAGGCCCACGTGCAGCGGCGCGTCGACGGTCATCACGCCGTCCGGCATGCGGCCGGCCAGCAGGGTCAGATAGCGCTTGCGGATGCCGGCGCCGTGGTCTTCACGCAACAGCGCCTGCAGTTCGCTCAGTGCCGAACGCTTCTTGGCCACGATCAGCAGGCCCGAGGTGTCGCGATCCAGCCGATGGACCAGCTCCAGTGTCTGTCCCGGGCGCAAGGCGCGCAGGGTCTCGATGGCACCGAAGCTGATGCCGCTGCCGCCGTGGCTGGCCACGCCGGAGGGCTTGTTCAGGGCCAGCAGCCGGGCGTCCTCGAAGACGATGGCCTGCTCCAGGCGGCGCATGAACGCCTCTGGCGGACCGGCCTTGTCTCCTTCCTCGCTGAGACGGACCGGCGGCACACGCACCTCATCGCCCGCCTCCAGCTTGCGCTCGGCCTTGGCGCGGCCGCCGTTCACCCGAACCTGCCCACTGCGCACCAGCTTGTACACCAGACTGCGCGGGGCTCCCTTCAGCTGGCCGAGCAGGAAGTTGTCCAGGCGCTGGCCGGCGCGGTCGGCGGGAACGGTGATCATGCGCACGGAAGGCTTGTCGCCAGCGGGTTTGGTCGGGTCTTGGGCGGTCATCAGGCTGTTTATTCTGTTACACTCGGGGGGCGAGATAAGGGATTGATTTCGTTGGAAGTTACTCAGGGCCAGAAGCCCAGCTTCCGACGAATCCGGCACAGTGCGCGACCACCGCCCGCGGGGCGGCCATGTTAGCGGCTCACCGGCCTTCCCGGCCATCGCCGGATGCCTGACACGCAACCGTGCTGAACATGTCCCGCGTGGCGCTCCAGCCTGGCTGACAGCTGCCTGCGGCCCTGCAACACCCAAAAACCCATAAGAGTGAAGCGCTCCCGCGGCCTGCCGTGGTGTCGTAGCGCTGGAAACCCAAGCCGCCCTCCCCGCGCTTGCGCGAATGGGCGGCGAGCCGTGTCCAGAGGCGAAACCCCATGGCGTTCCGCGCGGTAGCCGCTTGCGAGGAACGCAACAATGAAGCGAATGCTGATCAACGCCACGCAGGCTGAAGAGCTGCGTGTTGCCATCGTGGATGGCCAGTCGTTGTATGACATCGACATCGAACAGCCGTCGAAGGAACAGAAGAAGTCCAACATCTACAAGGGCCGGATCTTCCGCATCGAGCCCTCGCTGGAAGCCGCCTTCGTCGAGTATGGCGGTGGCCGCCATGGCTTCCTGCCGCTGAAGGAGATTTCCCGCGACTACTTCCAGGCCGGTGTCGACCACAACAAGGCCGGTATCCGCGAGCTGCTGAAGGAAGGCCAGGAGATCGTTGTCCAGGTCGACAAGGAAGAGCGTGGCAACAAGGGCGCCGCCCTGACCACGTTCATCTCGCTGGCCGGCCGCTACATGGTGCTGATGCCGAACTCGCCCAGCGCCGGCGGTGTGTCCCGCCGCATCGAGGGCGAAGACCGTGCCGCGCTGAAGGAGGCCCTGGACAAGCTGAACATTCCCGACGACATGGGGGTGATCATCCGCACCGCCGGCGTCGGTCGCGATGCGGAAGAGCTGCAGTGGGACCTGGACTACCTGCTCAACGTCTGGCGCGCCATCGCCGAAGCCGCACTGAGCAAGCCGGCCCCGTTCCTGATCTACCAGGAATCACGCCTGATCGTGCGCGCCCTGCGTGACTACCTGCGCGCCGACATCGGCGAGATCCTGGTGGACACCGAGGAGATGTACGAGCACGCCCGCGAGTTCATGCAGCAGGTGATGCCGCAGACCCTGCGCAAGCTCAAGCACTACAAGGACGACATCCCGCTGTTCAACCGCTTCCAGATCGAGTCGCAGATCGAAGGTGCCTACGAGCGCAACGTGCGCCTGCCGTCGGGTGGCTCGATCGTGGTCGACCAGACCGAAGCACTGACCGCAGTCGACGTGAACTCCTCGCGCGCCACCAAGGGCAGCGACATCGAGGACACCGCGTTCCAGACCAACCTGGAAGCGGCCGAGGAAGTGGCTCGCCAACTGCGCCTGCGCGACCTGGGCGGCCTGGTGGTGATCGACTTCATCGACATGGCCTCCAACAAGCACCAGCGCGAGGTCGAGAACCGCCTGGCCAACGCGCTGAAGTACGACCGTGCCCGCGTGCAGGTCGGCCGCATCTCGCGCTTCGGCCTGCTGGAAATGAGCCGCCAGCGCCTGCGCCCGAGCCTGGGCGAATCCAGCCAGATCGTCTGCCCGCGTTGCGACGGCCACGGCCGCATGCGCAGCGTCGAGTCGCTGTCGCTGTCGATCATCCGCGTCGCCGAAGAGCACGCGATGAAGGAGAACACCGGGCAGGTGCTGGTCCAGGCGCCGGTGGAGATCGCCAACTACCTGTTGAACGAGAAGCGCAGCGCCCTGCGCGAGATCGAGCAGCGCCACGAAGCGCCGATCGTGATCGTAGCCGACGAGCAGCTGCACACCCCGCACTATGCCGTCACCCGCCTGCGTGAGAACGAGCTGGGTGAAGAGAGCAGCAAGCCCAGCTACCAGCGCGGCACCCCGCGCAAGCTGCCGGTGCACGCCCTGACCAAGGGCCAGCTGAACATCCCGCCGCCGGCAGTGACCCAGGTCAAGCACACCTCTCCCGCCCCGGTGCGCGAGGAAGCGGCTCCGGCTGCAGCCGCTCCGGCTCCGGTCGTGGCAGCGCCAGTGGCGCCGGCTCCGAGTGGCGGCGTGATTGGTTGGCTCAAGCGCGTGTTCGGTGGCGAGCCGGCACCGGCGCCGGCTCCGGCCGCCCCGGCTCCGCGCCAGCAGCAGGACGGTGGTCGCAAGGACCGCAACAAGGATCGCAACAAGGATCGCAAGGACCGTCGCGACGAAAACCGTGGCAACGGTGGCAACGGCAACGCGCAGCAGCAGAAGGATGGCGGCAACCGCAAGGACCGTGCTGAGCAGCGCAACAAGGACGGCCGCAACAACGGCAACGCCCAGCAGCAGCCGCAGCAGGGCAGGCAGAAAGAGCCGCAGCAGAAGGATGGCCAGCAGCAGCCGCAGCAGCAGAACAAGCCGCGCAACGAGCAGCAGGGCCAGAACCAGAACCAGAACCAGCCGAAGCTGAAGCAGCCCAAGCAGCCGCGCCAGCAGCAGGACGGTGACAAGCCGGCCGAAAAGCCGCAGCGCAGCGCCGCCGAGTTGCCGTCCGAGGCCGTGGCGGCAGCCGTAGCCGCTACGGCCGTCGCTGCCAACGTCGTGACCGCGCAGGAAGCCACTGCGCCGGTTGCACCGGCTGCCTCCGCTCCGGCGGAAGTCACTGCACCGGCCGACAGCACTGCCAACGCCGGCAATGAGGCCGAGGCGATTGCCGTGACCGGTGAAGAGGCTGCCCTCGACGCCAACGGCGAGCAGGCCGGTGAAGGCGCAACCCGCCGCCGCCGTGGCCGTCGTGGTGGCCGTCGCCGCCGTCGTGGTGGCGCCGAGAACGCTGCCGGCAGCGATGGCCTGGGCGATGATCAGGACGACGCGGACGACGGTGATGACACCGATGCCGCTGATGTCGCCGGGCAGAGCAACGACAGCGTTGCCGGGACCACTCCGGTGGCCGCGGCACAGCCGGCGCGTTCGCAGCCGGAGTTCGAATTCGATGACGAAGCCGAACCGACCGCTGCCGAAGCCGAGAAGCCGGTCCGCGCCGCCGCCGCTGCTGTCGCCGCGCCGGTCGCAGTGGTGAGCAGCGCCGTGATCGACGCTCCTGCACCGGTCGTGGCGAAGGTACAGGCTCCGGTCGAAGCCGTCGCCAAGGCCGAACCGGCGGCGTCGCCGGTGCAGACCAGCATGCTTGATGCCATCGACGCTGCAACCCCGGCCCAGCCAGCGGTAGCAGCAGCCCCGGCGGTCGAAGCGAAGCCGGTGGTGGTTGAGGCTGCCCCGGTCGCTGAAGCCACTGCGGTGGTCGAAGTGAAGTCGGCCGAGGCCGAGGCCGAGGCTGTTGCGGTCGTGGAATCGATGCCGGAGATCGCTGAAGCCGCTCCGGCGGTCGAAGCCAAGCCGCTGGCCGTTGAGGCTGCCCCGGTGGCGGAAGCCGCTCCTGCGGTTGAAGCCAAACCGGTCGTCGAGACCGCACCGGTCACCGAACAGCCGGTCGCGCCGGTGGCAGTTGAAGCGGCACCGGTGGAAGCTGCGGCCCCGGTCGCCGATGCAGTGGTGACACCGTCGATCGATCCGGTCGCCGATGGCCACGCCGATGCGGCAGCCCAGGCGGCCGAAGCCAAGGCCGACGAAGAAGGCGAAGAAGGCGCCAAGCGCACGCCGCCGGCGAACTGATCGCGCCTTGATCGCGTGAAAAAGCGGCGGGGATCGATGATCCCCGCCGCTTCTGTTTGTGCGCCAGGCGCGTGCAGCGCTCTGGGAGGCCAACCCTGGTCGGCGCCGTTGTTGGAGCGAACGCGGACACGTCCGTGCCAACCCAGGGTGGCACCTACCAGGACATCAGCGCGTCGGAGCGAACTGCAGGCGGGTCCACACACCGTAGTGGTCCGAGGCCCAGCGACCGCTGTCATCGGGCTGGTCGAACAGGAGCTTGGCCTCACGTGCAACCATCGCGTCCTGCTGGAAGAAGATGTGGTCGATCCGCGAGGCCACCGGGTAGTAGTGCCTGTTCAGCGTACTGACCCCGGCCAGGTCGGTGTTGACGTGCACGCTGCCGTAGCTGTCACCGTAATGGCTGCGCAGCTCGCTCAGGTCACTGGCATCGACCAGTGCGTTGAAGTCGCCCGCGATCACCACCGGTGCGCCGGCCGAGGTGCTGGCGATGAAGCGCAGCAGGTCCTCGACCTGGGTGCGACGGATGCGCTGGCCATTCTCGTCGCTGCGCTCGTTGAGGTGGGTGGCATAGACGTTGACCGCCTTGCCGTCCACATCGATACGCAGATGGGCGACCGTCCGATAATCGTCCAGCGGCCGCAACAGGTGCTCACCTTGGGCGAGGATCGGGCGCCGGCTCAGCAGCGCGTTGCCGTAACGTTTCGGCGCGCCCACCGGATCGGTGGAGACGAAGATGTACCTGTAGCCCAGCTGGCTGGCCAGCCACTGTGCCTGGTTGCGCACGTTACGGCGTTGGATCACCTCCTGCAGGGCAACCGCATCCGGCTGCAGGCGCTTGAGTTCGGCCAGGATGGTGCGGCGGCGGCTCGGCCAGTCCTCGCGGTCGTGATGCAGGTTGAAGGTCACCATGCTCATGCCTGGCGCGCTGGCGACGTCAGCCGCCGTCGCGGCGGTTGGCACGGCTGCCATCACCGCACCCGGCAATGCCAATGCAATGGCCAGTCCCAGGGCACGCACGGCCGTGCGCACCCTTGCCCCCTGCTGCTTCATCGTTACTGCCCCTTGCGCTCGGCGCGGCGCACCGCGCCCGGTACATCGATCTCGACCCGCGCCGGCAGCTGGTGCACGTGCAGTTCCCTGTTGGTCCATTCGGCCGCTTCGCCGTTGATGGTCGCCTCACCCGGATCACCGGCGTACGGCCACGGCAAGACCACGCCACCGACCGGTGGCACCAGGCCCGGCTGCACCTCCAGCACCAGCTGCTTGTCGCTGCGCTGCAGGTGGTAGTTGAGCTGGCCCTGCGGCGTGCGCAGGCCCTGCACGGCGATGCCCTCGCCCTGCAGCCAGGCGGTCGGAATGCCGGCGGCCAATACCAGCGCATCGTCCATGTCACGGCTGTAGGCGAACATGTCCAGGGCCGAGCGCACGAAGTCCGAGGCCACCCAGGCATGCGGCAGGTCACCGACGAAGAACGGCTTGCGTGGCGTGCGCGAGACCACTTCGGCCCACTGGTTCCAGGCCTGCGGCGTACGGTCCTTGAAGAAGAACTCAGTCGCCTGCCAGGCGCGATCGCGCCAGCCGAGGCGGACGAAGGCGGCCACGTTGCGCCACTCGTAGGGCGTGTAGTCCTTCCACTCGCGCTTGCCATCGCGACGGGCCACGAACTCCTTCCAGTAGCGCTCGAAGGTGGCATCGAGCGCCTGCTGCGGAAGGCGCCCCTGTTCACCGCCCGGAGCCAGCGCGATGGTGGTCGAGGTCGCATCGAAATCGCCCAGCTCGGCCGAGCCCGGCAGGTAATCGATGTTGTGCTGCTGCATCGCCGACAGCAGCGAGGCCTGCAGGTCATCACGGAACTGGTCACGCGATTCGGCAATCTGCATGGCTTCGACCTTGCCCAGCTGGGCCGCCAGCGATGCCGCATCCTTGTAGCCGCGCAACGCCCAGAAATTGTCCCAGTACGAATGCATCGGCTTGGCCGAATAGCCTTCATGGCTGATCGAGGCCGGCATCATCCCGTAGAACGCCGGATTGCGCGCCCGATTCTCGTCCGTGCGCTCGCTGGCGCGCAGTTGCTCCATGTAGTTGTAGGCGCCCTGCACATGCGGCCACATCAGTTCGGCGAAGGTGCTGTCACCGGTATAGCGCCCATATTCGGCAATGCTGTAGATCAGCTCGCCATGGCTGTCGTTCTCCGGCACCGGATCGCTGCCACGTGCATCGACACAGCACGGCACCTTGCCATTCTCGAACTGATAGGGCGCATACCAGTTGATGTAATCACGCACCGCATCACTGCGCCCCATGCGCAGAAGGCCCTCGGAAATCATCGCGCCATCGCGGATCCAGCTGCGCGCGTACGAGCGCGTGCCCGGCTGCAGGCGCGGGCCGACCCGCGAGATCAGCATGTGCGCCACGGCGGTGCGCAGGGTATCGACCAGTGCCTGGCCCGCAGCCGGTACCTGCAACGAGACCACCCCCAGCTTCTGCCGCCACTGCTCTGCGACCTGCGCCTGCGCCTTGGCCACATCCAGCGCCTGCGGCGCCCAGCCTCCGGTCTGTGGCAACACCACCGCCACTTCTCGGCTCTGGCCAGGCTCCAGCCTGATCGTATACAGCAGAGCACCGGACGCCATGCCGGTGCTGTCCTTCACCGCCGTGCTGGCCGGGTATTTCCCGGAGGCCAGATGCATCGCGTCGAGCTTGCCATCGAACGTGCTGGCGAAGCGCGCATCCGGCACCTGCAACGGATAGATGCGCGGCTCACCGTTGATGCGCACCAGCTGTTCGCCCACATCCAGCGCATCGATGCGGCTGAAGCCGCCGACGGTGTTGAGGAACTGGGTCGGCGGGTTCACCTGCCACGGCCGGATCGCCAGCGCCAGGGTGTACTCGTGCGCCACCTTGTCCGGATTGCTCAACCGGTAGCGGCCGATCAGCTGCGCGCGCTCCGGCGTGCCCTGCACGAAGCTGGTTACCGCCAGGCCTGCCTTCTCGTGCACCCAGTCGACATTGGCGATGGGCAGGTAGCGATCCTGCAGCGACTGGGTGATGGCCACCTTCGACCAGTCCAGCAACTTGCCGTCCACGCGGATGAACGGCTCGATACTGAAACTGCCCTTGGCCGGTTCCAGCGCACCGTCCTCGCTGATCAGTGCCTGCTCCTGGCCGCCATCGAGGCCAAGCAGGGTCCAGTACGGCTGTTCGCCCACATATGCGCGCGGCAGCGAGCCGCGCGGCAGGTCGGCCGCCACCGAGGACAGGAATGCGTTCGGCGTGGCCGCGAACGCCAGCGGCTTGAGCGTGATGTCACGGATGCCATAGCGCCAGTTCGGGCCATCGTGCAGATCGAAGCGCACGTAGCGCGCGTCGGTATCCGGCAGCGCCAGCCAGTCGCGGCCGCCCGCACCGCCGGCCACCTCGCGCACGGTGCGCCAGTCCCGGCCATCCTCGGACGTACGCACGGTGTAGCGATTGGCTTCCAGGTTCGGCAGCCAGTCAATCACCGCACCGCCGATCTCGCGGCTCTTGTGCAGGTCCAGGCTGATGGTCTGCTGCTTGACCCCGCCACTGATCCAGAACGTATCGCTCTTTCCGTCAATCATCCGGTCCTGCAGCGCGGTGGCGGTGTCGGCGATCACCGATGGCACCAGCGCCGAATCATCCTGCGGCGGCAGGCCCTGCAGGGTCAGCTTGTCGAAGCACACCGTGCCGCGGCCGCCGACCTTGCTGTAGATCGTGAACTCGACCGCAGCGCTGCGCGCCATCTCCTTCTCCGGCGACGGCCCCCACGCCTTGTCGATCTGGCGACGGCGGTATTCGACCGGCGTCCACGCCTTGGGGAAGCTGTAGCCCGGGCGATTGACCCACCAGACATTATCGCCGCTGGCATCGATCAGCTTGAACTGCAGGTCGTTGCCCGGCGAATCTCCCCGCAGCTGGAAGCCGAAGCGGTAGTTGGCCGGGTACTCGATGCCCAGCGCGCGGCGGATGCCGACGTAGCCCGACACCTTGTGGAAATCGTAGTCCAGGCACAGCGCGCGGCCGCCACCGGCACCGCTCACCGGCCGCAGCGAACCGCTGACCTGGTCGGACAGCACCAGCTTCCAGGCGCCGATGTCGTCGAAATCGTCCAGTACCTTCGGCGCCGGCAGTGCCGGTGGTGCGGCGATCGCCAGGGAAGTCCACAACAGGCCCAGTCCAACGGCGATCGCTCGCTTCATCCCTTGACGCTCCCCAGCAACAGACCTTGGATGTAGTAACGCTGCAGCACCAGGAACAGTGCCAGCACCGGAACCACGGTGACGACCGCGCCAGCCATCATCATTTCCACGTCCATGATGTGCTCGCGCGAGAGGGTGGCCAGCGCCACCGGCAAAGTGTAGTGCTCCTGGTCGGTCAACACGATCAGCGGCCACATGAAATCGTTCCATGCACCCATGAAGGTGAAGATCGCCAGGGTCACCAGTACCGGCTTGAGCATCGGCAGCACGATCTGGAAGAAGATGCGCAGCTCCCCCGCGCCGTCGATGCGCGCCGCTTCAAGCAGCTCGTCCGGGATCGAACGCGCGTACTGGCGCACCAGGAAGATGCCGAACACGCTGGCCAGCGCCGGCACGATCACTCCGCCAAAGCTGTTGACCAGGCCCAGCTGCTTCATCAGCAGGAACAGCGGCAGCATCGCCACCTGCGCCGGAATCACCAGCGCTGCCATCAGCACCTGGAACAGGCGCTCGCGGCCGACGAAGTTGAGCTTGGCGAAGGCGTAGCCGGCCATGGTGTTGAGCAGCAGCGAACCCAGCGTGATAGCCAGCGACACCAGCAGGCTGTTGGCGAAGTTGCCGCCCATGCCGGTGCGCGCGAACAGCTCGTGGTAGTTGTGCGTGGTGATGCTCGAAGGCAGCAGTGGCGGCGGGAAATGACTGGCCTCGCCCTGCGGCATGAACGAGACCGAGAGCATCCACAGCAGCGGTGCAAGGCTGACCAGGGCCAGCACCAGCAGCGCACCATTGATCATCCACGGATACCAGCGCGACTGGCCGATTTCACGACTCATACCAACTGCCTCTTGCGACCGAAACGCAGCATCACGGTGGTCACCGCCAGGATGATCAGGAACAGCAGGAACGCTACAGCCGATGCGCGTCCCAGGTTCCACCACTTGAAGCCTTCCTCGAACATGAAATACAGCACGCTGACGGTGCTCTGCAGTGGATCGCCGCGGGTCATGACGTACGGCTCGGCGAACAGCTGGAAGTAGCCGGACACGGTGATCACCCCGACCACCAGCAGTACCGGGCCGAGCATCGGCAGGGTGATGTGCAGGAACTGCTTCCAGCGCGAAGCACCGTCGATGCGCGCGGCTTCGTACAGGTCATGCGGGATCGCCTGCAGGCCGGCGAGGAAGATCACCATGTTGTAACCGAAGTTCTTCCACACCGCGAACAGCATGATGGTCGGCATTGCCCAGTTGGGATCACCCAGCCAGTCGATCGGACTGATACCCAGGTGGCCCAGCCCGTAGTTCACCAGGCCATAGCTGGTATGGAACAGGTAGCGCCAGATCACCGCCACCGCCACCAGCGTGGTCACCACCGGCGCGAACAGTGCCGTACGGAACAGCGCCTTGAAGCGCGCGGCCGGTGCGTTGAGCAGCATGGCCGCGCCCAGCGACACGCCGATCGACAACGGTACGCCGATCAACACGAAGTAGGTGGTGTTCCACAGCGACTTCCAGAACATCGGCGTCTGCAGCAGGTCGATGTAGTTCCCCAGGCCGACGAAGCGCAGGTTGCTGCTGTCGGCCAGTGCATAGAGGTCGAAGTCAGTCACGCTCAGCGCCAGCGCCGAGGCGACCGGCAGGCCGAAGAACACGCCCAGCACGATCAGCGAGGGGCCGGCGAAGATCCAGCCGGCCAGCGAAGTACGTTTCATTGCGCGCTCCCGGCGGCCACTGCGCTGCTCGAGCGCGGCGACGGCGCGCGCTCCTGCAGGCGTTGTTGTTCATGCATCCAGCGGCGCTTGGCCAGCACCTTGTCCACGCGCTGGTCCAGTTCGGCCACGGCCTTGTCCTGCGGCAGGCCACCGCGCACGACCTTCTCGGTGACAATGCGCATTTCCTGCACGATGCGCTCCCATTCGAGCACCTTCGGCGTCGGCTTGACCCGCTCCAGCTGATCACGGAACGCGGCGGCCAGTGGATCGTTGGCCAGCGACGGCGCGTTCCAGGCACTGCGGCGCGGCGGCAGATCGCCGATGATCGAATGGAAGCGTGCCTGGATTTCCGGGCGCGACAGGAATTCGATCAGCTTCCAGGACGCCTCCTTCTGCTGCGATTTGCGGAAGATCACCAGGCTGGTGCCACCGGCGATGCCCGCGCCCGGACCGTCCGGCCCCGGCAGCGCAGCGGTGCCCCACTGTCCTTCCAGTTCCTTCGGCTGCAGTTTCTTGAACTCGCGGATGTTCCAGGGACCGGAGATGTAGAACACGTTGAAGCCGCGGAAGAATTCATCCCAGACGTTGGAGATCTGTGTCTCGGACATCTTCGGCGCCCAGCCCTGCTCGAACATGTTGGCGTAGAAGGACAGCGTGCGGCGGAACCCCGGGCTGGCGAAATTGCCGCGGGTATCGTCGTCGCGCAGCAGCGGATCGGGCTGCTGCAGGGCCAGCGACAGCTGCTGCTCGAACTCATTGATCGGCATCAGCACCGCGTAGCGGTTCGGGCCCTGCATGCGCTTGATCGCCGCCATCTGCTCCTCCCACTCCGGCCACGTGCGCGGCGGGTGGTCGTAGCCGGCCTTGGCCAGCAGGTCCTTGCGGTAGTAGATCAGGCGCGTATCGACGTACCACGGCACGCCGACCAGCTCACCGTGGATCACGTTGGTGTCCCAGATGCCCTGGAAGTAATCTTTCGGGTCGACCACGGTGGAGCGCTGCACGAACGGCTGCAGCGGGGTCAATGCATCGAGTTCGGCGAACTCCGGCACCCAGGTATTGCCGAGCTGGCACACGTCCGGCAGTCCGTCGGCAGCGAACGCGGTCAGCAGCTTTTCGTGCGCGGCGGTCCACGGGATGTTCTGCACATCCACCTTGATGCCGGGATTTTCGGCCTCGAACTCGTGGATCAGCTCGCTGACCACCTCGGCTTCGCGGCCCATCGCCCAGAAGCGCACGGTGGTGGTGCCCGGTTCGGTGCGGGCGCAGCCGGCCACGGCCAGGGCGGCCAGGGCAGGCAGCGCCCAGCGGCGCAGGCGGTCGATCCAGTTCGGCATCAGGTTACTTGCCCTGGCCTGTGGTGCGGTTGGCATTGTTCTTCTGTTCCTGCGCGGCAGCCGCGCGTGATTCGGCGATACCCACCGCGCGTGCTGCCGCGGCCTTTTCGTCCTTCTGCAGTTCCAGCGGCTGGAACGACCCTTCCGGCGCCAGCCAGCCGCCGCTGAATCCGGCCCGCTCCAGGCCCTTGCGGATGTACGGATTCTTCTTCATCACTTCCCAGACGAAGTCGTTGCGGTAGTTGGCGATCATGGTCAGGATCGGCCCCTGGTCGATGGCGATGTAGTCGCTGGCGACCCAGCCGCGATCCGGTACCAGGCGACCGGTCTTGATCGGGATGTCATAGTTGAAGCTGGGATTGAACGAATCCAGGAAGCCGTAGCTGGAATAGATGTAGTCCCCGTAACGCTTGTGCATTTCCAGCGTGGCCGGGATCACCTGCTCGGGCGCGAACACCACCGAGGCGATCGCCGCAGTCGGGGCAATGGTGCCGTCATCGAAGTTCTCGCGCAGGCCGGCGCCGCGCGAGGAGTAATGGCGGAACTGGCGCTGTTCGCCGCGGTACTCCTGCGTGGTGTTCTGCGGGCCATCACTGGCGGTCAGGCCCCAGACGTTCTCGCCATAGTCCTTCCACTGCATCGGGTTGGCGATGGCGTATTCGCGCTGGGCCAGTGCGGCCGAGCGGCTGTTGAGGAAATAGGTGCTGCCGCGCTCGCGCATGTACGCGTCCTGGATATCGCGGAAATCGATCCAGACGTGGCTGTACTGGTGGCCGAACAGCGGGCCGAAGGACAGGTATTCCTGGCCCTGGTAGACACCCCAGTCGTTGTCATAGGTGCGCGTCCACACCGTCCACGCGTCCGGGCTGACCGGGTGCGTGGGCGAGCCCAGGGCGAGGATGTAGACCATCATCGCCTCGTTGTAGCCCATCCAGTCGTGGTCGATGAAGCCGCTCTCGGGGAACCAGCCCATCGAGATCAGCGGTGCACGCTGCTGCAGCCACGGCCAGTCGACCTTCTTGTACAAGGTATCGGCAATCTGGCGGATTTCCTTCTCGCGCGGATCGTCACCGTCGTAGTACGACTGCGCGAACAGCACGCCCATCATCAGCAGTGCGGTATCCACCGAGGACAGTTCGACCCAGCTGTCGTAGCGACGGCCTTCCTGCATGTCCAGGAAGTGATAGTAGAAACCCTTGTAGCCCGCCTTGCCGGTGCGCTGCGGGCCCATCGGCACGTCGCGGAAGAATTTCAGGGTGGTCAGGGTCCGGTCGATCGCCTGGTTGCGGCTGACCCAGCCGTTCTCGATACCGATGGGATAGGCGGTCAGCGCGAAACCCACCGACGCGATGCTGGCGAACGGCCGCGACGGATAGCGGTCCGGGGTCAGGCCATTGATCTCGTTGGTGGTGTCCCAGAAGAACTGGAAGGTGCGGCGCTCGATGTCATCGAACAGCGGCGGCAGCTCCGGCTTCATCGGCCGCGGCGGTGCATCGGCCTCGATCAGGATCACCGGCGGACGCGGCTTGGCAGGCTCCTGCTGGGCCGGCTGGCAGGCGGCGACGGCCAGGCTCAACGCTGCCGCGGACAACAGATGGCGTGCCTGCATGGCGCGGTTCCTCCGGTGGTCTGATCGATGGGAAAGCATACCGTCCAATGATCTGAAATCGTTTACAAGATGCGCTCTTAAAAAACCACGAAAAACGTGGTTTGACACCGCGATCATTGCCCACGCCGCTGCCCCCTGCCCGGCAGCGGCGTGGGCAATGGACCGGCACGGGGCCGGCCATTGCCGTTTTCACACGATCGATGCCGCCGGCGAGCCGGCGGCATCGGGTCATGCATCACCGCCCAGGCTTAGAAGCGGAAGCCCACTTCGGCCTTGACCTGGCGTGGCGTACCGATGATGTCGCCGGTCTCGTTGTAGCTGGCCTGCAGCTTGCCGTTGGTCTTGACGTAGTTGTAGGTGGAGAAGTTGTCGAAGTTGAACACGTTGATGATGTCCAGGCGGGCGTACAGCTCGGTGTTGCCCGCCAGCTTGAACGTCTTCGTCGCCTGCAGGTCGACCGAACGGTAGCCGAAGATCTTGCCACCCACCAGGAACTTGCCGGTGGCGTTGGGCACGGCCGCCTGCGGAGTCGGCAGGGTGTAGCCGCTGGCCTGCATCACCGGGTACCAGTCGTTGACGGCGGTCGGGGTGGCCAAGGTGATCTTGCCGCCGAAGGTGATGCCCCAGAAGCCCGCGTACGAACCGGTCACCACCAGGCGGTGGCGCGGTGCGCCGTTGGAGCGGATGGTCGGGTAATCACCGATCAGACCGCGATCAAAGGCGTACTTCTCGTTGATGTCGCGGTTGTGGCGCGCGGTGGTCCAGGTATAGGCGATCGAGGTGCCCCAGCCGCTTTCCTTGGTGAACGGCTTCTGCGCCGACAGCAGGACCTGGGTGGCACGGGTCTTGATGCCCTGCTGGCCGATGATCAGGCTGCCGAAGCCCGGTACGTTGCAGCTCCAGGCCTGGCTCAGGCCCGGGGAGGTGCCACCGCACAGGCGCGGATCATCGAAGAACTGGCCGGTCGGATAGCGGTTGCCCAAGGTGAAGGCGAAGCCGTCGTAGCTCAAGGTACGAGCGATGGTGGCGTCGGTCAGCCAGTCGCCGATCTGGTTGCTCATGCCCAGGCTGAACTGGTCCGAGTACGGCGCCTTCAGCTTGTTGTTCAGCAGGTCCACTTCCAGGCCGGCATTGCTGGTCGCGCCGACCAGTGCCTGCAGGTTGCCGATGCCGTTGAGCAGGTTCGGGTTCCAGTCATAGCAGGCAGCCTGGCCGTTGATGCAGGCGCCGGTGGCCGGGTTGCGGAAGTAGATGGTCGGCTGCGGCAGGGCCAGCTTGGTGGTTTCCAGCTGCAGGTTGTCGAACAGGTCGCGGTCGTAGGAACGGCCGGCACCACCGTGGATCACGTGCTGCTCGTCGGCATTGATGTCATACGAGAAGCCCAGGCGCGGCTGCCAGGCATCCTTGAATGCCTTGCGGTTGTGACCGTTGCTGATGTAGTCGCTGATGTCCAGGCCGCCCAGTGCCAGCGAATCGGCATAGGTCTGGCCGGCGGGAGCGCGCGGATCCTGCGAATAGATGGCGTCGACCACCTGCTGCGGGGTCACGAAGTCCAGGTAGGACGGGGTCTTTTCGTAGTCCCAGCGCAGGCCGATGTTCAGCTGCAGGTGGTCGTTGACCTGCCAGTCGTCCTGGATGAACACGCCGTACTGCTTGGACTTCGAACGCACTTCGCCGGACACGCCGGTCACGCCGGTCACCGGCTTGACGAACTGCGCCTTGTACGGAATGGAATCGGGGAAGTCCGGATCACCCAGCGAGTAGGTGAAGGTCGGGTTGATCTGCGCCGCATCGGAAGCGTACAGGTCGATCTGCTTGTACTTCACGCCCATCTTGATGGTGTGATCGCCCGCCCACTGGATGCCATCCAGGGTCAGGTTGTCTTCGATCGACCAGCCCTTCTGGCCCTTCACCTGCGAATCCAGTGCCGAGGCGCCACCGATCTTCACG
The DNA here is from genome assembly GCF_059370435.1 of Stenotrophomonas sp. YJH_SMC_94-11. Classification (NCBI taxonomy): domain Bacteria; kingdom Pseudomonadati; phylum Pseudomonadota; class Gammaproteobacteria; order Lysobacterales; family Lysobacteraceae; genus Stenotrophomonas; species Stenotrophomonas sp. YJH_SMC_94-11. The sequence continues at coordinate 142,612 of NZ_JCAFTR010000002.1, read as the reverse complement.
ATGGTGCGGTCTTCGGGGCCGTCCGGTGCGGTGTAGGTGATGCCGTTGGCCAGCGTCAGTGGGGTCGGGTTGTTGAACGAGTCTTCGTGGGTGACCATCAACTCGTTGTAGTAGCGCTCACCGCTGTGGTTCCAGCGCAGGGCGTAACGACGGTCGGTGTTGACCACTTCACGGCCGGCTTCCGGCGAGGTCTGGCCACTGAACTGCGACTGGGTTTCGTCGCGGTCCTGGAAGGTCAGCTCGATGCGATCGTTGTCGGTCGGCTCGAAGTCGATCTTGCCGAAGATCAGGTCCTGCTGGAACGGCTGGCTGGCCGGGCCAAGGCCGGCGGCGCCGGCCGGCGGCAGCAGGCCGGCAGCGCCGGTGACCGCGCCATCCGGCGCGATGGTGACCGGCAGGTCGAAGCGCTTGGCTTCGTAGGTCACGAAGAAGTGCGCCTTGTCCTGGATGATCGGGCCGCCCAGGGCGAAGCCGTATTCCTTCTCGGCCGAGACCATCTTCTCCTTGCCACCCTGGCGCTCGGCCGGGGTCTTGGCACGCATGTCTTCATCGGTGTAGCGGTAGAACGCCTCACCCTTGAACTCATTGGTGCCGGACTTGGTTGCAGCCGTCACGGCGGCGCTCGACACCTGGCCATACTCGGCCTTGTAGTTGCCGCTGATGACCTTGTATTCGCCAATGGCCAGCTGCGGGAACGGGTTACCGGCGCTGCCGGACTGGCCGGCCACGCCGCCGCCCTTGACGTAGCTCTTCTGGCCCACGCCGTCGATGTAGACGTTGGTGCCATCTGCATTGGTGGCGCCGCCGCGCAGCGAGGTGTTGCCCTTGGCGTCGCGGGTGAAGATCAGGCCCGGCACCGCGTCAGCGAACTCCAGGAAGTTGCGCGACACCTGCGGGGTGGTCTGGATCTGCTGCAGGCTGACGGTCTTGCCGACTTCGGAGGTACGCACTTCCTGCAGCAGGGTCGGCGCGACAACGTTGACGGTGTCCAGGTTGGTGGCCGCGGTCGAACCCGGGGTGCTGCTGGCCGCGCCGGCGAAGTTCAGCGTCGCGGTCGAGGCTACGGTGACGGTGACCTTCTGGGTCTGGCCGTTGGCGACCACGTTGTACGTGCCCGGATCCAGGCCCATCAGCGAGTAGCTGCCGTCGGCGCGGATGGTGCCACGGCGGACGGTACCGGTGGCGACGTTGGTGGCGGTCACTTCGGTGCCGGCCTGGGCACCGGCAACCTGGCCGCGCAGGCTGGCGTTGGCCGACTGCGCCATGACGTTGGGGGCGGCAGCCAGCATCAGGCAGCTGACCAGGGCGGTGCTCAGCAGCCGGCGCGCCGGCATGCGGAAGGTGGTATGCATCATCAACTCAATCTCCGGGTGGCGGTAACCGCTTGCGCGGTCCCTGCGATCAATCAAAAAAGAAGGAACGCCTCTGGCTTCAACGGCCGGATGGCGGAGTGGTGGAATCGCGAACAATCAAGCGGGGAACCAGGGTCTGCTTGTCCCCTGCCCCATCCGTGGAGGTGCCGTCCATCAACTGCATCAGACGCGTCATGGCCCGGTCGCCGAGCTCGGCGATGCTGACCTGCATGGTGGTCAGCGACGGGTGGACGAAACGCGCCAGTGGAATGTCATCGAAACCCGCCAAGGCCACATCGGCCGGGACGCGGACCCCTGCCTGCGTGAACGCATACAGGCAGCCCAGGGCCATCATGTCGTTGGCGGCGAATACGGCATCGGGCAGCGCTCCGGCTGCCAGCAACTCCTGACCGGCACGATGGCCGGAAGCTTCGTCGAAATCACCGGGCAACTCGATGCCTTCGGCGCCACCGCCAGAAGCCGCCAGCGCGTCACGGAAGCCGCGCAGGCGCTCGCGCGCGTCGAAGTTGAGGTCCGGGCCAGAAATGAATGCAATGCGCCGGTGACCAGCGTCGAGCAGGTGGCGGGTCATCGCCATTGCGCCGGCGTGGTCGTCGATGCTCAGCACCGGGTGGTCCTGCCCGGGCAGGTAGGTGTTGATCAACACCGTCGGCAACGACTGCGGCAGGTTGTCGGTCAGGAAGCCCGGGCTCTCGGCATAGGGCGAAAGCACCAGCAGGCCGTCGACGCGGCCGCGCATGGCACGCAGGGCGGCGCCCTGCTGTTCCTGGTCACCGTGGTAGCTGGACACCAGCAGGTGCTGGCGGCGGTTGCGGGCCACCCCGTCAATGCCGCGCATCAGCTCGGAGAAGAACTCGCCGTACAGGTCAGGCAGCACCACGCCCACCGTATTGGTGCGGCGGCTGCTCAGGCTGCGGGCGGCGGCGTGCGGGGTGTAACGCAGCCGTGCGGCCACCTCCAGCACAAGCTGGCGGACCGGTTCGGCGACATTTTCATGCCCGTTGAGCGCGCGGGAAACCGTGGCCACGGAGACCCGGGCTTCGCGTGCGACGTCTTTGATTGTGATAGCTGCCTTGTTCACGAAGCCGCCCTCCACGGCTTGGACCTACCAGCATTGGCGCGGAATGTAAGCGTTTCCATCCAGGCTTGTAAACAGTCCGTTAGGCGAATGTCCCGAAATGGACATGAAAACCTGTCCGTGGCGAGGCCATGAAGGACCCGCCAGGACAGCGTGGGACAAGGGCTCAGCCCTGTTCTGACGGGGTCTGCGCGCGGATGGACAACGCGTGGATATCGGTCTCCATCATCGACCCCAGCGCGGCATAGACCGCGCGGTGCCGGGCAAGCGGCCCCAGCCCGGCGAAGCGCTCACTGACCACATGCACGTTGAAATGGCCGCGCCCGTCGCGCGCACCGGCATGGCCGGCGTGACGATGGCTATCGTCCTCGATCTCCAGCACGCTCGGCGCCAGCGCCTGCTGCAGCGCATCACGGATCCGCTCGATCCGTTCCGCGTTCACGGCAGCACCTTGCGGAACGGGCGGACCTGCACGCGGGTGTAGACGCCTGCAGCCACGTACGGGTCGGCATCGGCCCAGGCCTGGGCCTGCGGCAGCGACTCGAACTGCGCGATCACCACCGAACCGCTGAAACCGGCCGGGCCCGGGTCTTCACTGTCCACCGCCGGGCACGGCCCGGCCAGCAGCAGGCGTCCCGCGTCGCGCAGCGCATGCAGCCGCGCCAGATGCTCCGGCCGCGCCTGCAGCCGCTGCGCCAGCACATCCTGGCCGTCATACCCTTCGATCACATACCACACCGGCATTTCCTCGCTTGCGTTGTCGGGTCCGCCGATTCTAGCCAATGCAGCCCCTGCCCCGGTCCGGCTGGACACTGGCGCAGCAAAGGCTTACCCTAGACTCCATTGCACGTGGCTGGATGCAGCAGCCCGTTGGTTTCTGCGGCCACGCAGCCCCCGACGACAGATCCGCTGCTTCAAACCGGACCACCTGGCCGGGCCACGTAGACGACCTCCCCGTAGTTCTGTCGCTGCCGTTTACTGCGGCGCGTCCTGCTGTTTGATATGTGTGGAATCGCGCCGATCCCGGCGCGTCTGGTGCCCTGGGGCTCCGTGGCGCTGGCCCGGCGAACCCGGTGCCGCGACTGGTCCGTTGCAATCCTGATGTCCATTAGATGACTTCCGAACTCGCGCTCGACGCGAACCTGCCAACCCGGCCGCCCGCCCCCCAGCAGCAGGAAATGCCGCTGGCCGTGGTGCATGGGCAACCGGTCCTGCAGATCCCGCAGGACCTGTACATCCCGCCGGACGCGCTGGAAGTCATCCTGGACGCCTTCGAAGGCCCGCTGGACCTGCTGCTGTACCTGATCCGCCGCCAGAACCTGGATGTGCTGGACATTCCCGTGGCCGAAATCACCCGGCAGTACGTGGAATACATCACCGTGATGCGCGAGCTGCGCTTCGAGCTGGCGGCCGAGTACCTGGTGATGGCCGCGATCCTGGCCGAGGTGAAGTCGCGGATGCTGCTGCCGCGCCCGGTCAGCGAGGAAGGCGATGAGGCCGACCCGCGCGCCGAGCTGGTGCGCCGGCTGCAGGAGTACGAACGTTTCAAGCAGGCCGCCGAGGACATCGACGCCCTGCCCCGCCAGGACCGCGACACGACGGTGGCGCATGCCTTCATGCCCGAGCGCGCCACGGTGAAGCTGCCGCCGCCGGTGGACCTGAAGGAAATGCTGCTGGCCCTGCACGACGTGCTCAAGCGCGCCGAGCTGTTCAGCGGCCACGCCATCAAGCGCGAAGCACTGAGTGTGCGGCAACGCATGGGCGAAGTACTGGGACGCCTGGAAGACGGCAAGTTCTATCGTTTTGAAGGGCTGTTCACCGCCGAAGAAGGCAAGCTGGGCGTGCTTGTCACGTTCCTGGCGGTGCTGGAACTGGCCAAGGAGCAGTTGCTGGACATCGTCCAGGAAGAACCGCTGGCGCCGATCTACGTGAAGTCGCTGGCTGCTGGCAACACCAACGCGCCGCTGCAGTTCAGCAGCGAGTTTGACGACAACGACGCCGCCAATGCCAACGAGTGAGCGCTGACTGCCGATGGATCAATCGCTGATCGACCGCATTGTCGAGGGTGCCCTGCTGGCCTCCAGCCAGCCACTCACCCTGGCCCAGCTGAAGGACCTGTTTCCGGAAGAGGAACCGGCACCGCCGGGCAGCATCGAACGTGCGCTGGAGCGCCTGCGCGAGGCCTGCGAAGGTCGTGGCGTGGAACTGGTCGAGGTCGCCTCCGGCTTCCGCTACCAGGTCACCAGCGAAGTACATGGCTGGATCAGCCGGCTGTGGACCGAACGCAAGACCCGCTACACCCGCGCCACCCTGGAAACCCTGGCGCTGATCGCCTATCGGCAGCCGATCACCCGCGGCGAGATCGAGCAGGTGCGCGGCGTGGCGGTCAGCAGCAACATCATCCAGGCGCTGGAAGAACGCGAATGGATCCGCGTGGTCGGCCACCGCGACGTGCCCGGCAAGCCGGCGCTGTTCGGCACCACCAAGGGCTTCCTGGACTACTTCGGGCTGAAGCGGCTGGACGAACTGCCGCCGCTGTCGGAACTGAAGGACCTGGGCGAGCTGGAACCGCAGCTGGCCCTGGACCGTGATGCACCGGCCGTGGCCGGTGCCGAGGGTCCGGACATCTCGGCCAGCGCCGATGGCGTTGCCGCGAACGATGACGCCGGCCTGGCCGGCAGTGACACCCCCGATTCCGCCAATGCAGCCCCTGCATCGGCCTCCGATGAGCAAGCACCTTCGCCCCTCGATGATGGGCACCCCGATTCCGCGCCGGGCGAGCGCGCGGTGCCAGTGAACGAACGCGAAGACAACGCCGTCGCGATGACGACCGTGGCTGTTGACCAAGCCGATTCCGAACCAGAGGCCGACCTCGAAACCGTCGGCCGGAGCAAAACTGATGAGTGACACCCCCCGTAACAAGCTCTCGCTGAAGCGCGAAGCCACCTCCGAACAGTTCAAGCTGGAAGAGCGCCTGCACAAGGTGCTGGCCCAGGCCGGCCTCGGCTCGCGCCGCGCGCTGGAACAGCGCATCGCCGAAGGCCTGGTCAAGGTCAACGGTGAAGTCGCGCAGACCGGCATGTCGGTCAAGAGCGGCGACAGGATCGAACTGGATGGCCGCGGCTTCGTCGCCACTGCCCTGGCCGAGCCGTCGCGCGTGCTGGTCTACAACAAGCCGGAAGGCCAGGTGACCACCCGCGAAGATCCCGAAGGCCGCCCGACCGTGTTCGAGTCGCTGCCGCCGCTGAAGGGCGCGCGCTGGATCGCCATCGGCCGCCTGGACATCAACACCACCGGCCTGCTGCTGGCCACCACCGACGGTGAGCTGGCCAACGCCATGATGCACCCATCGTTCGAGGTCGAGCGCGAGTACGTGGTGCGCGTGCGTGCACCGGAAGGCGAGGAAAAGGTCTCCGACGCCATCGTCGACCGCCTCAGCCGTGGCGTCGCACTGGAAGACGGTCCGGCCAAGTTCGATGAGATCGAACGCATCGGCGGCACCGATTCTCACGACTGGTTCCGCGTCGTGGTGAAGGAAGGCCGCAACCGCGAAGTGCGCCGCCTGTGGGAATCGCAGGGCTGCCAGGTCAGCCGCCTGAAGCGCACACGCTATGGCAAGGTGAGCCTGCCGCGCGAACTGGCCCGTGGCCATTCGGTGGAACTGGGCACCGCTCAGGTGGAAGCGCTGCGTGCGCAGCTGAAGCTGGAAGAAGGCGCTCCGTCGGCATTGACGCTGCAGCCGGTGATCGGCCAGCGCCGCGCCGCAAAGACCACCGTGCGCGTGCGCGAAGGTGGCCGCGGCAATGCCTACGTCAATGGCCACAACACCGCTGACGAAGGTCGCGAGCTGCGCCGTTTCGACAACGTCCGCGAAGACCGCGGCCGTGGTCGCGGCGGCAAGGGTGGCGGCTTCAAGGGCGGCCTGACGGTCAGCGGTGAAGCAGCGGCCAAGCAGTCGCAGAAGCCGTTCAAGCAGCGCGCGCCGAAGAATGACCGTTCGCTGCCGGAAGGCAATCCGGCCGCGTTCCGCACCTGGTACGTGCCCGATGGCGTGAACACCGGCCCGAGCGGCCATCGCAATGCCGGCCCGGGCGCACGTGGCCCGGGTGCCCGTGGTCCGGGCGCAGGCGGCCAAGGCCGTCCGTACGGCAAGCCGAAGGGCCCGGGCGCCGGTGGCGGCCAGGGCCGTGGCGGTTTCGGTGGTGAAGGCCGTGGCGGCGCAGGCGGTCAGGGTCGTCCGGCCGGTGCCGGCAACCGCTCGCAGGGCCAGGGCAACAAGCACCCGTACGGTCATCCGGGCAACGCCCCGAGCTTCCCGTCCGACCATGCAACCCCGGGTTTCAACCCGTATGGCAGCCCAAAGCCGGCACAGGGCGCCCGTCCGGGCGGTCGTGGTCCGGGTGGTGGTGGCAACCGTGGCCCGGGCGGTAACCGTGGTCCCGGCGGTCCGGGGGGCCACCGTGGCCCCGGTGGCAACCGCGGTCCCGGCGGCCCGCGCCGTAGCGGCCCGCGCGGCGGCTGATCGGCAGCCACGTTGAAATGAGAACCCCGGCGCAGGCCGGGGTTTTTCTTTTTCTGGTGGGTCGATCCGTTGGCAGATCCACGCCATGCGCGGATGAAAAGCGTGAGCTAGGAATTCTTTGAAAACGTGCAATTAGTGCCATAGGTCGACGCGAGCAACGCGATGAACGCCTATCGTGAACCCTCACCCGCAACATGAGGCATTGACGATGGCGTGGTACATCGAAGCAGCGCACCTGCAGGCAGAGAAGGTCACACAGGTATGGACTGACACGCATGGCCCGGCCGAGAAGGTCCAGGCGTCAGGCATCTATCGGTGCAAGGGCTGCAAGCGTGAAGTGACGTGCAACAAGAACGATCCATTCCCGCCCCAATCCCATCACCAGCACGCGCCCCACGAGGGCGACATCCGCTGGAAGCTGATCGTGCGCACCAACACCGACGGCATCTGATACAAAAAGGGGACGGAGGGGATTAAGTCGTTTTTGCCTCAAAGGGGCGAAAGCGACTTAATCCCCTCCGTCCCCTTTTTTTGGGATCAGCGGCGGCTGATGGTGAAGGCGGCGCCGTCCACGCCCAGGTCCCAGCCCTTGCCGGTACCGGACAGGGCCAGCGAGATGTCGCCCTTGGTCATCACCTGCGCGTTGCTGGACTTCACGGCACCCGCATGCGCGCCAACCGAGGCGTAGGTGCCCAACAGCTCGTTGACGCTGACGGCGCCAGTGAAGCTGCCACGGCCATTGGTGATCTTCGACTTGCCCACAGTGAGGCCGCCGCCCTTCACTTCGATGCGCACCGGCAGGCTGGAGCCGTTGCTGCAGCTCACGGTGCCATTGCCGGAGGCGGTCTTGTAGATCAGCGACCAGCCGGACAGGTTGTAGCGCAGCTGGCAATCGAGATTGCCGGCGGCGTGCGCGGCCGGGGCCAGCGTCGCAGTAGACAGGGCCAGCAGCAGGGCGAAGGGCTTGTTCATGGCGGGACTTCCAGTTCGGTCGGACTGCCGGCGAATCTAGCAGCGCGCGCGTGCACGTTGGATGCAGGCGCGCGCGCTGGTGCGGCGGTGTTCAGGCCGCGGCTCAGGCCTGTTCGTCCAGGTGGAAGGCATCGGCATCGAGCATCGCCGGGAAACGCGCGCGATGCGCGGCCAAGGCATCGGCCGAGATGGTGGTGGTCACCACCTGTTCGCGTTCGCGGATCTCCACCTGCGGCTGGCCGAGGAAGTCGATCACCGCGCTGTCGCCGGCGTAGTGCAGCTGGTTGCCGTCCACGCCGACGCGGTTTACCGCCGCCACGAAGCACAGGTTCTCGATCGCGCGCGCGCGCAGCAAGGTCTTCCATGCATAGGCGCGCGCCGACGGCCAGTTGGCCACGAAGATCTGCAGATCGAAGTCCAGCTGCTGCGGACGCTCGACGTTGTAGCGGTTGCGGCAGAACACCGGGAAGCGCAGGTCGTAGCAGACCTGCGGATTGATCCGCCAGCCCTTCCATTCCACGCTCAGGCGCTCACGGCCGGCGGCATAACGCTCGTGCTCGCCGCCGTAGCGGAACAGGTGGCGCTTGTCGTAGTACTGCAGGTCACCATCGGGCGTGGCGAACAGCAGGCGGTTGTAGACGCCCTCGCCGTCGCGCAGCTGCACGCTGCCGATCACCGCGGCATTCAAGGCCTTGGCCTGCTCGCGTACCCAGGCCACGGTCGGGCCGTCCATGCCTTCGGCCTGGGCAATGGCCTCGTTGGAGAAACCACTGGTGAAGGTCTCCGGCAGGATCACCAGGTCGGTGCTGCCGGCCAGCGGCGCCAGCAGCGCGCCATAGTAGGCACGGTTGCCGGCCGGGTCGTGCCAGCGGGTGTCGCCCTGGACGAGGGAAATGCGCAGGTCCTGCATGTCTACGGCTCCGCTCACAGCAGGCGCAGGCGTTCGATCGCCGCGTCCATGGTCGCTTCGTTCTTGGCGAAGCACAGGCGCACCAGGCGCTGGCCGGCCGGAGGAGTCTCGTAGAACGGCGACAGCGGGATGGCGGTCACGCCCTTCTCGATGGTCAGCCACTTCACGAACTCATGATCCGGCAGGTCGCTGATGGCCGAGTAGTCGACCAGCTGGAAGTAGCCGCCCGGTACCGGCAGCGCCTTCAGGCGGGTGCTGGCCAGCTGCTCGCGGAAGCGGTCGCGCTTGGCCTGGTAGAACGCGCCCAGTTCCAGGTGGTGTTCCGGCTCATCGCGGATCATCGCGGCGAAACCGTACTGCGCCGGGCCGAAGCTGGTGAAGGTGTTGTACTGGTGCACCTTGCGGAACTCGGCGGTCAGCGCCGGCGGCGCGATCGCATAACCGATCTTCCAGCCGGTGCAGTGGTAGGTCTTGCCGAAGCTGGAGATCACGAATGCGCGCTCGCGCAGCTCCGGGTAGAGCAGCGCCGACTCATGGCGACGGCCGTCGTAGATGATGTGCTCATACACTTCATCGGAAATCAGGTAGATCTGCGTGCCGCGCAGCAGTTCGGCCAGCGCCTGCATGTCCTGCGCCGACAGCATCGCGCCGGACGGATTGTGCGGGGTGTTGACGATCAACATGCGGGTGCGCGGGGTGATCGCTGCACGCACGCGGTCCCAGTCGACCGCAAACGTCTGCGGATCGAGCGACACATGCACGGCCTTGGCGCCAGCCAGGTCGATCGCCGGTTCGTAGCAGTCATACGCCGGGTCGAGCACGATCACTTCCTCGCCCGCACGCACCACGGCGTGGATGGCGTTGAAGATCGCCTCGGTGCCGCCGCTGGTGACGGTGATCTCGCTGTCCGCATCGACCTGCGCGCCGTAGCAGTCCAGCGCCTTCTGGGCGATGGCCTGGCGCAGCGGGGCCACGCCGGTCATCGGCGGGTACTGGTTCAGCCCGGCGGCCATCGCCTTGGCAGTCTCATCGATCAGGCGCTGCGGCGCGGAAAAGTCCGGGAAACCCTGGCCCAGGTTGACCGCGCCGTGTTCGGCGGCGAGCTGGGACATCACGGTGAAGATCGTGGTACCGACCTTGGGCAGCTTGGTGGTGGGTTGCATCGGCCTGGAGTCTGGGGGAACGAGGCCCAGAAGTGTACGAAATCCACGCTGCGACTGTGGGTTCAGCCGGTAGCGCCGGGTCATGCCCGGCGGCTCTTTGCATATGCCTTGCGGCCGCCGGGCATGGCCCGGCGCTACCGGGACAGCATTCACCGCTACAATTGCCGCCGCACTCCGGCATGAAGACCTTTGCCCCTTGAACACCCCTGCATTGCTGGCCGCCAGCGGCCTGAGCTTCTCCCGCAATGACGAGCCGGTGTTCGGCCCGCTGGACTTCCATGTGGACGCCGGCGAAGCCCTGCTGGTGCAGGGTGGCAACGGCGCCGGCAAGACCACCCTGCTGCGCGTGCTGGCCGGCCTGGCCCGGCCCGGCGCCGGCCAGGTGCGGATCGACGGCAAGCCCGCCAGCAATGCCGAGCGCGCGCGCTATGTCGCCTATCTCAGCCACCTGCCGGCCCTGAAGCCGGACCTCGGCACGCTGGAAAACCTGCATTTCCTGTGTGGCCTGCACGGCCGCCGTGCGCGCCAGATGCCCGGCAACGCGCTGGCCATCGTCGGCCTGGCCGGCTATGAGGACACCCTGGTACGACATCTGTCGGCCGGACAGAAGCGGCGGCTGGCACTGGCGCGCATCTGGCTGTCGCCGGCGCCGCTGTGGCTGCTCGACGAACCCTATGCCAACCTCGACCTGGAGGGCATCACCCTGGTCAACCGGATGATCTCGGCGCACCTGCGCGCCGGTGGCGCTGCGCTGGTCACCACCCACGGCGCCTACGCCGCACCGCCGGTGCGTACCCGCCAGCTCGACCTCGGCGGTGCCGCATGATCGCGCCGGGCACCGAACCGGGCCTGTGGCAGACCGCAGGCGCCCTGCTCAAGCGCGACCTGCGCCTGCTCTGGCGCCGCCGCGGCGACGCATTGCAGCCGCTGCTGTTCGCGGTGCTGGTGGTGGTGCTGTTCGCGCTGGCCCAGGGTCGTGAGCCACAACTGCTGGCCGCCACCGCCGGCGCGGTGCTGTGGCTGGCCGTGCTGCTGGCGGGACAGCTGTCGCTGGATTCGCTGTTCCGTTCCGACGCCGAAGATGGCTCGCTGGAACAGTGGCTGCTGGCGCCGGTGCCGCTGGCCTGGCTGGTACTGGTGCGCGTGCTGCTGCACTGGGCCACCACGGCACTGCCGCTGATCGTGGTCAGCCCGCTGCTGGCCGAAATGCTGCATCTGCCGCATGACCAGCTGCCGATGTTGCTGGCATCGTTGCTGCTGGGAACGCCGTTGCTGAGCCTGATCGGTGGCGTGGTCGCTGCACTGACCGTTGGCATCCGGCGCTCTGGTATTCTCGTGGCGTTGCTGTCGTTGCCGCTGTACGTGCCGGTGCTGGTGTTCGGCGCAGGCAGCCTGGCGGCAGCCGGGCGCGGGCAGGATCCGGTCGGTGCGCTGCTGATGCTGGGCGCCGGCCTGCTGGTCGCGCTGGTGCTGGCGCCGCTGGCCACCGCCGCTGCAATACGTATTTCTCTGAGTTGACCGAGCTGAGAGCCAATCCACCCCTGCTGGATAGCCGCCACGCATGAATCCGATTGTCCGCTGGTTCCACCAACTCGGTTCGCCTCCCACGTTCGACCGTTTCGCTGCCCGCTGGTCGCGGGTGTTCTACCTCGCCGCAGTGCCGGTGCTGCTGGTCGGCATGTGGCAGGCGCTGCTGGTGGTGCCGCCGGAAGCCAAGCAGCTGGACAGCTTCCGCATCCTCTACATCCACGTCCCCAGTGCCTGGATGAGCCTGTTCGTGTTCGCGCTGATGGCGCTGTATGCCGCGATCGCGCTGATCTGGCGGATCAAGGTCTGCGAGATCCTGGCCATGGCCTGCGCGCCGATGGGCGCCGGCTTCACCCTCATCACCCTGCTGACCGGCAGCATCTGGGGCAAGGGCACCTGGGGCACCTGGTGGGACTGGGACCCGCGCATGACCAGCGAACTGGTACTGCTGTTCCTGTACCTGGGCGTGATCGGCCTGTACCACGCCATCGAAGACCGCCGCAGCGCCGCGCGCGCCGCTGGCCTGCTGGCCATTGTAGGTGTCAGCCTGCTGCCGGTGATCCGCTATTCGGTGGACTGGTGGGGCGGCCTGCACCAGCGCCAGTCGATCAACGTGTTCGGTGAATCGGCGATCAGCAGCGCGATGATCGCGCCGCTGTGGTGGATGGTGATCGGCACCAAATTCTGGTTCGCCGGTTCGGTGCTGGCCAAGGCCCGCGCCGACAATCTCGACCGCGAGGCCGGCAAGGCCTGGGTCGGCGGCCGTGTCGATGCCGCGCGCGCCTCCCGGGAGGCCCAGCCATGACCCACCTGCCCTATGTGATCGGCGCCTACGCCGTATTCGTGCTGGTACTCAGCGCCGATGCCCTCGGTTCGTGGCTGCGCCTGCGCGTGGCGCGCCGGCTGGCACTGGCCCGCCAGCAGCGGCAGCAGACCCGCGCTGGCAGGCAGGACGCGGCGACGACGCTGTCGACGGAGCTGGAACGATGACCCCGGTGCAGCGTCGCCGCCTGGTGTGGGTGCTGCTGACCCTGCTCGCCTCCGGCCTGGCCACCGCGCTGGTGGCGATGGCGCTGGAGCGCAACATCGCCTACCTGTACACCCCTTCGGAAGTGCTGCGCGGCGATGTCGATGCACAGTCGCGTTTCCGCTTGGGCGGCATGGTGGTGAAGGGCTCCTTCAACCGCCCGGTGGGCTCGCTGGAGGCGCGCTTCGAGGTGACCGACGGCGATGCACAGCTGGCGGTGACCACCTCGCGGATCCTGCCGGACATGTTCGCCGAAGGCACCGCGGTGGTCGCCAGTGGCCGCCTGCAGGACGGTGTCTTCGTCGCCGACGAAGTGCTGGCCAAGCACGATGAGAAGTACGTGCCGAAGGAAGTGGCCGACAAGATGGGCGATGCCCATCGCAAGCACGACGTGCCGGTGACGGCCCCCGAGGTGCGCTGAGTGCTGCCCGAACTGGGTCAGATCCTGCTGTTGTGTGCGTTGCTGGCCTCGCTGCTGCAGGCCGGCCTGCCGCTGGTCGGTGCGCATCGCAACAATGCGGCATGGATGGCAGTGGCGCGGCCTGCCGCCTTCGCGCAGCTGCTGCTGTTGGCCGGCGCCTTCGCGGTGCTGACCGCCGCGTTCGTGCAGCAGGATTTCTCGGTGCGCTACGTGGCCGAGAACTCCAATTCGCTGCTGCCGCTGATCTATCGCTATTCGGCGGTGTGGGGCGCGCATGAGGGCTCGCTGCTGATGTGGGCGCTGGTGCTGGCATTGTGGACCGGCGCGGTGGCGCTGTTCTCGCGGCACCTGCCGGCACCGGTGCAGGCGCGCGTGCTGGCAGTGATGGGCGTGGTCAGCGTCGGCTTTCTCGCCTTCCTGATCTTCACCTCCAATCCGTTCCTGCGCCTGAACCCGGCGCCGCTGGAAGGCCGCGACCTCAACCCGCTGCTGCAGGACCCGGGGCTGATCATCCATCCGCCGATGCTGTACCTGGGCTACGTAGGCTTCGCGGTGCCCTTCGCCTTCGCGGTTGCCGCGCTGCTGGAAGGTCGCGTGGATGCGCGCTGGCTGCGCTGGACGCGGCCGTGGACCAACGTCGCCTGGGGCTTTTTGACCCTGGGCATCGCACTGGGCAGCTGGTGGGCCTACTACGAGCTGGGTTGGGGCGGCTGGTGGTTCTGGGACCCGGTGGAAAATGCCAGCTTCATGCCGTGGCTGGTCGGTGCGGCATTGATCCATTCGCAGGCCGTCACTGAAAAGCGCGGCACCTTCGGCAGCTGGACCCTGCTGCTGGCGATCGCCGCGTTCGCGCTGTCGCTGCTGGGCACCTTCCTGGTGCGCTCGGGCGTGCTGACCAGCGTGCATTCGTTCGCTGCCGATCCTTCGCGCGGCCTGTTCATCCTGGTGTTCCTGTCGGTGCTGGTCGGTGGCAGCCTGCTGCTGTACGCGCTGCGGGCCAGCCAGCTGAGCGTGGACGCCGAGGACCCACGTCGTGGCTTCACCGCCACCTCGCGCGAGACCCTGCTGCTGGCCAACAACCTGCTGCTGGCCACCGCCTGCGCGATGGTACTGCTCGGCACGCTGTACCCGCTGCTGGCCGATGCGCTGTCGCTGGGCAAGATCTCGGTCGGCCCGCCCTACTTCGGCAGCCTGTTCCTGCTGCTGATGGCGCCGATGATCCTGTTGCTGCCGTTCGGCCCGCTGGTGAAATGGCAGCGTGACCAGCCCTCGCGCGCCTTCGCGTTGCTGGCACCCTGGCTGGGCCTGTCGCTGCTGCTGGGCGCGCTGGCCTGGTGGCAGGCACCGCAGAATGGCTGGAAGGCCGGCATCGGCGTCGCCGCTGCGGCCTGGGTCGCACTCGGCACCGGGCGCTTCGTCTGGCAGCGCCTGCGTGGCAATGGCCGCTTCACCGCCGAAATGCTCGGCATGATCGTCGCCCACGCCGGCATCGCCGTGTTCCTGGCCGGTGCGCTGCTGGTGGAAACGCTGAACGTGCAACGCGAAGTGGCGCTGGCGCCTGGCCAGCAGCTGGTGATCGGTCGCCACGAAGTGCGCTTCGAGGGCGTGGACCATCGCGAAGGCCCCAACTTCATCGCCGACCGCGGCCACCTGCGCGTGTTCCTCGACGGCCGCGAGCTGGCCCTGCTGCATCCGGAGAAGCGCCAGTACGCCAGCGGCGGCCAGGTGATGACCGAGGCCGGCATCGATGCACGCTTCGACGGCGATGTCTACGTGGCATTGGGCGAGCCGCTGGGCAACAATGCATGGGCGGTACGGGTGCACATCAAGCCGTTCGTGCGCTGGATCTGGCTGGGCGCGCTGCTGATGGCCCTGGGCGGATTCATCACCGCCGCCGACCGCCGTTTCCGTCGTCCGTAGGAGTTCCCATGTCCGAGTCCCCCGCCCCGCGCCCCTCCCGCCCGCTGCCGCCGGTAGCCATCGTGATCGGCGTGCTGTTCTTCTTCGGCCTGCTCGGGCTGATGATCTACGGGGTGATGAAATCGGGCGACCCGCAGCGCGACGTGCTGCCGTCGGCCCTGATCGACAAGCCGGCGCCGGCGTTCGCGCTGCCGGTATTGCATGACCCGGAAATGATCGTACACAGCGACGACCTGCGCGGTGCGCCCTATCTGCTGAACGTCTGGGGCAGCTGGTGCGCGGCCTGCCGCGAAGAACATCCGGTGCTGACCCGCTTTGCCGAGAGCAAGCGCGTGCGCGTGATCGGCTACAACTGGAAGGATGATCCGAAGGACGCGCTGCACTGGCTGGAACAGCTGGGCAACCCGTTCATGGTGGTGCTCAGTGACGTCGAGGGCCGCACCGCGATCGACTGGGGCGTGACCGCCGCACCGGAGACGTTCCTGGTCGATGGCAGTGGCATCGTGCGCTGGAAGTACAGTGGCGCGATGACCCAGCGCGTGGTCGACGAGAAGCTGATCCCGGCACTGCAGAAGATCGAGAAGGCCCAGGGCAGTGCCGGCAACACCCTGCATACGGCGCCCTGAGCCGATGCGCTGGCTGCTGGCGCTGCTGCTCCTGATGGTGCCGCTGGCCGCGCTGGCCCAGCAGCCGCTGCACGATCCGCAGCCGCTGCAGTTCCGCGATGATGCCGAGGAACGCCGCTTCCATGACCTGGCCGCGCAGCTGCGCTGCGTGCAGTGCCAGAACCAGTCGCTGGCCGATTCCAATGCGCAGATCGCGCAGGACCTGCGCCGCGAGGTGCTGCAGCTGATGCAGCAGGGCCACGACGACGCACAGATCAAGCAGTTCCTGGTCGCCCGCTACGGTGAGTTCGTGCTCTATCAACCACCGTTGCAGCCGGGCACCTGGCTGCTGTGGGGCGGTCCCCTGCTGATGCTCGGCGCCGGTGCACTGGTGGTGCTGGGCATCGTCCGCCGACGTGGACGCACCGTCGGCGCGGCACCGGCCGGCAAGGCCGATGAAGGAGACGAATGGTGAACCATTGGCTGCCGGTGCTGGCCGGCCTGGTTGCTGCGCTGATGGCAGCACTGGTGCTGTGGCCGTTGCGCCACCAAGGTCGTCGCGGTTTCGTGGTCGGCGTGTTCGCACTGGGCGTGGCCGGTGCCTGCCTGTACCTGCTGGTCGGTGATCCGCGTGCAGCACAGGTGCAGCCGACGCCGTCGGTAGCCACCCTGCGCGATGGCGTGCAGGCCCTGCAGGATGCACTGGAGCGCGACCCTCAGCGTGCCGATGGCTGGGCATTGCTCGGGCGTTCGCAGGCCGAACTGGGCAATGCCTCAGCTGCGGCAGACGCCTTCGCGAAGGCCGCCGAATTGGCACCGGATGATCCGGGCGTGCTGGTGGAAGCCGCGCAGGCGCGCGCGCAGGCTGATGCCGGCAAGCAGTTCGACGACACCGCGATGGCCTGGTTGCAGCAGGCACGTACACAGGCCCCCGACGCCGAGCGCGCCAGCTGGCTGCTGGGCATCGCCCTGCGGCAGCGCGGAAAGAACGCCGAGGCTGCGGACGTGTGGAGCGGCCTGCTGCCGCGACTGGAACCGGGTGCCGCGCGGGCGCTGCAGGCGCAGATCGCGATTGCCCGCGAGGCCGCTGGCCAGGCGCCCGATGCTGGCGCTGCGGCGCCAGCGGCGCTGCTGCAGGTGCGCGTGCAGCTGCCGGCACTGAAGAACGCCGACTGGCCAGCCAGCACCCAGGTGTTCGTACTGGCGCGCGCCGTGGATGGACCGCCGATGCCGGTGGCCGCTCGCAAGCTGCCGCTGGCCGGCTTCCCGGCCACGGTTGCGCTGGGCGACGGTGACAGTCCGATGCCAACCGCACCGCTGTCGGCCCATCGCGAAGTGGAAGTGCTGGCACGCATCTCGCGCAGCGGCAGCGCTAACCGCAGCGAGGATGACCTGCAGAGCGTTCCGGTGAAGGTAAGCCTGCCGCATGAAGGCGTGGTGGAACTGCGGTTTCCCTGACCTGTAGAGCCGAGCCCATGCTCGGCTGCCAAATGCCAGGAAACCAACGGCAGCCGAGCATGGGCTCGGCTCTACAGTAGATCCACGCCATGCGTGGATACGGGCACCGATGGAAGCCAGCGTGTCGCCAGCTCCACATGCGGCCCCGCTAGAATGCCCGCATGACTGAATTCATCCCGCCCGGCACCCGCTTCCACGCTCTGCCCTCGCCCTTCCCGTTCAAGCGCGGTGGCGCCCTGCATGGCGCACGGGTGGCCTACGAGACCTGGGGAACGCTGGCCGCCGATGCCAGCAATGCGATCCTGATCGTGACCGGCCTGTCGCCGGATGCGCATGCGGCGGCCAACGAGGCCAACCCGGCACCGGGCTGGTGGGAAGCGATGGTTGGCCCCGGCAAGCCGATCGATACCAACCGCTGGTTCGTGGTGTGCGTGAATTCGCTGGGCAGCTGCAAGGGCTCGACCGGCCCCGCTTCGCTCAACCCGGCCACGGGCGAACCGTATCGCCTGGGCTTCCCCGAGCTGTCGGTCGAAGACGGCGCCCGCGCCGCCGTCGACGTCGTGCGTGCACTGGGCATCGAGCGACTGGCCTGCGTGGTCGGCAACTCGATGGGCGGCATGACGGCCCTTGCCATCCTGATGCTGCATCCGGGCATCGCGCGCAGCCACGTCAACATTTCCGGCAGCGCGCAGGCGTTGCCGTTCTCGATCGCCATCCGCTCGCTTCAGCGCGAGGCGATCCGCCTTGACCCGCGCTGGAATGGCGGCCACTACGACGATGCCGAGTACCCCGAGTCCGGCATGCGCATGGCGCGCAAGCTGGGCGTGATCACCTACCGCTCCGCACTGGAGTGGGATGGCCGCTTCGGCCGCGTACGGCTGGATTCGGACCAGACCGACGACGATCCGTTCGGCCTGGAATTCCAGGTGGAAAGCTATCTGGAAGGCCACGCACGGCGCTTCGTGCGTTTCTTCGATCCGAACTGCTACCTGTACCTGAGCCGCTCGATGGACTGGTTCGACCTGGCCGAGTATGCCGACGGCGACGTGCTGGCCGGGCTCGCGAAGATCCGGGTGGGGAAGGCGCTGGCGATCGGCGCCAACACCGACATCCTGTTCCCCGTGCAGCAGCAGCAACAGATTGCCGATGGCCTGCGCGCCGGCGGTGCCGATGCGCACTTCATCGGCCTGGAATCGCCGCAGGGCCACGACGCCTTCCTCGTCGATTTCGAGCGTTTCGGCCCGGCCGTGCGCGGCTTCCTCGACGCGCTGTAAGTGGCGTGGCGGCGTAATCTCGCGCTGGCTGCTTTCGGCGCGTTGGCTGCATTGATGATCAGCGGCGTGCTGCCGCTGTGGCTGGGTGGGTGGTGCCTGCTCGCCAGCGCGGTGTCGTTCGGCCTCTATGGCCATGACAAGCGCGCGGCGCAGCGAAAGCAGTGGCGGATTCCCGAACGCACGCTGCAGCTGCTGGCGTTCGCCGGCGGCTGGCCCGGCGCGCTGCTGGGCCAGGCGATGTTCCGCCACAAGCATCGCAAGGCCGCGTTCCAATGGGTGTTCTGGCTGTGCGTGCTGGCCAACGTGGCCTCGATCGCGGTACTGCTGCGCGAGTTCTCGCGGTAACCGTTCGAATGGGTAGTGCCGGCCGCTGGCCGGCAACGTCATGATGTTCGACGCGGATGCGTGGTTGCCGGCCAGCGGCCGGCACTACCGGGGTGTTTTCACGCTTCGCGCTCCAACACCCCATCACGCAACCGGTACTGCGCATCGACCACGCCTTCGGGCAGGTCGTCGTGGGTGATCATCAACAGGCTGCGCCCGTCCAGCAACCCGGAGAGATCCTGCAGCAGCGCACGTGCGGTATCCACGTCCAACCCTTCGGTTGGTTCGTCCAGCAGCAGGATCGGCGCGTTGCGCAGCAGTGCCCGCGCCAGCGCCAGCCGTCGCGCCTGGCCGGCCGACATCGTCGCGCCGTTCTCGCCCACCCAGGCCTGCAGGCCACCGTTGCGCTCGGCCCAGTCGCCCAGGCGCACGCGACGGAGGACCGCCCACAAGGCGGCGTCGCTGGCATCGGGATCGCCCAACCGCAGGTTTTCTGCCACGCTGCCGGCAAACACCGGTGCGTTCTGTGGCAGCCACGCCAGTTGCTGGTGCCACTCAGCCTGGGCGACGTCGCGCAGATCGCGGCCACCATAGGTGATTCGCCCCTGCTGCGGATCCCACAGCCGCAGCAGCAGGCTGGACAGCGTGGTCTTGCCACTGCCGCTGTCGCCGCGGATGGCAATGCGTTCGCCTGGCGCCAGGGTCAGCTGGAGGCCGGTCAGCACCGGCCGCGCCGCGCCCGGCCACTGGAAATGCACATCGTCCCAATGCACGCGCGCGGCTTGCGGCACCGGCTGTGGCACCTGCGGATCGTCCACCGTCGGCGGTTGCTCGATGATTGCCTGCAGGCGATCGGCGGCAATGCGCCCGGACTGCAGCGACTGCCAGGCCAGGCCCATGCCGGCCCACAGTTCGATCAACGCCACGGTCAGGAACACGAGGCCCGCCGCCATCTCCGGCGCAATGCGCTGCTGTTCGGCGGCGGACAGGGCCAGCGCCAGCATCGCCACCAGGCCCAGCCCCGCCACCAGGCCGTGCAGGGTCGAGGCCGCGATCAGGCGCCAACGGCGGCGGCGGTCGCGCGAGGCCAGCTGCTTGGCTGCCACGCGCACCTTCAGCTGCCACGCGGCATCGGCATGCAGCGCGGCCAGATCTCCCGCCCCTTCCAACCCTTCAAAGGCCGCGGTGCGCAATGCGGCGCGATGCGCGGCGCGGTCGGCTTCTTCCTCATCGTGGCCCCGCACGCCCAGCCACGGCACGCCCAAGGCGATCAGCAGCGCCAGTACCGCCAGCAGGACTGCCGCCGACGGCAGGATCAGCGCAGCCGATGCAACCGCCACCACCGACAGCGCACCCAGCGCCACCAGCGGCCCGATCGCCCGTACCAGCAGGCCATCCACTTCGCCGATGTCGCCCAGCAGGCGCGCCAGCAGCTCCCCGGTGCGCGTAGCCCCCAGCCGTGCCGGCGCCAGTGGCAGCGCGCGGCGGAAGAACCAGACGCGCAGATCGCGGGCGATGCGCAGGGTGGCATCGTGGCCCACCAGCTTTTCGAAGTAGCGCGACACGATGCGCGCCAGGGTCAGCCCGCGGATACCCGCAGACGGCGAGAAGAAATTGAATCCCTGCCCCAGGCCTGCGGCACCGGCCAGCGCGGCCGCGGTGAGGAAACCACCGGACAGGCCCAGCAATGCAGTGCCGGCCAGCATCGTGGTCCACAACAACAGGATCGTCAGCAACAGGCGCGGACGATGGCGCAGGAACACCGCGCGCAGCGAATCGGGCGAACGGCTCATGCGCGCACCGCCTGTGCCGGTTCCACCAGGCGGCCTTCCGGCAACAGCAGGCAACGATCGGCCCAGGCGATCACCGCCGGGCTGTGGGTGGCGACCACCACGCTGCGGCCACGTGCATATGCCGCCAGGCTGCGCAGCAATGCCGCTTCGGTATCGGCATCCAGGAACGCGGTGGGTTCGTCCAGCAGCAGCACCTGCGGATCACGCAGCAGGAGACGGGCCAGGCCGATGCGACGCGCCTCACCACCGGACAGGCCGAAGCCACGTTCGCCGATCACCGTATCCAGCCCCTGCGGCAGGCGCTGCGCAAACTGCAATACCTGCGAAGCCTCGGCCACCGCGCGCAGGCGCGCATCGCTGGCGCCGGGATCGGCCAAGCGCAGGTTGTCGGCGATGCTGCCGTGGAACAGGTACGGACGCTGGCTGGCATAGGCCACCTGCACGCCGGGACGCACCTGCAGCTTGCCGGCACGCGGTGGCAGCCAACCGGCCAGCGCCTCCAGCAACGTACTCTTGCCGGCACCGCTGGGACCGACCAGGGCCAGGCGCTGGCCCGGTTCCAGCAGCACGTCCAGATCCTGCAGCACATCGTGCGGCGCGCCCAGCGGACGCAGCACCAGCCCCTGTGCCCGCAGCGGCGGCAGCGCGGCCTCGGCCGGTTCCACCGCCAGCGGCGCAGCTTCGTTCTCGATCAGGCCCTGCTCATCGGGCAGCGACTGCAGCAGGCGCTCCACCTCGGCAGCGGCAGCCAGGGCATTGGCACGGTCGTGGTAGTGCGCGGCCAGCCGTCGCAGCGGCGCATAGAATTCCGGCGCCAGCAGCAGGCAGAACAGTCCCGCCCCCAGCGTCGGTACCGCTGCATGCAGCGACATCATGCCCAGATAGCTCAGCCCGAGGTACAGGGCGACCATCGCCACGCTGACCGAGGCGAAGAACTCCAGCACCGTGGACGACAGGAAAGCGATGCGCAGAACCTTCAGGGTGCGCACGCGCACGCCTTCGGCAGCTGCCTCGATCCCCTCCAGCTCAGCCTCGCCGCGGCCATACAGGCGCAGCAGGCCCAGGCCCTTGATGCGATCGGCGAAATGGCCGCTCATCCGCGCCAGCTCACCCAGCTGCGCGCGGCCGGCCGCTTCGGCCCCCCAGCCCACCAGCATCATGAAGAACGGTACCAACGGTGCAGTGAACAGCAGGATCAGCGCCACCACCCAGTCGACCCAGGCTACGGCGGCCAGGATCAGCAGCGGCACCACCACCACTTCGGTGCGTACCGGCAGGAAACCGCTGTAATAGCTCTCGATCGCATCAGCGTGATGCAGCATCAGTTCGCCCAGTTCGCCGGTGCGGCGCTGGCGCAGCCACAGCGGCCCATGGCCAAGCAGGCGTCCGAACACGCGTTCACGCAGGGCCAACCGCGCGGCATCGGCCACATCACCGGCGGCGGCCTGGGTGGCGCTGCCCAGCAGCGTGCGCGCCACCAGGATCGCCGCCAGACCGCCCAGCACCGGCAACCCCGAGGCCAGCGGCGCGCGCTCCACCAGCACCTGCTGCACCAGCCAGGCGATGGCGGCCGCCTGGCCGATCAACAGGGCACCGGACAGGCTGATGCACAGTGCCGCCAGCCGCTGGCGGCCTCGAGCAGGCCGCGCCAGATCGGCCAGCCACGCGCTGCGGGCGCGCCGCTGGCGGGTCGTTTCGGCGTCCTGGGACAGGGCGGCGGAGGAGGTTTCGGCAGCGCTCAAGGGGTCTTCACGGGCAACGGGGGAGACACGGCATTGTAGGCGCAGGCAATGGCCGGCCTCTGCGGCCAGCAGTCGCAGTCTTCATCAGGTTGGCATACGATCAACCGGGGCACCTGTTCATACATTGATCTGGATCAAGGCTGTTTGAAGTAGTCGGTCACATCATTCACGTCGTAGACCACCCTTCCCGCCACCTGCAACGGCACTATCCAACGAGGTAGCCAGGCCATGATTGATCAGACAGTCGTAGAACTGTCGCGGCTGCAATTCGCGCTGACCGCGATGTACCACTTCCTATTCGTACCGCTCACCCTCGGCCTGTCCTTCATGGTGGCCATCATGGAGAGCGTGTACGTGATGACCGGCAAGGAGATCTGGCGCAGGATGACCCTGTTCTGGGGCGTCCTGTTCGGCATCAACTTCGCCATGGGCGTCGCCACCGGCATCGTCATGGAATTCCAGTTCGGCATGAACTGGTCCTACTACAGCCACTACGTCGGTGACATCTTCGGTGCGCCGCTGGCCATCGAAGGCCTGATGGCCTTCTTCCTGGAAGCCACCTTCGTCGGCCTGTTCTTCTTCGGCTGGAACCGCCTGACCAAGGTCAAGCACCTGATGGTGACCTGGCTGATGGCGCTGGGTACCAACCTGTCGGCGATCTGGATCCTGGTCGCCAACGGCTGGATGCAGAACCCGACCGGTGCGGTGTTCAACCCGGAAACCATGCGCATGGAAGTGGTCGACTTCATGGCGGTGGTGTTCAACCCGGTGGCGCAGGCCAAGTTCGTGCACACCGTCAGCGCCGGTTATGTGACCGGTGCGGTGTTCGTGATGGCGATCAGCGCCCTGTTCCTGCTGCGCAACAAGCACAAGGACCTGGCCCGTCGTTCGTTCGCGGTGGCCGCAGCGTTCGGCCTGCTGTCCTCGCTGTCGGTGGTGGTGCTGGGTGACGAGAGCGGTTACGCCGCCAGTGAACACCAGAAGATGAAGCTGGCCGCGATCGAAGCGATGTGGGAGACCGAGCGTGCGCCGGCCGACTTCACCGCCTTCGGCATCCCGAACCAGGACACCCACCAGAACGACTACGCGGTGAAGATCCCGTACCTGATGGGCCTGATCGCCACCCGTTCGTTGAACCAGCCGATTCCGGGCATCCTGGAACTGGTCGAGCGCGCCGAACACCGCGTGCGCGGTGGCCAGCTCGCCTACGGCGCGCTGGAACGCCTGCGTGCGAACAAGAACGACGTGGAAGCGCGCGAGATGTTCGACCGCCACTGGCAGGACCTGGGCCACGGCCTGCTGCTCAAGCGCTATCGCGATGACATCCTCAACGCCACCCCGCAGGAAATCTCGCAGGCGGCGATGGACACGGTGCCGCGCGTGATGCCGCTGTTCTGGACCTTCCGCGTGATGGCCGGCCTGGGGTTCTACCTGATCGCCTTCTTCGCGCTGGCGTTCTACTACTCGTGCCGCAACAACTTCCAGGACAAGCGCTGGTTCCTCAAGCTGGCCCTGTGGACGCTGCCGGC
This sequence comes from Stenotrophomonas sp. YJH_SMC_94-11, assembly GCF_059370435.1. Classification (NCBI taxonomy): domain Bacteria; kingdom Pseudomonadati; phylum Pseudomonadota; class Gammaproteobacteria; order Lysobacterales; family Lysobacteraceae; genus Stenotrophomonas; species Stenotrophomonas sp. YJH_SMC_94-11. Next base: position 118,974 of record NZ_JCAFTR010000002.1, on the reverse strand, counting down.
ACCGTGGATCGCGATCGAGTGCGGCTGGTTCGTCGCCGAATACGGCCGCCAGCCGTGGGCGGTCGATGGCGTGCTGCCGACCTTCTATGCGGCATCGGGCCTGGCCCTGCATGAAATCGTGCTGACCCTGGCCGGCTTCACCGCGATCTACACCGCGCTGATCGTGGTCGAGATCAAGCTGATGCTCAAGGCGATCCGCAAGGGGCCGGACGAACTGCTGCCGTCGCTGCAGTCGCCCCAGCCGCATGCTTCCCACAATGCCTCGGCGCCGGCCGCCGGCCAGGCCTGAGGCAGGAGAACCAAGATGGATTTCATTCTTCTGGACTACACCACGCTGCGCGTGATCTGGTGGCTGCTGCTCGGCATCCTGCTGATCGGCTTCGCCGTGATGGATGGTTTCGACCTGGGCGTGGGCACCCTGCTGCCCTTCGTCGCCCGCACTGATGCCGAGCGCCGCCGGGTGATCAACACCATCGGCCCGGTCTGGGAAGGCAACCAGGTGTGGCTGATCCTGGGTGGCGGCGCGATCTTCGCCGCCTGGCCGCCGCTGTATGCGGTCAGCTTCTCCGGGTTCTACCTGGCGATGTTCGTGATCCTGTTCGCCCTGATCCTGCGTCCGGTCGGCTTCAAGTTCCGCAGCAAGATGCCCAGCGAACGCTGGCGCAACACCTGGGACTGGGCGCTGTTCATTGGTGGCTTCATTCCCGCACTGATCATGGGCGTGGCCGTGGGCAACGTGCTGTTGGGCGTTCCGTTCCATTTCGATGACAGCATGCGCATCTTCTACACCGGCTCGTTCTTCGGCCTGCTGATGCCCTTCGCGCTGCTGGCCGGCCTGCTCAGCGTCTCGATGCTGGTCGCCCACGGTGCGGCCATGCTGGTGATCAAGACCGACGGCCCGGTGGCCGAGCGTGCGGCCCGCTTCGGCAGCATCGCGGCAATCATCGCCTTCGTGCTGTTCGCAGTGGGTGGCGCCTGGGTGGCCTTCGGCCTGCCGGGTTACCAGATCACCTCGCAGGTGGTTACCGATGGCGCCACCAATCCGCTGCTGAAGACCGCCGAACTCGGCGCCGCCGGTGGCTGGATGCGCAACTACAGCGCGATGCCGGCCACGATCCTGGCCCCGCTGCTCGGCCTGGCGGGTCTGCTGGCCAGTGCGGTGCTGCTGCGTGCCCGTCGTGGTGGCCTGGCCTTCATCGCCTCCGGTGCGGCCATCGCCGGCATCATCCTGACCGTCGGCTTCGCCATCTTCCCGTTCCTGCTGCCGTCCTCGAGCCAGCCCACCTCCAGCCTGACCGTGTGGGATGCCTCGTCCAGCCACCTGACCCTGTGGATCATGCTGCTGGCCACGGCGGTGTTCCTGCCGATCATCCTCGCCTACACCACCTGGGTGTACCGCGTGCTGAAGGGCAAGACCACCACCGAAGAGATGGGCAACAACCCGAACGCGTATTGATTGCTTGCACGAGTGCCGACCAACGGTCGGCACCTACCCGGAATGAAGGAGACTGATCATGTGGTATTTCGCCTGGATTCTCGGTGCCGGCCTTGCTTCGACGGTGGCCATCCTCAACGGCATGTGGTTCGAAGCCCGCGAGCAGAACCGCGTCGAGAAGGAAAATCGTCACTGAGCCGTAAAAAAACCTTGCCGCCCTGGCCTTCACACGGTATCTTAGGCGGCTCCTTCGGGGTGTAGCTCAGTCTGGTAGAGCGCTACGTTCGGGACGTAGAGGTCGCAGGTTCGAATCCTGTCTCCCCGACCACTCACGTGGTCGCATTGAAGCCTGGTGAAGTCATCCAGGCTTTTTTGTTCCCTGAGGTGGCACTGCTTCGGCAGTGTGAAGAAAACAGCATTCACCCCTTGCCGCCATCGGGGTGAATCGCTAGAATAGGCGGATCCCTTCGGGGTGTAGCTCAGTCTGGTAGAGCGCTACGTTCGGGACGTAGAGGTCGCAGGTTCGAATCCTGTCTCCCCGACCACTTCGGTGGTCACCAAGAAGCCTGGAAGACATCACTGTCCTCCGGGTTTTTTTGTACCCGGCGCCAGGCCGCCCGCATGACGGGACCTTGCCGGGGCGCACACGTACAATGGCCGCGCTGCCGGCCCACCTGCAGCCACCACTCCCCCACCTGCCGCTTCGGCGTAGACCGATGCCGGCGCTGCATGCCATTGCCGCGGCGTGCGACACCTGCAAGGACCACCGATGAGTTCCTCCACTTCCGATTCGCCGTCGCTGCTGCACGGGCGCGTGCTGGCTTTCGCCGCCATCCTGCTGGCAGCGATCAACCTGCGCACCGCAGTAACGTCGATCACGCCCCTGCTGGACGTGCTCGGCCAGCAGTTCGGCTTCGGTACCACCATGACCGGCGTACTGGGCATGCTGCCGACCGCCTCGTTCGCGCTGTTCGGCGTGGCCACGCCGGCACTGGCGCGGCGCCTGGGCCTGGAACGCACTACGCTGCTGGCAATGCTGATGGCGATGGCCGGCCTGCTGCTGCGCTCCAGCGCCGGCAACGTCGGCACGCTGCTGCTGGGCTCGGTAATCGCGCTGGCCGGCATGGGCATCGGCAACGTGGTGGTGCCGCCGCTGGTGAAGCGTTACTTCGCCAACAAGGTCGGCACCATGAGCACGCTCTACATCAGCGTGCTGCAGCTGGGCACGATGCTGCCGGCGCTACTGGCAGTACCGGTGGCCAACGCTGCAGGCTGGCGCGTGTCGCTGGGCATGTGGGCGCTGCTTGCACTGGCCGCCGCGCTGCCGTGGCTGGTGCTGGCCAGGCGCGCACCGAAACCGCTGGCCGATGCCGCCGATCCCACCGCGCAGCCGCACGGAAAGGTCTGGCGCACGTCGCTGGGCTGGAGCATGACGCTGATGTTCGGCATGACCTCGCTGATGACCTATTCGATGTTCACCTGGCTGCCGCGCATCGTGGTCGAGGCCGGTGGCACGCCTGCATTCGGTGGCGTGATGGTAGCGGTGTTCTCGGCACTGGGCCTGCTGCCGTCACTGGTCATTCCATCGATGGCGGTACGCATGCAGAACCCGTTCCCGCTGGTGCTGATCGGCTTCTTCTCGTTCGTGATCGCCTTCACCGGGCTGCTGCTGGCGCCGATGAAGGCTCCCCTGCTGTGGGCCTGCCTGCTCGGCGTCGGCCCGTCCACCTTCCCGCTGGCGCTGACCCTGATCAACCTGCGCACCCGCACCCCGGCCGGCTCGGCCGCGCTGTCGGGCTTCATGCAGGGCGTGGGCTACAGCTTCAGCTGCCTGGGCCCGTTCCTGGTCGGCTGGCTGCATACCGTCAGCAATGGCTGGACGCTCCCGTTCAGCTTCCTGTTCGGCTGCGCCACCCTGATGCTGTGCGCCTCGTGGGTCGCCTGCAAGCCCCGCAAGCTGGAAGATCTCTGGTAGCCCGGCCGGGGCCGCCAGACGGCCCCGCCTACCGCTCGTCAGACACCGGGGAAATTTTGACGCCGGACTGACAATTGCGGGCGGATAGTGCCCACGAATGCCCTTCCTTGCCGCGTGCCGGCATCGGGCATGGGGGCGGCGGCGCCGCCCAGGCCACCACTCGGTGCGCGGGGGACTCTCGTTTCAGACAAGACATTGCAGGTCGCTGTCCGGGTTGTATCCGTCTTCGCTGGGCGGGAATGCACGAAGGGAGTGACGCGGGCCACGGTCACGCCAAGCACTGGCATGTGATTTGCGTCACATTTTCACAGGTTGTCTGGTTCGGAAGCCAAGGGGGTCCCCAATGGTTGTCCACCGCCGGCTGGCGCTCTGCGTCGGCCTCGCATGTACCGCTCTGGCCTGGGCCAGCAGCGCGGCTCCGTCCGACCGCGACGCGGCCCTGGCCGAGATCGGCCGCTACCGCGACCAGGCCCGCTGGCTGGATGCGCTCGGCGCAATCGAGCGCGCCAGCCAGCAGCAGCCCAACGACGATCTGCTGTTCAAGCTGCGCGTGCTGACCCTGGGCGACATCGGCAATGCCTGGCGCGCCTGGGAGCTGTACCAGCAGCGGCCGCAGCTGTTCGACGACGCCCAGAAGCAGCGCCTGGAAGGCGACTACCTGGCCAAACTCGTGGTCTGGAGCCTGGCCTACAGCAGCAGCGAGGACAGCCGCCTGGAAGAAGCCGAATCGACCCTGGCGCGCATGCAGCGCTACATCGGCGGCGAAGGCACCCCGCCCTCGCAGGCGCCACTGCGCATCCGCATGGACCGGCTGATCCTGCTCAACCGGCTGGGCCGCCATGCGCAGGTCCGCGAGGAAGCACGAGCCCTGCAGGCCGAAGGCCATACCCTGCCCGACTACGTGCTGCCTGCCGTGGGCGATTCGTTGATGGGCACCCTGCACCCGGAAGAAGCCATTCCCGTACTGCAGGCAGCCGTCGCTGGCGATCCGGCGCGCGACGCCTCACATTCGGAACTGGCCTACGCCTACCTGGAAAGCGAGCAGCAGGAAAAAGCGATCGACCTGCTGCAGGCATGGCGCGACAAGGAGCCGGCGTGGCGCTGGAGCAATGGCAAATCACCGTACGCGAACTGGTCACGCTACGAGGCCGATCTCAACCTGGCAATGGTGCGCGCTTACAGCGGCGACCTGGTCACCGCGCAGCACGAGCTGGAGTCGATGGTGGACATCGCACCCGGCAACGGAGGCCTGCAGAGTGCGCTGGGCAGCGTCTACATGATGCGCGGCTGGCCACGCAGGGCGCTGCAGCGGCAGCAGATGGCACACGTGCTGGACCCGCGTGACATCGAACCGCGACTGGGCATGGAAGAGGCCTACGTCGCCCTGCAGCGCGACGACCTGGCGCGGCCGCTGCACGATGACCTGGTCGCACGCTATCCCACCCAACCGGCTGTCGAACGCATGGACCAGGCCTGGCGTGCGCATCGCGGCTGGCAGCTGAAGGCATGGACCGACATCGGCCGCAGCTCCGGTGGCGGTGGCACCTCGCCACTGGGCAACAACGATCGCCACTATGGTGTGGAAGTGGAGACACCGATCCTTGATGACCGCTGGCGTTTGTTCGCCCTGGCCGACCGGCGCTCGACCGATTTCCAGGACCAGCGCATCGATCCCCTGTGGCTGGGTGCGGGCGTGCGCTACCGCTTCGGGCAGCTGGATGCGGAAGCGGCCGTCCTGCGCGCCAACGACCACATCGGCGATACCGGCCTGCGGGTCGGCATCGGCTGGCAGTTCAACGATTACTGGCACGCCGGCCTGGTGGCCGCGCGCAATGATCCAGATGCCTCGATGCAGGCACGCGCGGCCGGCATCACCGCCGACAGCGTGAGCGCACAGGTGGACTACCGGCGCAGCGAGCTCACCCATTGGATGCTCGGTGCCAGCCGCTTCCGCTACGACGACGGCAACCATCGCGAACTGTTCAGCACCAGCATTGAACAGCGCCTGTTGACCCGCCCGCGCTGGCTGCTCGATGGCCTGGCCAGTGCCTATACCAGCCGCGGCAGCCGCGACGACGCGCCCTACTTCAATCCAAAGCGCGACCGCATGGTCGAGATCGGCCTGCGCATCGACCAGCAGCTGTGGCGTCACTACGAGCGCCACTTCCGGCACCGGCTGACCGTCTCGCTGGGTGACTACTGGCAGGACGGTTTCGGCAGTGCGCTGGTGCCGACGGTGTCCTACATGCACGAGTGGCAGCTGGGCCCGGGCCGCGTGCTCGAATACGGCGTGCGCTGGTCGCGGCCGGTCTACGACGGCCACCGCGAGCGTCATATCGGCTTCGAAGCCGCACTGCGCTGGGGAGACTGACATGGCCTGCTTCCTGCGACTGATCGTGCTCCTGCTGCTGGCCGCCATGCCGCCGGCGTTCGCGCAGCAGGCCGCGCATCTCGATGCGATCGACAATGGCCTGCTGATCCTCAGCTACCACGACATCCGCGACCAGGTCGCGGCCAAGGGCGATGCCGATACCTATGCGGTGAGCACGCAGAACTTCGCCGCACACCTGGACTGGCTCGGCGCGCATGGCTACCACCCGGTCTCGCTGTCGCAGGTGATCGATGCCTCGCAGGGGCGGGCCACGCTGCCGCCCAAGCCTGTGCTGCTGACCTTCGATGACGGCCTGCGCAGCGTCTACGACAAGGCCTTCCCATTGCTGCAGGCCTACCGCTACCCGGCACTGGTGGCGGTAATCACCGACTACGTGGACATGGCTCCGGGACGCACCATCGACTACGGGTACCGGCCGTTCGGCCGCGATGACTTCGTCACCTGGGCGCAGCTGAAGCAGATGCACGACAGCGGCCTGATCGAAGTGGCCAGCCACACCGATGACCTGCACCACGGCGTGCTCGCCAATCCACAGGGCAATTCCACGCCCGCCGTGGTCACCCGCATCTACAGCCCGGCCACGCACAGCTACGAGACTGAAGCGCAGTATGAGCAGCGCCTGCGCACCGACCTCGCGCGCAGCGTGCAGCGCATCGAGCAGCACCTGGGCGTGCGCCCGCGCGCCATCGTCTGGCCGTACGCGGCCTACAACCAGTTGAGCAACGACATCGCCGAACAGCTGGGCATGCCGGTGTCCTTCGATCTGGAGGGCCGCAGCACGCCGGTGGCCAGCGACCTGCATGGCCTGGCGCGCTTCCTGGTCAGCGACAACCCGACCGTGGAAGGCCTGGCCTACGAGCTGCGCCGCGATGTCGCGCTCGATGGCATCCGTGCCCTGCAGATCGACCTGGATGATGTCTACGACGCTGACCCGGCGCAGCAGGCACGCAACCTCGATGCGCTGGTCGAACGGGTCAAGCGCATCGCGCCGACGCACGTCTACCTGCAGGCGTTCGCCGATCCGGACGGCAACAACACGGCCGATGCGCTGTACTTCCCCAACCGTCACATGCCGATGCGGGCGGACCTGTTCAGCCGCGTCGCCTGGCAACTGAAATCCCGCGCCGGCGTGAAGGTCTACGCATGGCTGCCGGTGCTTGGCTTCGAGCTGCCCGACCCGGCGCAGCGCAAGGCGCTGGCGATCCGCAACGGCGATGCCGACGGCATGTACCGGCTCGACTTCACCAACCCGAAAGCCCGCCAGATCATGCTCGACATCTACGAGGATCTGGCGGTCAATTCCTACTTTGAAGGCCTGCTGTTCCATGACGACGGCTACCTGCGCGACACCGAGCTGCCGGCACTGGCAGCCGGCGGCGATGGCAGTGCGCGCACGCAGGCGCTGATCAGCTTCACCCTGGCGCTGCGCGACAGCGCGCAACGCTGGCGCCCGAAACTGGCCACCGTGCGCAACCTGTACGCTGAGCCGGTACTCCGCCCGCAGAGCGAGGCCTGGTTCGCGCAGCGCCTGGACCTGTTCAACAAGGCCTATGACCAGACCGCGCTGATGGCGATGCCGTGGATGGAAGGCAGCAAGCACCCCGAGCGCTGGCTGGACCAGCTGCTGGCCGCAGTACGCACACACGACCCGCAGCTGCAGCACACCCTGTTCGAGCTGCAGACCGTCGATTGGCGCAACGGGCAACCGATTCCCGCCGAGCGCCTGCGCGCACAGATCCGCCAGTTGCAGGCACAGGGCGTGCACCACTTCGCCTGGTACCCGGACGATTTCATCGCCGACCAGCCCTCCACCCGCGATGCCCGCGCGGCGATGTCCGCCGGCACCTTCCCGTACCCGGAGAAGTGACATGGACATGCATCCGCTGCTGCAGGTCCTGTTCCAGTTCGCTTTCTACTACCCGATGGTGATGGCGTTCTTCTGGATGTCCGGCGGCCTCTACTACTACTACCGGCGCGAACGCCACTCGCGCCCGCGCAACGACCCTCCATTGATGGTCGATCCCCCCTTCGCGAGCCTGCTGGTGCCCTGCCACAACGAGGCAGAGAATCTGGATGACACACTCACTGCGGCGCTGGCCCAGCGTTACCCCGCCGACTACGAAGTGATCGCCATCGATGATGGCAGCAGCGATGACACCGGCGCGCGGCTGGATGTGCTGGCGGCAAGGCACCCGCGGCTGCGCGTATTGCACCTGGATCGTAACCTGGGCAAGGCCAATGCGCTGCGCATGGGCGCACTGGCCGCTCGCTCGGAGTACCTGGTGTGCATCGACGGCGATGCAATGCTGGAGGAACATGCGCTGCACTGGATGATCTGGCACCTGGTCAGCGGCAACCGGGTCGGTGCGGTCACCGGCAACCCGCGCATCCGCAACCGCTCCACCCTGCTCGGACGCCTGCAGGTGGCCGAGTTTTCCTCGATCATCGGCATGATCAAGCGCGCGCAGCGCGTATACGGGCGCATCTTCACCCTCTCCGGGGTGATCGCCGGCTTCCGCCGTACCGCCCTGCATCAGGTCGGCTGGTGGTCGGATGACATGGTGACCGAGGACATCGACATCAGCTGGCGCCTGCAGCGCGCGCACTGGGACATCCGCTACGAACCCAATGCGCTGTGCTTCATCCTGATGCCGGAGACCCTCAAGGGCCTGTGGCGGCAGCGCCTGCGCTGGGCCCAGGGCGGCGTGGAGGTAATGCTGCGCCACGCGCGCTCGCTGCTGCACTGGAAAGAGCGGCGCATGTGGGGCGTGCTTCTGGAGTACGTGCTGAGCGTGATCTGGGCCTACACCATGTTGTTCATCGTGCTGCTGTGGGCACTGGGCAAGTTCGTCGAGCTGCCGCCGCAGCTGCATATCGCCAGCCTGCTGCCGCAGTGGCATGGCGTGATCCTGGCGCTGGTCTGCCTGCTGCAGTTCGCCAGCAGCCTGATCATCGACCGGCGTTACGAAACACAGATTGGACGCAACTATTTCTGGGTCATCTGGTACCCGATGGCGTACTGGCTGATCAGCCTTTCCACCACCCTGGTGGCGTTGCCGAAGACACTGCTGCGCCGTCGCAGCAAGCGCGCCACCTGGACCAGCCCTGACCGGGGGATCCGATGAACGCGCAACGCCCGTCCAACCGCTTCGACTCACGGATGATCCGCAAGCCACACCGCCAGCCGCGCTTCCAGCGCACCGCCTGGGGATTCGTCACGCTGGCGTTCTGGGGCTTCTACTTCTACCTGTGGGCGCCCCTGGTGACCCTGTTCTCGTGGTTGGTTGGCGGCCAGCTGGCCTGGCAGCAGCTGTACGAACGGCAAAGCCAGTTCGATCCCTACGTGCTGGTGGCATTGCCGCTGATGCTGCTGGGCGCCAGCGTGCTGCTGATCGGCTGGGCCGAGTACAACCGCGCCCGCTTCCGTGGCCGCGAACGCCGCCTGCCGCGGCCACTGGCCAGCCTCAACGAAGTGGCCGCCGATCTGGGTGCCAGCACGGGGCTGGCCGAACGCCTGATGGGCTGCAAGGCCGCCACGTTGCACATGGATGATCACGCACGCCCGGTCGGCATCCGCCGCGAGGTGGTGTAGCCCGACAAGCCGGTGGGGTGCCGACCCTGGTCGGCGCTTGTGCCTGGTGGGTGCCGATCATGGTCGGCACCGGGGTCTACCGCGAAGAGCATCCACGCATGGCGTGAATCTACTTGCGCGTCTGCCCTTCGCCACGCACCACGAAACGTTCGACGGTGAGCGCTTCCAGACCCATCGGGCCATAGGCATGCAGGCGCGTGGTGGAAATGCCGATTTCGCTGCCCAGGCCCAGCTGGCCACCATCGGAGAAGCGCGATGAGGCATTGACCATCACCACCGCCGAGCGCAGCGCAGTGACGAAGCGCTCGGCATGGTCGGCGTCTGCGGTCGCGATCACTTCGGTGTGGTCGGAGGTATAGCGGCGGATGTGCGCGATGGCCGCATCGAGGTCGTCCACCACGCGCACGGCCAGCACAAGGTCGAGGAACTCGGCGGCGTAGTCCTCCTCGGTCGCCGCCGTGCTGCCCGGCAGCAGCGGCTGCGCCTGCGCATCGGCGCGCAGCTGAACGCCACGCTGGCCAAGCGCCTGCGCCACGCGCGGCAGGAAGGAATCGGCTACGTCACGGTGTACCAGCAGTGTCTCCAGAGAATTGCAGGCGGCTGGCCGGCTGCACTTGCCATCCACCAGCAGGTCGATGGCCTTGCCCAGGTCGGCGCTGGCATCCACGAACAGATGACAGACACCCTTGTAGTGCTTGATCACCGGTACCCGCGCATGCTCGGCAACGAAACGGATCAGGCCTTCGCCACCGCGCGGAATCGCCAGGTCGATCAGCTCATGCAGCTGCAGCAGTTCCAGCATCGCCTCGCGGCGCAGGTCGGTCAGCACGGTCACGGCGGCCGGCGGCACGCCATTGGCCTTCAATGCACCGGCGAGTGCCTGCGCGATCGCGGTGTTGGAGTGAATTGCCTCGGAACCACCGCGCAGGATCACGCCGTTACCCGCCTTCAGGCACAGCGCCGCGGCTTCGGCGGTCACGTTCGGGCGCGCCTCGTAGATCATCGCGATCACGCCCAGCGGCACGCGCACCTTCTGCACGCGGATGCCATTCGGGCGCACGTCATCGCGGGTGACCTCGCCGACAGGATCTGGCAATCCGGCCACTTCGCGCACGGCTTCGGCCATCGCGAACAGGCGCGGCGGGTCCAGTGCCAGACGATCGAGCATGGCGCTGCCCACGCCCTTCTCGCGCGCGGCGGCGAGGTCACGTGCATTGCCGGCCAGGATCAACCCTGCATTCACTTCCAGCGCCTGCGCCATCGCCAGCAGCAGCGTGCGTCGTGCCGCGCCGTCGAGGCCGGCAACGATCTGCGCCGCATCACGGCAGGCACGCGCCTGCGCTTCGATCTCGCTCATCGGTGTGTCCTTCAATCCGGTCATGGCAGCACCAGGTCGTCGCGATGGACGACGCTGCCGCCATAGTTGTAGCCGAGCACGGCCTGGATGTCGCGCGAATGGTGGCCGGCAATCCGGCGTACGTCGTCGGCAGCATACTGGCTGACGCCACGGGCCACGCAGACTCGGCCCTGCGGCGCGTTCCAGCACACCTGTACCATATCGCCGCGGCGGAACACGCCCTCTGCACCGGTGATGCCACCGGGCAGCAGCGAGGCGCCCTTCTCGCGCATCGCCTGTGCCGCACCGGCATCGATGACGATCACACCCTCGGCCAGCGGTGCATGCCGCAGCCAGTGCTTGCGGGCGGCCTCGCGGCTGCGTGCGGCATGGATGCGGGTGCCGAACAGGCGGTCCTGCGCCAGCGCGCGCACCACGTCACCGCTGCGGCCATTGAACAGATAGGTTTCGATGCCCAGGCGTCCGGCCTTCGCCGCCGCCTCCAGCTTGGTGCGCATGCCGCCGGTACCGACGCGCGAGCCGGCGCCGCCCGCCATCGCCAGCACCTCGTCACCCAGTTCCGGCACGTCGTGCAACGGCCGCGCATCGGCCACGGTGCGCGGGTCGGCGCTGTACAGGCCATCGATGTCGGTGGCGATGAACAGCGCATCGGCGTCGACCAGCGCCGCCACGGTGGCAGCCAGGTTGTCGTTGTCGCCGAGCTTGAGCTCATCCACCGACACGGTGTCGTTCTCGTTGACCACCGGCAACGCGCCCAGGCGCAATAGTTCACTCAACGTGGCGCGTGCATTGAGGTAGCGGCGGCGGTTGCGCAGGTCGTCATGGGTCAGCAGCACCTGCGCCACCGGGCGCTCGAAGAAGCGCTGCCAGAGCCCGATCAGCTGGGCCTGGCCAAGCGCCGCCAGGGCCTGCCGCGCCGCCATCGCTGCGCCCGGTTCATCGGCGCGCGGCAGGATCGCGCGCCCGGCAGCGACCGCGCCGGAGGAGACGATCACCACCTCGCGCCCGCCCAGGAGATTGGCCGAGACGAACTGGGCCAGGCCCAGCGCGTGGCGTGGCGACAGGCCGCCGCCATCGGCTGCCAGCAGGCTGCTGCCGACCTTGAGCACCGCACGCCGCCACGGCGGCAGCACCTGTTCGGGGAACGGCGAGGCGACATGGGCAGCGTGCTGGATCATCGGTCAGGCTCTCAGCGGGTGTTCCATTCGTGCACGGTCAGGTCGGAGGCCTGCATCGTCACCAGTGGATCGGTGGCGACGATGGCCCGCGCCTGCGCCAGGCTGTCCACGTTGCACAGCACGTAGGCGCCACCGCTGCCATCGGCGAAGCCACCGGTCAGCTGCAGCTTGCCCTGCGCCTGCAACGCATCGAGGAAATCGCGGTGCGGCTGCACCGCTGCATCGTTGAAGTCCGGCCGGCGCATCGCCAGGACCAGGTAGACAGTGCCCGCCATCAGGACAGCGCCTGCCAGCGCGCGCGCAGTTCGTCCAGGCGCAGGTCAGCGGCCGCGCCCGGCGATACACGCGCGGCCAGGCTGCCTTCCGGCGTGCGTCCCTGCCCTGCACTGTCGGCACCGGCCGCAGCGGCCTTGTAGGCCTCGCGGAACGGTACGCCAGCCACGGCCGCCTCCACGGCGACGTCGGTGGCATACATGCCCGAATCAATCGCCGCGCGCAGCCTGTCCTCACGCCATTCCAGATTGGCCAGCAGCGCCGGCAGCAGTTCCAGCGCGGCCAGGCCACGGCCGAAGCCGTGGAAGATGGCACCCTTGGACGACTGCAGGTCGCGATGGTAGCCAGACGGCAGCGACAGTAGCTGCTCGATCTCGGTGCGCGCAGCGGCGACGCTGGCGTGGGTGGCGCGCATCAGCTCGATCACATCCGGATTGCGCTTGTTGGGCATGATCGAACTGCCGGTGGTGTACTGCGCCGGCAGCGCGACGAAGCCGAATTCGGCGCTGGTGAACAGCGACAGGTCCCACGCAATGCGGCGCAGGTCCAGCGTGGCGCCACCGAGCGCTTCCAGTGCAGCCAGCTCGAACTTGCCACGCGACAGCTGCGCGTAGATCGGCGAGATCTGCATGCGCGCGAAGCCCAGCGCGGCGGTGGTGTGCTTGCGGTCCAGCGGCAGGTTCACGCCGTAGCCGGCAGCGGTGCCGAGCGGATTGGCATCGACCAGTGCATGGGTGTCACGGGCGCGGATGGCGTTGTCGATGAAGGCCTCGGCCCAGCCCGCCCACCACATTCCGGCCGAGGACACCACGGCACGCTGGATGTGGGTGTAGCCGGGAATCGGCAGATCCTTCTCAGCCTGCGCGCGGTCCAGCGCGACCTTGGCCACGTCGGCGCTGAGCTGGGCCACGCGCAGCAGCTTCTCCTTCAGCCACAGGCGCGTGGCGACCAGGATCTGGTCATTGCGGCTGCGGCCGGTGTGGATCTTGCGACCCGCATCACCAAGGCGTTCGGTCAGGCGCGCTTCGATCGCCGAGTGGCCATCCTCGTACTGCGTATCCAGCACGAAGCGGCCTTCGCGGAAGTCCTGCGCCAGGATCTCCAGTTCGCGCAGAAGTCCGGCAAGCTCATCGGCACTGAGGATGCCGATGTGCTGCAGGCCCTGCGCATGCGCGGCGCTGGCAGCGATGTCATGCAGGAAGAACTCGCGGTCGAGGATCACGTCGTCGCCGGCGAGGAAGGTCTGGATCTGGGCGTCGACGGCGACGCCGGGCTTCTGCCAAAGAAGGTCTGCCATGGGGGCTCCGGAATGCGTGTTCAGTGCGGGATCGACGTCAGTTCGTCGATGCCCAGCGCGAGGTTGAGGTTCTGCATGGCCTGGGTGGCCGCGCCCTTCAGCAGGTTGTCCAGCGTCGCCACCACGACCACGCGCTTGCCGCCCGGCGCGAGCGTGAAGCCACCGACCTGGGCACCGTGGCGGCCGGCGATGCGGCTGACCCACGGCGCTTCGTCCAGCACTTCGATCAAGGGTTCACCGGCATAGGCCTGCTGGAAGCGCTCGACGATCTGCTCACGGGTCTGCACGCGGTTCAGCCACAGGTTGGCGGTCAGCGTGATGCCACGGAAGTGCGGCGCGACGTGTGGCATGAACTCGACGGCCACGCCCAGCTGCACGGACACTTCGCGCTCGTGCACATGGTTGGTCAGCGCATACGGCATCAGGTTGTCGGCCAGCAGTTCGACGTTGTTCTTGTCCGACGGCGTAGTGCCGGCACCGGAGTAGCCGGACACACCGAAGCACTGCGGCGGGCCGGCCAGCAGGTCCAGCAGCGGATGCACCGCCAGCTGCATCGCCGTGGCATAGCAGCCCGGGTTGCTGATGTGCTTCTGGCCGTTGTACCGGCCGCGGGTCAGCTCCGGCAGGCCGTAGTACCAGCTGTTGTCGAAGCGGTAGTCGGCCGACAGGTCGACGATGACGGTGTCGGGCTTCGCCGCTTCCAATGCGGCCACGAACGGAGCGGCCAGGCCGTTGGGCAGGGCCAGGATCACCGCGTCCACCCCCTTGGCCGCCACTGCGTCGGCGTCCAGGTTTTCGTACTGCAGCTCGCCCTGGAATTCCGGGTGGTGGTCGGACAGGCGCTGCCCGGCGCGCTCGCGCGAGGAGACGAAGGCCAGTTCCAGCCGTGGGTGGGCGGCCACCAGCTTGATCAGCTCGGCGCCGGTATGGCCGCGGGCACCGACGATGCCCAGGGTGAAGGTCGAATCGTTCATGCGTGGCTGTCCAGTCGGTATTGCAGGTGGCGCTTCACGCCCTGCCATTCGGCATCGATGATGGAAAAGATGACGGTGTCGCGCGGCGTGCCGTCGGCGTGCCGCTTGTGGTTGCGCAGCACGCCATCCTGCTTGGCGCCCAGGCGGGCGATGGCGGTGCGCGAGGTGACGTTGAACCAACTGGTTTCCAGCACCACGCTGATGCAGCCCATGGCCTCGAAGGCGTGCTGCAGCAGCAACAGCTTGGCTTCGGTGTTGGCGCCGGTGCGCTGCACGCGCGGCGTGTACCAGGTGTAGCCGAGGCTGAGCTTGGGCACGCTGGGGTCCATGTCGTAGAAGCGCGTGCTGCCGATGATGTCACCCGCCGCATCGTAGATCACGAACGGCAGCACCTTGCCTTCGGCCTGCACCTGCAGCGCGGCCTGCACATAGGCTTCGGCCCGCTGCGGTGACGGTACCTGGGTGTACCAGAGCTGGTCCAGGCCGCTGCCTTCGAGTGCAGCGCGCAGGCCGGGGACATGCTCAAGCTGAAGCGGCTGCAGCGTCACATGCTGGCCGCGCAGGGTAGGCACCGTCTTCCAAACGTCAGGATTGGCCATCGCTCAGCCCTGCAGGCTCGGTGCGCGCTGCGCGCAATGATCGACATAGGTCTTGATCCGGTCGATGCCATCGGCGCCGAACCAGAACACTTTCCAATGGTCCTGCTTGTAGCAGCCATCGGACTCGGCGTAGTAGAAGTGGTTGATCGGGTTGCCGTGGCGCGAGCGCCAGAACAGCTGCGGGGTTTCCTCCAGCATCACGTTCCAGACCGCACGCCCTAGGCCTTCACCCTGCGCGTCGTCGAGCACGGCGAACTTGTCCAGGTACACGCCCTCTGCCTCGTCGGTGAGGATCACCGCAGTGCGGTAGTTCTCGCTGACATAGGCACGCAGCAGCTTGGTCTTTTCGAAGTAGTCCGGCACCAGGGTGCGGCCGAAGCTGGATTCGATCAGGCCCTTCAGCCGCGGCAGGTCGAGCTCGCTCCAGGCGGTGGCGCGCAGTACTTTCTCACCCTTGCGCACCAGCGTGCCCGAGCCCTTGTGGGTGAACAGTTCCTTGGCCAGGTCGGCCGGACGCGTGATCGACACCGACGATTCCAGCGGCAGGCGGTCGAGCAGGTCCTTGATCTGTTCGATCTTCACCTTCATGCCACCGTGGATCCACGGCTGCGCGATCAGGTGGTCGTATTCGGTGGACAGGTTGATCGAATCGATCACGTTGCCCGCCTCGTCCAGCAGGCCACCGGTGCCGGTCAGGAAGATGATCTTGTACGGCTGCAGTTCCTGCACCAGCTCGTTGGCGGCAAAGTCGGCGTTGACGTTGAGGATCTGGCCACCGGCGGTTTCACCCAGGCTGGTGATGACCGGGATCGAGCCGGCACGCAGGCTGGCCTCGATCGGTGCCAGGTTGACCTTCTTCACCTCGCCGACCAGGCCGTAGGTGTCCACGTCCAGGTACTCGGCCTCGAACACGCCACCGGTGATCGAGGTGGCACGTGCGCCGTTCTGCTGCAGCGCCTCGACCAGGCGCAGGTTGGACTGCTGGAACACCCGGCGCACGATCGCCAATGCTTCCGGCGAAGTCACGCGCAGGCCGTTGACGGTCTGCTTCTCGATGCCGGCGGCCGACAGCTCGGCATCCAGCTGCGGGCCGGCGCCGTGCAGCACGATCGGGGTCAGACCGACCTCCTGCAGGAACGACAGCGAGGAGGTCAGTGCGTCGAGGTCGTCGCGCAGCACCGCGCCGCCGACCTTGACCACGGCGAAGCGCTTGGCATCCAGCTGCGAAAAGCGCTTGAGGTACTGGCTGATCTCCTTCGCGCTGGCCATGCTGGAAAGCAGGCGCACGATGGTCTGGCGGGTCTGGCGGTGGGGCTGGAGGGCAGGAGACATTTCGGTTTCGTCACAGGCGGCGGTCGCCGCGTTGCAGTTCCGCCATGCCCGGGGCATGGCGGCGTTGTGGGGTCGATCAGGCGCCGGCGGTGATGATCCGATGCACGGCGTCGGTGTAGCGCTGCAGCTGGTCCAGCGTCACGAACTCATCGGCGGTGTGGGCCTGGGCGATGTCACCCGGGCCGAACACCAGGGTGGTGTAGCCAGCGGCCGAGAACAGCGACGCCTCGGTCCAGAAATCCACCGCATTGCCGATCGTCAGCTCCAGCGCATCGGCCACGTCGCGCGCCAGCAGGCGGCGGTTCTCAGCTTCGGCAATGTCACCGGCGGGCAGGCTGGGACCACGGAACGTCTCGGTGAAAACGGCGGCTTCCGGCTCGGCGAAACCGGCGAAGGTCGCCAGCAGGCCATCGATGTCCATCGACGGCAGCGGGCGGAACCCGAAGCGCACCTCAGCAGCCGGTGCGATCATGTTGGCCTTGATGCCGCCTTCGACGCGGCCGATATTGAAGCGCAGGCCGGTCAGTCCGCCAAAGCGCGCCGAAGCCAGCGATTCCACATGATCCAGCGCGCGGTTTCCCCAGCGCATGGCCTGGTGCAATGCGCTGGCGGCCGCATCCTGCTTGCCCGAGGCGTGCCCTGCCCGACCTGCGAACTGCATCAGCACCGAACTGATGCCACGGTGCGCCAGCACTGCTTCGCTCATGGTCGGTTCGGCCACGAGTACGGCTTCATACGGCAGGCCACGGGCCAGGAATGCAGCGATGCAGCGCGGGTCGTTGGCTTCCTCGTCGCTGGAGAACAGGAACGCGGCGTCGCCATCGCTGGCGTTGGCCGCCGCCACCAGTGCCGCGGCGGCGCCCTTGATGTCACACACGCCCAGGCCGACCACACGGTCGTCCAGGCGCCGCATCACGTGCGGGTCGGCACTCCAGTGCGGCGAATCCGGCACGGTGTCCAGATGCACGTTGAACAGGTACTTCGGCGTCCCACGCACGGCATACAGGCTCACCGCACCGGCGCCATGGTCGATCACCTCGACGTTGAAGCCGGGCAGGTTGTCGCGCAGGTAATCGAAGATGCCACCGGTGGTGATCGCACGCGGCGGGTTGCGGGTGTCGAAGGACACCAGCGCCTGCAGGTGATACAGGGTGGAAGCAAGCAGGTCGGTCATGGGAATCAACAAGGTGTTCACTCGGCCGCAGCCGGTGCATAGAGGTTCTGGCGCATGATTTCCATCAACGACTCTGGCCGTGCCGGCGCGCTGAAGCCGAACGTGGTGTAGAGCCGGTGGGCATCGCTGGTGGCCAGCATGAAGCGGCGCAGGCCCTGCAACTGCGGATGGGCCATGATCGCCTGCAGCAGTTGCTTGCTGTAGCCCTGGCCGCGGTGCTGTGGCAGCACGAACACATCGGCCAGATAGGCAAAGGTGGCACCATCGGTGATGACGCGCGCGAACGCAACCTGGCCGGACTCGTCCAGGTAGGCGCCAAAACACAGCGAACCATTGATCGCCCGCTCCACCACCTCGCGCCCGATGCCCAGGCTCCAATTGGCCTGGGTGGACAGGAACTGGTGGATCAGGGCAACGTCCAGGTGCTGCGGATCGGTGCTGATGCGGAGCGTGCTCATCGTTTCATCCGGTTGCCGTGCGCCCTGGCCCGCAAAGGGCCAGGGCGATGGGATCTCAGCGGTTCACCTGCGCGAACAGCGTCGAACTCATGCCGAACAGCTTGATGAAGCCTTCGGCCTCTTCCACGCCCCAGTCGGCCGACTGCGCGTAGGTGGCGCCCTTGGCGTTGAGCAGGTGCGGCGACTTCACCGCCACTGCATCGACGCGGCCGCCGCGGGTTTCCAGCACCACTTCGCCGTTGACCTTGGCCTGCGAGGACTTCAGGAAGGCCTCGATGTCGGTCTTCAGCGGGTCGTGGTAGAAGCCTTCGTACACCAGCTCCACCCATTTGCGTGCGACGTCCGGCTTGAAGCGGTTCTGCTGCTTGGTCAGCACGGCATCTTCCAGCGCGCGGTGCGCGGCCAGCAGCGAAACCAGGCCCGGGGCCTCGAACACGATGCGACCCTTCAGGCCGATCACGGTGTCGCCGGTGTAGACGCCGCGGCCAACGCCGTACGGGGCGAACAGCTTGTTGAGCTGGGCCAGGATCTGGTCGCCCGGCAGCGCCTTGCCGTTCAGTTCGACGGCTTCGCCTTCAACGAACTTCAGGGTCACGGTCAGCGCCTGTTCCGGCCATTCGCTGCGCGGCGAGCACCAGCCACGCGCGCCTTCACCCGGGGCTTCCCAACGGTCGATCTCACCGCCGGACATGGTCACGCCCAGCAGGTTCTCGTTGATGGTGTAGGCCTGCTGCTTGGCGCGCACGCCGAAGCCGCGCTCTTCCAGGTACTTCTGCTCGTAGGCGCGGGTCTGGGTGTGTTCCTTCTGGATCTCGCGGATCGGCGCGATGATCTGGTAGTCGCCCAGTGCCTTCACAGCCAGGTCGAAGCGGACCTGGTCGTTGCCCATGCCGGTGCAGCCGTGGGCGACGATGTGGGTACCCAGCTCGGCAGCACGCTTCAGCGCGGCATCGACGATCAGGTAGCGGTCCGAAACCAGCAGCGGGTACTGGCCCTGGTAGCCTTCGCCGGCCCACACGAACGGCTTGACGAAGCCTTCCCAGATGGCCGGGCCACCATTGACGGTGACGTGGCTGGTCACGCCCAGTTCGGCGGCGCGCTTCTCGATGAAATCGCGCTCTTCATCATCCACGCCACCGGTGTCGGCGAACACGGTGTGCACGTTGTAGCCACGCTCCTGCAGGTACGGCACGCAGAAGCTGGTATCCAGGCCGCCGGAGAAGGCGAGAACGACGTCTTTGTTGCTCATGGGGAGGGTATGTCCTGGTAGCGCCGGGCCGTGCCCGGCGGAAATGATTGAATCGGAAAAAATCAGCGCCCGGCAACCGCGGCCATGATCGCCTTCTGCACGTGCAGGCGGTTCTCGGCTTCGTTGATGGCGATGCACTGCGGCGAATCCATCACCGCATCGGTGGCCTTCACGTTGCGGCGCAACGGCAGGCAGTGGCTGAACACCCCGTTGTTGGTCAGCGCCATCTTCCGTTCGTCCACGATGAAGTGCTTGAACTGGTCACGGATCGGCTTTTCCGGTTCCCAGTTGCCGAAGAACGGCAGCGCGCCCCAGCTCTTGGCGTAGACCACGTCGGCGCCTGCGTAGGCGCTGTCGATGTCATGGCTGATCTTCAGCGAACCGCCGCTCTCGGCCACGTTCTGCTCGGCCCAGCCCATGTAGCGGTCGTCGAGGATGTAGTCGGCGGTCGGGCACAGCAGGGTCACGTCCATGCCCATGCGGGTGGCGATGGTCAGCGCCGAATTGGCAACGGCAGTGTTCAGCGGCTTGGGGTGGTAGGTCCAGGTCAGCACGTACTTCTTGCCGCGCAGGTCCTGGGTGCCGAAGTGCTCCTGCAGCGCCATGATGTGGGCCAGCTCCTGGCACGGATGGGTGATGGTCTCCATGTTGATGACCGGCACCGGCGAGTACTTGGCGAAGCTGTTGAGGACGATGTCCTGGCGGTCGTAGGCCCAGTCGACGAACTTGGGGAACGCGCGCACGGCGATGATGTCGCAGTAACGGCCCAGCACCTTGGCCACTTCAGCGATGTGCTCTTCGGTATCGCCGTCCATCACCGTGCCGAGGTTGAACTCGATCGGCCACGCATCCTTGCCCGGCTGCAGCACCACCGCGTGGGCGCCGAGCTGGAACGCGCCCAGTTCGAAGCTGGTGCGGGTGCGCATGGACGGGTTGAAGAACACCAGCGCGATCGACTTGCCCTTGAGCTGGTCGCCGAGCTTGTTGCGCTTGAACAGCGCGGCCTGGGTCAGCAGCGCGTCGAGATCGCTGCGGCTCCAGTCCTGGGTGTTCAGGAAGTGCTTGGGGGACATCATCTTTCCTTGCGTGGCGGCGCCGGGTTCGACGCAGTGGAAGGGAAAAGCAGGAACCAAAGGTGGAGCGAAAAGGTTGCAGTTGCAGCTTTCAGAACGCAGAAACGAAAAAACCCAGCCGGCGGGCTGGGTTTTTATCGGACGAACAGCAAAAAGCTCCGGTTACCCAGCGAGAATGTGGGGTTCCGGTCGACGCGCACGCGAGGTCATGCCCGACGCCTGTCGGGCTGCGCTGCTGTCGTGCTGGAAGTCGGTGAGCTTCATGGTCAGCCATCTTTGCATGCGGCCGGGGCCGGCGCAAGGGGCCGCGGTCGCAGAATCAGGGATTGCCGGCCGCACCCTGCTCGGGGCCGACCCAGGGCGTGATCGACACCCGGATCTTGAGCCGGTTGCCGGGGTCTTCCGGTAGCCGCGAGCGGTACTTGGTGCCCTTGTAGACGTAATCCACGTCGTAGGCGATGGGCCGGCGGAATTCACGCCCCACCGGCACGATGCGGCAGTCGCGGGTCAGCATCGGACCGGTGTTGGCCGGCGCCGGGGCCGGCGACTCGGTTCCGACCTCCTCAACGGCCTCCTCGTCACTGCGCTTGAACATCGAGCGCACCGAGTCCCAGAAGCGGCTGATCCGGCCCTTGTCCTCGACCGGCTCCTCGCCGGTCACGTTCACCGGGGCCAGGGTCCGGGTCGACACCGGCTCGCAGTGCTCTTCGGTGCGGGTCGCACGCAGGGTCTGGAACACGGGTTCGACGTTCAGCACCTGCGCGTAGTCGAACTTCACGTTCTCCACGATCACCACCCGGTTGCGGGGCTCGGCCTCCTGGGCCAGCACCACGGCGGGCAGCGCCGACAGGTAGGCCAGGGTCAGCAACGCGGTGGATTTCATTGGCGACGGGAGCAAGGACACGGCAATAGTGTAGGCAGTGGCGAGCGCAAGGGGCTGAACATTACCCGTCCACGCTGCTCCTGCCCACCCCACCCGGAGGAACCGGCGTCCACCGGTGGCAGCCAGTGCCCCCAAAGGGGGCCGACACGTTCTAAAATCACAGGCTTGTCCCCCAGCCACAGCCCCATGACCCTGCGCCTGCACAACAACCTGACTCGCCAGCTCGAACCGTTCACTCCGCTCGACCCGGCCTGTCCGACCCTGTATGTGTGCGGCCCCACGGTCTACAACTACGTGCACATCGGCAACGCCCGTGGCCCGGTGGTGTTCGGGGTGCTGGCCGATCTGCTGCGGCGCCGTTTCGGCGCGCTGCGCTACGCCCGCAACATCACCGACGTGGACGACAAGATCAACACCGCCGCGCGCGAGCAGGGCGTGCCGATCAGCACCATCACCGGCAAGTTCGCCGCCGCCTACCGTGAAGACATGGCCGCGCTGGGCGTGGTACCGCCGGACATCGAACCGGAGGTGACCGCGCACATTCCGCAGATCATCACCATGATCGAGCAGCTGATCGCCAACGGGCATGCCTATGCCGCCGAGGGCCACGTACTGTTCGCAGTGGCCAGCTTCGACGGCTACGGCAAGCTCTCGCGCCGCGACCCCGACGAAATGCTGGCCGGCGCCCGCGTCGACGTGGCCCCGTACAAGCGCGACCCGGGTGATTTCGTGCTGTGGAAGCCGTCCAGCGACGACCTGCCCGGCTGGGCGTCGCCCTGGGGCCGTGGCCGCCCGGGCTGGCACATCGAGTGCTCGGCGATGGCCGCGGCTCACCTGGGTGAGACCATCGACATCCATGCCGGCGGCGTCGACCTGCAGTTCCCGCACCACGAGAACGAGCTTGCGCAGAGCGAATGCGCCCACGGCGGCAAGATCTTCGCCCGCTTCTGGCTGCACAACGGCATGCTCAACTTCGGCGGCGCCAAGATGAGCAAGTCGCTGGGCAACATCGAGCGCGTGCACGATCTGGTGCGCCAGCATCCGCCGGAAGCGCTGCGCCTGGCCCTGCTGTCGGCCCACTACCGGCAGCCGCTGGACTGGTCCGATGCGCTGATCGAACAATCGGTGCGCACCCTGGACCGCCTGTACGGCACCCTGCGCGAATTGGCATCGGTCGAGGCCACTGCAGTGATTCCGGCCACGGTCGAGGCGACCCTGGACGACGATCTCAACACCCCACAGGCGCTGGCCGAAGTGGCCCGCATCGCCGCCGATGCGCGTCGTGCCACCGACCCGGCCGAGCAGGCGCGCCTGAAGGGTGAACTGCTCGGCGCCGGCCTGGCACTGGGCCTGCTGCAGGCCGATCCGGCGCAGTGGTTCGGCACCGCGGCCAGCGATGACGGCGACGATGCCCGCATCCAGGGCCTGATCGATGAGCGCGCCGCGGCCAAGAAGGCACGCGACTTCGCCCGTGCCGACGCCATCCGCGACCAGCTGGCCGCCGAAGGCATCGTGCTGGATGACACCCCGCAGGGCGTTCGCTGGTCGCGCAAGCGCAGCTGACCTGCCCTGCCCCGTGGCCGGTCCGCCGGCCACGCCCCCACCGTAGAGACTGTTGTGACCGACTCCCCGTTCCCGCTTGAATCCACCGCCGCCGAGGCCCAGACCGCCATCGCCGAGGAATTCGGCTTCTTCGGCGACTGGTCCGAGCGCTACCAGTACCTGATCGACCTCGGCCGCAAGCTGCCGGTCTTCCCGGAAGAATGGAAGACCGAAGAGCATCGCCTGCTCGGCTGCCAGTCGATGGTCTGGATCGTGCCGGAAGGCAACGCGCAGTCGCTGCGCTTCCATGCCATCAGCGATTCGGCGATTGTCTCCGGCCTGATCTTCCTGGCGCTGCGCGTGTACTCCGGGCGCTCGGCGCAGGAGATCCTGGCCACCGAACCGAGCTACATCCAGGACATCGGCCTGGCCCGCCACCTCTCGCCCACCCGCAGCAACGGCGTGGCGGCGATGCTGGCGTTCATCCGTGAGACGGCGCAGGCGCAGCTGCAGCGCGACCCGTCGTGAGCGAGCCCGCCACGGCCGAAGACAGTGCACTGGGCCTGCTGTCCCGGCCCGGTTTCGCCAGGCTGCTGGCCTACCGCATCTTTGCGATGCTGTCCTACCAGGTGGTCGCGGTCACTGTCGGCTGGCACATCTACGAAGTCACCCGCAATCCGTTCTCGCTGGGCCTGATCGGCCTGGCCGAGGTCGTGCCGTTCTTCTGCGTGGCTCCGTTCGCCGGTTACCTGGTGGATCACCTGCCGCGCCGTCGGCTGGGCATGGTCGCCTGTTGCGGGCTGATCGCCACTGCACTGGTATTGACCAGCGTGGCCATGGGCTGGTTGCCGATTGACGGCGTGTGGCCGATCTACGCGGCCATCGCGCTGACCGGCATGGTCCGCGCCTTCCTGTCGCCGATCTACAACGCCTTGTTCGCCCGCGTGCTGGCCCGTGACCAGTTCGCGCGTGGCGCCGGCCTGGGCGCGGTGGTGTTCCAGGCCGGCATGATCGCCGGCCCGGCACTGGGTGGCGTGCTGGTCGGCTTCGGTGGCAAAGGCCTGTCCTACGCAGTGGCCACCGCTTTTGCGCTGGTGGCGATGGCCTGCCTGGCCACGCTGAAGGTGGAAGAACCGGTGCATACCGGTCCGGCCGCCCCGATCTTCAAGAGCATCGCTGAAGGCGCGCGCTTCGTGGTCGGCAACCGGATCATGGTCGGCGCGATGGCGCTGGACATGTTCTCGGTGCTGCTGGGCGGCGTGGTGGCGATGCTGCCGGCGTTCCTGCACGAGATCCTGCACCACGGCCCGGAAGGACTGGGCATCCTGCGCGCGATGCCGGCGCTGGGCTCGGTGTGCGTGGGCCTGTGGCTGGCGCGCCACCCGCTGCACCGCAATGCCGGCCGCGTGCTGTTGTTCGCGGTGGCCGGCTTCGGCCTGTGCGTGATCAGCTTCGGGTTGTCGCAGCACTTCTGGCTGTCGGCGCTGATCCTGCTGTTCTACGGCGCGTTCGATGGCGTCTCGGTGGTGATCCGCTCGACCATCCTGCAGTTGGCTACGCCGGAAGAAATGCGCGGTCGCGTATCGTCGATCAACGGCATCTTCATCAGTTCGTCCAATGAGCTGGGCGCGTTCTATGCCGGCACGATGGCGAAGCTGCTCGGCCTGGTGCCGGCGGTGGTGCTGGGCGGATTCGCGGTGCTGAGCGTGGCCGGGATCACCGCGTGGAAGAACCCAACGCTGCGGAAACTGAATCTTCGCGACCTGCAGTAGCGTCGGCTCGTCGTTTCCGCGACAGCCGCTTTACGTGCGCCGACGCATTGGTAGCGCCGGGCCATGCCCGGCGGCCCTTTTCCGCGACCGCGGCGGGGTGTCACTTTCTTTTCGCGAAAAGAAAGTAACCAAAGAAACGCTCCGCCATCCGCGAGCCGGTGCTTCGCACCGGTACCCTGCGCTCCTCGGTGAATCAGGGGACGGCGCCGAACTCGCTGCGCTCAAACAGCGGCGCCTCTTCGCCCCTGATTCCCCTGCGGTGCTCGGCTCGCTACAAAGCGGACCCAACACAGCCGCGAGCGCACGCATGACCGCTCCTGGTAGAGCCAAGCCATGCTTGGCGGTTCTTGTTCTTGCTCTTGCTCTTCCCTACCCTCCGGCTTCGGCCTGAGCCGAGCGTGGGCTCGGCTCTACATCAGCCGCGCACGCAGGGATGCGTCGAGAGCCTGCGGGTGGGTCCGGGCGGGACCGTCCGCGGCATGGATGCCGCAGCCGAGCTTACAGGGATGTACTTGCAGCGTGTCCTGCCCGGACCCACCCGCAGGCTCCCTCCGATACCCGGAAGGCGCCGTTCTACCCAGCCAACCACCCCCAACAAAAAACCCGGCCGAAGCCGGGTTTTCTGCATGACCAGACAACGACCGGGAATCAGTCGCCCTGCTGCTTCTGCAGGTGCTCCCAACGCTCCTGGGCGTCGATGGTGCGTTCAGCGGTGAGGCGCGCTTCCAGGCGCTCCAGGCCGATTTCTTCGCCGGTGTCGACGCAGTAGCCGTAGTCGCCTGCTTCCAGGCGCTTCAGGGTGCTGTCGATCTTGCCGATCAGCTTGCGGTAGCGGTCGCGGGTACGCAGTTCCAGCGAGTTCTCGGTCTCGCGGGTCGCACGCTCGGCTTCGTCGCCGATGTCACGCACTTCCTCGCGCAGGTTCTCGATGGTCTGCTTGGACTCTTCCACCAGGTCCGCGCGCCAGTTCTGCAGGCGCTGGCGGAAATACTCCTGCTGCAGCGAGCTCATGTATTCCTCTTCCGAGGACGGCTTGTAGCCAGCCGGCAGGATCGGGCGGCCAGTGGCCTCGTCGGTCTTGTACTCGACCACCTTGTACTTGCTGCGCGGGGCCGGTGCTGCCGAGCGGGCGGCGACGGCCACGGCAACCTTGCCGACAGGGCGCGACACGGTCTTCGGGGCGGAATCGGATTTCACGGCGGTTTTGGCAGGCGATTTCGAAACGGGCACGGGATTCTTGGATTGCGGGGCCTTCGAAGCGACAGGAGCGGCGGCCGGGGCCGGCGTTGAGGCCGGCTGGGCTGCCGCCACTGCCACGGTCTTGGCCGGGACAGGCTTGGCCGGAGCCGGCTTGGCAGCAGGCTTCGGTGCGGACTTCACTACTGGGGCCGGGGTCGGCTTTGTGGCCGGCGCGGCAACGTTCTTGGCAACCTTCTTTACAGCGGCGGGCGTGGCGGCCGGTTTAGCCGCAGCGACCTTCTTTGCTACGGGCTTGGCGACCGGCTTGGCTGCAGCCTTCTTCACCACCGCCTTCGGCGCTGGCTTGGCGGCTGCCTTCCTGGCCAC
The DNA here is from genome assembly GCF_059370435.1 of Stenotrophomonas sp. YJH_SMC_94-11. Taxonomy (NCBI): domain Bacteria; kingdom Pseudomonadati; phylum Pseudomonadota; class Gammaproteobacteria; order Lysobacterales; family Lysobacteraceae; genus Stenotrophomonas; species Stenotrophomonas sp. YJH_SMC_94-11. The sequence continues at coordinate 92,853 of NZ_JCAFTR010000002.1, read as the reverse complement.
CGGCTTGGCGGCGGCCTTCTTCACCGGCGCAGCCTTGCTGACGGTCTTCTTCACCGGCGCCTTCTTGCTGGCAGCGGCTGGCTTGGCCTTGGCGGGCGCAGCGGCCTTCTTCGCCACCGGCTTGGTTGCCTTGACCGGCGTTTTCTTTGCGGTGGCCTTCCTGGCCGCCGGTTGCGAGGACGCTGCCTTGGTGGCCGGCTTGCTGGCCGGCTTCTTGGCAACGGGCTTTGCCGCCAACTTCTTCACAACAGGCTTGGCGGTTTTCTTGGCGGCCGTTGCGGCCTTCTTTGCAGTTTTTTTAGCAGCCACGAAACGCTCTTCCTTGGATTCCCCGGGGCCCGGGAAAGCGGGCCTTTATAGCCTACCCGACCCGCAGCAGCAACCTTGGCACCCTGCTCCATTCAGTCCTGGAGTCAAGGTGCCCAAGTGGCAGTCCGACGAACACGGACCGCCTTGCGCGGTACGGAACCTGGCCAACACCCGCGGGTGCTGGTACCGGTCGCAGGCCATCGGCGACATGCGACCAACGGCCCATCCTGCACAAATGCGGCCTTCATGCCAACTGGCATAAGATGACTGGGTGATCTCGCGCCTGCTCATTGCCCTGCTGCGCTTCTACAAGCGCTTCATCAGCCCCCTGCTGGGGCCGCGCTGCCGTTTCGTGCCGAGCTGTTCTGAATACGCGATGGATGCCATCTCCCGGCACGGGCCGCTGCGCGGCAGCTGGCTGGCTGCGCGCAGGCTGGGCCGCTGCCATCCGTTCCACCCCGGCGGCTTCGATCCGGTGCCCGAATCCACCCACGCCCCCTCTTGCCGTTGCACAGGAAAACACTGACATGTCCTCCACCCTCATCACCAACGCCCGGATGGTCAACGAAGGCCGCACCTTCGACGGCGACCTGCGCATCGAGAACGGCCGCATTGCGCAGATCGGCAACGGGCTGGCGCCGCGCGACGGCGAGCAGGTGGTGGACGCCGCCGGGCGCTGGCTGCTGCCCGGCATGATCGACGACCAGGTGCATTTCCGCGAACCGGGCCTGACCCACAAGGGTGACATCGCCAGCGAATCGGCCGCGGCCGTGGCCGGTGGCCTGACCAGCTTCATGGACATGCCCAACACCAACCCGCCGACGCTGGATTCGACCATCCTGGAAGCCAAGTACGAGCTCGCGCGCGGCCGCGCCTGGGCCAATTACGGCTTCTACCACGGCGCCAGCAATGACAACCTGGAAGCGATCCGTGCGCTGGACCCGAAGAAGGCGCCCGGCGTGAAGGTGTTCATGGGTGCTTCGACCGGCAACATGCTGGTCGACAACCCGGAAACGCTGGACGCGATCTTCCGCGAATGCCCGACCCCGATCATCACGCACTGCGAAGACACGCCGATGATCGATGCCAACCTCAAGGCCTTCCAGGAAAAGTACGGCGATGCGCTGACCCCGGACATGCACCCGGACATCCGTTCGCGCGAAGCCTGCATCAAGTCGACGCGCCTGGCGATGTCGCTGGCACGCAAGCACGGCACCCGCCTGCATGTGCTGCACATCTCCACCGCCGATGAGCTGGCGCTGTTCGAGAAGGGCCCGCTGATCCGCGCCGATGGCAGCCGCAAGCAGATCACCGCCGAAACCTGCGTGCACTTCCTGCACTTCGCGCGTCCGGACTACGCGACCAAGGGCAACCTGATCAAGTGCAACCCGGCAATCAAGGAAGTGTCCGACCGCGAGGCAATCACCGCTGCGTTGGCCGATGACGTGCTGGACGTGCTGGCCACCGACCACGCGCCGCACACCTGGGAAGAGAAGCAGAAGCCCTACGCGCAGGCACCGTCGGGCCTGCCGCTGGTGCAGTACGCGCTGGTGGCCGCGCTGGAGCGGGTGCACGAAGGCAAGCTGACCCGCGAGCAGGTGGTGCAGAAATTCGCACATGCGCCGGCGCAGCTGTTCGACGTGGAAGAACGCGGCTTCCTGCGCGAAGGCTACTTTGCCGACCTGGTGCTGGTGGAGGACGTGCCGTTCACCGTCAAGCGCGAGGACGTGCTGTCCAAGTGCGGCTGGTCGCCGTTCGAGGGCACCACTTTCCGCTCGCGCATCGCCTCCACCTGGGTCAACGGCCAGCAGGTGTGGGACGGCAGCAAGCTGGTGGGTGAACCCGCCGGCCAGCGCATGACCTACGACCGCTGATGCGTTCGGCACTGATGCTCGGGGCGCTGCTGCTGGCCGCGCCCCTGTTTTCCACTTCCCCGGCGCAGGCGCAGGATGGCATCGGCAGCCTGATCGACAGCCGCGTGGTGTTCCCGGCCAGTGCGTCGCAGGGCGCGCTGGTGATCGGCAAGGTACCCGCCGGCAGTCGCGTGCAGTATGCCGGCCGCCAGCTGCGGGTAAGCGGCTACGGCAGCGTGGTGTTCGGCATCGGCCGCGACGAGAAGGGTCCGCTGCGCGTACAGGTGCAACGCCCCGATGGTGGCAGCGAGACCGCGACCATCGCGGTGACGCCGCGCGACTGGCCCACCGAGCGGGTCAACGGGGTGCCACCGAAGACGGTCAATCCGCCGGCGGCGATCGCCGAGCGGATCAAGCGCGAACAGGCGCAGGTGACCGCCGCACGTGCCCGCGATGACGACCGCACCGACTTCACCCAGACCTTCATCTGGCCGGTACAGGGCCGCATCAGCGGCCGCTTCGGCAATGCACGCGTCTACAACGGGCAGCCGGGGGCCGGTCACTCCGGCATGGACATCGCGGTGCCGACCGGCACCCCGGTGAAGGCGCCGGCGGCCGGCATCGTGACCTTCGCCGGTCCGGACCTGTACCTGACCGGTGGCACGCTGCTGCTCGACCACGGCTTCGGGGTCAGCTCCAACTTCCTGCACCTTTCGCGCATCGACGTAAAAGTTGGCGACCGTGTGGAGCAGGGCCAGGTGATCGCTGCCGTCGGCGCCACCGGCCGTGCCACCGGCCCGCACCTGCACTGGGGCATGAACTGGTTCGACACCCGCATCGACCCGTTGCTGGTGCTGGAACGCAAATAACGGTAGTGCCGGCCGCTGGCCGGCAACCGCATGAATTCTGCAGTGCCCGAGCTGCCGGCCAGCGGCCGGCACTACCAGACAGTTGGATCAACCGCGCGCGGCCCACCACACGCGCAGCAACGTGCGCACCGGGGTGGCTTCGATTGGCTTGCCTGCGGCCTGCGCGGCAACGCGTGCGCGCGCCAGGCTCGACCACACGCGCCGCGGGCGCGGACCCGGCACGCGGCTGCCCCATCCTTTCAACAGGTACTGGGCCCAGCGCTGCGCGGCCGTGCTGGAATCCTCATCCAACAGGCTGCGCGGCACACCGGCCACGCCGGCGTCCTGCAGGCGCTGGGCCAGGGTCTGCAGCTGCACCGCACGACCGGCGCCGGTGCGCGGCTTGTCGGCAAACAAGGCCGCTTCCACTGCGGCCACGGCGTCGGCGTAATTGGCCAGCGCACGCTCGGCACCGGCTGCATCCAGCGCAACGGTACGCGCTTCAACGAGGTCCGGCAGTGCTTCGGCCAGTTGCACCCACGGCGCACGCACCGGCTCCAGCAGACGGCCCAGCGGATGGCGCGAACGATGCCCTGCCCAGCTGCGCAGCTCCTCGCCCCACCACGCCAGCTTGGCATCGGCGGGCAGCGGATCGCCGCTGGTGTTGAGCATGTCGTCGAACTCCTGCAGCAGCGCAAACCACGCCACTGCGAGCTCGCGTTGCGGTTCGGCCACGAACGGGGCGGCCACCGACCATTCCGGCCAACGGCTGCGCCACTTGTCGAGGAAACTGTCCAGCGCGGTACTGCTCACTACGGGATTCCTTACGGCTGGGCCGGGGCTGCCGGCCGGGTCGGCCAGAGACTGGCCAGTTGCAGAAGTTCAGCGTTCTCGACCAGCACGTCGGCCTGCCAGGCCAGCGGATCGTCGCTGTGCAGGCGGTAGCCCCACAGCGCCGCCACCGACGGCATCGCGGCAGCACGTGCAGCGATGATGTCGCGCTCGTCATCACCCACGTACACGCAGTCTTCGGCGGCCATGCCAATGGCCTGCGCAGCGTGCAGCAGTGGAAGCGGGTGCGGCTTGCGCTCGGCCAGGCTGTCACCGCCGACCAGCACCGCGCATCGCTGCTGCCAACCATGCTGCGGCAGGATCAGGCGCGCCAGGTACTCCGGCTTGTTGGTGACGATGCCCCATACCGTACCGGCCTCATCCAGCGCGGCGAGCATGCCGGCCACGCCGTCGAACAGCACCGCGTGCTGGCCGATCAGCGCTTCGTAGCGCTGCAGGAATTCCGGGATCAATGCATCGCGCGCAGCGGCATCCAGGTCCGGGAAAGCGGCCCCGACCATCGCGCGCGAGCCCTTGGAGACCACCGGCCGCAGCTGCGCCGGATCGACCGCTGCCCGGCCCCGCTCGGCCAGCATCGCATTGCAGGTGGCGACGAAGTCCGGCGCGCTGTCCAGCAACGTGCCATCCAGGTCGAACAGCACCGCACGCGGGAAGCGGGCGGAGGTCATGCCGGCTTGACCGCGTAGGCCAGGTAGTTGATGTCGGTGCGGCTGCTCAGGCGGGCATGGTTGCGCCACGGCTCGTAGGCCATGCCGCTGACATCCACCAGCTGCAGGTCGGCCTCGCGCAGCCAGCGCGCCAGCTCGGCCGGCTTGATGAATTCCTGGTAGTGGTGGGTGCCCCTGGGCAGCAGCCGCGCCACGTACTCGGCGCCGACAATCGCCACCGCGAAGGCGGCCGCGGTGCGGTTGATGGTCGACAGGAACAGGTGGCCGCCCGGCTTCAGCAGGCGCTTGCAGGCGTCGATGATCGCGCCCGGGTCTGGCACGTGCTCGAGCATTTCCATGCAGGTGAGCACATCGAAACTGCCCGGCTGCTCGGCGGCCAGATCCTCGGCGGCCTGCACGCGGTAGTCGACCTTGGCGCCGCTTTCCAGCGCATGCAGGCGCGCGACCTTCACCAGTTCCGGGGCCAGGTCGATGGCGGTGACGTCGGCGCCGGCCTGCGCCAGTGCTTCGCTCAGCAGTCCGCCACCGCAGCCGATGTCGAGCACGCGCGCGCCACGCAACGGCACGCGGTCGGCGACGTACTTCAGGCGCACCGGGTTCAGCGCATGCAGCGGCTTCTGCGGGCCGTCAGCATCCCACCAGCGGTTGGCCAGCGCGGCGAACTTGTCCAGCTCGGCCTGATCGAAATTGGAGGAAGCGTGGGGGGCAGTCATGAGGGGTCCTTGCGGCGCCGGGGGTCAGGCGCGGATATGACGGATACGCTCGCGCCACTGGCGCGCGTTGGCGATGATGCCCGGCAGGTCCATGCCGACCAGCTCGCGCTGCACCAGCTTCGGCTTGCCGGCGATCCAGACGTCGCTGACCTGCTGGCGGCCGGTGGCATACACCAGCTGCGACAGCACGTTGTGCAGCGGCTGGGTTTCCAGCGCCGACAGGTCGACACAGACCAGGTCGGCCTGCTTGCCGACTTCGATCGAACCGATGCGGTCAGCAAAGCCCAGCGCACGGGCACCGCCCAGCGTCGCTGCGCGCAGCGTGGTGGCCGCGTCCAGCGCGGTGGCATCATCGGCCACGGCCTTGGCCAGGATCGCTGCGGTACGGTTCTCGCTGAACATGTCCAGATCGTTGTTGCTGGCGCAGCCATCGGTGCCGATCGCCAGGTTCACACCGGCGCGCTGCAGGGCGCAGGCCGGGCAGAAGCCGGAGGCCAGCTTCAGGTTCGATTCGGGGCAATGCACGACGCTGACGCCGCGTTCGGCGCACAGGTGGATTTCCGCATCGGTCAGCTGGGTCATGTGCACCGCGATCAGGCGGTCGTTGACCAGGCCAAGGCGATCCAGCCGCGCCAGCGGGCGCTGGCCGTGCAGCTTGATCGAATCGTTGATCTCCTGCGCGGTCTCGTGAGTGTGCAGGTGCACCTGCATGTCGAGCTGGTCGGACAGCATACGCACCCGCTCGAAGTTGGCATCGTTGACCGTGTACGGCGCATGCGGCGCGAACGCGGTCCCGATCAGCGGATCGGTGCGCCACTGGTCGTGCAGTTCGCCAGCCTTGGCGAAGTATTCGTCATCGGTCCTGGCCCAGGCGGTGGGGAAATCGATGATGACCGCGCCGACCAGCGCGCGGAAACCGTGCTTCTTGTAGACCGCGGCCTGCACGTCGCCGAAGAAGTAGTTCTCGTTGGCGCAGGTGGTACCGCCGCGCAGCATCTCGGCGATGGCCAGGGTGGTGCCGTCGGCCACGAATTCCGGCCCGATCACGGCCGCTTCCACCGGCCAGATGTGCTGCTGCAGCCAGGTCATCAGCGGCAGGTCGTCGGCGACGCCGCGCAGCAGGGTCATCGGGTTGTGCGTGTGCGCGTTGACCAGGCCCGGCATCAGCGCCGACTCGGGGCGGCTGACCACCTGCGCGGCACGGAAGCGTGCGCGCGCCTCGGCACGCGGCAGGATGGCCACGATCTCGCTGCCACGCACGGCAACGGCATGGTCTTCCAGCACCACCGCATGCGGCTCGATCGGAACGACATGACCAGCTTCGATGAGCAGGTCGCAGGCTTCGGGGAGGTGCGGGCTATCGCTCATGCGGGCTCACTGGCTGGGGGGCGGCGAGATACTTCTGGGGACACGCCCCTGGGTCAGGGGCTGCCGCGAAGCGGCGGGGTCTGGAGACCCGTGAAGCGGGGCCCATGATCTGCCGAAGCAGATCATGGGAGCGCCAGCGCGAATGCGCTGGCGCGTGTCCGAGCATGGCTCGGCTCTACAGCAAGGTCGGCCTGCGGCCGGAACCTTATTTGACGCGTGCGGAGTATTCGCCCGAACGGGTGTCAACGCGGATCACTTCGTCCTGGTTGACGAACAGCGGCACGCGGACCACGGCACCGGTTTCCAGGGTGGCCGGCTTGCCGCCGCCGCCCGAGGTGTCGCCACGGACGCCCGGATCGGTTTCGGTGATCTTCAGTTCGACGAAGTTCGGCGGCTGAACGAAGATCGGCTCGCCGTTCCACAGGGTGACCACGCAGGACTCTTCGCCCTTCAGCCACTTCTCGGCGCCGCCCATGCCGGCCTTGGTGGCCTGGACCTGTTCGAAGGACTCCGGGTCCATGAAGTGCCAGTACTCGCCGTCGCTGTACATGAAGTTCATGTCGGTATCGACGACGTCGGCTGCATCCAGCGAGTCGGTCGACTTCATGGTCACTTCCTGGGTACGGCCGTCCTTGATCAGGCGGTACTTCACGCGGGTGAAGGCCTGGCCCTTGCCCGGCTTGACGTATTCGGTGTCGATGATGACGGCCGGTTGGTTGTTGACCAGGATCTTCATCCCGTTCTTGACGTCGTTCATGCCGTAGCTGGCCATGCGTAAACTCCTGAGTGGCAGAAACGCCGCGGGTGCGGCGAGCCGTTAGAATGGAAAGCCCACCGGATGCCGGTGGGCGACTGTTTTTCTGCCCCCATGATAACCGCAGGCCCCCTCTCCATGCAGCTTTCCGCCTTCCCCCGGCCCCAGTCGCCAGGCGCGCCCGCGCGCTGGCAGCAGCTCTGGCGCCAGGCGCTGCGCGACCCGCACGCCCTGCTGGCCCGGCTGCAGCTGGACCCGGCGGCGCTGGGTGTCTCGGAGGCGGCCATGGACCAGTTCGCATTGCGCGTGCCCGAGGGCTTCGTGGCCCGCATGCGCGTGGGCGATGCGGCCGACCCGCTGCTGCGCCAGGTGCTGCCGATCGACGAGGAAATGCGCCCGGCGCCCGGGTTCAGCTTCGACGCGGTGGGCGATGGTGCCGCCAAGAAGGCTACCGGGGTGATCCAGAAGTACCGTGGCCGTGCCCTGCTGGTCGCCACCGGCAGCTGCGCGATCAACTGCCGCTACTGCTTCCGCCGCCACTTCGACTATGCCGCGGAAAACGCTGCCAAGGGCGGCTGGCAGGAGGCCGTAGCCGCCATCGCGGCCGACCCGGACATCGATGAGGTGATCCTGTCCGGCGGTGACCCGTTGTCACTGGCCACGCACAAGCTGGTCGAGCTGACCGACGCCCTGCGCGCGATTCCGCATATCCGCCGCCTGCGCATCCATACCCGGCTGCCGATCGTGCTGCCGGAACGCGTGGACGATGAACTGGTGTGCTGGCTGGGCAGCCTGCCATGGCCGCTGGCGATCGTGGTCCACGCCAATCACGCCAATGAATTCGACGCCAGTGTGGACGCGGCGATGGCCCGCCTGCGCGGCGTCGGCGCCCAGCTGCTGAACCAGGCGGTACTGCTGCGCGGGGTCAACGACAGCGTGCAGGCCCTGCAGGACCTGAGCGAGCGCAGCTTCGCCGCTGGCGTGCTGCCCTACTACCTGCACCAGCTGGACCGGGTCGAAGGCGTGGCCCACTTCGAAGTGGATGATGCCCAGGCCAAGGCGCTGATTGCCGGCCTGACCGCACGCCTGTCCGGCTATCTGATTCCGAAACTGGTGCGCGAGCTGCCGGGCGACCCGAGCAAGCGCCCGCTGTAATCCGGGGGCGGGGTCAGATCCCTTTTCCTGCGGAAAAGGGATCTGACCCCAGGACAACGGCAGCAGGTCAGAGGCCCGATTCGATCATCCGCACCACTTCGGTGGCGGTCACCGGGTGGCTCAGCCAGTAGCCCTGGCCAAGATCGCAGCCGCGCTGCACCAGCAGTTCGAACTGCGCCTGCTGCTCGATGCCCTCGGCCACCACGGTGATGCCCAGTGCGTGGGCCATGGCGATGATCGCCGTGGTCAGCGCCAGATCGTCGGGATCGCGCTGCATGTCGGCCACGAAGCTCTTGTCGATCTTCACGCCGTCCACCGGTACCTGCCGAAGATGGCTGAGACCGGAGAAGCCGGTGCCGAAATCGTCCAGCCAGACCTTCACGCCGGTGCGGTGCAGCTTGTCCAGCAGCTGCGCGGCGACCATTTCGTCGCCGATCACCGCGGTTTCGGTCAACTCCAGGTGCAGGCGCGACGCCGGCAGCCCGGACTCGTGCAGGCACTGCGCGACCAATGCCGGCAGTTCACCGCCGCGCAGCTGCCGCGGCGACACATTCACCGACACGAACAGATCATCGCCGCCCGCCCCGCGTGGCCACTGCGAGGCTTCCATGCAGGCCGCACGCAGCACCTTCGGCCCGATGAGCTCGATCAGCCCGCTCTGCTCGGCCACTTCGATGAACACCGACGGCGGAATCGTGCCCAAGGTCGGATGCTGCCAGCGCAGCAGCACTTCCACGCCGACCATGCGGCGATCGCGCATGCGGAAGATCGGCTGGTAGGCCAGGCGCAGCTCGCCGCGCTCCCAGGCCCCGCGCAGCTCCTGCTCCATGTGCACGCGGCGCTCGACCGCGTGGTCCATCGCACGGCTGTAATAGCGGTAGCAGTTCTTGCCGGCCATCTTGGCCTGGTACATGGCGATGTCGCCGTTCTTCAGCAGCGTGGTCGCATCGGCGGCATCATCCGGGAACAGGGTCACGCCGATCGAAGTGCCCAGGAACAGTTCCCGGCCCTGCACCACCAGCGGCTTGCCCAGCTCGCGTACCAGCACTTCGGCCAGCAGCCGTGCGTTGGCCGCCACGTCGCCATCACCGACCAGGATCACGAACTCGTCGCCACCAAAGCGGGCCAGCAGGGCTTCATCGCCACCGGCCTCGGTAACCGCACTGCCGATGCGCTGCGCGAACTGCAACAGCGCTTCGTCACCGGCCTCATGGCCCAGGGTGTCGTTGACGCGCTTGAAATCGTCGATATCGGCAAACAGCAGGCCCAGCCGATGATTGGATGCGCGCGCGGCCATCAGGCGATGGTCCAGCGCTTCCCGGAATGCCAACCGGTTGGTCAGCCCGGTCAGTGCATCGGTATAGGCCATGCGCCGCACCTCGCGATCATGGCGGGCGATGGCATCGCGCATGCGGGCGAAGCCGCGCACCAGCTCGCCGACTTCGTCGTCGCGGGTGTTCTCGGCCAGCGGCGCCTGGTAGTCACCAGCCTCGATGCGGCGCGCCGCAGCGGCCAGGTCCCGGATCGGCGCCACCAGGGTGCGCTGCACGTACAGGATCACCACCACGCCGATCACCACCAGCAGGCCCAGCATCAGCAGCAGCCAGCCCAGGTGGCGGCTGCCGACCTGCTGCAGGCGCTCGCCCAGCGTGGCATTGGCGGCCTGTTCGCGCTGCTGCACCTCGTCCAGCGCCATGCCGACGCGGACGCCGCCGATGCGCTGGTTGCCGACCATGATCGGCATGGTGTTGTCGAGTACCTTGGGCGATTCCTGCACCACCAGCGCCTGCGCCACCGCGGCCTTGGGGGCCAGCGGGTCGGTCATCGGCTGGCCGAAGCCGGACACCTCGATCGAGCCGTCGTGCACCAGCCGGCCACGTTCGTCGAACACCAGCACATAGCGCACGACCGGCTGCCGTGCGGTGCTGCGCACCAGCGCACCGACCTGGTCCAGGTCGCGGTAGTACAGCGGGTTGGCCAGCGCGTCGGACAGCTCGCGCGCCATCGCTTCGCCGCGGCTGCGCACGCTGCGGTCGAACAGTTCATGGATGACGCCACCACTGAGGTTGCGCACCTCGCCCTGCATCGCCGCCTGCCGCCCCAGCAACACCGCCAGGATCGCCACCACCACGACCATCGCCCCGCCCATCGCGAGCAGGAACCGGGCCTGCATTCCCGAGCCGAGCCACTTCATTCCACTTCCATCCGCACGCGCGTCAATCCTTGTTTCAATTCATCCAGCCGCTGCTGCGCATGCGCATCGACGCGGTGGAAACCGGAAGTGCCGAAAAACCGATGCAGCGCCCCCTGTGCCTGCGGGTCGCTGGCCGCCCGCAGCAGGACGTCCTGCAGCCGGTCACGTACCCGCGGGTCAAGGTCGGCGCGAACCATTTCCACCGCCCGTGGGTAGGGTTCGGTGCGCAGCAGTTCGCGAAAGTCGCGCCGGAATGCCGTCGGCATCCGTCGCTCGTCATTCCAGTCCACGCTGCTCACCGCCCCCACTTCGACCATGCCCTTGTGCACGAACGTGGCGATGTTCAACTCGCTACGTGCGAACACGTACCCCACGCTGTCCCGGCCCGGCACGTCCCACACACCGGCCAGGATCTGCGGCGCCAGCCCCTCCTGCAGCAGCGTCATCACCGGCACCAGGTAGGCACTGGTGGACGCCGTGTTCTGCAGCGCCAGGCGATGCCCGCGCAGGTCCTGGATCCGCTGGATCGGACTGTCGCGACGCACGAAGAACACGGTCTGGTACTCACGCACGCCATTGCGCTCGGTCAGCAGCAGCGGCCGCGCGCCACTGCGCTGGCCCAGTGCCACCGCCGTACCCGACGTTTCCGTGACCCAGTCGACCCGCCCCCGCCGCAGATAGCTGGCCATCTGCTGCGGGTCGCGTGCCATCAGGATCCGCCCTTCGGTGATGCCGACGTCGTGCATGCGTGCCACCACATAGTCCAGCAACGGTTGCAGCTGCTCGTAATGGGCCTTGGGATCATCGCTGATCCGGCCCAGCACCAGCACCCCGTCCGCTGCCGCATGTACCGTCCCGGCCAGCAGGATCATGACCAGGCTCAGCAGTCCCCTCTGCACTGCCCTTCGCAGACCCGACACAGGCTTCATCCCCCCCCTGGGTATCCGGACAGACTACCCGAAAAAATGAGAACGTCGTCAGCCGTCCTTGTTGCCCGCCTGTGCCAGCCGCGCCATCCGCTGGGTGTCGGCAAGGATGCCGCGCAACAGGCGCACTTCCTGCTCGCTCGGCTCGCTGCGCAGGAACAGCCGGCGCAGCTTGCGCATCGCCGATTCCGGCGCGCGGCCCTTGTGGAAATCGATCTCGTCCAGGGTGTCGCCAAGCTGGGCGAAGAAACTCTCCATCTGTTCATGGCTTGCTGCCTGTTCGCGGAAACCGGGCTCGGCGTCCGCGGCCGGCTGCGCGCCCAGCAGCTGCATGCGTGTCTCATAGGCCAGCACCTGCACGGCGGCCGCCAGGTTGAGCGAGCTGAACGCCGGATCGGACGGGATGTGCACCGCCGCGTGGCAGAGCTGCAGTTCTTCGTTGGTCAGGCCAGTGCGCTCACGGCCGAACACCAGCGCCACCTCGGCGCCCTCTCCCGCCTTGGCCACCGCACGAGCGGCGGCATCGGCCGGCAGGTACTCCTCCAGCTGCACGCGGCGGGCACGCGCGGTGCAGCCCAGCACCAAGCGGCAATCGGCCACGGCCTCGGCCAGGGTGGCGACCACCGGGGCGTCCCCCAGCACATCTTCGGCACCGGCAGAGCGGCGGAAGGCCTCCTCGTCCAGCGGTTTCTCGGGGGCGACCAGCACCAGGCGGGCCAGGCCCATGGTCTTCAGGGCACGGGCGGCGGCGCCCATGTTGCCGGGGTGCTGGGTACCGACCAGGACGAATCGGAGGCGGGTGGCGGCGGGAAACTGGGACATGAACAGGGAAAAGGTCGAGCTGGACGATGACCAATGGTAAACTGTGCGGCCGGCCACTGCGCCGGACCCGCTCTTTTCCCCCGCCAGTCCATCTCTTCTGCCTTTCCGGGAGCCCACGCCATGCAGAAACCCGCCGTCACCGTCATGGTCAAGGCCGCCCGCCTCGCCGGCAACGTCCTGTTGCGCAACATCAACAAGCTCGAGGCACTGAACGTGGTGCAGAAGGGCCGGATGGACTACGCCAGCGAAGTGGATGCGGACGCGGAAAAGGTCATCGTCAAGGAACTCAAGCGCGCCTACCCGGACTACGGCATCTTCGGTGAAGAAGGTGGCGTGCAGGGCGAGCGCCGCCAGATGTGGGTCATCGACCCGCTGGACGGCACCAGCAACTACCTGCGTGGCGTGCCGCACTACTGCGTGTCGATCGCGCTGGTCGAGAACGGCGAGCCGACCGATGCGGTCATCTTCGACCCGCTGCGCAATGAACTGTTCACCGCCAGCCGGGGTGCCGGCGCCGTGCTGAACGACCGCCGCATCCGCGTGGCCGACCGCAAGGACCTGGAAGGCACGATGATCCACACCGGTTTCGCCCCGCGCGAGCGCAGCCGCGCCAGCGCCCAGCTGAAGGCGGTCGACGCCCTGCTGGTGCACGGTGAGGACATCCGCCGCACCGGTTCGGCGGCACTGGACCTGGCCTACGTGGCCTGCGGCCGTGCCGATGCCTACTTCGAAGCCGGCGTGAAGGCGTGGGACATCGCCGCCGGCCTGCTGCTGGTCCGCGAGGCGGGCGGCAAGGTCTGTGACTTCAAGGGCGCGACCCTGGGCCGCATGGACAACCGTGGCCCGGAAACCCACCAGATCGTGGCCGGCAACCTGAAGGTGGCCGAGTCGCTGCAGAAGGTACTGGTCAACACCGGTTACGCGGCGGAGTTCGACGCGAAGTTCTGAGATTCCGTGTAAAGCGGTTCATGGAGACGGCGCCTGCGAGGGTGCCGTTTTCGTTTGCGCGCCGATGCATTGGTGGCGCCGGGTACGACCTGGCGAGAGTCGTTTCGGCGACCGCGGAGGGGTGTCACTTTCTTTGCTCGTGCAAAGAAAGTAACCAAAGAAACACGCCGCCGGGGCGCGAGCCGATGCTGCGCATCGGTACCCTGCGCTCCTCGGCCCGTCGAGGGGCGGTGCGGGAACTCGCTGCGCTCAGACACCCGCACCTCTTCGCCCTCGCCGGACCTGCGGTGCTCAGCTCGCTCAAGGCGGACCCAAGGTCAAATGCCACAACGGCACCCGGTTGATCCATGCTACGCGTGGATGCTGTTGCTCTTGATCTTGACCTTCCAGTCCGCCTTGAGCGAGCCGAGCATCGCAGGGGAATCAGGGGCGAAGAGGCGCCGGTGTTTGAGCGCAGCGAGTTCGGCGCCGTCCCCTGATTCGCCGAGAAGCGCAGGGCACCGGCGTGCGCAGCACGTCGGCTCGCGGCCGGCGGAGCGTTTCTTTGGTTACTTTCTTTGCGCGCAAAGAAAGTGACACCCCTCCGCGGTCGCGGAAATGATCCCGGCACCACCAATGCGTGCGCGCACATACAAAAACGCCCGGCGCGAGGCCAGGCGTTCCTGCACTACCTTGAAAGCAGAAGCTTACGCCGCCGTCGACGCCCGCAGCGCGGCGATGCGCTCTTCCAGCGGCGGGTGGCTCATGAACAGCTTCTTCGCCGTCGAACCGGAAATGCCGAAGGCGGCAATCTGGGTCGGCAACGTGCTCTGGCCGTGGTTGAGCTGCAGCCGCTCCAGCGCAGCGATCATCTTCTGGCGACCGGCCAGCGAGGCACCGCCGGCGTCGGCGCGGAACTCGCGGTGGCGTGAGAACCACATCGAGATCATCGTGGCGAACAGGCCGAACACCATCTCCAGCACGAACACGATGATGTAGTAAGCGAAGCCACGGCCGCCGCCTTCGCGGTTGCCCGACAGCGCGCTGTCGATGATGCCGCCGACCACGCGGGCCAGCACGATCACGAAGGTGTTCAGCACGCCCTGCAGCAGCGCCATGGTGATCATGTCACCATTGGCGACGTGGGCGATCTCGTGGCCCAGCACCGCTTCAGCCTCGTCCTCGCTCATGTTGTGCAGCAGGCCGGTGGACACCGCCACCAGCGCGTTGTTGCGGTTGGCGCCGGTGGCGAAGGCATTGATCTCCGGGCCGTCATAGACCGCCACTTCCGGCATGCCGATGCCGGCGGCCTTGGCCTGGCGCTCGACCGTGGCCAGCAGCCAGCGCTCGGTCTGGTTGCGCGGCTCAGTGATCACCACCGCACCGGTGGAGCGCTTGGCCATCCACTTGGACAGCAGCAGCGAGATGAAGGAGCCACCGAAACCGAAGATGCCGGCCATCACCAGCAGGCCGCTCATCGAACGCGCGTCCACGCCCAGGATCGACATGACGATGCCGGCCAGGATCAGGACCGCGAGGTTGGTCGCCAGGAACAGGGCAATACGGGTGAACATGGGAAAATCCGGCTCGGAAGGGGTCGATATCCGTCAATTTGCGGTGCGCTCAGCTTGAATTCAAGCGCCAACCTGACCGACGATTCAGCCTGCATGACCGCCATTGTTCCCTGCGGCCGCTTCGCGCCCTCGCCGACCGGCCTGCTCCACCCCGGATCCCTGCTTGCCGCCTTCGGCAGCTGGCTGCTGGCCCGCCACCACGGCGGCCTGTGGCGGCTGCGCATCGAAGACGTTGACCCGCCGCGTACCGTACCCGGCGCCGCGCAGTCACAGCTGCAGGCACTGGCTGCGTTCGGCCTGGTCCACGACGGCCCGGTCCTGTGGCAGAGCGCTCGAGGCGAGGCCTACCAGGCCGCGCTGGACGTGTTGCTGGCCAGCGACCAGGCTTTCATCTGCCACTGCAGCCGCAGCGAACTGGCTGCCAGCGGCGGCATCCACCACCGCTGCGTTGCGCGGCAGCCGCGACCGGATCCTGCCGTCCGCTTCCGCGTACCGCCCGGCAACCTGGTCCGCTTCGACGATGGCCTGCGTGGCCCGCAGCAGCAGGACGTACATGCCGAAGTCGGCGACTTCGTGCTGCGCCGTGCCGACGGCTGCTGGGCCTACCAGCTCGCGGTGGTGGTCGACGACGCCGCGCAGGGGGTGACCGAAGTGGTGCGCGGCGCCGATCTGCTCGATTCCACCGCGCGGCAGATCCTGCTGCAGCAGGCGCTGGGCCTGGCCGTGCCGCGCTACTGGCACCTGCCGCTGCTGCTAGACGCCCCCGGCCACAAACTGTCCAAGTCGCTGGCGTCGCTGCCGGTGGACAGTACACGGCCGGTGCCGGTACTGCGCGCACTCTGGCAGCTGCTGGGCCAGGCCCCTGCCGCACTGGACGGCGCCGATGACCGGGATGCGCTGCTGCACACTGCGCAACGGGCATTCGACCCGGCCCGACTGCCGCGGACCGACATCCTGTTGCCGGCCGGCGCACTTTCCGCGCCGATGTTGCAGAATCCCCCCTTCCCCCACCTGATTCCCGGACAGCATTCCATGACATCTCGCGTCGCACTGGTCACCGGCGGAACCGGCGGCATCGGTACCGCCATCTGCCAACGCCTGGCCGACCAGGGCCACCGGGTCGCCACCAATTACCGCGACGAGGACAAGGCCCGCGCATGGCAGCAGGCGATGACCGAGCGCGGCTACAGCGTGTCGATCTTCCCGGGCGATGTCTCCGATCCAGGCAGCGCCGAGGCGCTGGTGCGTGCGGTCGAGGCCGAGCTGGGCCCGGTCGAGATCCTGGTCAACAATGCCGGCATCACCCGCGACACGACGTTCCACCGCATGCGCGCGGACCAGTGGCACGATGTGATCAACACCAACCTCAATTCGGTGTTCAACGTCACCCGTCCGGTCATCGAAGGCATGCGGCGCCGCGGCTGGGGCCGGGTCATCCAGATCAGCTCGATCAACGGCCTGAAGGGCCAGTACGGCCAGGCCAACTACGCCGCGGCCAAGGCCGGCATGCATGGCTTCACCATTTCGCTGGCCCGCGAGAACGCCGGCTTCGGCATCACCGTGAACACCATTTCGCCCGGCTACGTCGCCACTGACATGGTGATGGCGGTTCCGGAGGACGTGCGCGCCAAGATCATCGCCGACATCCCCACCGGGCGCCTCGGCAAGCCGGAGGAAATCGCCTATGGCGTGTCCTTCCTGGTGGCCGAGGAAGCCTCGTGGATCACCGGTAGCAACCTGGACATCAACGGCGGCCACCACATGGGCTGGTAAGCCGCGCAGGGGCCGCTGCGGCATGCGCTGACGGCCCCTGCCGATGGTCATGCTGCGCAGCACGCAAACCCTTGCTGCGCAACATGATCGCCCCTGAAAGCCAAGCCTGGCGGGGGCTGGGGCGGTTGCAACCGCTGCTGCACTGCGCCATGCTGCGCGTCTACTGTGACGAGTACCGCTTCATGGCTGCGACCCGCATCATCAAGAAGTATCCGAACCGCCGTCTCTACGACACCGAGATCTCCAGCTACATCACCATCGAGGACGTGCGCCAGCTGATCCTGGACGGCGAAGACTTCGAAGTCCGCGACGCCAAGAGCGGCGACGACCTCACCCGTTCGGTCCTGCTGCAGATCATCGCCGACCAGGAACAGGACGGCGAACCGATGCTGTCGACCCAGCTGCTGAGCCAGCTGATCCGCTTCTACGGCGATTCCCTGCAGGGCTTCATGGGCAACTACCTGGAGCGCAGCATGCAGGTCTTCCTCGACCAGCAGCAGCAGTTCCGCCAGCAGATGGGCAACCTGCTGGGCCAGACCCCGTGGGCGATGATGAACCAGCTGACCGAGCGCAACCTGGAGCTGTGGCAGGAATTCCAGCGCAGCATGGGCAGCGGCTTCGGTGGCCCGCGCCCGGGCGGCACCGGAACGGGAACCGGCAACAAGCCCGGCGAACCCGGCACCGGTACCGGCACCGGCGGCAAGACCCGCCGCTGAGCTGCAGCAACGGCTGATACGAAAACGGCGCGCCCCTGGCGCGCCGTCTTGTTTGGCATCGCTCCAGCGGTGCGTCAGCGTTTGGCCTTGCACCCCGTGCACACGCGATCGACCTTGTAGCCCTTCGCCCTCAGCTTCTCGACCACGCCATCACTGCCCAGCAGGTGCAGCGTGCCGACCACCACCAGCGTACCGCCCTGCCCGGCCTGCAGGTACGGCTGCAGCTTCGGCACCCAGGCATCGTTGCGACCGGTGTTGATGCGCTGGTACAGCTGCGGATACTGCTGGCGCATCTCTGCCGCCATCTTGGTCCACAGCAGGCGATCGTCGCCGCGACGCCATGCATCATGCAGCAGCCGCGCCTGCTCATCTGCCTTGCCGGCCTGGTCCAGTGCTTCGGCCAGCATCTGCCGCTGCTCCTGCACCGTCATCCCGTCCAGCATGCCGATCTGGGTATCGATATCTTCCAGTCCCGCAGTCTTCCGGCCGCTCTTCTGCGCGCGTTCCATGAAGTGGCGGTCCAGGCCCAGCGCCGGGTCCAGGCCCAGCTTCTGCATCTGCCCGATCGAAATGCTCAGGCCGACGAACCAGGGCTTCATGCCCTGCATCTGCGCCAGCGGCAACTGGTTCTGGGCAGCAAAAGCCTGCAGCTTCTGCCAGGTGGCCGCATCCAGATCACGCTTCAGCTCGCTGCCATCGGTGCGGGTCGCAGCCTGCACCATGCGGCTGGCCAGCTGGGGCGATTGCATGTCTTCCGGCGACAGTTCGAACACCACCCGCTGCGAGGCTTCGAACGCCTGCTCGACGTCGGGCGACAGCGGGTAGTCCTGTGGCTTCAGCAGATGGAACGATCCCAGCAGGTACACGCGTGCATCGCCCGGGCCGGTGACTTTCCACAACAGGGGTACCGGCGGCTTGGCCGCGGTTGCGGCCGCGGCCGCGGCCGCAGCAGGGCTGGCCTGGCCATCGCGGGCCGTGGCCAGTGGCGCCACTGCGCAGGCCGCCAGCAACAGCGCGGTACGGAACAGGTGTTTGATCGGCATGGTCAGCCTTCTCCTTCAGGCAGGTGGTAGGCCTTCTCGCCCGCTTCCACGCGCAGGTCCAACCGGTTTTCCGGCGGCGCCAGCGGGCAGGTCGCGTAGGCGGTGAACGCGCACGGTGGGTTGTAGGCGTGGTTGAAATCGATGCGCACCGTGCCGTCTGCAGCGGGGGCATCGGTATCCAGATAGCGCCCGGCCGGATAGCTGCCGCGGCCGCTGGTGCGGTCGGCAAAGATCAGGAACAGTGGCTGCCCGGGCGCACCGATGGCCTCCAGGCGCCAGCTGCGGCCATCACGTTCGAACTCCACCGCACCGGCATTGGGCATCTCGGTGGTCAAGCCAGTGATGTCGATGATCGGCAAGGTCTTGCCCGGCGGATGCGCGATGAAGCGCGCCTGCACCTGCCAGTCCGCGCCGCCCGGCCAGTACTGCAGGCCTGCGAAATCACGCCGCGCAGGTGCCTCGGCATGCTTGACCCGCAGCGCGTCCCGTGGCCCCCGGCGGATGATGCTGAGCTGGCCCTTGCCGCCATCGAAGGCCAGCAGCGTCGGCTGCGCGTCCTTGTCGGTGTCGACGCGGATGCGGCCACGCACCGGCTGGCCGTCGTGGCTGACATCGACACCGGCTTCAGGCGTGAACCACCACTGCGTCCCTTCGCGACGCAGCAGGCCCAGCCTGTCCGGGCCAACCGTCAGGCGGATGCCGTTGGTGGCGCCGCTGCCAACGAAATGGGATTTGTTCTGCAGCCAGTGCAGGCCGACCAGGGCCGTCCAGCCATCGGGCCGGGTCAGGTCCTGGTAGCGCGCTACACGCCATTGCTGCTGCGCGGCCGCGTAGGCCGGATCTTCAGCGGCCGTCGGCGCCGGCGGTGTTGCCGGGCTGCAGGCGGCCAACACCACGGCGGCCAGCAGGCCCGCCATTCCCCGATAACGCATCGATGCTCCCCTCAACGTCCGCGCAGGAACCAGCGGTCGATCTCCGCCAGCGAAAAACGGGCCCAGGTCGGTCGGCCGTGGTTGCACTGGCCGGACCGTTCGGTGATTTCCATGTCGCGCAGCAGCGCGTTCATTTCCGGCACGGTCAGGCGCCGGTTGGCACGCACCGCGCCGTGGCAGGCCATGGTCGACAGCAGTTCGTCGCGTGCACTGGCCACGCGGCGGCTCTGGCCATGCTCGCGCAGGTCGGTCAGCACGTCGCGCAGCAGTCCTTCCGGTTCTGCATGCGCCAGCAGTGCCGGAATGCTGCGCACGTGCAGCGAACCGGGGCCGGCCCGGGTCACCTCGAAGCCGAGCGCCGCCAGTGTCTCGGCTTCGCTTTCGGCGGTGTCGGCCTCGCGCTCGCCCACCGCCAGCGTGATCGGCACCAGCAACGGCTGCGACTGCAGGCCGATGCCATCGTGCGCATTCTTCAGGCGCTCGTAGCCGATGCGTTCGTGGGCCGCATGCATGTCGACCACGATCAGGCCTTCAGCGTTCTCGGCCAGGATGTAGATGCCATGCAGCTGCGCGATCGCGTAGCCCAGTGGCGGTACACCCGCGTCGGCACTGGTCACCGGCAACCCGTTCTCGCTCGGCATCGGCGGCAACGCCGCTGCGCGTTCGACGCCGGCGGGCGCGGCGTACAGCGCGGCGTAGGCGGCCGGTGCATCGGCCACCTGCAGGCCCAGCGGCTGCTGCGGACGCCAGCCTGAAAACCCGCCACCACCACCTCCCGAGCCGGGCGCAGCCCCGCGCACCAGCCCGAACCCCGACGCGCCAGCGCTCGATGCCGTCGGGACGGCGGCGGCGTCCACCGGATGTGCGGGGCCGGCACCGATCTCCTGCGCCGACATGCCGGCACGGGTATCGGCCAGCGCATCCTTCAACGTGCGATAGACGAAATCGTGGACCAGCCGCGAATCGCGGAAGCGCACCTCGTGCTTGGCCGGATGCACGTTGACGTCGACGCGGGTCGGATCCAGTTCGAGGAACAGCACATAGGCCGGCTGGCGGCCGTGATACAGCACGTCGCCGTAGGCCATCTTCACTGCGTGGGCGACGCTGCGGTCACGCACTGAGCGACCGTTGACGTACAGGTACTGCTGGTCGGCGCTCGCGCGCGAATAATGCGGCTGCGCAATCCAGCCATGCAGGCGCAGGCCGGCGCCGCTGTGGTCCACGCGCACGGCCTGGTTGGCGAAATCCTCGCCCAGCGTTTCGGCAAGGCGCGCATCGGAATACAGATCGCCCGGCTTGTAGCGCCGCGAGGCCTTGCCGTTGTGCGACACGCGCAGCTCGACATCCGGCCGTGCCAGCGCCAGCGAACGCAGCCACTCTTCGATATGGCCCAGTTCGGTACGCTCGGCGCGCAGG
This sequence comes from Stenotrophomonas sp. YJH_SMC_94-11, assembly GCF_059370435.1. Taxonomy (NCBI): domain Bacteria; kingdom Pseudomonadati; phylum Pseudomonadota; class Gammaproteobacteria; order Lysobacterales; family Lysobacteraceae; genus Stenotrophomonas; species Stenotrophomonas sp. YJH_SMC_94-11. The sequence goes on along the minus strand of NZ_JCAFTR010000002.1, from coordinate 72,010 downwards.
AACTTGCGCCGCGCCGGCACGTTGTAGAACAACTCGCGCACTTCCACCGTGGTGCCCGGCGCATGCGCGCGCGGGGTCACCTCGCCGATCTTGCCGCCTTCGATCTGCAGTGCCGAACCGTGCTCGTCGTGCGCGCGCCGCGAGCACAGGGTGAAGCGGCTGACCGATGCGATCGACGGCAGCGCTTCTCCACGGAAACCGAGCGTGGCCACCGATTCGAGATCGTCAAGATCGGCGATCTTGCTGGTGGCATGGCGCGACACCGCCAGGGGCAACTGTTCTGGCGCGATGCCGCTTCCGTTGTCGCGGATGCGGATCAGGCGTACACCGCCTTCTTCCAGGTCGATGTCGACACGGCTGGCACCGGCATCGATCGCGTTCTCGACCAGTTCCTTGACCACCGACGCGGGCCGTTCGACCACTTCGCCGGCAGCGATCTGGTTGATGAGGATCTCCGGCAACGGCCGGATCGGGCGCGGATGGGTAGCAGACGTCATGCGGGGATGATAACGGAGGCTGCGCATGTAGAGTCGACTGTCAGTCGACTGCTCTTCGCCGGCCACCGAAACCCCCACACTGCGCGCGCAGTCGACTGACAGTCGACTCTACGGAAAGCAGTAACCCGCCTTCGGCGGCTTACTTGCTGCCGCCTGCCATGGTGGCTGCGGCGTCGATCTCGGCCTGCGCGCGGGCGGCATACAACGTGCCGGGCGGCGGTTGGCGGCTGAAGAAGGTGTGCACGCCATCCAGCACGGCGCCCGCCACCTTGCGCTGGTATGCCGGGTCCGTCAGGCGGCGCTCTTCATCCGGATTGGAAATGAATGCCGTTTCCACCAGCATCGCCGGCATGTCCGACGTGCGCAGCACCGCGAAGTTGGCGCGCTCGATGTTCGGCTTGTGGTTGTTGCCGATCCGCTTCAGGCCGCCCAGCACGTGGCCGGCCGCATCTTCGGACGCCTTCATGTAGCCGCTCTGGGCCAGGTCCAGCAGCACGTTGGCCAGGGTGCCTTCGGTCTGCTGCAGGCGCACCCCACCGACCAGGTCGGCCGCGTTTTCCTTGTCCGCCAGCCAGCGGGCGCGCTGCGAGGAGGCACCCTTGGTCGACAGAACGTACACCGACGAACCCGTGGCCGAACGGTTTTCAGCCGCATCGGCGTGGATCGAGATGAAAATGTCCGCCTTGTTCGCACGCGCCTTCTGCGCGCGCATCGGCAGCGGAATGAACACGTCGCTGTCGCGCGTCAGGTAGGCCTTCAGGCCCGGCGTGGCATTGACCTGGCGGGCCAGCTCACGCGCCACCGCCAGGGTGACATCCTTCTCGCGCTTGCCGGTCGGGCCGATCGCGCCCGGGTCCTGGCCACCATGACCGGGATCGATCGCCACCACCAGGTGGCGCATGCCGGGCTGCATGCGGATGCGCGATGCATCGCTGGGCATCGCCGGACGCGGCGGCTCGGCCGGCGTCGGCGCGGGTGTGGGGGCCGTTGCCGGCGGCGTGGTCACCACCGCAGCAGTGCGCTGGCCGGCAAGGATTGCAGCCGGCGAGGATGAAGGCGTGCTGCTGGCCGCGACGCCTGCCGCAGCAACCTGGGCCGGCGCGCTGGTCGGTGCGGGGGTCGGCGTGGCGGGTGCGGCGGCGCTGGCGCTGGCCTGCTGCTGCACCTGTGCGGTCAGCAGGGCGGTGGCCCGCGCAGCATCGGTGCGCGACTGCGCGTTCTCGGCCGGCGCGGGCGCGACTGAGCCCCCCACAGCGGCCGCCTGCGACTGCACCGCCGGTGGCGTCGCCGGGCGGCTGGTGGCCACGGCAGGGCCATCACCCGGCCATTCGATCACCAGCTTGGATTCATTGCCCTCGCGCTGCATCTGCGGACGGAACGGCGCCACCGATTCGGCAAGGTCGAAGACGACACGGAAAGTGCCCGGGACCGGCTGTCCGGTACGCACCGCCGTGACCACGCCCTGCGCGGCCGGCATCTTCAGGTTGCGTACGGCGCTGGAGTCGGGGAAATCGACCACCAGGCGGTTCGGGCCGGCCAGCGACAGGGTCTTGTAGCCGCCACTGCCGACCAGCGAGATCTCGGCACGGGTGCCGGTCGCGCCGGTGTTCAGCAGGACCTGGCGGACTTCACCCGCCCACGCAGTGACGCTCGCCAGACCCAGTCCGACGGCGGCACAGATGGCGATGAGACGGTTCCCCGGGCGCATGGCTCAGGATTCAATCACCGCGCTGAACGGAATGCAACACCTTTTTCCTTAATAATCCGTAACCTGCCGGTGTTTGTTCTCGTCAGCCGACAGAAATGGCCTGCAAGTCGCCCCCTTGAGGCAGCCGTTTCAGCCATTCATGCCCAACGTCGCTGCTCGCGGTGAGACTGGCGCGTCGCCCCTGTCCTTCGATCTCCAGTGCTACCACCAGGTCGGTCGGCGGCAGCGCGCCGGCGCCCCGTTCCGGCCATTCGACCAGCCACAAGACCGCGCTGCCCTCGTCCAGGCCGAGGAAATCCAGCTCACCGGCCTGGCCGATGCGATACAGGTCCAGGTGCCACGCCTCACCGCCACTGGCCAGCGGATAGCGCTCGACCAGGGTGTAGGTGGGGCTGCGGATCGCGCCCTGCACGCCCAGCGCCCGCAGCAGCGCGCGGGCCGTTGTGGACTTGCCGGCGCCCAGGTCGCCGCGCAGTTCGATCAGCGCCTGCGGCGGCCGGGTGGTCGCCAGCCACTGCCCGAGCAGTTCGGTGGCGTCGCTGTCGGCAAGGAAGAAATCGGTCATGGGAAGCGTTCCGGGTTGGCCAGTCGCCGCAACGGCGCCAGCAGATCAGTAGGAAGCAGGCCGCGTGCGCCGTCAGCGGCAGCCGCGTCGCCGGCCAGCGCATGCAGCAACGCGCCCGCCGCGCCGGCATCGAAGGCGGCCAGGCCCTGCGCGCGCAGGCCGGCGATGATGCCGGTGAGCAGGTCGCCCATGCCCCCCACGGCCATGCCGGGATTGCCGGCGGCGACCAACCGGGGCGTTTGCCCGGGCGCCGCCACGATGCTGCCGGCGCCCTTCAACACCACCACCGCGTGGAAACGCTCGGCGAGCGTCTGCGCACAGGCGTAGCGATCGGCCTGGATGTCGCTGGTGCTGCAGCCGAGCAGGCGTGCGGCCTCGCCCGGGTGCGGTGTGAGGACGGCGCCAGGCAAGGCACGCGGATCCTGCGCCAGCAGGTTCAGCGCGTCAGCATCGACCACCAGTGGTTTGGCGCTGGCCAGCACCCGCGCAAACAGTGCGCGCGCCCATTCGTCCTGGCCCAGACCGGGCCCGATCGCCACCACCTTTGCCCTGTCAAGCAATGCCGGCAGCGCCTCGCCGTCTTCCAGCGCGTGGGTCATCGCCTCGGGCAGGCGAGCCAGCAGTGGAGCGACGTGGTCGCGGCGGGTACCCAGGCTCAACAGCCCCGCCCCTGCGCGCAAGGCGGCCTCGGCTGCCATGGCGATGGCACCGCCGCTGCCATGGTTGCCGCCGACGCACAGCACGTGGCCGGATTCGCCCTTGTGGGTATTTGCGCGGCGCGGCGGCAACAGGGCCGGCAATCGTGCCTGCGCCCAGTACTCCACGGCAGGCGACACGCTTTGCCATGCGGCAGCGGGCAACTGCAGGGGTGCCAGGGCCTTGTGCCCGCAATGATCCAGCGCGTCGCCTGTGTACAGCCCGCGATGGGCCACGATGAACTGCAGGGTCAGCGCCGCGCGCACTGCCGCGCCAGGTATCGCACCGCGGTCGGCATCGACGCCACTGGGCACATCCAGGGCCAGCACAGGTGCCGCCTGCGCATTGATCGCAACGATCAGCGCCTGCGCCGCACCCTCCGGCGCGCGATCGAAGCCCAGCCCGAACAGGGCATCGACCCAGAGGTCGGCCTCGGGCAGCGCGCCGTCGAACTCGGTGATGGCGCCGCCGTCGGACCTGAACTCCGATGTTGCACGCTGCGCCAGCGCGGTCGATGGCGCCCTGCCCGGCAGGGCGATCACCCTCACCTCGCGTCCGGCCTGCAACGCGTGGCGAGCCAGCACAAGGCCGTCGCCGCCATTGTTGCCCGCACCGACCACCACGCCGATGCGCTGCGCCTGCGGCCAATGCTGCAGCAGGCACTGCCAGGCGGCCTGGCCGGCCTGCGCCATCAGTCCCCAGCCAGCATCCCCCGCCAGGGTGGACGCCTGGGCATCAAGCGCACGCGCGGCAGCGGAATCGAACAGATCGGCGAGGTTGGCCATGCAGGGATTTTATACTGGTGCGCATGTCCCTCGCCCCCACCCCCGTCGATCCGGCCCAGGCCGTGCAGCGCATCCGCGAACTGGCCCGCGCGCATGGCTTCCAGCGCTGCGGCATCGCCGGTATCGAGCTGGGCGAGGATGAGGCGCACCTGGCCGACTGGCTGGGTCAGGGCCTGTACGGCACGATGGACTGGATGGCGCGCCACGGCACCCTGCGCGCACGACCGGCCGAGCTGTTGCCCGGCACTGTGCGCGTGATCTCGGTGGGCATGGACTACAGCCACAAGGATGACACCGAAGCCTGGGCGACGCTGGCCGACCCGGGCCGCGCCTACGTGGCGCGCTATGCGCTGGGCCGCGACTACCACAAGCTGATGCGCAACCGCCTGCAGAAGCTGGCCACGCAGATCAACGACGAAGTCGCGCCACTGGGCTACCGCGTGTTCGTCGATTCCGCCCCCGTCCTGGAGCGCGCACTGGCCCGCAACGCCGGGCTCGGCTGGATCGGCAAGCACACCTGCCTGATCGACCGCCATGGCGGTTCCTGGTTCTTCATCGGCGAGATCTACATCGACATCCCGCTGCCGATCGATACGCCGGCCACGGCGCACTGCGGCACCTGCACGCGCTGCATCGATGTCTGCCCGACCCAGGCCATCACCGGCCCGCAGCGGCTGGACGCGCGGCGCTGCATTTCCTACCTGACCATCGAACACGACGGCGCCATTCCCGAACAGATGCGCCCGCTGATCGGCAACCGCATCTATGGCTGCGACGACTGCCAGCTGGTCTGCCCCTGGAACAAGTTCGCCAAGCGCACCGACGAAGCCGATTTCCGCGCGCGCAACAACCTCGATACCGCGCGCCTGGACCAGCTGTTCACCTGGGACGAAGCCGAGTTCCTGCGCCGCACCGAAGGCAGCCCGATCAGGCGCAGCGGCCATGAGCGCTGGCTACGCAACATCGCCGTGGCGCTGGGCAATGCGCCGTCCTCGGCCGAAGCGCTGGCTGCCCTGCAGACCCGCATCGACGATCCCTCGCCGCTGGTGCGTGAACACGTGCAGTGGGCACTGGGCCAGCATACGGCGCGCTGACGTGCGATCCTGAGCCCCCGTTCCGCCCGCAGCACGCCGTTTCCATGCAGCCACGCAACAACGACATCCTCACCCCCAGCCAGCTCAACACCCTGGCCCGCGACCTGCTGGAAGGCAGCTTCCCGGCGATCTGGGTCGAGGCCGAACTGGGCAGCGTGGCGCGTCCTGCCTCCGGACACCTCTACTTCACCCTGAAGGACGCGCGCGCGCAGCTGCGTGCGGCGATGTTCCGGATGAAGGCGCAGTACCTGAAGTTCGTGCCGCGCGAAGGCATGCGCGTGCTGGTGCGCGGCAAGGTGACCCTGTACGACGCCCGTGGCGAGTACCAGATGGTGCTGGACCACATGGAGGAAGCCGGCGAAGGCGCGCTGCGCCGCGCCTTCGAGGAGCTGAAGGCACGGCTGGAGGCCGAAGGCCTGTTCGCCCCGGCACGCAAGCGGCCGCTGCCGGCGCACGTGCGACGCCTGGCCGTGATCACCTCGCCCACCGGCGCTGCCGTGCGCGATGTGCTGAGCGTGCTCGGCCGGCGCTTCCCGCTGCTGGAAGTTGACCTGCTGCCGACCCTGGTACAGGGCAGCAGTGCCGCCGCGCAGATCACCCGGCTGCTGCAGGCCGCCGATGCCAGCGGCCGCTACGACGTGATCCTGCTGACCCGCGGTGGTGGTTCGCTGGAAGACCTGTGGGCCTTCAATGACGAAGCCCTGGCCCGTGCGGTCGCCGCCAGCCGCACCCCGGTGGTGTCTGCGGTTGGCCACGAAACCGACTTCAGCCTGAGCGACTTCGCCGCCGACCTGCGTGCACCGACGCCATCGGTGGCGGCTGAGCTGCTGGTACCGGACCAGCGCGAACTGGCCCTGCGCGTGCGCCGCACGGCCGTTCGCATGCTGCAGCTGCACCGGCATGCGATGCAACAGGCGATGCAGCGCGCCGACCGCGCCCTGTTGCGCCTGAACGCGCAGAGCCCGCAGGCACGACTGGATCTGCTGCGTCGACGCCAGCTCGATCTGGGACGACGCCTGCATGCCGCGTTCAACCAGCAGCAGGAGCGCCGTGCTGCGCGGCTTCGCCATGCAGCGGCGGTCCTGCGCGGGCACCATCCACAGCGCCAGCTCGACACGATGCAGCGCCGCTTGGCCGCCCTGCGCGGACGACCGCAGGCAGCGATGCAGCGTCTGCTGGAGCGCGATGCACTGCGGCTGCGCGGGCTGGCGCGTTCACTGGAAGCAGTCAGCCCGCTGGCCACCGTAGCCCGCGGCTACAGCATCCTGACCCGCAGCGACGATGGTGCGCTGGTGCGGCGCATCGACCAGGTGCAACCTGGTGACGCCCTGCAGGCCCGCGTCGGCGACGGCGTGATCGACGTGCAGGTCAAGTAGAGGGGTGTTCGGCAGGGCTGCGCCCTGCACCTGCAGAGGCAAATGCAACAGCCGAAGCAACAGCGAAAGCGGCCCTGGATTGCTGAAAGCTTGGCGGGGTGGTGTGGCTGTGCAGGACACGCCGTAAACCCATCCCTGGGGGCTCGATGGCGCCATCCATGGCGCCAACGGTCCTGCACAGCCACACCGCCCCACCCTCGACAGTGTCCCGATGACGGTCGGTAGATCCACGCCATGCGTGGATGAATCTCTTTCAGATATCGAATCAATTCGGGGTCAGATCCGTTTTCCTGCGGAAAACGGATCTGACCCCAAGCGCCATTCCGGCAGATCGCGGACATCTGTCGAAGGCGGGGTGGGTCCGGTTGCGGGAGTGTCCGCGGCATGGATGCCGCGGCCAAGCCCCCATGGGTGAGGGCGCTTCGCTTGCGAAGCACTGCTTCGCAAGCGCCCGAACGCACAGCCGCCAGCGGCTGGGCCGGACTGGGGGTTTACGGCGTCTCCCGCAACCGGACCCACCCCGCCATCCCACGGATAGCCAGCTTTTGCTTCGGCTGTTGCTGTTGCTGTTGCTCTGGCTTCGGCAGGTGCAGGGCTGCAAGCCCTGCCGAACACCCTCTACTTTGCCTGCTCGCAGAACTTCTGCCGGTACTCGAGCGCCTTCGGCATCAGTGCCTGAAGGTTCTGGATGCGGGTGCCCGGATTCGGGTGGGTGGAAGCGAACTCCGGCGGCGCCTGGCCGCCACTGGCCTGGCCCATGCGCTGCCACAGCGGCACCGCCTCGCGGGGATCGAAGCACGCCGCCGCGGCCAGCATCAGCCCCACTTCATCGGCCTGCGTCTCGTGGCTGCGCGCATAGGGCAGCAGATAGCCGTAGCCCATCGCCGACATCATCATCTGTTGCTGCTGCGCATCCATGCCGCTGGCGGCACCGGCCATCTGCCCGATCTGGGTCAGCTTCTGCTGCGCCATCCGCTGCGCACCATGGCGCAACAGCGCGTGGGCGATCTCATGCCCCATCACCACCGCCATCGCATCACGCGTACGCGCCACCGGCACCAGGCCGGTGTAGACCGCCATCTTGCCGCCCGGCAGGCAGAACGCATTGGCCTGCTCGGACGGGATCACGTTCACTTCCCACTGGAAATCCCGCGCGAAATGCGCGGGCTGCACGCCGTGCTCCTGTGCCAGCGCGGTCTCCACCACGTCCACCTTGGCGATCAGGCGCTGCGCGATGTCGCGCACATCGCGCGCGATCGGCGCATTCGGATCCATCGGCCGTTCCTGCGAGAGGATCTGCTGGTAGGCCTGCAGACCGAGCGCGGTCTCCTGGCGCGCATCCAGGCTGCTGTCGATCATCACCTTCTCGCCGGTGTAGGGATTGACGGTGCGATTGGAGAACCAGTAGAACACCGCGTAGCCCGCCGCCAGCAGCAGCACCCACCAGCGGATGTTGCCGAACAGGCCGCGTCGCTGCGGACCTTGGGGCGAGCGGGAAAAGGGATCGTTGCGCATCGGTGGTCTTCCAGCAGACCCCGCCGGCTGGCGGGCACGGCGCAATCTTAGTGCGCGGACGCCAGCAGCGGGTGAAGCCCGATGCCGCTCAGATGCCGCGCACCAGGCGGAAGCCGATGCGCGCATTGGTGGTGTCCGAATCCTGCGATTGACGCCAGGCCGCACGGGTCTGCTCGGGCGCATTGGCCCAGTTACCGCCCCGGATCACCCGCGACCGGCAGCCCGGGTTGAACCAGGCGACACCATCGGACGGCGCACGCCGGTAGCTGGCGTGCCAGCAGTCGGCCACCCATTCGCTCAGATTCCCGGCCATGTCGTGCAGGCCGAAAGCATTGGCCTGGAAACTGGCCACCGGCGCCGGTCCCCACCAGCCATCGCCATAGCCGATGAATGCGTTGTGCCAGTGCCGACCCGAAGGCGAGACGTCCTTGCTGCCGGTGAAATTGCCGCTGCCCGGCGGCGGCGTACCAGCGTCTCCCCAGGGGTAGCGGCCACTGCTCCCGGCGCGCAGCGCATATTCGAATTCGGCCTCGCTCGGCAGCCGGTAGCTGCGTCCTGTCTGCTCGGACAGCCATGCCGCGTAGTTCTCGGCATCCCGCACGCTGACATGCATCACCGGCGAGTTACCCAGTGCACGCGCGCCATCGTAATCCGAACGCCAGTCAACGCCGCTGCGGCGGATGAAATTGCCGCTGCGCTCGTCATAGACCACCGAGTGGCCGCGCCGGGTCGCACGTGGTCGTGCATTGGTCGACTTCACATAGCGCTCGAAATCGCCGACGGTAACCTCAGTGATCGCCATCGCGAAGCCGCGGTCAAAGCGCACGTAGTGGGAGGGGCGCTCGGCGTCGGTGGAGCCGGGCTCGGCATCACCCGCGCCCATCTGGAAGCCGCCATGCGGCACCACCACCATCTGCGGACCGCGCCCACCATCACGCATCGCGTCGCTGAACACCTGGCCCGGACGGAAGCTGCCGTAGTGGGTGGCCAGATCGATGCGTTCGCGCAGCTGGGCCACCACCGCATCCCCCGGCAAGGCGATGCGCAGGGCCTCGGCCAGCTTTTCGCGCGCCGGCTTCAGCCCCTGCGGCGTGGCCAGCTCGCGCAGGCCCTCATCACGCAGCTGCAGCAGCGCGGCGGCGCGGATCTGCTCGATGCGCTCGAAGGCATCGGCAATGGTCGGTGACGAGTCACGGACCTTGCTGGCTTCGGCCAGCCAGGTGCCCGCACTGGCAAAGTCGCGTACACGCGCGGCGTCCTCGGCCCGGCGGATCAGGCCACTTTCGGCCGCCGCCAGGCCCTGCCGCGCCCGGCTGTTGTGTTCGTCCAGAGCCAGCGCTTCACGGAAGTTGCCGATCGCACCGTCACCGTCCTCGCCGATCCGCCCCGATCGCAGGTCTTCCTCGCCGGCACGGTTATAGGCCACCACGCGCTGGGCGAGCTCCACCCGGCCCTGCAGCGCGCGCACCTTCTCATCCTTCGGCGCCAGGGTCAGCAGCACCAGTGCCTGGCGACTCGCCTCGGCCAGCGCCTCGCGCTGCCGTAGTGGCCGAACCAGCAGAGCATCGGCCTGCTGCTGCAGGCGCTGGCGAGCACGCTGCAGGCCGCTGCGGGCCAGGCGATCATCCGGATCTTCCTCCTGCACCGCCAGCCACAGCGGAACCGCCGCGTCGGCGTCCTCGTACAGGTGCCCTTCGCTGAACGCCTTTTCGGCTGCGCGGCGCAGCTGGGCGACGTTGCGGCCCTGCCGGTCGACCCGTGGCGGTGTCCACCGCTGCACGTCCTCGGTGGCATCCTCACCGGCAATGGTGACGCTACCCTGCCCCGCCCCCGGTGTCGGCTCCGCCAGTGAACCTTCCTGCGGCCGCGCGTCTTCGCCAGCAGCCGGCCCCGGCTCCGGTGTTGCCGAGGGCGACGGCGTGCAACCGGCCAAGGCCACGGCCAGAGCGGTGCACAGCACGGACGACAGCGGAAAACGCAAGCAGGATCTCCTTCGGCACGGACGCGGACCGACGTTAGGCTATTCTCCCCTGCCTGAGCAAACCCGAGTAGTAGGCCCTGACCCGTGGCAACCTGGATCACCACCCCCGCCGAGCTGGATGCGTACTTCCAGCAGCGTCCGGCCCGCATCGGCCTGGACACCGAATTCATCCGTGAACGCACGTTCTGGCCGCAGTTGGCTCTGGTGCAGATGGCGGTCGGGCAGGACATCCTGCTGATCGATCCGCTGATTCCCGGTATGGCCGAGGCACTGGCGCCGTGGCTGGCCGATGAGTCGATCACCAAGGTGATGCACAGCGCCAGCGAAGACCTAGTTGCCTTCAAGTGGACCTGCGGCGTGTTGCCGCGACCGCTGTTCGACACACAGATCGGCGCCTCGCTGGCCGGCATTGGTGGCGGCATGGGCTACCAGAAGCTGGTCGCGGAAATCACCGGCGTGGCGCTGGCCAAGGGCGAAACCCGCTCGGACTGGATGCGCCGTCCGCTCTCGGAGTCGCAACTGCAATACGCCGCCGACGACGTCGAGCACCTGTTCGCGCTGCATGACGCCATTGATGCCAAGTTGCAGGCGCTGGGCCGCCAGCAGTGGCTGCACGACGACGGCGAGCGCCTGCTGGCCAGCGTCGCCAATGACGAGGACCGCTGGCCGCATCTGGCGATGCGCTCAGCGCAGTTTCTCGATGCTCCCGCGCAGCGCCGCCTGCTGCGCCTGCTGCGCTGGCGTGATGTGCAGGCACGCAGCAGCGACCGCCCGCGCAGCTGGATCCTGGACAACGAACTGGCCGCCACGCTGGCACGCACGCCACCGGCCGATGCCGCCGCGCTGGCCACGCTGTTTGAACAGTTCCCGAAGGCACCGCGCAAGCTCGCCGGCGCGGTGTGGCAGGCGCTGGACACGCCGCTGGCCGATGAGGCCGAGGCACCGTTGGCATTGCCCGCCAACGACACCAACAAGCAGGCACTGAAGAGGCTGCAGGATGCCGTTGCCGAGCGCAGCCGCGAGCTGGGTCTGCCGGATGGCGTGCTGGCCTCGCGCAAGCATCTGGAAAGCTACCTGGAGCGCCGCCAATGGCCGGCCGCACTGGCCGGCTGGCGCCAGCAGGAACTGGAGTCGCGGCTGCAGGCGCTGCTGCCGACACGCTGAAGCGCCGAGCGCGGCGCGGGATTGCGTTCCGGCCACCGTCGAAGGCCATGAAAAAGGGCGACCCGGATCACCGGGCCGCCCTTTGCATTCCAGCAGTACGATGGCGGGAAGACCCGCCACCGTGGCAATGCATTACCAGTTCATGTTCAGCGAGACACCGACGGTGCGCGGTTCGTTGTAGACCGCAGCCATATAGTTCTCGATCACACCCTTGAGGTTCTTCTCGTTGGTGATGTTGCGCGCGAACAGCGCCACTTCGTAGGCACCGTAGTTGCCCGAGTAGCCGATCTTCAGGCCGCCTTCGAAATCACCCTTGGAGTTGAACTCCTTGCTGTCGTACAGCACGAAGCTGGTGTAGCCCTGCTTGTTCCAGTCGGTGGACACGAACATGGTGCCCGCGTCGCTGACCGGAAAGTCGTAACGGGCGGCCAGGTTGACGTTGTACTTCGGTGCGTTCGGCAGCGGGTTGCCGTCGATCTGCGCGAAGGTGTTGGCACCGACCTTGATGGTCGGGTCATTCACCGTGCACACCACCTGGCCGTTGAGGCCGCAGACCTGCGCGTAGACGCGCTTGTCCTTGATCTCGCTGTGCAGCAGGCTCAGGCCGGCGCTCAGGGTCAGGTTCGGGATCGGGCGCAGCTCCATGTCCGCTTCGAAACCATAGGCCTTGGCCTTGTCGGCGTTGAACAGCACGCCGTTGCCGTCCGAATCGTTGCCGTTGAGCTGGATGTCGTTGACGGTGTAGGTGAACGCGGTGGCGTTCAAGCGCAGGCGGTTGTCCCACAGGCTGCTCTTCACGCCCGCTTCCCAGGACAGGATGGTCTCGGAATCGGCGGTGGTGAAGTCGGCATTGAACACGGCCGAGCGGCCCTGGATGGTCGGGCCGCGGAAACCGCGGGCGACCTTGGCATAGACGCTTACGTCCGGCGTGATCTGATACATCGCGCTCAGATCCCAGCTCGGGGTGGTGTCGGACATCTTGACGTCGGTGCGGCCCTTGTAGGTGACCACGCCAGCGGCAGTGTCAGCCGTCTTCAGCAGGCGGGTGTGCTTCTCGTCCCGGGTCTGGCGCAGGCCGGCCGTGACGGTGAACTTGTCGGTGAAGGCATAGCTCAGCTGGCCGAAACCGGCCCACGAGGTGTTCTTGTTGCGCAGGCGCACCCAGTTGTTCGGGTTGCGTGCCGCGCCCTGCAGGAACCAGGCGCGCTGGTAGAAGTCGGTGGTGTCGCTGCCGTTGAAGTAGAACGCACCGGCCTGCCACTGCAGCGCGCTGTCGTCATGGCTGGCCAGGCGGAATTCCTGGGTCCACTGGTCCAGGTCACGGATGCGGCCCATCGACTGGCCGTAGCCGTTCGGCACGCCGTTCACCGGGAAATTCACCGCAGCGCCGCCGTCGGTGTCGCCACGGCTGTAGCCGGAGGTGGTTTCGTAGGCGGTGATCGAGGTGAAGTCGATCGCGCCGAAGTCGTAACGTGCCTTCACCGAGCCGCCGTAGGTCTTGTAGGCCTGCGGATTGTTGTCGGCTTCGTCGTAGGCGACCTGGTCGCGCGGCACGTCGGTCTTGTTCGAGCCCTTGGTCAGCGCACCGCGCAGGAACAGGGTCGAGGTGCCTTCGTAGTCACGGGCGTGGGCCGAGGCCAGGATCGAGAACTGGTCGCTCGGGGTCAGCAGCAGCTGCGCGCGTACGTTGCGGTCATCGAAGCCGCCCATCGCGTTCTTCTTCGGGCTGACCGTGCCGTCGGCACTCGGGCCCTTGTAGGTGTTGTCGACGTAGTCATCGCGGTGCTGGTACAGCGCCGACACGCGGAACGAGGCGATGTCATTGATCGGACCGCCGAAGCCGCCGTCGATCGACACGCTGTTGTAGGTCGCGTAGCTGGCGCTGACCCGGCCGGTGTAGTCCTGGGTCGGCTTCAGGGTGTCGAACTTGACGATGCCGGCGGTGGTGTTGCGGCCGAACAGCGAGCCCTGCGGGCCACGCAGCACTTCCACCTGGTCCACGTCATAGACCGGGTTGGACTTCAGCACCACGTGCTCCAGCACCACATCGTCCTGGATGATCGACACCGGCTGCGAGGCCCCCAGGTAGAAGTCGATATTGCCCAGGCCACGGATATAGAAGCGCGGGAAGATGCGGCCGGTGGTGGTTTCCGCATACAGGCTCGGCACGCGGCCGGACAGTGCCAGCAGGGTGTCGTCGCCGCCGGCGGTGAAGTCGCGCATGCGCTCGCCCTGTACCACCCCCACCGAGACCGGCACTTCCTGCAGGTTCTGCTCACGGTGTTCGGCGGTCACGGTGATCGTGTCCAGGCCGGTCGGGGTCGGCGCGCTGTCCTGCGCGGCGGCACCGAAGCTGCCGACCAGAGCCAGGCCGGCGCAGGCCAGGGCCAGCGGATGGCGGCGGAAGGAAACGAAGGAAGACGACATACCCGACAGGCGGCGGGAATCGGAATGGGAGGGCATGGAATGCTCTGAGGAGGCGTCCGTGCGGCCTGCGCGAGCCGGGCGGCAAAAAGGGGGAAAACTGCGCAAGCGGCCATTATCCCCCAAACTGTTACGATTTCGTTGCGCGGCACCCGAACCCGGCGAAACAAGCGGTTTCGGCACAGTCCGCCGGCAGCGCCTGGGGTCAGATCCGTTTTCCAAGGGAAAACGGATCTGACCCCGAAGCTCCTGGCAGCCGGGTCAGCGCGACATCGACCCTCGCAAGTCGCCCGCATGCGCGCTGCGAAACCAACTCTCGCCTTTACTTCTACGGCGCCACGGCTTCGCGGGACGACTGCTCATTGCTGCCGCCCCCGGCATTGCCTTGCGCAACGCCTGGTCTCTGTCGAATTCGCCCTGCTGCGCCAAGCACTGGCCCGAATCCGGCCGGCACGGCGGTGGATCCAGGCCTTGCGTCGTCCCTGCCCGGCGCTTGGCAAGCCCGGCAGGCAGCGCTACACTGCAGCCCTGCCGTGGGGCCATAGCTCAGCTGGGAGAGCGCGTCGTTCGCAATGACGAGGTCAGGAGTTCGATCCTCCTTGGCTCCACCACTATTCAGAAGAACCCGTAGATCCTGGCGATCTACGGGTTTTTTCTTGTCTGGAATCCGCCTAGCCGGGTTCCTGGCCGCCATCCTTGCGGCGCGGGCTGCGCGAATGCGCATCACGCACCTGTTGGTCGCACTGGCCCGGCCGCTGCTTCGCCACGTTGTCCTGCTTCCGGTCCTGGAGGCTTTCCTGGATGCCCTGCTTCGGGTCCTGATCCTTTTCTGGCTCGTTCATCTGATTACTCCCTCATCGGCATCAGGCCGACGTTCTGCCCCACGCTAGAGGCCGGCGGGTAATCCACAGGTCAGTCCCGCGCCAACAGCGTGTGCACGAACCCACTTGCTGCGACGGTGAACACACGCCCAGAATCCGATGCAGCACGAATTCCGCGTACATCCATGCCCCCGCCCGCCCAGCACGCGGCACACACCGTGCCGATGAACCTCAATCCAACCGACGGCAGCATCCAGCTCGGCACGCTGCCGAACCTGATCTGTCCCAGCCTCTCACCGCAGGAGGCGCGCATCGCCTTCGCCACGCTGACGCATGGCGAGCGCGATGTCGGCACCGGCTATGTCTGGCTGAGCCTGCACCGGCTCAGCCTGGGCGGTGCACCCGCTGGCATCAGCCTGTGCTTCCACGGCCAATACCTCGACATGGTGACAATGAGCGTCGATCTGCCCGGTGCAACACTGGAAGACGGCTGGCCGACCCAGGCCGCGATCGATGCCGAAGTCGCTTTCATGCGGCGCACCTTGGCCACGGCACTGGGGCGCAAACTGGCAGGCGGCCACGCCCGCTTCAGCTGGGGCGAGGCCTGGGCCCGGTTCGACCCGAAGGGATTCATGGCGAGCAGCGGCCTCCGCTACTCGCCTCGCACGTGACGGCGCTCAGGTTCGGGTGATCGACACGCCGCCTTCAACGCGCATTGCGGTACCGGTAACGAAGCTGCTTTCATCGCTGGCCAGGAACAACGCCGCATTGGCGATCTCCTCCGGCTTGGCCATGCGCTTGAGTGCATGCAGCGAGCGCACGAAATCACGCGCATCACCGGTCGGTGCCGCCTGCCGGCCCATCTCGGTATCGGTGCCCCCGGGCAGCAGCACGTTGCTGCGCACGCCACGCGCGCCGTATTCGGCGGCGATCACCTGGCTCAGGCCGATCAAGCCGGCCTTGCTCGACGCATAGGCCGCCATTCCCGGGAAGCCGACGGTGTGGCCGACGAAGGTGCCGACAAACACCAGCGAGCCACCGCCGCGTGCCAGCAACGCCGGCAACTGGGCGCGTGCGGCATGGAAGGCGGCATCGAGATTGGTGGCCATCACCTCGCGCCACGCATCCACCGGGAACTCTGCTGCCGGTGCACCGGGGCCGAGCATGCCGGCATTGTTGAGCGCGATGTCCAACCCACCGAATGACTGCTGGGCCAGTTCCACCAGCGCCTGTGCCGTGGCCGGATCAGCCACGTCCGCGGCATGCACCACCACCTCGCCACCGGCGGCGCGGATCTGCTCGGCCAGCGCCTGCAGCGGCTCCGGCCGCCGTGCGTTGAGCACCAGCTTTGCCCCTTCTGCAGCGAAGCGCAGCGCGCTGGCGCGGCCGATGCCGGCGCTGGCACCGGTGATGAGAGCAATCTTGTTGTTCAGCCGCATGGTCGTGGTACCGGTTGTGAAGTGGCCGCCACGATGCCGCGCCTCTCGCCTGCCAACACTCCGTTTCCGGGCCCGGCCCATCGGTGCAGGAAACGGAGTTTCCGCAGAACCAGTACGTGCCAGAATCCGGCCATGGACAGCACCGCCACCACCGCCCTCGATGCCCGCGTCGAACGGGTTTGCCGCCACCTTCAAGCCAGCCACGACGAACCCTCGCTGCAGGAACTGGCCGGGATCGCGGGTTGCAGCCCAACCCGTCTGCATCGCCTTTTCAAGGAAGCAACCGGGTTGACCCCGAAGCAGTACGCTGCCGCGCTGCGCGCCGACCGCCTGCGCACCGGGCTGGAACAACAGGAACGCATCACCGACGCCTTCCACGATGCCGGCTTCGGCTCCAGCGGTCGCTTCTACGAGAACGCGCCGAAGCTGCTGGGCATGACGCCGAAGCAATGGCGTGCCGGTGGTCGCGGCGAAGTCATCCACTTCGCGCTTGCCGAAAGTTCGTTGGGCAGCGTGCTGGTGGCCAGCAGTGCCACCGGCGTGGTCGCGATCCTGCTCGGCGACGATCCGGAAGCGCTGCTGCAGTCACTGCAGCAGCGCTTCCGCCAGGCCGAACTGGTCGGGGCCGACAGCGGCTATGAACAACTGGTGGCACAGGTGGTGGGCCTGGTCGAGGATCCCTCGCGAGGCGCCACGCTGCCGCTGGACATCCGCGGCACGGCCTTCCAGCAACGTGTATGGCAGGCGCTGCAGCAGATTCCGCGCGGACAGACGGCCTCATATGCCGAAATCGCCGCGCGTATTGGCGCGCCGCAATCGAGCCGCGCGGTGGCACGCGCCTGCGCAAGCAATCCGCTGGCCGTGGCGGTGCCCTGCCACCGGGTGGTGCGCCGCGACGGCGACCTGTCCGGCTATGCCTGGGGCGTGGCACGCAAGCGCGAACTGCTGCGCCGGGAAAAGGTCGCCAACGGCTGACGCGACCCGCAAGCCGCCGACCTTGTCGGCGCCCCGAACCTCCGGTAGCCGCCAACCTTGGCCGGCATCGGCCAAGCCCTCAGTCCAGCTTCACCACCAGCTTGCCGAAGTTGTGCCCCTGCAGCAGCCCGAAGAACGCCTCCGGTGCATTTTCCAGCCCTTCCACCACATCCTCGCGGTACTGGATGCGGCCCTCACGCAGCCACTGCGCCATCTCGCGCTCGAAGTCCGGCCACAGGTGCTTGAAGTCGTGCACGATGAAACCGCGCACGGTCAGGCGCTGGCGCAGGATCTGGCTGAACAGCACCGGCAGGCGGTCCGGGCCAGGCTGCGCAACACCACGATTGTTGTAGGTGGCGATGGTGCCGCACACCGGAATGCGGGCGAAGTCGTTGAGCAACGGCAGCACCGCATCCAGCACATGGCCCCCGACGTTCTCGAAGTACACGTCGATACCCGCAGGTACCGCCGCGCGCAGCTGCTCGGCAAAATCAGCCGCGCGATGATCCAGCGCCACGTCCACGCCCAGCGTCTGCAGATAGGCACGCTTGGCCTCGCCACCGGCGATAGCCACTACGCGCGCGCCCTGCAGCTTGGCCAACTGCGCCACGGTCGCGCCGACCGGCCCCGTTGCAGCGGCCACCACCAGCGTCTCTCCCGGCTGCAGGCGGGCGATTTCATGAAGGCTGGAATAGGCGGTGAAGCCCGGCATGCCATACACCCCCAGCGCCGTACTCAACGGCAGCCCGGCCGGGTCCAGGCGGCGGCCCAGCGCCTTGGCCGGCAGCACCGCGTGGGTCTGCCACCCGCCCGGCGCCAGCACCCGTTCGCCCACTGCGACACCCGCAGCCCTGGACTGCAATACCTCGGCCACGGTCTGGCCTTCCATCACAGCTTCCACTGCCACCGGCGCGGCATACGACGGTCCCTCATCCATGCGTCCACGCATGTACGGGTCCAGTGAGAGGTAGCGATTGCGCAGCAGCACCTCACCGTCGCCCAAGGGCGGCAGCGCGGCCTGCTCCAGGCGGAAATTGGCTGCAGTGGGCGCCCCCTGCGGACGCGACGCCAGCACGATGCGGGTGGTGGTCGATGAGTCGGACATGACGACGGTCTCTGCTGTTGCCAGCATCAGGAAAGGAACGCCGACACTACGCCGCAGCGTTCCCCCATGGGAGTCACGAAAACAGCGTTCCATGTCCGGTATCGGTGCCGTCCACGCGCAGGCCGCGCCACGCCGCGTTTGTCGATCACCGTGGCCCGCTGAATTGCGCCGCACGCGATGATCACCGCGCCACCGCGCACGGATGAATCGGCATCCAGCGCCCCCCTGCCCCGCGACGGCGGATCAAGTACTTGCGTCTGCGCAGACGGCAATGTGAAGGTTTTTTGCCAAAATGCTTGCCGTAGCCGGCTGACCTCCGTAATATGCGCGTCCTTGGCAGCGACCTCGCTGCAATGAACTACGTGGCCGAGTAGCTCAGTTGGTAGAGCAGGGGATTGAAAATCCCCGTGTCGGCGGTTCGATTCCGTCCTCGGCCACCACGTTCGACAGCCTGTAGAAATGCGGGTCTTTTTTTCGGGAATCGCAGTTGATCGTGATTGCCACACAGTTTGGCCGAGTAGCTCAGTTGGTAGAGCAGGGGATTGAAAATCCCCGTGTCGGCGGTTCGATTCCGTCTTCGGCCACCATCTTTCGAGACCTGCAGAGATGCAGGTCTTTTTTTGTCCGTGCTTCGCGCACTGCACGAGTGGCGGATGCGGCGCCTGCGCACACGCCCGGTTGACGAAACATTTACACCGGCATGCGCGGCGGCACCTACGCTCCAGACTCCTGCCTGGAGCCTACCGATGCCTCTGCGCCCCGCCCTGTTCGCCTGCCTGCTGCTGGCCGCTTTCCCGGTGATCGCCACTGAACCTGTGCGCGCGGTCGAGCGCCTGGACATCGATCGCTACGCCGGCCAGTGGCACGAGATTGCGCATCTTCCGGTCTCGTTCCAGAAGCAGTGCGTGGGCGAGATCACCGCCAACTACGGACTGCGCAGCGATGGCCGCATCAGTGTCACCAACGCCTGCCGCAACGGCGACGGTGAGCGCGTGGTCGCCGAAGGCGTGGCACGCGCGGTGGCCGGCCATCCCGGCCAGTTGCAGGTGCGCTTCGCGCCGGACTGGCTGAGCTGGGTCCCGCTGGTCTGGGCCGACTACTGGGTGCTGGCGCTGGACCCGGACTATCAGTGGGCACTGGTCGGTGAACCGGACCGGAAGTACCTGTGGATCCTCTCGCGCCTGCCGGAAATGGATCGCGCACGCTTCGAAGCGCTGAAAGAAAAAGCCGAGGCCATGGGCTACGACCTGCGCCCGCTGCGCCTGATGGCCCCGCTTCGCGATACGCCCGCCGATTGAACCGCGTCGCAACCGCGGCGCCGCGCGCGCGCCGTCCGGCACCGCGCACGCCCGGCCGCCATCTTCACGCGTTACCCTCTGCGACGGGTCGCCACAGGCGATCCAAACAACCATACGCCGTAGTATGCTTATCCAAACGCACCCCTCCAGAGGACTTGCGCCCATGCTCCACCGTTTCCGTATCGCCTTGATTGTCCTGTGCACCCTCGCCCTTGTTGCCTGCAACAACGGCATCGTCAAGCGTGTTTCGGAACCGGCGGCCAGCCTGCAGCAGCTGACCGTGCGTGCCGACGGCAACTGGACCGTGGCCCTGCGCCTGCAGAACTTCAGCTCGATGCCGATGACCTTCGATGACATCTCGCTGGCGCTGACCGTCGGCGACAACGAAGCCGGCACCCTGCACGCCAAGCCCGGCATCTCCATCGGCGGCACCTCCGCCGACGTGATCAATGTCGACCTGGTGCCCAGCTCGGCCGCGCGCCTGGTGGTGGCCGATGCGCTGGCCAGCAACCGCACCCTGGCCTATGGCCTGAAGGGAACGGTGGCGGCCACGCCGCAGGAAAAGAAGCAGCGCAGCTTCGACATCAGCAGCCGCAGCACCCTCAACCAGGCCCCCGGCCTGCCCGGCGTGCTGCGCTGAACGCGCCTTTCGTGGCGGCGCCCGGCGCCGCTCTCCCCTGCCCTGATCAAATCGAGACGTACCGATGAGCAGCTACACCGCCCCGCTTTCCGACCTCCGTTTCGCCCTGCACGACGTGCTCAAGGTCGAACCCCTGTTCGCCCGCCTGGGCTTCACCGACGCCACCGCCGACGTGGTCGATGCCGTGCTGGAAGAAGCCGGCCGCTTCAGCGGCACCGTGCTGGCCCCGCTCAACAGCGTCGGCGACGAGATCGGCTGCGTGCTCGACCAGGCCACCGGTGAAGTGACCACCCCGCCCGGCTTCAAGCAGGCCTACGACCAGTTCGTCGATGGCGGCTGGACCGGCCTGACCGCCTCGCCGGAGCTGGGCGGCCAGGGCCTGCCGCACACTCTGGGCGTGCCGCTGAACGAAATGATCAATGCCGCCAACCTGGCGTGGGGCAACTTCCCGCTGCTCTCCCACGGCGCCATCGAAGCGCTGAAGCAGCATGGCGAGGCTTGGCAGCACGAGGCTTTCCTCAAGCCGCTGATCGAAGGCCGCTGGACCGGCACCATGTGCCTGACCGAACCGCACTGCGGTACCGACCTCGGCCTGCTCAAGACCAAGGCCGAGCCGAACGCCGATGGTAGCTATTCGATCACCGGCACCAAGATCTTCATCACCGCCGGCGAGCATGACCTGACCGGCAACATCGTGCACCTGGTGCTGGCCAAGCTGCCTGACGCTCCCCCGGGTGCCAAGGGCATCTCGTTGTTCGTCACCCCGAAGTTCAAGGTCGACCGCGACGGCAACGTCGGCAAGCGCAACGCACTGCGCTGCGGCTCGATCGAGCACAAGATGGGCATCAAGGGGTCGGTCACCTGCGTGATGAACTTCGATGGCGCGCAGGGCTACCTGGTCGGCCAGCCGCACAAGGGCCTGCAGGCGATGTTCACCATGATGAACACCGCGCGCCTGGGGGTCGGCCTGCAGGGCATCGGCCTGTCCGAGCGCGCCTACCAGAACGCGCTGAAGTACAGCCGTGAGCGCCTGCAGTCGCGCGCCCTGAGTGGTGCCAGGTTCCCGGACAAGCCGGCCGACCCGATCCTGGTCCACCCGGATGTGCGCCGCATGCTGCTGACGGTGAAGTCGCTGGTCGAAGGCAGCCGCCTGCTGGCGCTGCACGCCGCCACCCTCATCGACGTTGCCCACCATGCCGAGGATGCCGCTGAGCGCGAGCGCGCCGACACCCTGGTGAGCTTCCTGACCCCGATCTCGAAGGCCTGCCAGACCGAATGGGGCATCGAGAACACCTACAACGCCCTGCAGTGCTTCGGTGGCCACGGCTACATCCGCGAGCACGGCATGGAGCAGCTGGCCCGCGACGCCCGCATCACCACGCTGTATGAAGGCACTACCGGCATCCAGGCGCTGGACCTGATCGGCCGCAAAACCGCGTCCAGCCAGGGCGCCGGCCTGAAGCTGATGCTGGCCGAGATCGAAGCCTTCGCCAAGGAACACGAGGGCAACGAAGCGCTGGCCGAGTTCATTGGCCCGCTGCGCGCCAAGGCCGCCGAATGGGGCAAGCTGACGATGGACGTGCTGCAGCGCGCGGCCGCCAATCCGGACGAACTGGGCGCAGCAAGCTACGACTACCTGTTCTATTCGGGTTACGTGGTGCTGGCCTACTGGTGGGCCCGCAGCGTAGCCGCCGCCGACGCCAGCGCACACGGCGCCGCTTTCGCCCAGGGCAAGCGCGAGACTGCGCGGTTCTACTTCGCCCGTGTGCTGCCGCGCACGCTCAGCCACGCCGCCGCGATCCAGTCCGGCGCCGCCCCGCTGATGGCGATGGACGACGAGCGCTTCGGCGCCTGAGCCGGGCTACGCCCGGCACCCGCGGTAGTGCCGGCCGCTGGCCGGCGACCGCAAAAGCAACAGCTGCATCCCGGTGGATGGCGGGGCGGTGTGGGTTGGCAGGACACGCCGTAAACCCCGCTCCGCGGTCCGGCCCAGCCGCTGGCGGCTGGGCGTTCGGGCGCTTGCGAAGCAGTGCTTCGCAAGCAAAGCGCCCTCACCCCTGGGGGCTCGATGGCGCCATCCATGGCGCCAACGGTCCTGCCAACCCACACCGCCCCGCCTCTGACAGTTCCCCGCGATCTGCGTAGATCCACGCCATGCGTGGATGAAAACCACCGGAATCCATCTGGAGAGAAGCCCCCCTTTGTTAAGGGGGGCGCGCCGACGGCGCAGGGGATAGGAGGAATGCGTGGGCATCCCAACCCGCCATCGGCGGGCTGGGATGCGGAATGCGCGGACCTGAATGTTGACGATTTGTGTATCGCCTGTCGGCGATACACAAATCGTCAACATTCAGGTATAAGCTGTTCTCCCGATGGAGACAGACACTACACGCTTGGGTCTGATCGAAGCCGGAGCTCCGTTTTCTGCTCCGGGCGCCGAAGCATCGCCCAACGCCACGACGCTGCATCGCCCCGGTTCGGTCCGGCTGCTCTCGCTTGATGCCCACGGACGCGTACTGGACTGGATCACCTGGCAGGATGCGGCCTGCCTCTACGCCCGCGAGGCAGTGGCCTGGACGCTCGGCGATCCCTGCCTGCACATCCACGGTGGCACCAACCGCTTCAGCGGCCTGCAGAGCGGCATGGACCTGCACCCGATCATCGCCGCCCGCGGCCACGCCCGCTCCCGCGCGATCGACCCCACGCCGAACCTGACCAACCAGGCCCTGTTCGCCCGCGACGCCCATCTGTGCATGTACTGCGGCCAGCAGTTCACCCGCCCGACGCTTACCCGCGACCATGTCATGCCGCTGTCCAAAGGTGGCCTGGACTGCTGGGAAAACGTGGTCACCGCGTGCTTCCACTGCAATTCGCGCAAGAGCGACCGCACCCCGCAGCAGGCCGGCATGCCCCTGCTGGCAGTGCCCTACCGGCCCAGCTGGATCGAGCACCTGATCCTGTCCAACCGCAACATCCTGGCCGACCAGATGGCCTTCCTGAAGGCGCAGTTGCCCAAGCGCTCGAAACTCAGCACCTGAACGCCCGAAAATGCAACCCTCACCGTCCTGTCACGGACGGCGGCGTTTGCTTGCCCCACCCCCGTTTGAGGGCGAAAATGGGCGTTCAGAAAAAGTGCGAACATGATGATCGACTCTGCCCGCTATCCCCGCCTCGCGCGCATCCAGACACCGGATGACCTGCGCACGTTCGACGAATCCGAATTGAGGGCGGTCGCCGACGAACTGCGCGCCTACCTCATCGAATCGGTGGGCAAGAGCGGAGGTCACTTCGCCGCCGGCCTGGGCGTTATCGAGCTCACCGTGGCCCTGCACTATCTGTACCAGACCCCGGTCGACCAGCTGGTGTGGGACGTCGGCCATCAGACCTACCCGCACAAGATCCTGACCGGCCGCCGCGACGAGATCCATACTGTCAAGCAGAAGGACGGTGTCGCGCCGTTCCCGAAGCGCGAGGAAAGCGAGTACGACACCTTCGGCGTCGGCCACTCCTCCACCTCGATCTCGGCCGCGCTCGGCATGGCCATCGCCCGCCAGTCCGAAGGCGACGACCGCAAGGTTGTGGCAGTGATCGGTGACGGCGCGATGACTGCCGGCATGGCATTTGAGGCGCTGATGCACGCTGGTGGCATGGAGCCGGAGCCGAACCTGCTGGTGATCCTCAACGACAACAACATGTCGATCTCCGAGGCAGTGGGCGGCCTGACCAAGATGCTGGGCCGAGCGACCGGCAGCCGTACGCTCAACGCGCTGCGCGAAGGTGGCAAGAAGATCCTCGGTGACAAGAAGAACAACCCGGCGCGTTTCGTGAAGCGCTGGGAAGAACACTGGAAGGGCATGTTCGTGCCCTCCACGATGTTCGAGGAAATGGGCTTCCACTACACCGGCCCGATCGACGGCCACGACATGCCGGCCCTGTTGTCCACCCTGAAGACGCTGCGCGCCTCCAAGGGCCCGAAGCTGCTGCATGTGATGACCACCAAGGGCAAGGGCTACGAGCCGGCAGAAGGCGATCAGATCGGTTACCACGCCGTGGGCCCGTTCGATCCGGACAAGGGCCTGGTGGCCAAGGCCGGGGCCAAGAAGCCGACCTATACCGATGTATTCAGCGACTGGCTGTGCGATGCCGCCGCCGCCGAGCCGCGCCTCTACGGCATCACTCCGGCGATGCGCGAAGGCTCTGGCCTGGTGCGCTTCAGCAAGGAATACCCGCAGCGCTATTTCGACGTGGCGATCGCCGAGCAGCACGCGGTCACCCTCGCCGCCGGCATGGCCACCCAGGGTGGCAAGCCGGTGGTGGCGATCTACTCCACCTTCCTGCAGCGTGCGTACGACCAGCTGGTGCACGACGTGGCAATCCAGGATCTGGACGTGCTGTTTGCGATCGACCGCGCTGGCGTCGTCGGTCCGGACGGCGCGACCCACGCCGGCAACCTCGACCTCAGCTTCCTGCGCTGCGTGCCGAACATGGTGGTGATGGCACCCTCCAATGAAGCCGAGTGCCGGCAGATGCTCAGCACCGGCCTGCAGCACCCGGGTCCGGCGGCCGTGCGTTACCCGCGCGGTACGGGTACCGGCGTTGCGGCCGGCACCGACCTGTCGACCCTGCCGATCGGCAAGGGCGAGCTGCGCCTGCAGGGCAACCGCATCGCCCTGCTTGCCTTCGGCAGCACCGTGCCCGCCGCCGAGCAGGTCGGCCGCGAACTGGGCCTGAGCGTGGTCAACATGCGCTTCATCAAGCCACTGGATCGCGAGCTGGTGCTGACCATGGCCGCGCAGCACGAGGGCCTGGTCACGATCGAAGACAACGTCGTGGCCGGCGGTGCCGGTTCCGGTGTCGGTGAACTGCTCAATGCCGAAGGCGTGCTGCGTCCGATCCTGCACCTGGGCCTGCCCGACAGCTACCAGCACCACGCCAGCCGCGAGGACCTGCTGGCCGAAGCCGGTATCGATGCGGCCGGCATCCGCGCCGCCGTGCTCAAGCGTTGGCCACAGCTGGCCGCAGGCAGCCCACCGCTGAGCGCGGCGGGCTGAGGCCGATCAGGAATCCACGCATCACGGGAAGGTGCAGCCGAAGGCTCGCACCTTCCACGGTGGAAGCAGGTGGTTCCACGCCATGCGTGGATGGCCGGACCCCGCAGGCCCGCCCCGGCAGGCGCCCCACGCTCAACCGTAACTGACCGCTTCCACGAACGCCCCGCTGGCCTCCACGCGCACGGCGGCGCGCTGCCCGGTGTCGACGAAGTGCAGGCGGGCCAGGGTCTCGGCAAAGTCATAGGCTCGTGCGCCATCACGGAACTCGATTGGCTCCGGCCTATCCGGGTGCAGCACGCGCCACTGGCGCTGTTCGCATTGCAGGCGGATCAACATGCAGCTCACTCCTTGAGGCAGCGTATCGACGGCGGCGCGATGCTGATGCCGGCTACGGCAATCGACATCGGGAATCAGGGCACGCAAGGCGCCCTGATCACAGACGATACGGCGTTCAAAATGTGAGCTGTATCAGATTATTCTGATTTTCATGGGTTGAATCCGTAAAGCTCAGTTCACCTGGAACTGCGCCCTGCAGCCATCGCTCACCCAGATGCCGCGGCGATCCCAGCCCCAGCTCTGGCCTTCGATGCAGGCACTGCGCGAGTCCTGGCGGATCAGGCGCACGCCCCGGCGGATGCGGGCATCGCAGTACTCCTGCCGGTGGCCATTGGAATGGCAGGTAACCACATCGCCACCACCCCATCCATTGCCGTTGCCCCAGCCGCCGCCATTGCCGCCCCAGCCGCCGCCGCGGCGGTATTCACCGACGAATTCGGCACGGCACCCCTGTGTGACCCAGACGCCGTTGCGCGACTGGCCCCAGGTCTCACCTTCCACACAGGGCGAACCGGACAACTGGCGGATCAGCCGCGCGCGGCCATCCAGGCGGCACTCGTTGCTGCGGTTCTTGACCGACTCGCAGCGCACGATGCCACTGCCATCGCGGCCGCCATAGCGGTCGTCGTCGTAGCCGTAGCCATAGCTCTGCGCCTGGGCGCCGCCGGCGGCCGCCAGCATCGGCAACAGGGTGCAGGCCAGGGTGCGCCAGGTGAGTGCCTTGCCCATCGAGATCTCCAGATGAATACGATGGCGCAAGCATCCGGGATTCACGGCCCGGCGCACAGAGGGAGGCGCGATGGCAGTTGTTCCCCCATTCAAACAACTCAACCGCGGCTGACTGCACTACGGGGGCTGGCGTCACTCTCCAACGTAAAGCGCGTCTACCGTGTTGCCAAGCGCCTCGACCCGCACCGTGCTGCGCTGGCCGGTGCGGCGGTGATGCTCCAGGGCCAGCGCGGCGGCGGCATCAAAGGCGTCGGCGCCCCGGGCGTAACCGGTGGTGTCGCTCACCTGCGGATGCAGTACGGACCAGCGCTGGGCATTGCATTGGACGGTGATGACCATCGGGAGGCTCCTGCGGATGAAAGGGTGCAGTGGCAGGCAGCGGGCCGCTTGCCGTTACACCATCAGGCTAGCGACCGCCTCCGGGATGGCCTATCAGATTTGTACGAAAATGCCGCGCCTTCGCGTCGGATCTTGGCTTTCCTCACATCCCTGAGTCCGTTTAGCCCGTTCATTCCGTGATCCTTGTCACGGAGTCAGGCTGGCTTCACACTACCGTCATCAACAGGGGCCCCTTCCACATGCGCACCTTCTTCTCACAGCAACGCTGGACGTTGCTGAAGTTCTATTTCGTGGCCAGCTATCTGATCCTGATCGAAGAGTTGATCCGCGCCGCCGTGCATTGAGCGCTTGCTGGCAAGCTATTTGCGACAGAAAATGTCGCTTTAGGCGCGGAGCTCGCACATGAAGGTGCTTCTTCTGATCCCGGCCCTGCTGGCTCTGGCCGCCTGTGCCAGCCAGGACACGGCGACCGCGCGCGCTGATGCCGCTGAGGCATCGCCAGCGACGCCGGTGGTGGGGGGCGACCGAGATGCGCACGGCTGTATCGGCTCTGCCGGGTATCAGTGGTGCGAACACAGCCAGCGCTGCGAGCGCCCCTGGGAGCTGGCGCAGGCGCAGGGCCTGGCCAACACGGCCGAGGCCATCGACGCGTACTGCGCCAAGCCCGCCAGCCCGGCGCGCAAGTGAGCACGCCCTGCCATGGCTGAGCTGACTCCCCTGCCCGATCTCGCCCGTGGCCGGTATCGCCACTTCAAGGGTGGCGACTACGAGGTGATCGACATCGTCCGCAGCAGCGAGACGTTGGAACCGATGGTGCTTTATCGCGCACTCTATGGCGAAGGCGGCCTGTGGGTACGCCCCTACCCGATGTTCATCGAGCAGGTTCCGGGCGAACACGGCCCGCAGGCGCGCTTCGCTCGCATCGACGACTGATCCGGTGCGACCCGCAGTGACCCGGAGCCCACGATGAACCCCTATATCTACCTGGCCGCCGCCATCGTGCTGGAAGTGATTGCCACGTCGCTGCTGAAGGCCTCGGACGGCATGAGCCGGCTGTGGCCGACAGTAGGCGCGCTGGTTGGCTATGGGCTGTGCTTCTACCTGCTGTCGGTCACCATGAAGTCGGTGCCGACCGGCATCGCCTATGCAATCTGGTCCGGCGTCGGCATTGTGCTGATCTCGCTGATCGGCCTGGTGGTGTTCAAGCAGCGGCTGGATGCACCGGCATTGATCGGGATCGGCCTGATCTGCGCCGGCGTACTGGTGATCAATCTGTTCTCGCGCAGCAGCGCGCACTGAAGACGCTGCTGCGCGAACGGCGCTAGCTGACCTTCTTCAGCTGACCTTCTTCGCCACGCTCATGCCGATCAGGAACAGCACCACGGCGATGATGATGCCTGCCCAGAACAGGAACTTGGCGATGCCCACGGCGGCGCCAGCGATGCCGCCGAAGCCCAGCACGCCCGCGATGATGCCGATGATGGCGAAGATGATGGCCCACTTGATCATGTCGATCCTTTCCCAGCAGGGAATGCAAACGGTGCGATCAGGCTAGGCCGCCACCGATGCGGCGCTCGTGAACGGGCCGCGTGTGCGGCGTGAATCAACGCGGCCGGAAGCGCAACAACGCCACTGCGAAAGCCAGGAACACGCTTCCCACCAGCCGCTCGAACCAGCGCCGTGCGAATGGCTTGGCGAGCCAACGGCGCAGGCCGTGGCCACCGGCCGCATACATCACGTACCAGAACAGTTCGCAGGCCGCGAAGGTCGCCACCAGCACGCTGTACTGTACGGCCTGGCTGCGCGACGGGTCGACGAACTGTGGCAGGAACGCTGCGGCGAACAGCAGTAGTTTGGGATTGCTCAGGCCGACCCACAGGCCGCCGCGGAACACCGTTCCTGCGCCATGTACCGGCGCCAGTGTGACCTCGTCAGCATCGGCCACCGCGGGTGCGGGCCGGCAGCTGTCACGCCACGCCTTGATGCCGAGCCAGGCCAGGTAGGCCACACCGAGATAGCGCAGCACCTCGAACAGCATGGGCGAGGAATGCAGCAGCGCACTCAGGCCCGCTGCGGAAGCCGCCAGCACCAGCAGCATCGCCAGCAGGCAGCCGGCCATGGCCGGCACACTGCCACGGAACCCCAGCCCGACGCTGCGCCCAAGGATGTGCAGCATGTTCGGCCCAGGCGTCCCGCACAGCACGAAGACCGTGGCCAGGAACCACCACCAGGTATGCAGGGCCATATCGGGCGTCCACTTCAGAACATCCAACCAGCATAGAGTGCGCCGGCCTGGCGCGGCACACACAGTGCAGCATGGATGCGGTGGTTACAGAGGCAGGCTCAGGCCGCGAGCGCGTCGCGCCGTACCAGTACCTGGTCGATCAGGCCCCATTCGCGTGCCTGCTCGGCGCTCATGAACCGATCACGGTCCAGGGTCTGTTCGACCTCCTCGAAACTGCGTCCGCAATGCCGCGCATACAGCTGGGTGATGCGCTGCTTGGTGCGCTGCATCTCCTCGGCGTGGATGAAGATGTCCGAAGCCTGGCCCTGCACCCCGCCCAGCGGCTGGTGCACATGCAGGCTGGCATTGGCCAGCGCCGCGCGGTGACCCGGCTCGCCGGCCATCAGCAGGAACGAACCCATCGACCGCGCGGTGCCCATGCACAGCGTATGCACCGGGGCCGAGATGTATTGCATCGTGTCGTACATCGCCAAGCCGCTGGAGATCACCCCGCCCGGCGAGTTGATGTACAGATGGATCGGCTTCTCCGGATTTTCAGATTCAAGGAACAGCAGTTGCGCGCAGACCAGCGCCGATACGGTGTCATCGACTTCGCCGTTGAGAAAGATGATGCGCTCGCGCAGGAGCCGCGAGTAGATGTCATAGGAGCGCTCACCGCGCTCGCTGCGTTCCACCACCATCGGTACCAGCTGCATTCTGTCCCGCATGTGCCTGCTCCCTGTAGCGTTCGATCCAGGCGCCGGCTCACGCCGCGCGCATTACCGTGCGATGGTCATCGTTGGACGCCGGCGGTATCAGCGCGCGCCGGTCGGTGAGCCGATGCACGATGGTCAGCACCGTTCCCCCATCCTCATCACCGCGCAGCCGGAAACACACCAGGCTGTGCAGATGTGGGGGCTGTGCATCGCGCAAGCGGAATCCGAGCTCCCGCCCCTCCTCGAACAGGCAGGGCTTTGGATCGGCAAGATCGGCGGCAGGCAACCAGCGCTCACGCAGTGCCGGATCGAACAGTGCGCGCCAGACCCGTTCCGGTGGCGCAGGCAACCGCTGCTCCATCACCAGCTCGGGAGCCGCTTCCTTCAGAACATCGTCCATCAGTCCATCTCCTCCAGCAGGTTCTGCAGTGCGGACATCCGCGCCGGCCAGTAGGCCCGATAACGCTGCAGCCAGCGTCCGATGTGGGCCAGCCCGCGCGGATCGACTTCATAGTGGACGAAGCGCCCCTGGCGCTGCTCACGCACCAGCCCTGCATCGCGCAGCACTGCCAGGTGCTGGGACATCGCAGACTGGCTGATCGCAATGCCCTCGCGCAGCGCGCTGGCATGCCGCCCGCCATCGGCCAGCTTTTCGAAGATGTGGCGGCGGGTGGGGTCAGCCAGCGCCTTGAACAGGGCGTTCTCGATCATGATCAACACATTAGCAGTCACTAATGTATGGTGCAACTGCCACACCTGCTGTGCTGCAATGACGACTCCCTGGCATGGAGCTGAGCATGAAGACCCTTGGCCTGATCGGCGGCATGAGCTGGGAAAGCTCGGCGCAGTACTACCGTCTCATCAACGAGACGGTGCGGCACCGCCTCGGTGGCGCGCATTCGGCGCAACTGCTGCTGTGGTCGGTGGATTTCGCCGACATCAAGCAGTTGCAGCACGACGGTCAGTGGGATGTGCTGGGCAACCACATGCTCGATGCCGCGCGGCGACTGCAGGCCGGTGGCGCCGAGCTGCTGGTGATCTGCACCAACACCATGCATATGCTGGCCGGCCGGATCGAAGCCGAATGCCCGCTGCCCCTCCTGCATATCGCCGACCCGACCGCCACGGCGATCCTGCAGGCAGGTATCCGCAAGGTGGGACTGCTCGGCACCGCCTTCACCATGGAGCAGGCGTTCTACCGCGACCGGCTGCAGGACCGCTTCGGGCTGCAGGTACTGGTTCCGGAGGCTGATGATCGCCGCTGCGTGCACGACATCATCTACCAGGAGCTGATCGCCGGCGTGGCCAGCGAGCACTCGCGGCAGGTGTACGCCGGCGTGATTGCGCGGCTGGTCGCGCGCGGCGCCGAAGCGATCATCCTCGGCTGTACCGAGATCATGCTGCTGGTGCGCCCCGAGGACAGTGCGGTGCCGTTGTTCGACACGACCACCCTGCACGCGCTTGCGGCGGTGGACGCTGCGCTGGCCTGACCGCGCGCAGCGTCAGCCTTCGCCCTGGACTTCCAGTGCGGTGATCAGCCAGTCGACCACAGCCTGCGAATCACACAGGAAGAAGATGGCATCGCCCGAACGCGCTTCGGTCAGCAGCCGATAGACGGTAATCGCCACCGCCGACTGGTTGGCGATGAACACCTCCGGGCTGCGCGGCCCTTCGCTGTGGCCGGCCACGGCGTGCAACGCCTTGCGCGCAGCCACGGTGGCGGGCGGGTCTGCGCTGCGGGTCAGTTCCGGCCCGCGCAGGCCCCACGCAATGAACACATGCTTGCCCTTGAACGTGGTGTCCAGGACACGCACCTGCCCGGCCTCTGCGCCAGCCGAGCGATGAATGACGGTACTGCTGATCAACGCAACCCCCTGTGGTCGTCGTGGTCCGCGCATCCTCCTCCGCAAGCCGGCTGCACGCCAGTGACGGCAGCCACAGGCTGCGCCGGCATGCGTGGGAGACATGTAAGAAGGTGTAAGCCGATGCGATCGGATGTGCCGCGATGATAAGGGATGTAAGGCCCTGCATGGGCCGGTGCGCACTACTAAATCCCCACTGAGCCAGCGCCGGAACGATCCGTTCCGACGGCCTCGGGCTGGTCCATTCTTGCGGCCCATTCCCCCTGCCGAGGCTCTCCATGACCCATCGCCTGTTGCCGCCCATTGCCACCTCCGCCCTGGCCCTGCTGCTGGTGGCCACCACGGTGGCCGCCACGGTGGCCGCCCAGGACTACGACAGCGATCACATTCCGCCGCTGCGTTGCGAGTCGCAGTTCAACAAGACCCAGCAATGCCCGATCGAAGGCCGCATGCGCATGGCCAGGCAGCTGTCGGTCACCCGCTGCGTCGAGGACCAGAACTGGGGCCAGAGCCGCCGCATGCTCTGGGTCACCGAAGGCTGCCGCGCTGAGTTCGTGGCAGACGAACAGGGACGCGGCCGCTGGCCGGGGCGCGGCCGGGATCGTGATCGGGATGACGACGGCGAGCGCCTGGTCTGCGAGTCCTACGAGCAGAAGGACAAGGAATGCCGCATCCGCGTGCGTCGCGAGGTGCGCCTGGTCAAGCAGAAGTCGGTGACGCCGTGCGTCGAGGACCGCAACTGGGGCTGGGACCGCCGCGGGGTGTGGGTCAGCGACGGCTGCCGTGCCGAGTTCCGCGTGTATTGACTGTCGACCACACGCTGGCTTTGGCGGATACGCAGGCACGGCCGACGTGATCGATGGACTGGGCGCATCCAGTCCAGGAGCCTGCGATGGCACCCCCCGATCCTTCCTCGACGATGCTGCATATCCGCGAGGTGATGCCCGCCTCGGGTTTCATCGACAGCGGCATCGTGCATGGATTGGACGAAGGCGATCCGGAGCTGATCTACCGCTTTTCCGGCAGCTGGTCGAGATACGTGGTCACCTTTGCGTCCAGCAGGTCCATCAACACCGGATCCATGCAGCGATAGTCGTCGGGGATGTCCAGGCAATGCAGGCGCTTGTGTTCCAGCAGGCGCGCGTACGCGGCCCGCAGGCGATGCTGGTGCTTGGCCTCCATCACGAAGATGACATCGGCCCAGCGGATATCCGCCGGGCCGATGGGGCGTCGTGCGTGCGGGCTGGTGCCGGCCGACAGCGCGTTGAAGCCGGGCCGCCGTCGCCACATGGCTTCGGCGGTCGGGCTCCGCAGCTGGTTG
Source organism: Stenotrophomonas sp. YJH_SMC_94-11 (assembly GCF_059370435.1). Classification (NCBI taxonomy): domain Bacteria; kingdom Pseudomonadati; phylum Pseudomonadota; class Gammaproteobacteria; order Lysobacterales; family Lysobacteraceae; genus Stenotrophomonas; species Stenotrophomonas sp. YJH_SMC_94-11. Next base: position 39,349 of record NZ_JCAFTR010000002.1, on the reverse strand, counting down.
CGGCTGCAGACGAACAGCAGGTTGATCATTCCTGTTCCTGCAGTTGCCGGGCGCTGAGGACCGGATAGGTGAAGCCCAGCTGGCGTGCACGCGCGAGCTTGGCATCGCGCGTATACAACAGCTTCCAGCTCTTCTCGGGCTTGTAGCGGTAGGCGGTCGTGGCGCGGTCGCCACCACGATTGCGGGCCTGGCTGCGACGCCAGGCACGGTTCCTTGCAGATTCCATGATGTGTTCTCGTGAGTACCGGGTTCAGCAGCCGCGGTAGTACGAGTGGCGCGCAGCATACACCGCACGCACAAAAAAGCCCACGCATCGCTGCGCGGGCTTCTTGATTCATCACAGTGGTCGGGACGGCCGGATTCGAACCGACGACCCTCTGCCCCCCAGGCAGATGCGCTACCAGGCTGCGCTACGCCCCGACTGATGCTGCGATGTGCCCGCCAGTGCGGCGGGCCGTGAAGTATAGCGGATTACGATGGAAATTGGATCAGCGGCGCAGCAACTGCAGCACTTCTTCCAGCTCCATGCGCACCTGCTTGATGATCTGGTTGCTCAGCGCCGATTCCTCGCGGGCATCGGGACCATCCAGGCGCAGGCGTGCACCACCGATGGTGTAGCCCTGTTCGTACAGCAGGCTGCGGATCTGCCGCACCATCAGCACGTCATGGCGCTGGTAGTAGCGGCGGTTGCCTCGGCGCTTGGCCGGCTCAAGGCTGGGAAACTCGGTTTCCCAGTAGCGCAGGACGTGCGGCTTGACGTCGCACAGCTCGCTGACCTCACCGATGGTGAAGTAGCGCTTGGCCGGGATCGGCGGTAGTTCGCGGTTACTGCCCGGATCCAGCATAAGCTTCCACCCTCTCCTTGAGCTTCTGGCCCGGCCGGAAGGTGACCACCGTACGGGCGGAAATCGGAATTTCCTCGCCGGTCTTCGGGTTGCGACCCGGGCGCTGGTTCTTGCGCCGCAGATCGAAATTGCCGAAGCCCGACAGCTTCACCTGACGTCCCTGTTCCAATGCTTCACGCAGCACATCGAAAAACGCGTCGACGAATTCCTTGGCTTCCCGCTTGTTCAGACCGACTTCGTCGAACAGCTTTTCCGCCATCTCCGCCTTGGTCAATGCCATTGCCTGCTACCCCCGAGTGCTGCCCGCTCAGCCGCGGATCCGGGCGTGGTGTTCACGCTCGATGGCAGTGACCGCCTCGGCCACCACCGCATCCACGTCGCGGTCCGTCAGAGTGCGCGACTTGTCCTGCAAAATCAAGCCCATAGCGAGACTCTTGAATCCCGGCTCGACGCCCTGGCCGACGTAACGGTCGAACAGGTTCAGGTCGCGCAGCAGCGGGCCGGCGGCCTGGCGCACGGTCGCCGCCAGATCGGCCCAGGCCACCTGTTCAGGCACCAGGAACGCCAGGTCGCGACGCACCGCCGGGAAGCGCGACAGCTCGCCGGCACGTGGCAGGCGACGGGCGGTCAGCGGTTCCAGATCCAGCTCGAAGGCGTAGACATCGGCCTCGATATCCATCGCCTTGGCCAGACGCGGGTGGATCTGGCCGATCCAGCCGATCGCCACGCCATCGCGGAACACCTCGGCCGACCGCGCCGGGTGGCCGTAGGCACGGGCCGACGGGCGGAACTCCAGTACCGCACCACTGGCAGCCGCCAGCGATTCCAGGTCGCCCTTCAGGTCATGGAAGTCGACCTTGCGAGTCGGCAGGCCCCACTGCACCGCCTGCGCGTCACCGCAGACAGCTGCCGCCACGCGCGGCGTTTCCAGCGGTGCCGGTTGGCCATCTCCGGCCTGCTGGGCGAACACGCGGCCGAGCTCGAACAGGCGCACGCGGCCGAGCTGGCGGGCGGCGTTGCGGCCCAGTGTGGCGACCAGGCCCGGCAGCAGCGACGGACGCATTACCGCCAGTTCGGCCGACAGTGGATTGGCCAGTGGCACCAGGCCGTCGCGCAGCTGCCACTGGGCCAGCAGCGCATCGTCGACGAAGGCGAAATTGACGGTTTCCTGCTGGTCACGGGCGATCAGCTGGCGGCGCACGCTCAGCGCGTCCAGCTGGGTCTCGCTCGGCATCGCCACGCGGGCGGCACCGCCCGGCAGCGTGGTCGGGATCTGCTCGTAACCGTGGATGCGGGCCAGCTCTTCGATCAGGTCTTCTTCAATGGCGATGTCGAAGCGGCGGCTCGGCGCGACCACCTGCCAGCCGTCGGCAGCAGCAACCACGTCCATGCCCAGCGCGCGCAGGATGCGCTCGACTTCCGCATCGTCGATGGTGATGCCGAGCACGCGGGTGATGCGGGCGCGGCGCAGCACGATGGTTGCCGGCTGCGGCAGATCGGCTTCACGCACGGCCTCGGTAACCGGCGCCGGGGTGCCGCCCGCCAGGTCCAGCACCAGGCGAGTGGCGTACTCGATCGCGATGCGCGGCAGCGCCGGATCGACGCCGCGCTCGAAGCGGTGGCCGGCATCGGTGTGCAGGCCCAGCTTGCGGCCACGGCCCATGATCGCAGCCGGCGCGAAGTGCGCGGCTTCCAGGAACACGGCGGTGGTTGCGTCGGTGACACGGGTGTCGAAGCCGCCCATCAGGCCAGCCAGGCCGATCGCACGATCGGCGTCGGTGACCACCAGGAAGCTGTCGTCCAGCGCCGCATCGCGGCCGTCCAGCAGCTTCAGCGTCTCGCCCGCGCGCGAACGGCGCACGGCAATGCTGCCCTGCAGGGTGCCGAGGTCGTAGGCGTGCATCGGCTGGCCCAGCTCCAGCATCACATACTGGGTGATGTCGACCAGCAGCGAGACCGGACGCACGCCACTGCGGCGCAGGCGCTCGGCCATCCACAACGGAGTCTTGGCGGCGGCGTTGACGCCCTCGATGACACGGCCCAGGTAACGCGGCGCTTCGGCGCCGGCGTCGAGCTGGATGCTCAGCTCACGGCTGCCGACTGCCGGAATGGCCTCGGCAGCGAAGTCCAGCACTTCGCTGCGGGTGGCGGCGGCGACGTCATAGGCGATGCCGCGCAGGCTGAAGCAGTCGGCGCGGTTCGGGGTCAGCTTGATCTCGATGCTGGCGTCCGGCAGGCCCAGGTAGTCGACCAGGGCCTGGCCGACCGGCGCGTCATCGGGCAGCTCCAGCAGGCCGGAGGCATCGTTGTCCAGGCCCAGCTCCTTGGCCGAGCACAGCATGCCGTTGGACTCGACGCCGCGCAGCTTGGCCGGCTTGATCTTCAGCTCGCCGATCTGCGCACCCACCATGGCCAGCGGCGCGACCAGGCCCGGGCGCGCGTTCGGTGCGCCGCAGACGATCTGCAGCAGTTCGCCCTGCCCGGCATCGACCCTGCACACCTGCAGGCGATCAGCTTCGGGATGGCGCACGGCCTCGACGATGCGCGCCACGACCACGTGATCGAGGCCTTCGCCCAGCGCGGTCACTTCTTCCACTTCCAGGCCGATGGCGGTCAGCACTGCACTCAGTTCATCGCGCGAGGCGCCGGTCGGGACATGGCTGCGCAGCCAGTTTTCGGAGAATTTCATGGTGTCACCCTGGTGGGCCCGGCGCATGCGCCTGGGCCTGCGAATTTAGGAGCAGCCGAGCATGGCTCGGCTCTACATGGTTGCGGCTTACGCGAACTGTTTCAGGAATCGCACGTCGTTCTCGAAGAACGCGCGCAGATCGTTGACGCCGTAGCGAAGCATCGCGAAACGCTCCACGCCCATGCCGAACGCGAAGCCGGTGTAGCGCTCCGGATCGATGCCGACGTTGCGCAGCACGTTCGGATGGACCATGCCGCAGCCCAGCACTTCCAGCCAGCGGGTGCTGCCGTCGGGCTGCTGCCAGGCAATGTCCACTTCCGCGCCCGGCTCCACGAACGGGAAATAGCTGGGGCGGAAGCGCATCTCGAAGTCGCGCTCGAAGAAGGCGCGCACGAACTCGGCAAGCGTGCCCTTCAGGTCGGCGAAGGTCGAATGCTCGTCCACCAGCAGGCCTTCCACCTGGTGGAACATCGGCGAATGGGTCTGGTCGCTGTCGCTGCGGTACACCTTGCCGGCGGCGATCATGCGCAGTGGCGGCGCGTGGTCGCCCATGTAGCGCACCTGCACGCCGGAGGTGTGCGTGCGCAGCAGGCGGCCGTCGCCGAAGTAGAAGGTGTCGTGCATGGCGCGCGCCGGATGGTGCGGCGGGAAGTTCAGCGCCTCGAAATTGTGCCAGTCGTCCTCGATCTCCGGCCCTTCCGACAGCTCGTAGCCCAGCCGGCCGAAGATGCCGGTGATGCGCTCCAGGGTGCGGGTGATCGGGTGCAGGCCGGCACGGTCGCCGTTGCGGCCCGGCAGGGTGATGTCGATGGCTTCGGCGGCCAGGCGCGCATCCAGCGCTGCGTCTTCCAGCAGCGCCTTGCGCTCGCCCAGCGCGCGGGTCAGCGCGTCGCGGGCCTGGTTGATCGCTTCACCAGCGGCCTTGCGCTCGTCCGCCGGCAGGGCGCCGAGCTGCTTGAGCTGCGAGGTGATGCTGCCACTCTTGCCAAGCAGGGCCACGCGCAGCTGTTCCAGCACGTCGGGACTCTGTGCGGCGGCCACATCGGCCAGCGCCTGGGTGGTGAGGGATTGGATGTCGCTCATGGGGGGCCGGAACTCCAGTCGATCTGCCATCGCGATGCGCGAAGGGCCGACCCCTGTCGCCACCGCCGTCCCCGCGCTGCCGCCATGGCCTCGCCGGAACCCAAAAAAGAATGGGGAAGGACTTGCGCCCTTCCCCATGCATTGCCTTGACCTGACACCGTTCCGAGTGAACGGTTACGGCATCGGGAAGGACTTATGCCGCCAGCGCGCCCTTGGCCTTTTCGGCCAGCGCAGCAAAACCGGCTGCGTCGTGCACGGCGATGTCAGCCAGGACCTTGCGATCCAGGGTGATGCCAGCCTTCAGCAGGCCGTTCATGAAGCGGCTGTAGCTCAGGCCGTTGATGCGGGCAGCCGCATTGATACGGGTGATCCACAGCGAACGGAAGTTGCGCTTCTTCTGCTTACGGCCAATGTAGGCGTACTGCTGTGCCTTGATGACCGCCTGCTTGGCGACGCGGAAGACCTTGCGACGGGCGTTGTAATAGCCCTTGGCGAGATCCAGAATCTTCTTGTGGCGGCGACGCGCCTGTACGCCACGCTTAACTCGTGCCATTTTTCAGTTCCTCAGAGGTAAGGGAGCATACGGTCCAGACGGCCAGCGTCTTCTGCACGGACATGGCCCGTCTGACGCAGATTACGCTTACGCTTGGTCGCTTTCTTCGTGAGGATGTGGCTACGGTTGGCGTGGCCGCACTTGTACTTGCCCGAGGCGGTCTTGCGGAAACGCTTGGCCGCTGCCCGGTTGGTCTTGATCTTGGGCATTGCAATGTCCTTGATGGGATATGACCCTGGTTTCTGACTGATCTGGCGGCGGCCTGGGCCGCTCTTTCCGTCCTGCCATGATCGGCGTACGACCCGTCCTGGGTGGGTCGAGCCGGGCATGATACAGGCAAAACCGCCCTGCCACCAGCCCCTGCAGCCCTTTCGCCGGCACTTCACCGGCATCCTGCAAAAGCAAAGGGACGCCAGCGGCGTCCCTTTATCCTGAACCATTCAGCCAGGCGCCCCGGAAGGCGGCCCGTCCGGCCTCAGGTCTTCTTCTTCGGCGCGATCATCATGACCATCTGACGCCCTTCCAGGCGCGGACGGGATTCAATGACGATGTCCTCGCCCAGATCGGCCTCGATCCGGTTGGCCATTTCACGACCCAGTTCCTGGTGGCTCATTTCACGGCCACGGAAGCGGATGTTGACCTTGATCTTGTCGCCATCTTCAAGGAACCCGCGCATCTTGCGCAGCTTGATCTGGTAGTCGCCCTCGTCCGTGACCGGACGGAACTTCACTTCCTTGATCTCGACCTGCTTGGTCTTCTTCTTGGCCTCGCTGGCCTTCTTCTGCGCTTCGAACTTGAACTTGCCGAAGTCCATGATCTTGCAGACCGGCGGATCGGCCTGCGGCTGGATCTCGACCAGGTCCAGGCCTTCATCTTCGGCCATGGACAGCGCTTCGTCGCGCGACAACACGCCGATCATTTCTCCGTCACTGCCGATCACGCGGACGCGCGGCACACGGATTTCCTGATTCTTGCGGTTCTGTTTGTTGTCAGGGGTGCTGATATTACGTTCTCCCAAGGGTATCGAACCGGTCCGGGTGCCTGTGCGCCCGGACCGGACCTTTGCTTACGCGCCCTCGGCCTGGAGCCGCTCGATGAAGGCCTGCAGGCTCATGCTGCCCAGGTCTTCGCCAGAACGCGTACGCACCGCCACAGCCCCATTCTCCTTCTCGCGGTCACCGATGACCAGCAGGTAGGGCACGCGCTGCAACGTATGCTCGCGGATTTTATAGCCGATCTTCTCGTTACGCAAATCCGAGCTGACGCGGAAGCCTTGCTCCGCAAGGGTTTTGGTCACGCCCGAGACGTAGTCGGCCTGGGCGTCGGTGATGTTGGCCACCACCACCTGGGTCGGTGCCAGCCAGGCCGGGAATTGGCCGGCATGGTGCTCGATCAGGATGCCCAGGAAGCGCTCCATCGAGCCGACGATGGCGCGGTGCAGCATGACCGGGTGCTTCTTCTGGCTGTTCTCGTCCACGTACTCGGCGCCCAGGCGGCCCGGCATCATGAAGTCGACCTGCATGGTGCCCAGCTGCCAGGTACGGCCGATCGCGTCCTTCAGGTGGTACTCGATCTTCGGGCCGTAGAAGGCACCCTCGCCCGGCAGCTCCTGCCATTCCACGCCACAGGCGGTCAGCGCCGAGCGCAGCGCGCCTTCGGCCTTGTCCCAGGTGGCGTCGTCACCCAGGCGCGACTCCGGACGCAGCGCGATCTTGATCTGGATCTCGTCGAAGCCGAAGTGCCGGTAAACCGCCAGCGCCTGCTGGTGGAAGGCCGTCACTTCCGACTCGATCTGGTTTTCCGTGCAGAACACGTGGCCGTCGTCCTGGGTGAAACCACGCACGCGCAGGATGCCGTGCAGCGCGCCGGACGGCTCGTTGCGGTGGCAGGAACCGAACTCACCGTAGCGGATCGGCAGGTCGCGGTAGCTGTGCAGGCCCTGGTTGAACACCTGGATGTGGCCCGGGCAGTTCATCGGCTTGACCGCGTACGTGCGCTTCTCCGATTCGGTGAAGAACATGTTGTCCTGGTAGTTGTCCCAGTGGCCGGACTTCTTCCACAGGCTCACGTCCAGGATCTGCGGGCAGCGCACTTCGCCGTAGCCGCTGCTGCGGTAGACCTTGCGCATGTACTGCTCGACCACCTGCCACAGTGCCCAGCCCTTCGGGTGCCAGAACACCAGGCCCGGGGCTTCTTCCTGCAGGTGGAACAGGTCCTGCTGCTTGCCGATGCGGCGGTGGTCGCGCATCTCGGCTTCCTCGATGCGCTTGATGTACGCCTCCAGCTGCTTCTTGTCAGCCCAGGCGGTGCCGTAGATGCGCTGCAGCTGCTCGTTCTGCGCGTCGCCGCGCCAGTAGGCGCCGGAGATGCGGGTCAGCTTGAAGGCCTTCAGGAAGCGCGTGTTCGGCACGTGCGGGCCCCGGCACATGTCCACGTATTCCTGGTGGTAGTACATGCCCATCGCCTGGATGTCGTCGGACATGTCTTCGATCAGGCGCAGCTTGTAGTCCTCGCCACGGGCCTTGAAGATCTCGATCACCTCGGCGCGTGGCGTAATCTTCTTGATGACGTCGTAGTCCTGGGCGATCAGTTCACCCATGCGCTTCTCGATCGCGGCCATGTCGTCCGGCGTGAACGGGCGCTCGGAATAGATGTCGTAGTAGAAGCCCTCGGCGATCACCGGGCCGATCACCATCTTCACGTCCGGGTACAGCTGCTTGACGGCGTGGCCGACCAGGTGGGCGCAGGAGTGGCGGATGATCTCCACGCCCTCCTCGTCCTTGGCGGTGATGATGCGCAGGCTGGCATCGTGGTCGATGACGTCGCTGGCATCGACCAGCACGCCATCGACGGAACCGGCGATGGTGGCCTTGGCCAGGCCGGCACCGATCGACTGGGCGACGTCCATGACGCTGACGGGATTTTCGAACTCGCGGCGGCTGCCGTCGGGAAGGGTAATGTTGATCATCGCAGTGGCTTCGTGCGGGGCCCGCGGGGCGGGCTGGAAAGCGTTCCCGGGCCGCGGCCCGGGCAATAAAAAAGCGCCGCGAGGGCGCCTGGAACACAGGGCCTTCGGGGGCAGGTCAACAGTGGGCGGTGGTAGTGCTCATGTCGCACGCTCGGCCGGCGCTGGGCGCGGGCCACCTTGTTCCAGTCAGGAGTCTGCGACGATCTTAAACCAGCGCACCGGAAAGCCCAAGGGCTGCCGTGCGGTCCGCTGAATGGCCGGCGCTGGCGGCGTGAAAACGCAATGATTACCATGTCCGCGCAGCCCGCCCCGTGCCAGCCTGCCCGCTTCCCCCAGGACCTCGTGATGCGCCACCCGCTCCGACCGGCTCCCGCCGGCCCCGCCCGTGCCCCGCGTTCGCCGGCCCACTGCCGCGGCGCCCGCCCGCAATGATCACCGTCGGCCTTTCCACCCTGGGCTTCTGCAGCCTGGGCATGCTGGCAGCGATGTTTTCGGCACTGGCCTTCTACGCCGCCTCGCCGCACTGCCGTTGGCCCCGCCTGCGCCGCGCCGGTCGCCTCGGCCGCCAGATCGGCCTGGTCGCCGCCGCTGCTGCCCTGTGGTTGTGGATGGCCGAACTCGGCTTCGCTGCCGGTCTGGTGGCGATGCTGTGCACCTGGATGCTCGCCGCGATGCTGCTGCCGGCGCTGGCCGCCTGGCATCGCCCGGGCACGGAGTCGCCGTGATGTGGTCGCGCGCCATCGCCGGCATCATCGCTGGGTTCCTGCTTGCGGCCGCCGCCACCGGCCTGCTGGCCTGGCTGCCGCCCGGCCCGTGGCAGCGCGCACTGGTGCCGACCCTGATCGCCTTCATCCCGTTATGGATGCTGGCCGCCCTATGGGCGTTCAGCTTCCGCAGCGCACTGCGCGCCTGGCTGGTTCTGGGTGGCAGCGCCGCGGCCGGCTTCGCCGTGCTCGGGCTGCTGCGCCTGACCGGCGCGGTGCAATGAGAGCTCCCCCATGAAGTTCAGTTCGCAGACGCTGCGCACGTTCACCACCCTGCACACCTGGGTCGGCCTGGTCGCCGGCTTCGGCCTTTTCGTGGCCTTCTATGCGGGTGCGCTGACCCTGTTCCATCACGACTTGCCGCTGTGGCAGACCCCGGGCGCAGCCACCGCCTTGCCGGCGGGCCTGGACGATGCGCAGTACCTGCTGGAAGACGTACTGGCGGCACACCCGGAGGCCCGCCGCCACGTTGGCATGACCTTCCCCGGCACCGAACACCCGCAGCCCCTGGCGTACTGGCAGGCCGATGACGGCAGCTGGCGCTACGCCTGGCCGGGCCAGATCGCCGGCAGCCCCTCGCCGCCGCAGACCGGACTGGCAGAACTGGTCAACGAACTGCACTACAGCCTCGGCCTGCCGGTGGCCGGCATCTACGTGATGGGCATCGTCAGCCTGCTGTATGGCATGGCGCTGCTGAGCGGCCTGGTGATCCACCTGCCGAGGCTGTTCGGCGACCTGTTCGCGCTGCGCCCGGGCCGCAACCTGAAGCAGCTGTGGCAGGACGCGCACAACGTGATCGGCGTGCTCAGCCTGCCTTTCCACCTGATGTTCGCAGTCACGGGCGCCCTGCTGTGCCTGGTGTTCGTGCAGATGGCCCTGCTCAATCCGCTGATCTACGACGGCAAGGCGCTGCAAGCGGTACCGACCGCGATGGACACTGCGCCGGTGCGCGATGCCAGCGGGATTCCGGCGCCACCGGGCAGCCTGCGCGTGCTGCATGCGCGCGCACTTGAAGTGGCCCGCGCGCAGGGCGTGGCCAACTTTGAACCGGCCTACCTGAAGCTGGCCAATGGCGGCGATGCCAACGCCACGATCGAGATCACCGGCGAGGCCAGTGGCACCCTCGGCCCGCTTGGTGCCGTGGCATTGGACGTCGCCACCGGCAACCTGCTCGCGTCGCAGCTGCCGGGCCAGCGCGACGCCAACCACGCCACGCTCAGCGCCGCCTACGCGCTGCACTTCGGTGAGTTCGGCAACGGCGTGGTGGTCTGGCTGTACTTCCTGCTCGGCCTCGGCGGTGCGTTCCTGTTCTACTCCGGCAACCTGCTGTGGATCGAGTCGCGGCGCAAGCGTCGCCAGCCACAACAGCCACGTGCCGGTGTGAACATGGCGCGGGCCACGGTCGGCGTGTGCATCGGCCTGTGCGTGGCGATCTCGGTCGCGTTCGTCACCGCACTGGTGCTGGAGCGGCTGGCACCGTCGGCGGTCGACCACGGCATCCGCTGGGCCTGCTTCGGCAGCTGGGCAGCCTGTGCGCTGTGGGCTGCACTGCGCCGCCCCGCGCAGGCCGCGCGCGAACTGCTGTGGGCCGCAGCGATCAGCACTGCACTGGTGCCGGTCCTGCACGGTGCACTCAATGGTGACTGGCTGTGGCGCGCCGCCGCGCGTGGCCAGTGGCCGCTGTTCTGGATCGATGCCATCGCGCTGGCCATGGCCTTCGGCTTCGCCCGCCTGGCCGTCGCCAGCCAGCGCCGCGCCCGCAACGGCGATCCGAACAGCGTCTGGGCGAACTGAAGCGTCGCCGGACACGAGCCGGCGCTACCGCTGCGGGCGCTCTTCGCCCGGGTAACGACTCACTTCGATCAGGTTGCCATCCGGGTCGCGGAAGTACACTGATTCGATCGGTCCCAGCGCACCGGTACGCGCGACCGGCCCCTCCTCCACCACAATGGCCTGCGCCTGCAGGTGTGCCAGCACATCGACCATCACTGTGCGCGTGACCAGGCACAGATCGGCACTCCCCGGCGTGGGTCGCAGCGCATGCGGCTGCAGTGGCGCATTGGCCGGATGCAGGTTGATCTTCTGCTGGCCGAACTGCAGCGCGCTACGTCCCGCGCCGAAGCGTACGACCTGCATGCCGAGCACGCGCTGGTAGAAGTCACAGCTGCGTTCGATGTCGGCGACGGTGAGAACCAGGTGGTCCAGGCGTTCGAGATGGATCATGCGCAAAGCGTAGCGCCGCCGGCGTCATCGCACTGTGCGGTGTCGGGTCGCTGGCGTTGCGGCATGGCGCCGGGCATCGGCCCGGTGCCAGCAGGCGACTCAATCGCCGATGCGCGCCTTCTGCCACGGGCCGAGCATGGCGTTGAGCAGGCTGGCCTGCTCGTCGTCGCCGGTCAGCTCCCACATGAACACTCCGGCCAGGCCCTGCTCGCGGGCGAACTGCGCACGCAGGCCGATCGAACGCGGGTCCTCATAGCTGATGAGGATTTTCTGCCCGGCGTTGTACAGCCACGGGCTCTGCGCCTGCGGCTGCCAGTGTCTGGTCCAACCCGGCTGGTCGAGATAGCGCGCCTTGATCACCCGCCAGTCGCCGGCATCGGCCGGTGCACTGTAGGGCTGATACAGGCCGTCCGGTGCATCGCCGGTGACCTTGAAGCCGCGCCCGTAGAACGGCACGCCCAGCACCAGCTTGTCGGCCGGCACGCCATGTTCACGGTAGTACTGCACGGCGCCGGCCACGTTGTTCCAGCGGCGCAGCTCCGGCGCCAGCGGATCGGCCGGCACTTCATGCAAGGGCGCATTGAAGGTCGACACCGACGAGAAGCCGGTGCCCATGTCGTAGCTCATCAGGTTGATGAAATCGAACACCCTGGCCAGCGCCGGCAGGTCGTAGCTCGCCGCTGGATCATAGGGACCGTCGGTCTGCAGGCGGCCGGCGGCCAACGCGGCGGTCAGCAGCATCGGCTGGCCCACCTTGCGACCGCGTGCATCGAGTGCCTGGCGGAAGGACTGCGCAAGCCGGGTCAGGTTGGCGCGATCCTGCGGGCGATGCGCCAGCTCCTTCGGTCCGCCACTGACCGGGAATTCCCAGTCGATGTCCACGCCATCGAAGCTGCCGGCGTGGCGTTCGAAGAACAGCGCCATGCACGAATCGACCAGGCGCCTGCGGCTGGCCTCGGTCAGCGCTGCATCGGAGAACCCACCCGCGCCCCAGCCACCGATCGAAATCAGCGTGCGCAGGTGCGGATGCGCCTTCTTGAGTTCGGCCAGTGCGGCGAAATTCTTCGGCGCTTCCGCACCGACCGTGCAGCGGCCGTCCTCGATGGTGGAGAACGCGTAGAACAGGTGGGTCAGGCGCTCGGCCGGAATGCTCGACACCGGATAGCGCTCGGCCGATCCGCCAGGGTAGTAGGCGCCGAAGATCGGCGGCTGTGCGGGCGCTGCGTGCGCGGCAATGGGCAGGGCACCGGCAATCAGCACGGCAAGGACGGCCACGGTCTGGCGGAACATGGGATCTCCCGGTTCAAAGGCGCCGTCACGTTAGCAAACCGATGGGGCTGTGGTGCGGATGTCGCGGCATGTCGTCCCATGGACAGGTGCGATCCGTGCAACCGTGACAGAACGATGGCCGCGTGGCGGCGATCATGCACTGCAGCAGGACATGCAGCGACCTGGATGAGCTTCTCTTCACAACATCGAGGCAAAGAAAAAGCGGGCCGAAGCCCGCTTTTTCATTTGCGAAAGCGTGAGGACCAACGGTCCTCACCCACCGCACGATCAGCAGTACCGATTACTCGGCGCTGGCGCCTTCGCCCTCTTCGACTGCCTTCATCGACAGGCGGATACGGCCCTGCTTGTCGACTTCCAGCACCTTGACCTTGACCACATCGCCTTCCTTCAGCTTGTCGCCGACCTTCTCGACGCGCTCGCTGGAGATCTGCGACACGTGGACCAGGCCGTCCTTGCCCGGCAGGATGGTAACGAACGCACCGAAGTCCATGATCTTGGCGACCTTGCCTTCGTAGATGCGGCCCGGCTCGACGTCCGAGGTGATCTGCTCGATGCGGGCCTTGGCGGCCTGGGCAGCGATGGCGTTGACCGACGCGATGACGATGGTGCCGTCGTCCTGGATGTCGATCTGGGTGCCGGTTTCCTTGGTGATGGCCTGGATGGTCGAGCCACCCTTGCCGATCACTTCGCGGATCTTGTCCGGGTGGATCTTGATGGTCAGCAGGCGCGGCGCGTAGTCCGACAGCTCCTCACGCGGAGCGGTCAGGCCGTGGGCCATTTCACCCAGGATGTGCAGACGGCCAGCCTTGGCCTGCTGCAGGGCCTGCTTCATGATCTCTTCGGTGATGCCTTCGATCTTGATGTCCATCTGCAGGGCGGAAATGCCCTCAGCGGTACCGGCCACCTTGAAGTCCATGTCGCCCAGGTGATCTTCGTCACCCAGGATGTCGGACAGGACCACGAAACGGTCGCCTTCCTTGACCAGACCCATGGCGATGCCTGCCACCGGGGCCTTCACCGGCACGCCGGCGTCCATCAGCGCCAGCGACGAGCCGCAGACCGAGGCCATCGACGAGGAACCGTTCGACTCGGTGATTTCCGAAACGACACGGATGGTGTACGGGAAGGCTTCCAGCGACGGCATGACAGCCAGCACGCCGCGCTTGGCCAGACGACCGTGGCCGATTTCGCGGCGCTTCGGGCCCATCATGCGGCCGCACTCGCCCACCGAGAACGGAGGGAAGTTGTAGTGGAACAGGAAGTTTTCCTTGTACTCACCGGCAACGGCATCGATGACCTGGCCATCACGGGCGGTGCCCAGGGTGATGGTCACGATGGCCTGGGTTTCGCCGCGGGTGAACAGCGAGGAACCGTGGGTACGCGGCAGCACGCCAGTCTTCACGGCGATCGGGCGGACGGTGTCCAGCGCACGGCCGTCGATACGGACCTTGGTGTCCAGCACCGAGTCACGCATGGTGCGGTATTCCAGCTCGCCGAATTCCTTCGACAGCTCGGCCGGGTTCCAGCCTTCGGCGGCCACGCGGCCCGCCAGGGCTTCGAACACGTCCTTCTTGATCGCCGAGATGGCGTCACGGCGCTGCAGCTTGTCGCGCACCTGGAAGGCTTCGCCCAGGCGCGGGCCGATGGCTTCCTTCAGCGCGGAGATCAGCGCGTCGTTCTTGGCCGGGGCTTCCCAGGTCGACGGCTTGGTGCCGGCTTCGACGGTCAGCTCGTTGATCGCGTTGATGACCTTCTGCATTTCGCGGTGACCGAAAGTCACGGCGCCCAGCATCACGTCTTCGGACAGCAGCGCGGCTTCGGATTCGACCATCAGCACGGCATTGGAGGTACCGGCAACGACCAGTTCCAGCTGCGAGTCAGCCAGTTCGCTGACGGTCGGGTTCAGGATGTACTCGCCGTTCTTGTAGCCGACCTTGGCAGCGCCGATCGGGCCCATGAACGGGGTGCCGGCCAGGGCCAGGGCAGCCGAGGCGCCGATCAGGGCCGGGATGTCGCCATCCACGTCCGGGTTCAGCGACATGACCGTGGCGATGATCTGCACTTCGTTCTTGTAGTCTTCCGGGAACAGCGGACGGATCGGACGGTCGATCAGACGCGAGATCAGCGTTTCCTTCTCGGTCGCACGGCCTTCACGCTTGAAGAAACCACCCGGGATGCGGCCGCCGGCGTAGAACTTTTCCTGATAATCGACGGTCAGCGGGAAGAAGTCCTGGCCTTCGCGCGCGCTCTTGGCGGCGACGGCGGTGACCAGCAGTACGGTGTCGTCCATCTTGACGATGACCGCGCCGCTGGCCTGGCGGGCGACTTCGCCGGTCTCAAGCGTGACGGTGTGCTTGCCGTACTGGAAGGTTTTGGTGATTTTTGCCACGGAGGGTGTCCTTGGGGATGCTGTCTGCGAATTTGGACCGTCGGCGACCCTTGCCGCCAGCGGGTGGCCGGATCGTTCCGGCCTGAATCGGGGATTGCGGTGCTACAAAACAAAACCGCGGCGCATCGCTGCGCCGCGGGGGATTCGTTGCTTAGCGACGCAGGCCAAGCTTTTCGATCAGGGCCTTGTAACGCTCGACGTCCTTCTTCTTCAGGTAGTCGAGCAGGCTGCGACGGCGGTTGACCATCTGCAGCAGGCCGCGGCGGCTGTGGTGATCCTTCTTGTGGGTCTTGAAGTGGCCGGTCAGCAGTTCGATGCGGGCGGTCAGCAGGGCAACCTGGACTTCCGGGGAGCCGGTGTCAGCGGCGCTGCGCTTGTTGTCTTCAATGACCTTCTGGGTGTCGATCGACATTTCTTTTTTCTCTGTGATGCGTGGCCGGCAGGAACGCGCTTCGCGCACCGCCAGGCTCGCCGTGGACTACGAGGATGAAACCTGCGCGAGGCAGGTTGCCGGAAAACGGCCGCGAAATTGTAACGGCCAGGGGCTTCCGGGACAAGGACCGGGGCTGAACCACCCTGCCCCGGTCAGAGGTTGAAACGGCGCTGCGGGGCCAGCAGGCCACTGTCGTCGACCTGGCCCAGGCCCTGGACAGCATCGTCCGGACCGAACACGGCCACCAGGCCATGCGGCCAGGACGCGTCACGCTGGCGCTGGCCGACGCAGAAGCGGTGGGTCTGCCCGGCATCGAGGTCGACCCGCGGGTATCCAGCCAGGCCGGCTGCCAGCGGCAGCAGCAGCGCGTCCATGCCCGCCTCGTCGCCGGCCTCGGCCATCGCCCGCAACTGGTCCAGGGTGACCATCGCCGGCGCGCGGAACGGTTCGACCCACAGCCGGCGCAGCGCGCTGATGTGGGCGCCACAGCCCAGGCGTTCGCCGAGATCGCGGGCCAGGCTGCGGATATAGGTGCCGGAGCCACAGGTCACGCGCAGGTGCAGGCGCCCGGGCAGCTGTTCGAGCACCTCGATCGCGTGCACCTGGACCTCGCGCTCCGGAGCCTCGATGGCCTCGCCGCGGCGGGCCTTCACATACAGCGGTTCCCCGCCCTGCTTCAGCGCCGAATAGATCGGAGCCCGCTGACGGATGTTCCCCGTCAGTGGCGCCAGCGCAGCCTGCAGGGCCTCGGCGCTGATCACCGGCACCGGGCGCTGCACCAGCACCTGGCCCTCGGCATCATCGGTATCCGTGGTCTGGCCGAGGACGATCTCGGCATCGTACGCCTTGGCCGAACCCAGCAGCAGGCCGGCGATCTTGGTGGCCTCGCCGAAGCATAGTGGCAGCAGGCCGGTGGCCAACGGGTCGAGGCTGCCGGTGTGGCCACCCTTCTCGGCACGGAACAGGCGGCGCGCCACCTGCAGGGCGGCGTTGGAGCTCATGCCGGTCGACTTGTCGAGCAGCAGGATGCCATCCAGGCGGCGGAACTGAATTCGGGTCATGGCAGGAATGTGTAGGGCCGAGCCATGCTCGGCTGCCGCAGCGCGGTCTGCGTCAGACGTCGCACAGCCGGAATGCAACGACGCCGGGCATGCCCGGCGTCGCGCGGTTATTCGTCGTCGCTCGCGCGACGCTTCTCCGCGGCCAGCGTATCGGGCAGGTCGCGCAGGATGTTGTCGATGTGCTCACCACGGTCGACCGAGTCGTCGTAGTGGAAATGCAGCTCCGGCACGTGGCGCAGCTTCATCGCGCGGGCCAGGTCCATGCGCAGGCGGTAGCCCAGCTCCTTCAGGCCGGCCACGGCTTCAGCCGAGCGTTCCGGCATCAGGGCGGTGACGAACACCTTGGCATGGGCCATGTCGCGGGTGATTTCCACGTCGGACACGCTCACCGAGGGCAACCCGTGCTCGCGCACGGCGTTGTGCACCAGGGTGCCGAGTTCACGGCGCAGCTGGGCGGAGACACGGTCGGTTCGATGGAAAGTCTTGGGCACGAGCAGCTCTTGGTTCAGTTGTCGCCCGACCAACGGTCGGGCGCTACAGGTACATGGTAGGGCCCGACCGTTGGTCGGGCCACCTTGCAGCATTACAGGGTGCGCGGCACTTCGATACGCTCGAAGCACTCGATCTGGTCGCCCGGCTTGACGTCGTTGTAGGCCTTCACCGCGATACCGCATTCGGTACCGTTGCGGACTTCCTCGACGTTCTCCTTGAAGCGACGCAGCGATTCCAGCTCGCCCTCGAAGATCACCACGCTGTCGCGCAGCACGCGGATCGGCTTGTTGCGCTTGACCACGCCCTCGATGACCATCGAGCCGGCAACGGCGCCCAGCTTGGAGCTGCGGAAGACGTCGCGGACCTCGGCGATACCGATGATCTCTTCGCGGATCTCCACGCCCAGCAGACCGGATGCCACCTGCTTCACCTGATCGATCACGTCATAGATGATCGAGAAGTAACGCAGGTCGACGCCGTTGGATTCAATGATGCGACGGGCCGAAGCATCCGCACGCACGTTGAAGCCGATGACGGTGGCCTTCGAAGCAGCCGCCGAGTTGGCATCCGATTCGGTGATGCCGCCGACGCCGGAGTGGATCACGTTGATGCGGATGTCTTCGTTGGACAGCGCGACCAGTGCCTGGCTCAGGGCCTGCACCGAACCCTGCACGTCGGCCTTGATGACCAGGTTGAGGACCTGCTGGCCCTCGCCCTTGCCCAGGGTCGCCATGATGTCTTCCATGCGGCTGCCAGCGGTGGCGACCAGGCGCGATTCACGGCGCTTGGTCTCACGCTGCTGGGCAACATCCTTGGCCAGGCGCTCGTCCTCGACCACCACGAAGTCGTCTCCGGCTTCCGGCACACCGGACAGGCCCAGGACCTGCACCGGGATCGACGGGCCGGCGAACTCCGGCTGCTTGCCGGTTTCGTCGAACAGCGCACGCACGCGGCCGTACTGGATACCGCACACCAGGTAGTCGCCCTTCTTCAGGCGGCCCTGCTGCACCAGCACCGTAGCGACCGGGCCGCGGCCCTTGTCCAGCGACGATTCGATCACCACGCCCGAGGCGCGACCTTCGTCGACGGCCTTCAGTTCCAGCAGTTCGGCCTGCACCGACACCGCGTCCAGCAGGTCGTCGATGCCCAGGCCGGTCTTGGCCGAGATCTCCACCATCTGGATGTCACCACCGAACTCTTCGGCCACGACCTGCTCGGAGAGCAGCTCGTTCTTGACCCGCATCGGGTCGGCACCGGACTTGTCGATCTTGTTGATCGCCACGATCAGCGGCACACCCGCCGAACGGGCGTGCTGGATCGCTTCCTTGGTCTGCGGCATGACGCCGTCGTCGGCAGCAACCACCAGCACCACGATGTCGGTCAGCTTGGCACCGCGGGCACGCATCGAGGTGAACGCGGCGTGGCCCGGGGTATCCAGGAAGCTGATGACGCCCTTGGGCGTCTCGACGTGGTAGGCGCCGATATGCTGGGTAATGCCGCCGGCTTCGCCGTGGGCAACCTTGGTGCGGCGGATGTAGTCCAGCAGCGAGGTCTTGCCGTGGTCCACGTGACCCATGATGGTGACCACCGGCGGGCGCTGTACGGCTTCGCCCTGGTTTTCACCGGTCGAAGCCAGCAGCGCGTCTTCGGCATCGTTGTCGTTGGCACGGATCGCCTTGTGGCCGAGTTCTTCGGTCACCAGCGCAGCGGTGTCGTGGTCGATGGACTGGGTGATGGTCGCCATCACGCCCATCTTGAACAGCGCCTTCACCACCTCGCCGCCCTTCAGCGCGAGCTTCTGCGCCAGGTCGGCCACGGTGATGGTCTCGCCGATCGCGACTTCACGCACGACCGGTGCAGTCGGGCGTTCGAACGCGTGCGGACCGGCATTGTTGCCACCACGCGACATGTCGCGACGGCCACCGGACTGGTTGCGGCCACCCGGACGTCCACGCGAATTGCTGTTGTTGCTGTTGCCACGACGCGCACGGTCGGCGGCCGACAGGTGCATCTGGCCGGCGAAGCGGTCGCCCGGGCCACGCTCGTTGCGCGGCGCGCTGCGGTTGTTGCGCTCGTCGTTGCGCGGCGGCGGCGGCGGAGCACCACGCGGCGCAGCCGGGGCGGCGGCCGGGGCGCGCGGCGGGCGCGGCGCGGTTTCGTCGATCGGAGCACGCTTGGGCTTGCTGGCGGCCAGTGCCTCGGCCGCCTTGGCCGCAGCCGCAGCTTCCTCGGCGGCCTTCTTCTCGGCCTCGGCGCGTTCCTTGGCGGCAGCCTCTTCCTCACGGGCACGGACGATGGCCTCGTCGCGCAGACGATCCTTCTCGGCCAGGGCCTGCTGTTCGGCGAGGTTGCGCGCACGCGACTCTTCCAGCTTGCGCAGGATGTCGGCGCGCTCTTCGTCCGGCGTCATGGCGCGAGCACCATCCTTGACGTAGGTACGCTTCTGGCGCACCTCGACATTCACGGTCGTCTTGCTGCGACCGGAATTGACCGTCACTTCCTGCTGCTTCCGGCGGTTGAGCGTGATCTTCTTTGCAGACTGATCGGTCTCTTCCGGGGCCTGCTCGGGCTTGCCGTGCGAACGACGAAGGAAGCCCAGGAGCTTTACCTTCTCGGAGCTGGTCACGACCTGGTCGGGACCGCTGAACTTCATGCCGGCACCGGCCAGCTGTTCCAGCAGTTTTTCGACCGGCGTGTTGACCAGTTCGGCAAGCTTGCGGATGGTGGTTTGCTGCGACATTCGGATCCTATGATCTTGTGGGCGCCCCCCCGCATCTGGAGGTGGCGCGGATTCTACGCCCTGAGCGGCTCAGGGCCCTGTTCATTGCCGGCTCATTCGCCGCGTTCCAGTCGGGCGATCTCCTCGGCACGGGCGGCCAGGATCAGCGCAGCGGCGCGCGCCTGATCCAGTCCTTCGATGCCGAAGTCCATGACCTCGTCGGCGGCCAGGTCGGACAGGTCCTCGCTGGTACGCACGCCGTGGCCGGCCAGCGCATATGCGGTGGCTTCGTCCATGCCCTTCAGGGACAGCAGGTCCTGCGCCGGCTGGCCGTCTTCAAGGCCTTCCTCGACTGCCAGGGCCTCATTGAGCAGCGCATCGCGGGCACGAGCGCGCAGCTCTTCGACGATGTCCTCGTCGAAACCTTCCACGGCCAGCAGTTCGCCGACCGGGACATATGCGATTTCCTCGACGGTGCCGAAGCCTTCGCTGACCAGGATGCCGGCGATTTCCTCGTCCACTTCCAGTTTGTCCATGAACAGCTGGCGGGCGGCAGCCTGCTCGGCCTCCGACTTGGCAGTGACCTGGTCCTGGGTCATCACGTTGAGCTGCCAGCCGGTCAGGCGGCTGGCCAGGCGCACGTTCTGGCCGCCCTTGCCGATCGCCTGGGCCAGGCGGTCTTCGGCAACGGCCAGGTCCATCGAGTGCTTGTCCTCATCGACGATGATCGACTGCACTTCGGCCGGAGCCATCGCGTTGATGACGAAGTTGGCCGGGTTGTCGTTCCACAGCACGATGTCCACGCGCTCGCCATTGAGCTCGTTGGACACGGCCTGCACGCGCGAACCGCGCATGCCGATGCAGGCACCGATCGGATCGGTGCGCTGGTCGTGGGCCAGCACGGCGATCTTGGCGCGGTCGCCCGGATCGCGGGCGCAGGCCTTGATTTCCACCAGGCCCTGGCCGACTTCCGGCACTTCCAGCTTGAACAGCTCGATCATGAACTCCGGCGCGGCGCGGCTGATGAACAGCTGCGGGCCACGCGGCTCCGAGCGCACTTCGGCCAGGTAGCCGCGCACGCGGTCGCCGGCACGCAGCACGTCGCGCGGAATGCCCTTGTCCTTCGGAATGAAGCCTTCGGCATTGCCACCGAGATCGACGTAGATGTTGCCGCGCTCGGCGCGCTTGACCACACCGGTGATCAGCTCACCCACGCGATCCTTCCATGCATCCACGACCTGCTGGCGCTCGGCTTCGCGCACGCGCTGGACGATGACCTGCTTGGCGGCCTGGGCAGCGATGCGGCCGAAGTCCGGGTTCTCGATCTGCTCTTCGATGTAGTCGCCGACCTCGACGCCTTCGGCCTCGTCGACGGCGTCCATCAGGCGGATCTGGCGATCCGGCGATTCCATGACCACGTCATCGGCCACCACTTCCCAGCGGCGGAAGGTTTCGTAGCTGCCATCCTTGTGGTCGATGACCACGCGGGTCAGCACTTCCTCCTCGGGATAGCGCTTCTTCGCTGCCGAGGCCAGGGCGGCCTCGATGGCATCGAAGATCACTTCACGCGGCACGCCCTTCTCGTTGGCGACTGCGTCGACTACCAGCAACAGTTCCTTGCTCATTGGCTCACTCCGCGCGCGGCTTCTTTGCCGCCGGCTCGTTGGAAGAAGAATTCGTGTTCGGCTTCGGACGCTTCGGCGCCGGACCGGTCGGCTTGCTCGGGGCCAGCCCCAGCGCCACCCAGTCGGGCATGATCCGTGCCTTGTCGATGTTGTCGGCCGACACGACCACTTCAGCCTTGTCGACGATGAAGGTGATGGTGCCCGCAGCCTCGTCGATCGCTTCGATGCGGCCCTGCAGGCGACGACGGTTGTCCTGCGGCAGCTTCAGCGTGACCTTGGCCGATTCACCCTGGTGGCGGCCGAACTGCTCCAGGTTGAACAGCGGGCGGTCCACGCCCGGCGAGGACACTTCCAGCGTGTAATTGCCGCTGATTGGGTCTTCGACGTCCAGCTGCGCCGAGACTTCGCGGCTGACCCGCTCGCAGTCGTCGACATTGATGATGCGCTCGGGCTGTTCAGCCAGCGGCACGTCGATGTAAAGGCGCAGGGTCGCACCGCCGGGGGCCGGCAGATACTCAACGCCCAGCAGCTCCAGGCCCAGCGACACAACGGTCGGGGCGAGCAGATTCGCGATGTCGGTTGCCTTGTCGCTCACAGCCTGCCTTGATCTCTATGGTTGGGTGCCGGCCTTGGCCGGCGTGGAAACATGACGCCCCGGAAACGACAAAGGGCCCGTTGGGCCCCTTTTCCGGAAAGACTCCGGTGACTGGATTCCGGTTGCAACCTGCATTGCCTGCCGGTTGCGGCCCTCCTTCCGGGTCCGGACTCCCGCTGGGAGGCCGCCTTCAGGGGTACTGCTAGGCCGCTGATGATAGCGGCTGCACCGCGCTGGTGCAAGGTGCGGACCCGGGGTCAGATCCCTTTTCCACGGGAAAAGGGATCTGACCCCGATCACGCAGAAACGACGCAGACCCCAAAGAAAAACGCCCTCGAAGCAGGACTTCGAAGGCGATTTCTCTACTTGGTAGCGGGGGCAGGATTTGAACCTGCGACCTTCGGGTTATGAGCCCGACGAGCTGCCAGACTGCTCCACCCCGCATCAGAAGCGGAATTATGAGCGGTTGCTCCAAAAACTGCAAGCCTCCCCTCATTCATCAAATCGGTTGGCGCCGATCCGAAGTTGGTAGCGGGGGCAGGATTTGAACCTGCGACCTTCGGGTTATGAGCCCGACGAGCTGCCAGACTGCTCCACCCCGCACCGGAAGTGTTTGAACTGCTGCCCTGCTCTTTCGAGGGGGCTACCGCAACGATGTTCTGGCTGAACCGCTGCAGTGACAACTCAGGCTGCGCATATTACACGAATCGCGCAGCTTTGTGTCAACTTTTATGCAAGATGCGCAAATGCCTGCTGGCACCAGACCATGATCGGGTTCCAGGCCAGGCCCAAGGCCAGCAGCGCCAGGGCATTGACACCCAGCACCACACCCAGCACGCGGTCGTTGTTGCGCGGCATGGCCTCGCCCACCGGCTCATCGAAGTACATGACCTTGATGACGCGCAGGTAGTAGAAGCAGCCGACCACGGCGCACAGCACGCCCAGGATGGCCAGCCACAGCAGGCCGCCGTTGACGGCCGCGCCCAGCACCGCCAGCTTGGTCCAGAAGCCCAGGAACGGCGGGATGCCGGCCAGCGACGCCATGATGCATAGCACCAGGCCGGCCATCCACGGGTTGCGGGCATTGAGGCCCTTGAAGTCCTCGATGTTCTCGGCTTCAAAACCGGCACGCGACAGCGCGATGATCGCGCCGAAGGCGGCGGTCGACATGATGGCGTAGGCCAGTGCGTAGAACAGCGCAGCGGCATAGCCCTGTGCGCCACCACCGGCGATGCCCATCAGCAGGAAGCCGATGTGCGAGACGGTGGAGAACGCCAGCATGCGCTTGAGATTGCTCTGCGCGATGGCCATCAGGTTGCCGATGACCAGCGAGACTGCGGCCAGGCCGGCGATCAGCAGCTGCAGTTCGGTCGACAGCGGACCCACGCCCATTTCCAGCAGGCGGTAGGCCATGCCGAAGGCGGCCAGCTTCGGCGCCGAGCTGATGAACAGTGCGATCGGTGCCGGGGCACCCTGGTACACGTCCGGCAGCCACATGTGGAACGGTGCCGCACCCAGCTTGAAGGCGACGCCGGCGATCATGAACACCGCACCGGTGATCAGCAGCACGCGCTCTTCCGAGTGCGGGATGGCGTCACGGATGACGTCCAGGTGCAGGCTGCCGGTAGCGCCGTAGATCAGCGACATGCCGTACAGCAGCAGGCCAGAGGCCAGCGAGCCGAGCACGATGTACTTCATCGCCGCTTCCGAGGCCAGGCCGTTCTCGCGGTTGCTGGCGACCAGGGCGTAGGAGCACAGCGCCAGCAGTTCCAGGCCCAGGTAGACCATCAGCAGGCTGCCGGCCGACACCAGGATCATCATGCCGGCGGTGCCGAACAGGATCAGCACCGGGATCTCGCCCTGGAACAGGTTGCGCTCACGCAGGTAACGCCAGCCGTAGACCAGGGTCAGGCCGCTGAGCAGCACGATCCCGGTCTTCATCACGTCCGCGGCGGTATCGCGCACGAACATGCCATGGAAGACCTCGCCCTGCCCGCCCACGCCGGTGGCCAGCATGAACAGCACCACGGCCAGCGCAGCGAGCGAGAACAGGTGGGTGACGATCTTGTTCCGGTTGCTGACGAACAGGTCGAGGATCATCAGGGCGAAGGCGCTGCCGATCAGCACCAGCTCGGGAGCGAGCGGTGGCAGGTCAGCGGCGGTCAATGGCAGCAGCGGCGAGGTGGTCATCATCAAATCCTGGAATTACAGCAGCTTGCTGGATGCGATCTGCATCGCCAGCTTCGCGATCGAGGGCTCCATCAGGTCGGTCAGCGGCTTGGGATAGATGCCCAGGGCCAGCACGCCGATGGCGAACACGCCCAGCACCAGCCATTCGCGGCCGTTGATGTCCTTCAGTTCGGCAACATGGCTGTTGGCCACTTCACCGAAGAAGATGCGCTTGTACAGCCACAGGGTGTAGGCGGCGCCGATGATCAGGGTGGTGGCCGCGCCCAGCGCGATCCACGGATTGCGCTGGAAGGCCGACAGGATGACCATGAACTCGCCGACGAAACCGCTGGTACCGGGCAGGCCCGCGTTGGCCATGAAGAACAGCATGGCGAAGGTGGCGAACCACGGCATCACGTTGACCACGCCGCCGTAATCGGCGATGCGGCGGCTGTGCATGCGGTCGTACAGCACGCCGACACAGGAGAACATCGCGCCGGAGACGAAGCCGTGCGAGATCATCTGCACCATGGCGCCCTGCAGGCCCAGGCGGGCGGCATCGGCGTTACCGGCTTCACGGACCAGCCACAGGGCAATGAAGGTGCCCAGGGTGACGAAGCCCATGTGCGCGATCGACGAATAGGCGATCAGCTTCTTCATGTCGTCCTGTACCAGGGCGACCAGGCCAACGTAGATCACTGCGATCAACGACAGCGCAATCACCAGCCAGGCCCATTCCTGGGACGCGTCCGGGACGATCGGCAGGTTGAAGCGCAGGAAGCCATAGCCACCGATCTTCAGGGCGATGGCGGCCAGGATCACCGAACCGGCGGTCGGCGCTTCCACGTGGGCGTCCGGCAGCCAGGTATGGACCGGGAACATCGGCACCTTGACCGCGAAGGCGATCAGGAACGCGAAGAAGATCCAGGTCTGTTCCTTGGCCGACAGTGGCAGTGCATACAGGTCGGCCAGCTGGAAGCTGCCGCCCTTCATGTACAGGTAGATCAGTGCCACCAGCATCAGCACCGAGCCGAGGAAGGTGTACAGGAAGAACTTCAGCGCAGCGTAGATGCGACGTGGGCCGCCCCAGACACCGATGATCAGGAACATCGGGATCAGCATCGCCTCGAAGAACACGTAGAACAGCATCGCGTCCGTCGCCGCGAAGATACCGACCGTGACGCCTTCCAGGATCAGGAAAGCCGCCACGTACTGGTTCACGCGCTTGTCGATGGCGCTCCAGGCGCCGATCAGGGCAAGCACGCTGACCAGGGTAGTCAGCAGGATCAGCGCCACGGCAATGCCGTCCACGCCCAGGTTGTAGCCGATCTTGTACGCCGGGATCCAGGCATGGGTCTCGACGAACTGCAGACCGTCGATGCCCGCGTTGTAGCCGCTCAGCAGCGAGAGGCTCGCCACGAACGTCAGCACCGCTACGCCCAGCGACGCCCAGCGGGCGGTCTGCGCATCACGGATCGCAAGGATCAGGGCGCCACCGATGATCGGCAGCCAGATGAGGACACTGAGTAGAGGCCAGTTCGACACGTCTTCTTATTCCGTACAGGTCATCAACGCAGGTAATGCATCAGCACGCCCAGCAGGGCAATCAGGCCGATGATCATCGCGAAGGCGTAGTGATAGAGGAAACCGGATTGGGTACGACGCAGCACGCCGGCTGCAACGTCCACAACACGTGCCGAGAGATTGACCACGCCGTCGACGATGTTGCTGTCGATCCAGCGCGAGACCTTGCCCAGCTTGACGCTGCCACCGGCAAAGCCATCGATCCACAGCTTGTCGAAGCCGTACTTGTTTTCCAGCACCGACACCAGCGGAGCGAAGGTCTTGCGCGCCTTGCCCGACAGGTCCGGCTTCCACAGGTAGAACAGTGCGGCCAGCAGGAAGCCCGCAACGGTCAGCATGAACGCCGGAGCCATCATGCCGTGCAGCGCGAAGGCGACCGGGCCGTGGAACTCCTCACCCAGGAAGCCGATGGTGTTCTTGGCCGGATCGTAGAAGTCGACGATTCCGGTGAAGAACGTATGCGCCTGGCCCTTGATGGCATCGTGGGCATGATGGCCGGCCCAGTCGGTGCCGTACAGCATCGGACCGATGCTGAAGAAACCGATGGCGATCGACGGGATGGCCAGCAGGATCAGCGGCAAGGTCACCACCCACGGGGTTTCGTGCGGCTCATGCGGACCGTGGCCATGGCCGTGGTCATCGTGATGCGCATCGCCGTGGTGGGCGTCGGCGGCGTGGTGAGCGTCATGGCCGTGACCATGATCGTCATGATGCACGTCGCGGAAACGCTCCTTGCCGTGGAAGGTCAGGAACAGCAGGCGGAAGCTGTAGAAGCTGGTGACGATCACGCCACCCAGCACTGCCCAGTAGCCGTAGGTGGCCACCCAGTTGTCGGACAGGTGCGCGTGCAGCTCGGCGGCCTCGATGATGGTGTCCTTCGAGTAGAAGCCGGAGAAGAACGGCGTACCCACCAGTGCCAGCGTACCGATCCACATGGTGATGAAGGTGATCGGCATGTACTTGCGCAGGCCACCCATCTTGCGCATGTCCTGCTCGTGGTGCATGGCAATGATGACCGAGCCGGCACCCAGGAACAGCAGCGCCTTGAAGAAGGCGTGGGTCATCAGGTGGAACACGGCTGCCGAGTAGGCCGACACGCCCAGTGCAACCGTCATGTAGCCCAGCTGCGACAGCGTGGAGTACGCGACGACGCGCTTGATGTCGTTCTGCACGATACCGATCAGGCCGGTGAAGAACGCGGTGGTGGCACCGATGAACAGCACGAAGTTCAGCGCGGTCTGCGACAGCTCGAACAGCGGCGACATGCGGGTGACCATGAAGATACCGGCGGTCACCATCGTCGCGGCGTGGATCAGTGCCGAGATCGGGGTCGGGCCTTCCATCGAGTCGGGCAGCCACACGTGCAGCGGGACCTGGGCCGACTTGCCCATGGCACCAATGAACAGGCAGATGCAGATGACGGTAGCGATCGACCAGATCACCGGCTCGTTGAGCAGCTGCATGCCCAGGATCGTGCCGTCCCAGATCTGCAGCTGGGCGCGCGGATCAGCCAGCATGCCGGCCTGGGAGAACACCTGCGAGTAGTCCAGGGTGCCGAACACCCACAGCACGCCGGCGATGCCGAGCAGGAAGCCGAAGTCGCCGACGCGGTTGACCAGGAACGCCTTCATGTTGGCGAAGATCGCGGTCGGGCGCTTGAACCAGAAGCCGATCAGCAGGTACGACACCAGGCCCACCGCTTCCCAGCCGAAGAACAGCTGCAGGAAGTTGTTGCTCATCACCAGGGTGAGCATCGAGAAGGTGAACAGCGAGATGTAGCTGAAGAACCGCTGGTAGCCCGGATCGTCCTGCATGTAGCCGATCGTGTAGATGTGGACCAGCAGCGACACGAAGGTCACCACCACCATCATCATCGCGGTCAGCTTGTCGACCATGAAGCCGACGTGGGCCGAGTACTGGCCGACTTCGAAGAACGTGTAGATGTTCTGGTTGAACGGCTGTGCGCCGCCCCACAGCAGCTGGTAGAGCGTGTACATCGACAGGCCGCAGGCCACCGCGACGCCGAGGATGGTGATGGTCTGCGCGCCGAAGCGCTTGACCTGGCGACCGAACAGGCCGGCGATGATGCTGCCGAACAGCGGCGCAAGCACCACTGCGATCAACAGACTCTTGGAGAGAGTGATTTCCATCTGTGGATCAGCCCTTCAACGAATCGACTTCGCCGACATTGATCGTGCGGCGGGTACGGAACAGGGTCACCAGGATCGCCAGGCCGATGGCGGCTTCCGCGGCGGCGACGGTCAGGATGAAGAACACGAACAGCTGGCCGGACGGGTCGCCCAGCTGGCGCGAGAAGCCGACGAAGTTGATGTTCACCGACAGCAGCATCAGTTCGATCGACATCAGCAGGACGATGACGTTCTTCCGGTTGAGGAAGATGCCGGCCAGGCTGATGGCGAACAGCACCGCGCCAAGCGCAAGGATGTGGCCAAGGGTAATCACGGCTGGGTCTCCTCGCCGGTGGCCGGCTTGCTGTTGCTGTGCACGACCGGTGCTTCGGCACCCATCTTGACCATGCGCAGGCGCTGGCCGGCCTTGACCATGGTCTGCTCGCCCGGGTTCTGGCTCTTGACGCCGGTACGACGGCGCAGGGTCAGCATGACGGCGGCAACCACGGCCACGGTCAGGATGACGGCGGCGAACTCGAACGGCAGCAGGTACTCGGTGAACAGCGTGCGTGCCAGCCAGGTGATGTTGGAACTGTCGGCGGCGACCGCAGCGGCGTTGTCAGCCGGGAACGGCGTAACCGAGCGTGCCTTGACGCCGATCAGGATCAGCATCTGCGCCAGCATCGCCACCGCGACGATGAGGCCGACCGGCAGGTAGCGCACCCAGCCCTCACGCAGCTTGGTGGGGTCGATGTCCAGCATCATCACCACGAACAGGAACAGCACCATCACCGCGCCGACGTAGACCAGCACCAGGGCCACGCCGAGGAACTCGGCCCCTACCAGCAGCCACACGCAGGCAATGGAGAAGAAGGTCAGCACCAGGCAGAGCACGGCGTGAACCGGGTTGCGCACGCTGATCACCGCACCGGCCGAAACCGTTGCCGCTATGGCGAACACCCAGAAAGCGATATTTACCCAATCCATCTCTCGACCTCAGCGGTAAGCGGCATCGGCGGCACGACGCTCGGCGATCTCGGACTCGAGACGGTCGCCAAGGGCCAGCAGCTGCGGCTTGGTAACGATGTTTTCGCCACGGTTCTCGAAGTGGTACTCGAGGATGTGGGTTTCGACGATCGAGTCCACCGGGCAGCTTTCTTCGCAGAAGCCGCAGAAGATGCACTTGAACAGGTCGATGTCGTAGCGGGTGGTGCGGCGGGTGCCGTCCTCGCGCTTGGCCGAGTCGATGGTGATGGCCAGGGCCGGGCACACCGCTTCACACAGCTTGCAGGCAATGCAGCGCTCTTCGCCGTTGGGATAACGGCGCAGGGCGTGCAGGCCACGGAAGCGCGGCGACTGCGGGAACTTCTCCATCGGGTACATCATCGTGTACTTCGGCTTGAAGCTGTACTTCAGCGTCAGCCAGAGGCCGGCCAGCAGTTCGAGCAGCAGCAGGCTCTTGAAGTAATGGGTAATCCTGTTCATCACTTAGACGCCCTTTTGAATCACGCCGAAGAACACCATGACGGCGGTAACCGCGATCCACAGAATGGCCAGCGGGATGAAGACCTTCCAGCCCAGGCGCATGATCTGGTCATAGCGGAAGCGCGGGAAGCTGGCACGGAACCAGATGTAGGCACTGGCGAAGAAGAACACCTTGACGAACAACCACGGTGCACCGCCCTTCCAGATCCAGTCGACCAGCGGCGAGACATTGCCGAAATCGACCCAGCCCTGGACCGGGCTCAGCCAGCCGCCGAGGAAGAAGATCGAGATCAGGAAGCTGATCAGGATCATGTTCGCGTATTCGGCCAGGAAGAACAGGGCGAAGGCGCCGCCGGAGTACTCGACCATGTGGCCGGCAACGATTTCCGACTCGCCTTCCACCACGTCGAACGGCGCACGGTTGGTTTCAGCCACGCCCGACACCCAGTAGATGACGAACAGCGGGAGCAGCGGCAGCAGGAACCAGTCGAAGAAGCCGGAACTGCCGGCCTGCGCCATCACGATGTTGCTCAGGTTCAGGCTGCCCGAGGCGATCATCACGCCGACCAGGGCGAAGCCCATGGCGATTTCGTAGCTGATCATCTGCGCCGAGGCACGCATCGCACCCAGGAACGCATACTTCGAGTTGGATGCCCAGCCGGCCAGGATGATGCCGTAGATGCCCAGCGAGGTCATCGCCAGCAGGTACAGCAGGCCGGCGTTGGCATTGGACAGCACGATCTGCGAATCGAAGGGCACCACCGACCAGGCCGCGAAGGCCGGGGCCAGGGTGATCAGCGGGGCCAGCAGATAGATCGCCTTGTTGGCGCTGCTCGGCTGGACCACTTCCTTGAACAGCAGCTTGAAGACGTCGGCGAAGGCCTGGAAGATGCCCATGCCCACGTACATCGGGCCATGACGGACGTGCATCCAGCCGATCAGCTTGCGTTCCCAGACCACGTAGAAGGCCACCGAGATGATCACCGGCACGGCGATCACCAGGATCTTCAGGATGATCCAGATCAGCGCGCCGATGTCACCGAGGCCCAGCAGCCACTGGTGCAGCGGGTCGACCGCGTTCAACAGCAATTCGTTCATGCAGCCACCACCGATACGCGAGCGGCACCCAGCGGCGCGGTCGCGCCGTGGCCCGATTCAATCCAGACCGAACCCGCAGCGACGCGGGCGTCGACCACCACCGGCAGGGTGGCCTTGCCGGCGTCGGTGCCGACCTTGGCCATCTGCCCTTCCTGCAGCTGCAGGCGAGCGGCATCTTCTGCGTTCAGCACGATGCGCGGGGCGTTGTTGAGCGGATGCGACTGCAGTGCCGGCGCGCGACGGACCACCGCATCGGTGCGGTAGATCGCGGCGGTCGAAGCCACTTCCAGGCCTTCACCGGCAACTGCCGGCTGCGCCGAAGCAGCGACGGTGACCGACACCGGGGCCAGGCTGGCACGCAGGCCGGCCAGGTCGGTGAAGTCGAAACCGGCCAGGGCCATGTCGCCGCCCAGTGCTCGCAGCACGCGCCAGCCTTCGCGGGCCTCGCCCGGCAGCTTGCCGCCGGCACGGGCCGACTGCTCGCGACCATCGAGGTTGGTCAGGGTGGCATCGATTTCCGGCAGCGCACCGATCGGCAGGATCACGTCGGCAACGTCGCGGGTCGAGGCGCAGGCGAACTGGCTGAAGGCCACCACCTGGGCACCGGCCAGCGCCTTGCGGGCGGCCGGGGCGTCGGCGAAGTCCAGGCCCGGCTCAAGGCCGTACACCACGTAGGCCTGGCGCGGCTGCGCCAGCATCGCGGCGACGTCCTTGCCAGCCGGCAGCACGCCGGCGCGGGTCAGGCCAACGGCGTTGGCGCCCTGCGGGATGCGGCACAGCTTGGCACCGGTAGCGGCAGCGAAGTCACGCGCGGCAGCGCGGATCGCGGCAGCCTGCGGGTGGTTCTCGGCGATGCCACCAACGATCAGCACGGTGTTGTTGCCGCCCTGCACTGCCGAACGCAGCTCGGCGTTGGCCAGCGCGTCGACGAACTTCGACGGGGCAACGATCTGCTTGCCGGCGACACTGAAGGCGAAGTCGAAGTCCACCGGATTGACGACGTGGATCTTCGCGCCCTTGGTGGTCTGCGCCTTGCGCAGGCGAGCGTGCAGCAGCGGCAGTTCGTGGCGGATGTTGCTGCCCAGGACCACGATGCGGTCGGCGCCCTCGATCTCGGCCAGCGGCAGGCCGAACACTTCGGCGGTTGCGGCGTCGGAGAAATCGCGGTTGTTGATGCGGTGGTCGATGTTGCCCGAGCCCAGGCCCTTGGCCAGGCGGGCCAGCAGTGCGCCTTCCTCGTTCGAGGTCGATGGGTGCACCAGCACGCCCAGGTTGTCACCCTGGTTGGCCTTGAGGATTTCGGCGGCCGCGGCCAGGCCTTCGGCCCAGCTCACTTCCTTCCACTCGCCATTGACCTTGCGCAGCGGCTTGACCGCACGGTCTTCGCTGTACAGGCCCTGGTGCGAGTAGCGGTCACGGTCGGACAGCCAGCACTCGTTCACGGCTTCGTTGTCGCGCGGCACGGTGCGCAGCACTTCACCGCGACGCACGTGCAGGAACAGGTTCGAACCCATCGCATCGTGGTAGCCCAGCGACTCGCGGGCGGTCAGTTCCCACGGGCGGGCGCGGAACTGGAACACCTTGTTGGTCAGCGCGCCGACCGGGCAGACGTCAACGACGTTGCCGGACAGCTCGGTGGTCAGCGGCTTGCCGTCGAAGGTACCGATCTGCAGGTTCTCACCGCGGTACATGCCACCCAGTTCGTAGGTACCGGCAACGTCGGCGGTGAAGCGGACGCAGCGGGTGCACTGGATGCAGCGGGTCATCTCGGTGGCGACCAGCGGACCCATGTCCTCGTCAGGCACCACGCGCTTGCGCTCGTTGAAGCGGCTGACCGAACGGCCATAGCCCAGCGACACGTCCTGCAGCTCGCACTCGCCGCCCTGATCGCAGATCGGGCAGTCCAGCGGGTGGTTGATGAGCAGGAACTCCATCACCGAGCGCTGGAACTTCAGTGCCTTCTCGCTGCGGGTGGCGACCTTCATGCCATCCATCACCGGGGTGGCACAGGCCGGCGCCGGCTTCGGCGACTTCTCCACGTCCACCAGGCACATGCGGCAGTTGGCGGCGATCGGCAGCTTCTCGTGATAGCAGAAGCGCGGAATGGAGATGCCGGCCTTGTCGGCGGCCTGGATGATCATCGAGCCCTTGGGCACGACCAGCGACTTGCCATCGATCTCGATGGTGACGTGATCGGGTGGGACGCTCGGATTTACGGGTTGCGCGCTCATGCAGCGGCTGCCTCCACCTTCTTGCCGTCAACCATCGAATGACCGTTGACGATGTAGTACTCGAACTCGTCCCAGAACTGGCGCAGGAAGCCCTGGATGGGCCATGCAGCCGCTTCGCCGAACGCACAGATGGTGTGGCCTTCGATCTGGCCGGCCACTGCCTTCAGCTGGTGCAGGTCTTCCATCGTGGCCTTGCCGGCGACGATGCGCTCCAGCACGCGGTGCATCCAGCCGGTGCCTTCGCGGCAGGGGGTGCACTGGCCGCAGGATTCCTTGTGGAAGAACTGGCTGATGCGGCAGGCGAACTTGACGCAGCAGACGCTGTCGTCGAGCACGACGATCGCGCCCGAACCCAGGCCGGAGCCCAGTGCGCGGATGGTGTCGTAGTCCATCGGCAGGCCCTTCAGTTCGGCTGCGGTCAGCACCGGCATCGACACGCCGCCTGGGATCGCGCCCTTGAGCTTGCGGCCCGGACGCAGGCCACCGGCCATCTCCAGCAGGTCATCGAAGGTGGTGCCCAGCGGCACTTCGAAGTTGCCGCCGTTCTGCACGCAGCCGGACACCGAGAAGCACTTCGGGCCGCCGTTGGCGGTCAGGCTCAGGCCCTTGAACCACTCCGGGCCGTTGCGGATGATCGCCGGCACCGAACCATAGGTTTCGGTGTTGTTGATCGTTGACGGCTTGCCGTACAGGCCGAAGTTGGCCGGGAACGGCGGCTTGTAGCGCGGCTGGCCCTTCTTGCCTTCCAGCGATTCCATCAGCGCGGTTTCTTCGCCGCAGATGTACGCGCCGGCGCCCAGCGCGCCGTAGATGTCGATGTCCACGCCGCTGCCGAGGATGTTCTTGCCCAGCCAGCCGTTCGCATAGGCGTCGGCCAGGGCCTGCTCGAAGTGCTCGAACGGCTCGTGGTGGAATTCACCGCGCAGGTAGTTGTAGCCCACGGTCGAACCGGTGGCGTAGCAGGCGATCGCCATGCCTTCCACGACCGAATGCGGGTTGTAGCGCAGGATGTCGCGATCCTTGCAGGTGCCCGGCTCGGATTCGTCCGAGTTGCAGAGGATGTACTTCTGCATGTTGCCCTTGGGCATGAACGACCACTTCAGGCCGGTCGGGAAGCCGGCGCCACCGCGGCCGCGCAGGCCCGAGGCCTTGACCATCTCGATGACCTGCTCCGGCGGGATCTTCTCTTCGAGGATCTTGCGCAGGGCAGCGTAGCCACCGGTCTTCAGGTAGCTTTCGTACGACCACGGGGTGTCGTAATGCAGGGTGGTATAGACCACCTGGTGCGGCAGCGGCGCGGGGCCGACCGGACCCTTGGATTCGTGGTGATGTGCCATGCCCTTACTCCAGCCCGTCCAGCAGCTCGTCGACCTTTTCCAGGGTCAGACGCTCATGGTAGTGACCGTTGATGACCATCATCGGCGCGCCACCGCAGCCGGCCAGGCACTCTTCCTCGCGCTTGAGGTAGACGCGGCCGTCAGGGGTCGATTCACCGTGCTTGATGCCCAGCTTCTTCTCGCAATGGCGCACGATGTCCTCGGCGCCATTGAGCCAGCAGCTGATGTTGGTGCAGATGGCCACGTTGTTGCGGCCCACCTTCTCGGTCTCGAACATCGAGTAGAAGCTGGCGACCTCGTAGGCCCACACCGGCGGCAGGTCCAGGTACTTGGCCACGCCGGCGATCAGTTCGTCGGTCAGCCAGCCCTGGTTCTGCTCCTGGGCCGCATGCAGGCCCTGCAGCACGGCAGAGCGCTTGCGGTCCGGCGGGAACTTGGACAGCCAGTGATCGATGTGAGCGCGGGTCTTGTCGCTCAGCACCACCATCGGGTCGACGTCGCGCGCCGCCTCGAAATTACCTGTCGCCTTCATCGGCCGACCTCAGCGAAATGCATAACGTGAAATTCCAGAAACTGCGGCGCCGGCTTGCGCCGGCTGCCTGCAGCGGGCGTTGGCGTGGCGGACGGCATTACCGGTCAACCTCGCCGAACACCAGGTCGTAGGTGCCGATCATCGCCACCACGTCAGCCAGCATGTGGCCGCGCACGACCGAATCGATCGAGGACAGGTGGGCGAAGCCCGGCGCACGCAGGTGCACGCGGAACGGCTTGTTGGCGCCATCGGAGACCAGGTAGCAGCCGAATTCACCCTTCGGGGCTTCCACCGCCGAGTAGGTCTCGCCGGCCGGCACGCAGTAGCCTTCGCTGAACAGCTTGAAGTGGTGGATCAACGCTTCCATGTCGTCCTTCATGTCCTCGCGCCTGGGCGGAGCGACCTTGAAGTTCTTCACCATCACCGGGCCCGGGTTGGCCTTCAGCCACGCCACGCACTGCTTGATGATGCGGTTGGATTCGCGCATTTCGGCAACGCGGACCAGATAGCGGTCGTAGCAGTCGCCTTCCTTGCCCAGCGGGATGTCGAAATCGACGGCATCGTACTTGGCGTACGGACGCTTCTTGCGCAGGTCCCAGGCAATGCCCGAGCCGCGCAGCATCACGCCGGTCATGCCCCACTGGTGGGCCAGTTCGGGAGTGACCACGCCGATGCCGACGGTACGCTGCTTCCAGATACGGTTGTCGGTCAGCAGGGTTTCGTATTCGTCGATGCGCTTGGGGAACTCGACGGTGAAGTTCTCCAGGAAGTCCAGCAGCGAGCCTTCGCGCGAAGCATTGAGCTGCTTCAGCGCCTTGCCCTTGTGCCAGCGCGATTCCTTGTACTTCGGCATGTGGTCCGGCAGGTCGCGGTAGACACCGCCCGGACGGTAGTACGCCGCGTGCATGCGCGCGCCGGAAACCGCTTCGTAGCAGTCCATCAGCTCTTCGCGTTCGCGGAAGGCGTACAGCATCACCGCCATCGCGCCCAGGTCGAGCGCGTTGGAGCCCAGCCACATCAGGTGGTTGAGGATGCGGGTGATTTCATCGTACATGGTGCGGATGTACTGGGCACGTTCCGGTGCCTCGATACCCATCAGGGTCTCGATCGCGCGCACGTACGCGTGCTCGTTGCACATCATCGACACGTAATCCAGGCGATCCATGTAGCCGATCGACTGGTTGAACGGCTTGGACTCGGCCAGCTTCTCGGTACCACGGTGCAGCAGACCCACGTGCGGGTCGGCGCGCATGATGGTTTCACCGTCCATTTCCAGGATCAGGCGCAGCACACCATGAGCGGCCGGATGCTGCGGGCCGAAGTTCATGGTGTAGTTGCGGATTTCCTGCCGGCTCTCGGCGGCGTTGCTGGCGAATGCTTCGCCGGCCTGGTGTACGTGGCTCACTTCACTGCCTCCTGCGCGCGCTCACCTTCTGCGGTCTGCAGACGGGCGTCGTCGCGGATCACGCGCGGCACGCCGACGCGCGGCTCCACCGAGGTGACCGGTTCGTAGATCACGCGCTTCTTTTCTTCGTCGTAGCGGACTTCGACATTGCCGATCAGCGGGAAGTCCTTGCGGAACGGATGGCCGACGAAACCGTAGTCGGTCAGGATCCGGCGCAGGTCCGGGTGGCCTTCGAAGATCACGCCGTACAGGTCGAACGCCTCGCGCTCGAACCAGTTCAGGCCCGGCCAGATGCCGGTCAGCGAGGACACCACCGGTAGTGCTTCGTCAGGGGCGAAGCAGCGCAGGTGCATCATCAGGTTGTGCTGGTAGGAACGCAGCTGCGCGACCACCGCAAAGCGCTGGGTCGGCATGTGCTGCGGGCGGGCACCGGCGGCACCGTTTTCCTCGGTGGGGAACTCGCCCCACGCGAAGCGGCCCTGGGCCTTGCCTTCGACGCCGCGGCTGAAGCCCTGCGAGGACACGTCAGCGGTGTCCCATTCGTCGGAGCCATAACCGAGGTAGTCGACGCCGCACAGATCCACGGCCTGCTCGAAACCAAACTCGTCACGCAGCGCCAGGGCGGTGGCGTGCCACTCGGCGGCAGGCACTTCCAGCGTCACTTCGCCGCGGGGTTCGACCACGATGACCTTCGCACCAGCGAAACGTGCGGAGAGTCGGTCGATGAAGGATGCTTGCTCTGCCATGGGGGCTTGGCGCGCTCTAGTCAGGTGAATGGGTCAGCGGGCGATGGTCTGTGTACGCCAGATCTTCTTCTGCAGCTGCAGGATCCCGTACACCAGCGCCTCGGCGGTCGGCGGGCAGCCCGGGACGTAGACGTCCACCGGCACCACGCGATCACAGCCGCGCACCACAGAATAGGAGTAGTGGTAGTAGCCGCCACCGTTGGCGCAGCTACCCATCGAGATGACCCACTTCGGGTCCGGCATCTGGTCGTAGACCTTGCGCAGCGCCGGGGCCATCTTGTTGACCAGGGTGCCGGCCACGATCATCACGTCGGACTGACGCGGCGACGGGCGGAACACCACGCCGTAGCGGTCCAGGTCCAGGCGCGCGGCGCCGGCATGCATCATCTCGACCGCGCAGCAGGCCAGGCCGAAGGTCATCGGCCACATCGAGCCGGTGCGCGCCCAGTTCAGCAGTGCGTCGACGCTGGTGGTGACGAAGCCCTTTTCCAGCAGCGGGTTGTCGCCTTCCGGCCGCAGGATGTCATCAACCCGGCCTTCCGGCGACGGGTTGTTCATGAGGCCATCGAGAGTCTGAATCACTCCCATTCCAGCGCTCCCTTCTTCCAGACGTAAATGAAACCGAGGAACAGCATGCCGACGAACAGGCCCATGGTGACCAGCGAACGGGCGCCCAGCTCCATGAAGACCTGGGTCCACGGCACGATGAAGATGATTTCCAGGTCGAAGACGATGAACTGGATCGCGATCAGGTAGTAGCGCACGTCGAACTTCATGCGCGCGTCTTCGAAGGCTTCGAAGCCGCACTCATACGGTGACAGCTTTTCCAGATCGGGGCGGCGGGGACCGAGGAATCGACCAACCAGCATCAGCGTAACGCCGATACCGGTGGCAACGATCAGAAACAGCAGAGACGGCAAATATTCGGCCAGCACAGCGATTCTCTCTTGCCTCTGCCGCCGCGCCTGCAGGCGCTTTGGCATGGGGGAGTGGACGGGAACCTGCCTGGCGCCTTGCGCGCCAGACGAACCCGCTTTACTTACAAATGGTGCCCAAGAGGGGACTCGAACCCCTACGACTTGCGTCGCTACCACCTCAAGGTAGTGCGTCTACCAATTCCGCCACCTGGGCAAACGATCACATCAGACTATCTTTCCGATGCGCCGCGTATTGTAACCGGCTTCAGTCTTTCTGGGAGCCTTCCGAAGGCTTTTCTTCACCAGAAACCGAAGATTCCGCCTGAGCCGGCACATTCGCGGCCGGAACCGGGGCTGCCGGGACCGCATCGGCCTTCGGGACGGCCGGCAGCTCGCCCGCCGGAGCCGCCGGAGCAGCCGCTGCCGGGGCGGACATCAGACCCAGATCCTGGTCGGCTGCCGGACGGGTGCCGTGACCGGCATACCAGGCCATGAAGAGGCTGATGCCAAAGAACACGACAGCCAGCCACTTGGTCGACTTGGACAGGAAGTTCGAGGCGCCACGCGCACCGAACACCGTACCCGAGGCACCAGCACCAAAGCCCGAACCTGCCGCCGCACCCGAGCCACGCTGCATCAGGATCAGCGCGATCATGGCCACAGCGACCAGCACGTAGACGACATTGAGGATCAACATCAGCATTGGAAACCGCCCTCGGACAATACTTCTAGGATTAGTTCGCGGCCGCCGCCCGTGCGATGGCCAGGAAGTCCGCGGCCACCAGGGAGGCGCCGCCGACCAGCCCACCATCGACATCCGGCTGCGCGAACAGTTCCCCGGCATTGTCGGGCTTCACGCTACCGCCGTAAACAATGGGCAGTGAATCGGCGATTCTAGCATCGATACGCGCGACTTCGCCACGGATGAACGCGTGCACCTGCTGTGCCTGTTCCTTGCTGGCGGTACGGCCGGTACCGATGGCCCAGACCGGCTCGTAGGCGACCACAGCATTGGCGAAACCTGCCGCGCCGACCAGCTCCAGCACCGGTGCCAGCTGGCTGGCGATGACCGCTTCGGTCTGCCCGGCCTCGCGCTGCTCCAGGGTCTCGCCCACGCACAGCACCGGCACCAGGCCGGCGTGCTGGGCGGCGGCGAACTTGCGCGCGACCAGCTCGCTACTCTCATGGTGGTACTGGCGGCGCTCGGAATGGCCGACCAGGCCATAGCGGGCCCCAACCTCGACCAGCATGGCCGCGCAGACCTCGCCGGTGTAGGCGCCCTTCTCGTTGCTGCTCACGTCCTGTGCACCAAAGGCCAGGCCGGTCTCGCCGAAGTCCTCGACCAGCTCGCCCAGATAGGGCAGCGGCGGCAGGATCACCACGTCCACGCCCTCCAGCGGCAGCCCGGCGGCCACCTGCCCCAGCAGTTCATTGGCGAATTGACGGCTGCCATGCAGCTTCCAGTTTCCGGCGACGATCTTGCGGCGCATGAGCGGGTGGCTCCTGTGTGAAGTCAGCCGGTCATGATACCCGCTACGGCAAAAATCCGTTTCCATGTAAGCGGTTACATGGATTTTCAGCCAACGGCGCAGCCCCTCGTGGCCGGGGGCGGGGTTTGGTTGGTCGCGGAGAGCCCGGTTGGATTGGCGGGCTTGGCCGGGCGGGTGGGGATGGCGGGGGACGCCGTAAACCCGTCCTTGGGGGCTTGGCCGCGGCATCCATGCCGCGGACACCCCCGTCATCCCCTCCCGCCCGGCCTCTGACGCATTCCGGCGGTTGCGCCTGCCACGGAAAGAAAAAAGAAGAGCAAGAGCAAAAGCGGCATTGCGGATGGTTGCCGGGGTCAGATGATCTGGCCCCCCGTCAGCGGACGCCAAGAAGCGATACTTTGATCGCACTTGGAGGTCCCTTATGTCCCGTATCACCCGTCGTAGCTACACCGATGAGTTCAAGCACCAAGCCGTGGAGTTGGCCGAGTCGCTCGGGC